>CP070656.1:2443313-2448802 GCA_020355065.1 Fidelibacterota bacterium | reverse complement strand
GAACCTCTAGTACACCGGCAGTTAACTCAGGACCAGCTGCGAATGGGACCCTGGTGGAAGGCCAGCGGGGATGGGAGGAGTACCTCCCGAAACGATCTAATTGGGGACGGTGTCGGGGGGCAGTTTAAATCCGAACTGTTTGGCCCAGTCATCCTTGGACACCTGGATCTCCCCGAAGTGGGATTCAAACTTCTTGATATTGTCCCCCAGCGCCATGGCAAACGCCTTGGCGTGGAGAGGGGCCATGATGATTCGGGCGCGAACCCGGGCTTTGGGCATTCCGGGCATGACTTGGGTGAAGTCGAGGACGAACTCAGCGGGTGAATGGGTGACAATAGCGAGGTTGGCATATTCCCCGGTGCCCACTTTTTCATCCAGTTCAACCTGTATCTGTTTTGTTTTGGGATCGTTGCTTGTATCCATAGCCGATCTTTCTTTGCTGCTGAGAGGTATCGTCCTACTCGTTCCGACTCAGATTCTGGCGGCGGTTAAACTCTTCCCAATCTTCCTCAATCCCTTCCCACTGACGGAACTCCTCTTCGTCCGTGGTCACCTCATTCAGTTCGATGTCTTCGTCAAGGTTCTGCATCTGCTGGTCAATACGCTCGAATTCATTGGGATCGGTTTCATCCAGCTCCTCGATATCCGGTTCATAGACTACATCATCGCCGTAGAGCGCCTGATCGAAGAAATCCATGTCGGTAACGATACCCTGGGCCATGAGGAATTCGACGAAATCCAGGTATTTCTTGTCTTTCAGATTGGTGCGGCAGTGGGGGCACACCAAGGACTTGGCGATTTCCTCTTCGTCCAAGGGTTCGTTACAAGCGGGGCAAACAATCCCCTCCATTTTCATGAAAACCTCCTCAAAATGGCCGCTGAATGTAAGCGAGTCACCCGTGGGCATCAAGCCCTTTTTGAAGGATGTTTCTCGTCGGAGGGAGTCGGGGATTACAATGGGAAATCGTAGGATTGGCGCTCGGTCATATGAGCCGCCAACCGTCTGACAGAGCGATCCTGGTGCCGCCGAATCTGTCGGAGATTGCGGCGGACCCGCCGCCAGGCTCCCTCGCAGAAAATGGCGGCAATATCCATTTCAGGCTGAGCCCGCTCTTCGCCCACCTCCTCAATACGTCCAGTTACCCGGGAGAGGACGGCCAGCATGGCGTACAGATCGATGGCGGTGTCGGCGAAGCGCTGGAGCATGAATTGACGGTCCACAACTCCCTGGCCGAATTTCATGAGGGCGGAGTTCACCGCGCGGTGAAAACGCTGCACATAGCGGGTGAAGCGGTCCGCCGGTGACTTCAGGGTCGGATGCACCAGGGTCAGATGCTGATGAGACACCCTTCCACGTACGCGCTGGAGGGCATAGTCGGCCAGTAGGCCCGCGTCCTTGACAGGATTCCGGAGGGCGCGTCCCAGCTGTTTCAGGTACTCGCCGGGAGCCCGCATACCGGTCAGGGCAATGAACAGCCGCAGAATCTCGTTGGTCCCCTCGAAAATCAGATTGATACGGGCATCCCGCAGCCCGCGCTCAAAGGGATAATCCTTCATGTAGCCCAGTCCACCCATGAGCTGCAGGCCGTCATTGATGATCTCCCAGCCTAGTTCACTGCCGAATACCTTGCTGATGGCGGATTCGAGCGAATAATCCACATCCCCCCGGTCGATCAATCCGGTGGTGAGATAAGCCATACTTTCCACGACGTAGGTGTCCACGGTCATGCGGGCGATCTTCTCCTGGATGAGCTCGAACTCACCGATGGGGCGGCCGAACTGCTGCCGTTCCGTGGCGTACTTCACGGTTTCTTTCAGAACTGCCTTGGCTCCCCCTGCCACACCGGCGGCGACACTGAGGCGACCCGAGTTGAGGACCTGCATGGCCACTTTGAAGCCCCGGCCCTGTTCGCCCAACACGCTATCAGGCGGCAAGGTCACATTATCAAAGAAGAGTGATACCGTGCTGGAGCCCCTGATACCCAACTTGTGTTCCTCCGGGCCCCTGGTAAAGCCCTCGAGGCCCCAATCCACTATGAAGGCGGTCATCTTCTCCTCCACCTTCCCATCCACCTCCATGGGGGTCTTCGCCAGGACCGTGAAGAAATCGGCGAAGCCGCCATTGGTAATCCACTGTTTCTGTCCGTTAAGCAGCCAGGTGCCGTCCGGCTGACGTACGGCTCGGCTCTGTATGGAGGCCGCATCGCTGCCCGCTCCCGGTTCCGTGACGGCAAAGGCCGCCAACTTCTTCCCGCTGGCCAGGTCGGGCAGGTACTTCCGCTTCTGTTCTTCGGTACCGTACAGCAGCAACCCTTTCAACCCGATGGAACTATGCCCGCCAATGGTGACCGGTAAAGAGCCCTCGATCGCGGTGAGTGCTCCATAAACATGGGCGAAGGCGGTCTGTGAGAGACCCAGGCCTCCGTATTCCTCGGGAACATTCATACCGAACATGCCCATTTCCGCCAGGGCTTCCAGGGTGCCTTCGGGATAGCGGGCCTGTTCGTCCACCTCGGCGGCATCAAGATTATCCTCCGCCCACCTGGTAACGTTCTCGATTAGGATCTTCACCGTGTCCGCTTCTTCGGGGTCCATAGTAGGAAAAGGGAAGGCCAGTTCTTCCAGGATCCTGCCCTGGAAAAAGGATTTCACGAGGGATGGTTGGCGGTCGGCCATGTGGCTTATACTCTTATCCCGCGAGCGAGTTCACCCAGATTCACATAGCTGAACGAAATTTACACTCAGGAGCGGTAAACATGGCGTTGCCGAAATGAAGCAGCCTCAGACGCTAATACCAGGAAGGCTACACATTTTCCGCATACAAACGCGTGTAGAGAGCTCGCTCGGCTTCCGTCAGCTCCTCGCCCCGGCGGCCTTTCACCACGGCCATGGTGTCCAGGCACTTCTCCAGATCGTAGCGCTCTTTTCCGTCCCCACCCCAAGCGAAGGAGGGCACGACCTTGGGCGGGGTGACATGGCCGAACACGTTGGCGCATACCCCTACCCGGGTGCCGGTGTAGAACAGTGTTCCGATTGCGCTCTTGGCATGGTCACCCAGGAAGCAGCCCACGAAGCGGCTGCCGCTGTTCACGCTGCGGCCGTTGACCACCACCTTCACATCACCATAGTTGTTCTTCAGGTCACTGTTGGTGGTGCCGGCACCCAGATTGACCCACGATCCCAGATAGGCATGTCCCAGGAATCCATCATGCTGTTTGTTGGTGAAGCCCTGCATGATGGATTCTACCACCTGTCCCATGGCGCGACAGACCGGCCCGAAGGAGACCGCTTCCAGGAACGCATAAGGCCAGATCTTGCACTTGGGTCCCAGGTAGGTTGGACCGGCGATGACCGCAAAGGAGCCTACTGAGGTGCCGTCGTCAATGATGATGGGGCCGTGGCGGGTATCCAGGACAACCGCCGGATCAATGGTTACGCCTTCCCCCAGGTAGACACCCTGGTCACCGATGACATGCACACCCTGGCCGAACGAGGTAGCGGCCTGGTCACGGTACCAACGTTCGAAGTCGGCGGTAACGACCTCACTATTGGAGAGAAAGTGGTCCCATAGGAATGACAGCAGTTTGGGTCCGTCGGTGGCAGCCGGGGAGACCTGCGGTTCTTTCCCGGCTTGGAGCAGACGATAGAACTCGGTGGACTCCTCCGCGGAAAGGTTCGCACCGGTGATGTGATCGCCGGTGGCCAGATATCCTGAGATTCCCTGGAGGCGTCCCCAGGCAGTCTCACTCCAGAGCGCCGCCCCATTCAGCCATTGTCCGGCCTCCACCTTTTCCGGATTCACGGGCAGCTCGGGTAAGCGCTCCTGTACCACCACGGCCAATTGCTGCCGCACGATCAGAGTCAGGGGCTGATCGCCCACGATCCGACGAATTCGCTCGATATGCGAGCAGGCACCGCAGCGCAGTTCGAACGTAGCCCTGGTCAGGCTCAAGGGTTCCAGATCGAGGGCATGGAGATCTTCATAGACATAGAGCATGCAGGTGCTCCTTCACAGAATTGAGAGTTGTTCGCTTGATGGATTGTCGGTGGAGCCCAAGTCGCACAGCTGCAGCATTTGTGCATAGGCTTGTTTAAGGCGTCGTTCCGGGGCGATATGGACTTGAATGTTGTACAGTTCATCTGCGCAGGGACCGGTGAAGCCGATCCGCTGCGGGGTTTTGATAACGCTCATGACCCGCGCAACCTGGAGATTTACTTCGGGATCCAGATTGAACACAGCATCAAACGTCTGATTACGGAAACGGGCCAACATCACATCCATCCGCAGACGGGGAGGATCATCAGGCTGCACGGGGAAATAGAACGCCGAGCTGACCGGATAGGCGATAATGTCCCGATAGATGTTGGCGATGGCCAGGTAGACGTTGCGGCCTGGTTCATACTTCTTCAGCTGTTGCACCACGTACCGGCTCTCGCGCAAGGTCTCCTCCCGCAACGGAAAGAGGAAGAGGAGTCTACTGGAGGGTGGATTCGGCGCGGAGAAGATTACTTCCCGTGGTGGTTTCTTGATATACCCGACGGACTTGTACAGGCGCAATAGGGTGCTGATCTGCATTCTTAACTCAACCAGATACGGGGCTGAATTTACTGGCGAGGCGCCATCATCGACAGGGGAAAGGACGGTTCTTTCCCCATTTCTCTGATTGGCATAATCCATCCACCCCATTCCCCGCGGACATAGATTATCGCAACCTGCCCCGTTCCGATGCTTTAAATTTCCATCTCGTGGATTATTCTTTCCATCATTATCGCGTCGCCTTCGTGGGACTTCTACTGCTGGCCGGTGTGGGCCTGGGGCAGGAGTACGAATGGCCTACCGAAGCGGGCCGTAAGATCACCGCAACTTTCGGAGACATGCGCCCCCCACGCCGCTATCACGCCGGGTTGGACATCTCCACTAACGGCGGCAGCGGCTACCCGGTGGTGGCCGTAGAGGACGGTTTCATCGACCGGGTTCTCGTGAGCACCCAGGGCTATGGCAAGGCCATATACCTGCGCCTGAAGGACAAGCGGGTAGCGGTCTACGCCCATCTCCAGAAATTTACCCCCCATCTGGACCAGCGCGTTCGCGTCCTGCAGGAACAGAGGGGACACTATGCGCTCGACCTTCGCTTCCAGCGCACCGATTACCCGATCCGGCGAGGTGATATCATCGGATATACCGGGGACACCGGCACGATCTCCGGGCCACATCTGCATTTCGAGATCCGGGATCCCGGCAACTATCCCCTCAATCCACTGACTCACGGAGTGGCCTTCGAGGATGATACCCATCCCGAGTTTGAGTCTCTGGCCATTATTCCGCTATCGCCAGCCACGGTAGCTCACGGCAGTACCCTGCCCTCCATTATTCCAGTCGTAAGAGTCAGACCGGGCCGCTATGTCATCACCGATACTATTTCCGTAGCAGGGCCTTTCGGACTGGCGGTGGAAGCCTATGACCGGCATCCGGAACTGCGCTACCGTCC
>CP070656.1:2437331-2443213 GCA_020355065.1 Fidelibacterota bacterium | reverse complement strand
TTTCCCACCCCGGTGCCTCCTACGGCGGATTGGTCACCCCCATCGGCCTGTCATTCCAGAATAGTTATGATCTAGTGCAGAGCCTCATCGAGTACGCGCAGGATCAGGGATTCCAACGCATATCCCTGACCCTTCCCCCCACCATTTACAACCGTCGCTTGTCGAACTACGTGGACTTTGCCCTCCTGCAGCATGGATTTCAGTATCACAGGCGCGAAGTATCCAGTATCCTGCATCTGGAGCCAACTCCGGAAGAGAATCTGGCCAAGTTCACCGATGCTTCCCGACGGGCGGTGAAGAAGGCACGCCAGTCAGGGGTCCAGGTACATTTCAGCGATGATCTCAAGCGGTATTACGACATTCTCATACACAACCTTAAGCGCCGCCATAATGTTCAGCCAACCCACACCCTGGACGAACTTCTGCGGCTGGCAGAACTTTTCCCCGACGAAATCCACCTCCTGGCAGCCCACCTTGACGACCGCATGATCGCCGGCATCACTATTTTCGAGGCCAATCCCGATGTTACGCTGGCCTTCTACATCAGCCACGACGAGGCCTACCAGCAATACCGGGCGGTCAACCTGCTCTTCTTCGAGATGATCTGCTGGGCCGTAGAGAAAGGATTCCGGTACCTGGATTTCGGGATCTTTACCGTGTTCATGGAACCGAATTTCGGTCTGGCCCGTTTCAAGGAGAGTTTCGGTGCCAGCGGCATGTTCCGCGACACCCTGACCATCGATCTGAAAGC
Source organism: Fidelibacterota bacterium (assembly GCA_020355065.1). Classification (GTDB taxonomy): domain Bacteria; phylum Fidelibacterota; class Marinisomatia; order SCGC-AAA003-L08; family TS1B11. The sequence goes on along the minus strand of CP070656.1, from coordinate 2,442,462 downwards.
AAGGACGTAGAGTCCCCCAAAGCGGAATCACCAACGGTACCATTACTGCCCATCCCCTTGGCTAGCGGTCATGACTGAAAATATCCACGAGCAAGATATAACCCTGACAGAAACGGCTGATGAAGCGGGTCGCCGGTCCTCCATGCGGCAGGACATCTTCGGGCTGGGACGCAAATCGCTGGCCTATGTGATTGGACACCTGGCCACTAGGGCGGTATCCTTTCTGCTCCTACCATTGTATACCAATGCACTGGCTCCCGAGGATATGGGCATCCTTTCCCTGGCCTTCGCCTTCTCAGCCTTTGGCCTGATCATCTACCATATGGGACTCGATAGCGCCCTGTTGCGCTATTACGTCGGAGAGAACAGAGAGAAACAACGAGCATCCGTCACCACTGTATACCTCACACTGATTGTTGTGGGATTGCTGCTGTCCGGTGTTATTCTAAGCGCACGGTCACTCCTGGCGGGCAGCTTGTTGGGAACTCCCCGGCCAGAATGGATCGCTATCCTGACGGGAATCGTATTCCTGGACACGCTTTGGACCATCCCCATGCATCTCTATCGGGCTGACGAGAAACCCTTGCCGTACATCACGTTCAGCCTGGTCAACGTAACGATTACGATGGCGCTGAACATCCTGCTGGTTGTCCATTACCGGATGGGCGTTGCCGGGGCTTTGGTCGCCAACCTCATCGCCTCGGGGACCCTGTTCCTGCTCACCATGGCCAGCCTCGTCCGCCATATTTCACTGCCGACCTTCTCCATAAGGCTACTCAAGATCCTGTTAAGATTCGGACTCCCCCTTCTATTGGCAGGCTTGTTTACGATGACCATCGAGTTAGCCGGCCGCTACATGCTGCGCTGGCTGACCACCCTGGAAACGGTGGGATTATACTCAGCCGGCTACAAATTGGGCGTTCTAATGCTCATCCTGGTGATGGGCTTTAATATGGGATGGCAGCCGTTTTTCCTGAGACGAGGGAAGAAAGCGGGAGCAGAGCCGATCTTCGCCCGAATTACCACCTATATGGTGGCGGTCATGGGTACCGTGCTCCTGATCATCGGTGCCTGGGTGGATGATCTGGTTCGGCTGCCGCTGGGACCCATTACATTATTCGGTTCAGAGTACTGGTCAGCGACCAACATCGTGCCGGTGGTCATGCTGGGGTACTTGCTGTTCGGACTCTATGTCTTGCAGCTGCCCGGTATCCACCTGACAACACGCACCAAGTGGGTGATGCTCTTTCGCGGCAGCGGGGCATTCGCTAACGTTGTCTGTAACCTGATACTTATTCCCATTTGGGGCGCAATGGGCGCCGCGCTGTCCACCTGTATATCATTCGCCGTCATGGCCCTACTCACGTTTCTGATCACCAGACGCTTCTACCCGGTCCCGTACGAGTGGGTACGCTTGGCTAAACTTTCCAGCCTGATCGCTCTCGGCCTCGCCGGTTTATACCTGTTCCCCTCCGACCTATGGCGTAACCTCATTCTGTCCGCTCTGATGCCGGCGGGTATCTGGCTCCTAAGGGTGCTCACACCGGAGGAACGAGATGCTCTCCGGCAGTTCGTAAGGCGATCATGAAAATCCTCGTGGCTACATCCAGCCACCGGCCCGATGATGACCGGATCTATCATAAGCAAATCATCTCCATGCTGGATGCCGGGATCGAGGTGCTGCTCGCTACCCGAAACCAAAAGGAGTTTCGTCCAGGCCTGGCACAATTCCACCATACTGACCTCGCCGCGCCAAGCCTGAAGGCCTTCGCGGTATCACTGCAAGAGCTGACAGACTCATTCCAGCCTGATATCCTGATCATCCATGAGCTGGATTTACTACTCCCGGCCACCCGTATCCGGCGTCAGCAGAACATCCCACTGATCTACGACGTTCACGAAGCGCACCGTGAATTGTGGGATCTTGTGTCATCACGGCGTTTTCCCATTAAGCAGATCATTAATTGGGGCTTGGAACGCTTTGAGCGGAGCTTGCTCAAGCATGTGGATCATGTGTTTACCGTCAGCCCTCCACTCAAGGTCCGTTATGAGCGCTGGGGACGGCCCACAACCCTGATTCCTAACTTCCCCCGGCTCGATCCCGCACCTACGACGAAGCCACGCCATCCCGTTGTCATCTACGCGGGTCAGCTCTCCATTCAGCGCGGCCTGGCGCAGCTGATCCAGGCATTCGCTCGGGTGCTTGACCGGAAGCCAGACGCCAGATTGGAAATCGTGGGTCCCGAGCGGATCCCCGGACTGCATGAACGGCTCCAGGGTAGTGTGGCAAACCTGGGCTTGGATAATAACGTGAGCATCGGGGGCTTCGTTTCCCAGGAGGTCATTTTGCAGCGCTTGACGGAGGTTCAGGTAGGGGTGATCCCGTTCATCGATCACCCTGTGTTTCATGTCGCTTTGCCCATTAAGCTCTTTGAGTATATGCTGTGCGGTTGCGCTGTGGTGGCCAGCGACCTTTCGATGATCCGCCAGTACACTGAGGGAGCGGTCGCGCTGGTGCCCCCGGGCAATGTGGATGCTCTTGGTGAGGCATTAGCCAGCTTGCTCCTGGACAACGCCCAGCGCGAGGAACTGACCCAACGCGGACGGGAGATGGTTGAAGCACACTATAACTGGTCACAAGTGGAATCCGTTCTGCTGCCTACACTGGAAGCCATCGCGTGAAAGTTCTCCACATCGCCGCCCAAAATGTCGTCGGGCAGCTGGAGTTGTGGCAGCGAATCCATGCTTCCTACGGCAACGAGTGTCGCTATATCACCTATTTCCCGTCAGCCTACGGATTTCGTGACGATATTTGTCTCAACCTACCTTTTACTCCTCATACACCCTTGCCCATGCGACTCCGGCACTGGCTCTATCGACACACGAAAAGTCCCAAAGGAAACTGGACGGAACTGGACGGCAGTCCTCCTCTGTGGCAACCTAAAACCACTCTTGAACGGGCTTTTTTCGCTTTCCGCGATCAACTATGGCGGTTATGGGTGGAACCGGCCATTGAGAAATATAACCTGCTGGATTTTGACATCTATCATCTGGAAGGTGGACTGGAATTCTACCGCCACGGCGGATTTGTCCGCCGCCTCGCCGAGCAGGGCAAAATCATCCTCGCCACGTACCATGGGCGTGACTTCCGCAACCGAGGAGTCATCTCCGCCATCGATAAATGGGTTCAGCTGAATCTAACCAGTGAATACGACCTGATCCCACGACATCCGAATATGCACTACTTGTATCTTCCTTATGATGTAATCGCCCATCAGCTAAAAAATGAGCTGCTGGATCCAATAACCGTCTGCCATGCTACCCGTAGCCGCTATGCCAAAGGATCGGACATCATCATTGAAGCCTGCCGGGAGCTGGAAGCTACCCATGGCATCCGCTTTAATCTGATCGAGAACCGCCCCCACAGTGAGGTCATGGCTCTCAAGGCACAATCGGACATCTACATTGATCAGGTAGCCGACGTGGCACCAGGTTATGGGATGAACTCGATTGAGGCTATGGCCCTTGGGCTGGCCTGTTGCACCAGCATGAATGAAGAATACCAGAGATTCATGCCGGATCATCCCTTCGTGAATATCAATCCTGAAAACCTCAAGGACAAACTGATACACTTGGTAGAAAATCGCCAACTCATGGTTGAGTATGGCCAAGCTGCTCGCAAGTGGGCTGAAACCTACCACGCGCTTATACCAGTAGGCCGTCAGCTGTACGACTATTACCGACAATTAGGCCTAGAGGTTTGATGGACAGCATGGATCAGCGGCCAACGGTGAGTATAGTAGTCACGGTCTACAACGGCGGGCCTCATTTCCCGACGTGCTTTGCCTCCTTATGTAAGCTGTCCTATCCGGCTGATCGTTTAGAGATTCATTTGGTGGACGACTGCTCCATGGACGGAACACGGGAGTTCCTGCAAGGGCAAAGCGCCCCGGATTTTCTACACCTTCATTTTCCTGATACAAACCTGGGCCGCACCCGGGCATGCAACCTTGCCTTAGCACAGACGACAGGAGAAGTTGTCATCTTTCTTGATGGTGACATGGAAGTGCAGCCTGATTTCGTGGACCAGCATCTGGCCGAGCTGGCCAAACCAGGACGAGAGGCCGTCGTTGGGCTGGTCAAGCCGGCGGCCTGGATACCACGGACGAAGCTGAATCGGTATATGTACGACTACAGCCGCCGCGGCGCCCGGCAGTTCGGTCCGGATACTCCCATCGACTTTCAATATCTGGCGTTCAATAATGCGGCTCTCAGTCACGCCGCTGTGGACTCCGGAGGATTATTTGAAGAATCATTTCGGCATTTTGGGGGCAAGGATATTCTCTTTGCCTACCGGTTAGCGCAAAGATTTCCCCGCGGTATCTATTACAGTGATAAGCCGGTCGCTTACCATCACCACGACCGATCGCTGGGAACGTACATGGCACTACTTCGACAGTATGGCTATTACAACCTACCACAGATCATCAGCCAGCACCCGGAACTCGCCACTATCCTGGCCGCCGACTATGCCTGGCCCTTGCCGGGCAACCATTTCCGTTACAAGCGCATGGCCGGGAAAGTTCTTTTCAGCCGTGTCATTCGCAGTATCATTCGCGGCCTGCTGATCGTCACCCCCTCTCCCTTGAGCGGCATGCTGGTACGGTTCCTGTTGGTATCCGCGGTAGTGCAAGGCCTGCGAAAGCATGTTCGGGAACATCGGGTGGAGCCGAAGCACTCTCCCAAACATCCCGACCGACCGAAACGGTGATCCGTTCTACCGGCAACAACCAACGCTATGCCGCTATCGACCTGGGCACGAACACCTGTTTGCTGTTGGTAACCCGGTGGGCCGGTACGCAATTCATTCCACTTGCTCAGGAGCTCCGAGTGGTCCGCCTGGGGGCTGGTGTGGACCGGATTGGGCGGCTGTCAGAAGAGGCCATGGACCGGGCTGTGGCCGCTTTTGAAGAGTATCAGGACATTATAGAATCATACAGCTGCAGTAAAGTACGGTGCGTGGCGACCAGTGCCTTCCGCGAAGCAGCTAACCATGAGGAGCTGCATCAGCGCATTATGGAGGCCACCGGATATGATCTCGTCCAGATCAGCGGACGGGAGGAAGCAGAGC
>CP070656.1:2431402-2437231 GCA_020355065.1 Fidelibacterota bacterium | reverse complement strand
CCTGGAGGACCTAGATCACCCTTGTCGCCTTTAGGTCCGGCGGGACCGGAATCACCTTTGGCCCCCGGATCACCCTTATCGCCCTTCGATCCTTGGGAGCCCTGGGACCCTGGGTCGCCTCGATCACCTTTCGGACCGGCAGGACCCTGGAGACCCGGAGGTCCTATTCGTAATGCTGTTTCCTGCACCGTACCATCAGGGAACACAAAGCCCCCTTCGGTCGAGGTGATGGTGCCGTGGGCCACGAGCGAGGCAACGTTCAAAGCGACACCGGGATCAATGGTTGGATTGGGATAGGAGCCGGTCAGATCACCACCGGCTGGACCGGTAGGAGACGGTGCGTTCAAGACAAATTGCGCCGTATCGGCCCGCAGGGCGTAGAAGCTGTAACCCACGCTTGTCAGGGGGATGCGGGGGGATAGTTCCGGCTCACTCCCCAGCTGAATCCCCAGCCAGTAGGGACAATCAAAGCGCAGCGTGCCGTCTATCGGCGTCTGGCTGCCTAGAATGGTAGAGAAATGTCCCTGTTCTACATATAATTCTTTATGTGCCACCCAGAGAGGGTGGCCACCGGTTTCCTCATCATACAGTGTGAAAGTAAAGACATAGGTACCTTCCAACGCGGGCGTTCCCATACCGTCGGTCAGCACACCTTGGTATGGGATTGTGCGTGGTATTTGGGCATGAGTGGGAATGGCCAGCATAAGAATGAGAAGTAGACCTGTCATGACAGTGTAATGTGTTTTCATAGTGTCTTGCACCTTTACCATATTCTGAATCTATCATCCATAATCGGTGATCCAATCTACTTCAATGGTGCGAAATTGTTGTGATAATTATCATATAATCAACAATTTATGTGTAGTGCTAACCGTGATTGCGATGTCACTATTTGTACTACAAAGATGTACCGCTTGATAAAGCTCGCGGTACTATTTGTACTGGGTAGAGCTGGGCAGGGAGCAGTCTGTGGCCGTCAATCGGCTGACATGTGCAGGACTTTCTTCAACCGGACTAGGCTAGCCTCGGTGGTACGACATGCTTGGATTCGTTCTAGTCGATTAGTTGATTCTGGAAAGAATAGTAGGTCAATTCTGCATTCGTCTTCATATCCATCTTTTTCAGTATGCGGGCCCGATGGGTGCTGACAGTATTAATGCTCAGTGACAGGTCTCGTGCAATTTCTGTGCAGGTTTTTCCCGAGGCGATCATACACATGATTTCATATTCCCGGTCAGATAAGTTCTCATGACGCAGATTAGTAGCACCGTTGGTCAGTTTGGATGCCAGGGCTTCTGCCAGTGTGCTGCTAATATATCTTTCACCTCTGGCTACCTTTCGGATAGCCGTGATGAGCTCAGAGGATACGCTCTTCTTGGTTAAATATCCGGCGGCACCGGCGCGTATTGAACGGAGGGCGTACTGTTCTTCCGGATACATGCTCAGCATGAGAATATGCTGGTAGGAGTTCATACTTTTAAGTTGTTTGCAGATGTCGATGCCGTTCCTACCCGGCAAGGAGATATCCAGTAGAATGACGTCGTAGTCCTTTTCTCCAACTTTTTTAATGACGTCCCTACCATCCTCGGTCTCATCTACGACCATGATATCGGGGGTGCCGGCCAAAATCTGCTTCAAGCCCTCCCGGAGAATGGCATGATCATCGGCAATGAGTACGGTAATCATCGAGTCCTCCTTTCCTTAACTCTCCACTGGAATTCGGACTGTCACCATAGTACCTCTTCCCTTCCTACCACTCACATGAACCTCCCCCTTCCAGGGACGTATGCGTTCACGCATTCCGATCAGACCATATGCCATCGAATCCGATACTTGAGCCGGTTCGATCCCGATACCATTATCCACAACTTCTAACATGAGTCCCTGGTCATCCTGTTTGAAACTTACCTTGACCTCAGTTGCTTTTGCATGGCGCGAGACGTTGGTCAATGACTCCTGGAGGATACGGAAAATGCCAGTGGACTGCTCCGGATCCAAATCGCTATCCTCAGCATTAATCATCACATCGCAATGAATCCCGGTCCGCTTTTGAAATTCATCCACTTGCCATTCGATTGCGGCCGAAAGACCGAGTGTATCCAACAATACCGGCCTCAACTGGGTGGATATCTTTTGGGTGGATTCGATGATAGCGTCGACGAACTCGTACATCGCATCCACTCTCTGCGTGAGATCTGCTTGGTCGGTAGGTATCCCATCCCTCAAACGGCTGAGGTCGATTTGTAAAGCGGTCAGGCTTTGGCCTAATTCATCATGGATTTCACGAGCAAGTCCGGTTCTTTCTTTTTCTCTCATGGACTGCAGGTGAGCTGATAGGTTCTGGAATCGCTCAGATAAGTCCCTGAGTTCTTCCTCCGCCTGCTTGCGTGCCGTGATATCAGAAATAAAGCCTTGATACCATTTGATGTTCCCTTCATCGTCCCGCGTTGCATTGGCGTTTTCTTCAACCCAGATTATCGACCCGTCCTTTCGACGCAGACATAATTCGAGATTTCGAACGTGGTCTTCAGCTTCAAATCGGGAGAGGATCTGTTGTCGGTCTCCGGGGTTGGGGTAAAGACTCCTAATATTTATCTTGAGAAACTCCTCAGCATTTTCATACCCGAACATACTGGCGATAGCCTCATTGGCATAAATGATCTCCCCATCCTGAGTGATCCGGAAGATGCCCTCAGTAGTATTTTCATATAGTTCCCTGAGCATCTGCTCCAGTTCCCGCAATGCACCCTCCATCTTTTTTCGCTCGGTGATATCGCGTGTAGTGACAATGAAGGCCATTGGTTGTCCTTCGGGATCTTTCAATAAGGTAGCATTTATACCGCCAATAAAGTGCGTCCCGTTCTTCCTGATAAGCGTAACCTCCTCTTCCCTTATAGATCCTTCCTCCAGAGTTTTTTGAATGTTTCTTATTGCCTTCTCGTGTTCATCTGGTATGATAAATTCCAGGACACTACGTCCAATTAGCTCTTCGGCACGCTCGTAGCCGAAGAGTTCCAAAGTCCGTTGTGATACATAGATAAGTCGTCCCTCAGGATCGTTCATACTTACCCCGTCTGGAGCTGTCTCTACCAGCGTTCGGTACAATTCCTCCGATTCCCTGAGTGCGTGTCCGGCTCTATCACGCTCAGTACGCGTACGTAGAGACTTAATACCATAGGCCAGGTTGTCAGCCAGCTTGATCAGCAGATTCACCTCATCATCATCAAATGCTTCGGGCTCCTTTGCATAGATATTAAGGGAGCCAATGTTCTCATGATCCATACGTAGAGGTAAGGCAATAGAAGAGGCATATCCGCGCTTGATAGCTTCACTTCGCCAGGGCGCAAATTGTGGATCCGAGGGAATATTTTTCGCAATAGCCGGCTTTCCCGTTCGGATAGCTGTGCCTGTAGGCCCTCTGCCCGCCGGCTCATCAGTCCAGGTAATGTGTATGTTCTCAAGATATCCCTTTTCATACCCGCTACTGGCTACAGGGCGAACAGTTTTCTTTTCATCATACTCAGCAAAGCCAACCCATACTAATCGATATCCGCCCGTTTCGATAATAATGCTGCATATCTTATCAAACAGAGACTTCTCGTCGGTGATCCTAATCAGCTCCTGATTGCACTCACAAACCATCAAATAAGCTCGGTAGAGCCGATTCAGACTTTCCTCAATCTGTTGACGTTCATGTATCTCACTCCTCAGTTTTTCGGTAAGGACTTCGAGGTCCGCAGTACGCTCCTTTACTCGATCTTCTAGACCAATATGAGCTTTTTCTAATGCTTCTTGGGCTTTCTTACGCTCGGTGATGTCCTGATACAGTGCCTCGAATTGTCTTTGACCGTTCCAGGTTACTTCGGCCCGGGAAACTGCTAAATGTCTAACTACCCCATCCTTACGCAGGATGCTTATTTCATAGTCGGACGGGACAAAGTCTCCTCGTTTCCTCTTCTCTTCCCTTTCCTGATGCTCGGCAAAGCTTTCAGTAGTACAATGGTCTCTAAAAGGCACCGCTTTCAGCTCGTCAACACTGCTATAGCCACAAATATCCAGCATAGCCTGGTTGGCATAAAGGATTTCTTCCTCTGCGGTAACGATACAAACTCCTAGAGGTGACCTCTCCAAAGAGTTACGGAAGTTCTCCTCTGACCTTCTTAATGCTTCCTCCAGCTCTGCCACGCGAAGTAGAGCCACGGTTCGCTCGCTGATGATGGCGTCCACCTCTCCCCTATGCAGGGTGGCAATAATCGCCTCAGCGTCTGTTAGCTGACGTTCCAGCTCCTCGTAGGTTGGCTTTTTGTTGCCCATCATTCACCTCATTTCAGCCGCAGAGAGGCAAGGACCTTTTCTATGTTGCTCAGGTTGCCAAAAACGGTGACCTTGGGCAGGGGTGAATCCAGAATCAAACACGGTGTGACCAGCACATTGTTATCCAGCGCGGTCTGGAAATCCTTCAGTACGTCAACGATTTCCTTCTTATGGGGCCCCTTCAGATAAGTCTCTTCCAACCGTTTCAAATTCTCCTTGGCTTGTTTGGAGTTCGGTTCATCATCAGCTGTGAAGAGTCGCAGTATGTATGTTTCGCCCTGGTCTTCGGCGCCCTTTGTCGTAGCTTTCCGTTCAGAACGATTCATTTTGCAGCCTCCTTGCCACCCGTGCCTCTTTCCTTACGCCGTGGAACCCGTTTTTTGAGCCGCAGACTGTTGGCCTCCTCACCCCGCATCTTTCCCCGAATATCACGTCCCTCTTCAACCAGCCCTTCTTCAAGTTGCATCGCTTTCAACTCCGCCTCATCAGTTTCGAGTTCAGCCCGCCGCTTGGTAATCTCTGCTTCCATCTCGGCTCGCTTCTGTTTGATATTGTGCTCTTTTAGCTCAATCTCCACCCGCTTACGCCGTGCCTCAGCCGCTTCCCTAGCTTCCTGTTCCTGCCGGGCGGTGCCAGTTAGAACACCTCCTCCACCCACATAAACATCCCGAATGTCAATGCCGTTATCAGTGATGAGGAATTCCCGGTACTGGTTGCTAGCTTTCTGTCCCCGGGATTTCAGAACCATCAACATGCGATTGACTTCAGCGCCTATCTCAATAAAGCGTAAGAAGATGACCGTATCTATCATTGATGAAATGTCAATGCCGGTAATCTCCTGTTCATTCCGATAGCCCATGGTCTGATTGGTGAGTACCACCGTTATGCCCTTCTCCTTGCAGGCATTTGTCAGGCGCATCAGATACTCAAAGGCAGGCCGCTTGGTGCCCATCCTTTGGCATGATGACATGGCGTCGACGACCACGTGGTCTGGTTGAAACGCTTCTATAGTGCTCAGTGCCTGAAACAGGTGCTCCTCGGCGCCCATAGCTTCAGGCATGGCTGTCATGACCCGCAGCTTGCCGTCCCGCAGCGCCGGACGGAGGTCAATACCCGGGCTGAGCATACCAGACACCATCGCCTCCTGTGATTCCTCAAAGTTGATATACAAAGCCTTTTCGCCACGCTCACAGGCAGCGACAACAAATGTGTTAGCCAGAGTGGTCTTGCCGGTACCGGCTGTCCCTGATAAGAGGATAGTGGAGGCAAGTCTGTAGCCACCTCCCAATACGGTATCCAGGCGGGGGTCGCCAGCGGAGACCATTGAACCAAGCGCTTTGTGCTGTAGTGCAACAGTCGAGATGGGAATAATATTAATGCCGTTATCAGTAATGATGAATGGGCATTCATTGTGCATGTAGTCGGAGCCACGATACTTGATCACCCGTATCCGGCGTGTCGGTACCTGCTCAACGACGCGGTGGTCAAGCTGAATAACGCAGTCGGCCATGTAGT
>CP070656.1:2415212-2431302 GCA_020355065.1 Fidelibacterota bacterium | reverse complement strand
TTGCTCTGGATATTCAACAGGCCATATTGAAATCCTCCCGTGGTGCCGGTAAGACGTGCACCGGCAACCAGGGGCACTTGTTCATCTGACTCGATGCCGATGTTTCGGGAATGGAAGAAGACATGATGAAACATGCTGGCGCTGAGCAGATCTGCATTCTCCAGGAAGAAGGCCCGTTTTTCCGGAAGGGCAACCGAGTAGCGGGTCAGATTCACGATGCGGTCATCCGCCTCAGCCTGTGCAAAATCGGTATTCACCGTTAGATCGAGTGTGTGACTGTTATTCAACCTGTATTTGATGTCAAAACCGTTATTGCTCAGCAGCCTATCCATCCAGTCACGACGGATATAGTCTTTACCCTGGTATACTTGGGTCTCGCTGACATAGGCGGTACCATCGCCATTCAGATTGGCGGTCTGCGTGATGCTGCCGGCAGAATAGGGGGTGATAAATAAGGGCCTCTTTTTTCCCAGGGATGTAAGTGCTATTTCAGCCGTGTTCTGGAGGTGGTATTCAAGGCCTGTCAAGGTCTGGTCCTTCATGGGAAACAGAAGCATTTCGCTTTTTGACTTGATCCTGCGAATGAATTTGAATCCCATGGTATTCTCCATCGCCGGGACATAGCGCAGCGATGCAAGGGGGATTTGGAATTCCGCATTCCAACCAGAATCCGTTCGCGTGGTTCTCACATCCCAGAATGTGTTCCAGGCCTGATTGATAGTCACCCCGTTATTGGAAACTTCGTAGTCCACCCGGGTGCCCAACAAGTTCGTCCTGAATCCCAGAGCGTTCGTCTTATCATTGTAGCTGTCAATAATTACCTCAAAGAAATCATCGGCATTCAGATTCTGGTCGCGCTCCAGAACGGATGCAAAAATCTCATCCGGGTTGGACTGATACAATCTGGCACCGATGTACAGGAAGTCGTCATCATAACTGAGCAGGACTTCGGTCTCCTCGGTAGGACTCTCCCCAAGGAATGGCGAAACCTGCTTGAAGTCTGATAAGTTGGTGGCACTCTGCCAGAAATCTTCGTCGAGCAGGCCGTCTAGATTGAAAGGTTCCGTACTGTCCCACCTCTCAATGGCGACGGCAGGCTCACTGGATACCACATCAGGATTCGCCGATACGGTCGCGGCGAGACCCAATAGAACAGTGACCACGATTACTTTCATCTGTCTACTCCCCGGTTTATTCCGTCAGTGAGCAGATGGAAATTGTCGTGAGTCCCCTATCCAGGGTACGGGAATGGCACGAAGGGCTTCGTGGAGGGGATGAATGTGCTGGCTGCGAGCATTAGGGCTACCGGGATAGATCGGGCAAATGGCTGCCGGTCGTACTTTTCCTGGGTGCAGCCCTGATTAAGGTGGAGCTAGTCCCGGGATTTCACCTGGTGGCAGACGCCTGTAATTCGTGAATGGATCTGAAAGAATGTGGTGGATGCCTGCTGGATTTGTTGAGGAACTGAGACCACGCTGACGCTATCGATTTTTTGCCCACATCGGCTTTTTCACGATGGTGCCCACTGTTCTGGACCCCGCCAACGGCGAGGCATGATCTGCTAGTTACTGGTCGACCACGGTCGAGCCTCGCTACGCCCTAGTGTGCTTCCTCTTTACCCAAACCGTTGTCCCTTCCCATCGCGTGATCTATCTTTATCTCCAGTTGCTCCCAGATCGAATCGATTGTATCCTTCTTGGTGATATAATCATCGGCACCAGCATGCATGGCGGCCTTGATATCCTTGATCTCCGATTTGACACTCAGCATGATGATCGGAATATCCTTATAGGCGGAATCATGCTTTATTTTATTGCAGACGGCAAAACCACTCATGCCGGGAAGGATTATGTCTAGGATGATCACATCGGGCATGATATCGGGTAATTCCGCTATGGCCGACTCGCCATCATGAAGAACATGCACTTCATGGTTTAGCTTTTCTTCCAAATAGAGCCTGATTACCCGGCTATAGATTTCATCGTCCTCCACAATAAGGATCTTCCCCATCATTCTCCCCCTTTACTCTATAGGTTGGTTCGGCCAGAAATATTACAGCCGGCAGTGCCGCCCCAGATCCTATCAAGGAATGTGAACAACATGCTACTTGGGTTCGCAAGCTGTGAATTTGGTTCTATGTCCATTCAATCCGGATAACTTGAATGATCACGTTAAAAGTATATCCAGATCTACGCATTTCAAAGTGGTCCGTCCCGTAGGTCTGCAGGACATTAATATCTTCCTCCAGTCACGGTTGAATACCCGGCCCGGACCTGCCTCTTCATTCTGGACGCCCCGTCAACAGTCACGTGAGGTTCGATCTGAAAGCGGTCCCGGACGTATGTTGTACCAGAAATGCTCCCTCGGATATCCTGGTCGAGTTGAACTCATAGTCCGCTGGTTGGTCCCGATGTTTCGGGATCAGGGCCCACATCACTCCTTTTCCTTCTCCTTATCCTCATCCGGCTGACCGACAACCGCGCTGGCCACAGATCCCATCTCGCGTATGTTCAACCGGGAGTCCCCAAAACCTGGCCCTCTTGGCGGTCAAAGGGCCCAGGTTTGTATCATAATGAAACCCGCGTCTCATAATAGAACACTAGCGGTGACGGTTTCTTGAACGCTCCCCGGCACTCATTTTTGGGCGGCCGCACTCTCCTCCGACGGATACATCTTCGACATGTGCGTAATGTCACAGATTTCTGCACCTGCAACCATGTTGGCATACGGCGTGCATATAGGCCTCCTATAACCCTAAACATAATAGATGAGTGAATAAGCAAAGATGAAGAAAATGATAACGATCGTTGCCGCAGGTGTATTTGTATTTAGTATCGGTGCCTGTGTCAATGACAACATGAGTACCGACCCTGGGACCATGGAGTTCGAATCAGGACAAGCCGGGTTTAGTCTCGGTAAGGTAATGGCTGACCATTCCGTGATCCTGTATGCGGGACAGACCATGGAAGCTGGCGCGGTGAGCCTTTCTGCGGATGGTGACACCCTTTACGTTGCCTACCAGACAACTGGCGACTGGGAACTGCTGGAAACCCACCTGTGGATCGGTGAGGATCTGGCCGATATGCCCCAGACCCGCAAGGGGAATCCGAAGATTGGAAACTTCCCCTATCGTTCCGGATCCCTCGAGGAGGGTACCACCCGGTTTTCCTTCGCCATTCCGGTGGAAGTCCTGGGCGGTGAGCCTTACGTCTGTGACCGCACCTTCTATCTGGCCGCACACGCTGTGGTAGGGCAGCCGGATGGCAATGGCGGCTATGAGACCGAAACCGGTTGGGCCGATGGTGATCGGTTCGTCAGCAGGGGCAGCTGGGCCACCTTCTTCAGCGTGATCCTCACCTGTGATGATGGTGGCGTAGATCCCGAGATCTGCGAGACGGCCTTCGCTTTCGGCAACACCTGCTTCCTCGATATCGATGAGGACGGTGACGGCAACGGCGACTTCATGCGCTGGGGTTGGACCAATGGTCCCCTGTCCGAAGGTTCCTACAGCTTCCCGATCTACGCCGGCGCTGGCCAGTGTGATACCACAAAGGGTACCCTGGTGGGTGAGCTGACCGTTGAGTACTTCAATGGCACGGCTGTGGTCACCTACAACATCGACGCACCCTATTCCACGGATGAGACCCATCTCTACGTGGGCAATGAGATTCTGCCACGCAACGTGAACAACGAGTTCACGGTTGCTCCTGGCCAGTATCCCATCATTCATGAGAACCTGGAAGGCGCCACGATCGATTCGTACACCTACACCGGTTTGAGTGGCGACATCTACGTCGTTGCCCATGCCGTAGTGTGTGGATTCACCGAGTAGTACACGATTACTCTGACTTGAGATTTACCCTCCCCTCTGAGAATTGCGGAAGAGGGGAGGGATCTCTCCAACATCAACCATCAACCAAGATCTACGAAAGGGCTCGAACACATGGAAACTGAACTGATGAGAAACGAAATAAATAATCAGGAAAAGTGGGAATCGGTAGCGGCCACCTCTCAGAACTCAGCACGATTTCAAACCGCCCAGACTGCAAAGAGTGACGCGGAAAGACGCACCTCCTCTCTGGCCCATCTGTTTGTACATGGAGATGGACGCAGGAGTAATCCGGATCGTAGACAAAACTCCATACCGGTAGCCATTGATCGGCGGTCGGGCATGAGCCGCCGTAATTCTGGCGACAGAAGGTCCAACCGTGATTGACGTGAAACCCATCATGTGTGAAGGACTTGAATGGAAATTGATGGGGAATTGACCAATAGTTCGTCTTATTGGCAGGCTATCGAAGACAACAAACAATCATACGGACTGGGTGAGCTGATGAAGATTCAAGATACCAGAAAAATCCCGCGCAAGGGCAGCCCAAGGTTTCTCTGGCTGAACGCAACACAAGACGAGTATCGAGTTGACAATGAGATAACTGGCGAACTGAGAAAAAGTATTCTCACGCGTGACGGTGAACGGAGGCGATCATTACCCCGACGCAGACCGGGTGTACGAAGACATATAGCATTGGAAATCCCTGAAAACAGAAGGATCAAGTCGGACCGACGATCTAGTGATGAGCGCCGTTCTGCAAGCGAAAGAAGACGATCAAATTCATAGCACCGCTCTACCGCGGCGGTACTACACAATACAATGATCAAAGCCGTGAAATCACGTTATTACAAAATAGCCGGCATATCCGTTCTGGTTGCCGTGCAGATAGCTTTCGGGGCAAGCTTCGACGTCTCCACCGCATTCACGTATGCCCATGCTGCCTTTGAATCTCAGTATGATTGGCCTATGGATGTCGATCATCCAAGCCCACAAAGGAGCCGGTATCATCACCAGTCTGGTGCCCGGTTCGTCTCGCCCCTTTCCTACTCCACCTCCGATAGTCCACCGCAGTCGCAGGATTCGTTTGCCACACCAGCGGACCGGCCGATTCGCGGGCTAACGCTGAACACCCGTTTTTTCCCGTCCCATACACTTGGTACGGATGATCCGAAATCCGGCCTATGGATTTTGGCAATAGATCCTGCCATATCTTTTACATCGGATGCTCGACTTACATTGAATGCTATCTCATTTCAGGATAAAAATCCGGCCGACCGTGCTGTGTTGGGGTTCTTGCAGGATCTGAAAGCAAGGGGTACCGGGCCGTTCGCATTCCTGCAGCCTGGCGGCACTTCACTGATACTGTCCTCAAATAAAGAAGGCTTTTCCGTGACCATGGTCTATCGGTTCTGAAGCCCTGGCTTCCCAACTCCATCTCGTTTGAATTTCAATTCTGTCTCCGCTTTAATCCTATCCCGCCCGTTCCTCTCTGATCTCATAGTGCTGGGAACGCTCATCGAAATGGGATAGTACCGCTCTGGCTTGCTCCGGCACCACCGACCGTTCGTAATCTTCGCCCGCAAACTCCCGCACGGCCGCCAGCGAGTTAAAGACCATGATGGTGATGAACTCCACTTCGTCCCCAACCTCGCGGCGCAGTAACTGAATGCTCCTGAATCCGCGAACATGCCGCTGCTGGATCCCCACGAAGATCTCCTCTTTCAACATCGCCTCGTATGTGTCCGCATTGCCGGGAGTTGTCCAGCCATGCCAGATTCGGCTGATCATGTTTTGTTTTTCTCCTTTTCCCCTGGAACTCCAACTTCGGGCGCCCACCTGCCACCTGTGAAGAACCATCTCGGACCATTGAAGCCAGATGTTGTGTCCGTGCCCGCTGATCCTCTCCCTACTTGATGATCACAAACTTTCCGGACGTAGCTCCAAAGACCGACTCCAGGTGGAAGAAGTACAGTCCAGGCGCTACTTCAAGATTCTCCATGCTGCGCAGATTCCACTGCTGTTCCGACGGAACGGGCGAGTTGGCGTCGTGATCCAAGGTGACGATCAACTCTCCGGATACATTAAAGATTCGGATGGTGCATGCCTGCGGCAGGTGGGTGAACTTGATCATGCGCTCCCTGACGGCACTTTCCTGAGGATTGTACACCCGATAGGGATTAGGCACCACCTTCACTTCTTCTAGGTCATTTTTCTTTACCGCTTCCGCTGAACGAGGTACGATGGTTATCACGTTAGGGCCGGAGGTCCTCGGATTCTGCAACGGTGGCAGTCCGGTGGGATCTTCGTCACCTGCACCGTATGCGATCACCGCATACTGATATGAAAAGCCGTTGAGGACATCCGTGTCTACATAGACATAACGGAGGGTATCCACAATCGTTCTCCCGAGCTCGCCCAGCAGGACCTCGTGGAGGGAGTCGGTGGGAGCGGCGATCCCCTCCAGTCCGGAATCTGAGCCGCGATTGAACGACGGCATAATCGGGGAGGCACCGGTGACACCATTGGCCAGGTCGTACTGTCCGGCCGGGACGTAATCAATGACGGTACCGTTCTCATCGGTTATGGGCATGGTGCCCCAGGTGGCCCCGCCGTCCTCGCTACGGTAAATCTTGTAGCCTTCAAATGTCTGTCGTCCATACAGCACGTTCAAGGAATCATTTTCACTCAGGGTACCCCATCTGAGCGTGACTCTCTGTGATTCCGCTTTGACAACCAGTCTGGGCTCGAACGGGCCCTTAGGCACCATCCAGCCGGAGGTAAAGATCTGCCGGGCCATCTTGGCGTTTTTAAACAGATCCGCCCGATTTACTCCCATGATGGTAGCACAGATCAGCGTATCGGTCTCTCCGGGGGCCAGCTGGAAGGGACCCGTGTTCATGGTCATCCCCCCCTTCTTGCCATAATAATACAGCGTTTCCGATCCCACGGGGAATGGCTGCTCCCAGGTCCAGTTGTCAATACGATCACCGTCGGGGTCATCTGGGTCAGTGCCTCCGCCCCACTGGCCCGTATTCCTCACATTCAGCCAATAAAATCTCGGGATAGTGTTGCCGATACCCTCGATCTCCCCTTTCTTGCTGACGTCGAAAGCGTCCCAGGATGTTATACCCAGTTCCTGACCCGTCATGGTATCTAAAGGCGTCTGGAGGAAAATGAGCCCGGCCAGGGCTACCTCAGCTATCTCAGTCTCATCGGTGAGTTTGGCTGGTTGTTGGGCCCAATCGCCAATGACCGCCCCGGCTACATAGCCGTCGCCATCCCAGCCATAGCCGATCTTGTGTTCATCCCCTGATTCCGTATCCGTATCGTAGGTATCAAATGCGTAACAATCCGTCTCGGAGTAGGTCCCATACGCCCGGTAGCTGGCCCAGGGGAAATCGAAATCGGCGAACACTCCCATATAGGTGGTGTCGATGGGTTCGGTACCAATGTTGGTGACCGTATAGATCCAGAACAGGATATCCTCCGCCAAATCACCCTTCCAGCTCAAGCCCCGCAGCGAGGTATAGATCATCAGGTGCCCCTGATACTCATCATCGTCCCGATTCTTGGCGAAACTGACCGTGAAACTCTCCTGGTCCGCTACCACTTGACCAGGATAATAACGACCAGGAGCCGAATGTTTGTTGGGACCGGCCCCGGGGAATCCCAGCAGGTGGTCCAGCGGCAATGGGATCGGTGTCAGAATACCTGTAGAGTAGGCTGTGGGATAATCCGGGAAATAGTTGTCCAGCACCGGATCGCTGGTTGGATAGGTCGCAGGCCAGCTGCCCAGTGGCCAGCCAACACTGTCATTACTGACGGCCACTAGGTTGGCTTTCGGATCGGTGGAGGCGGGTGGGATGAAGCCGGGGAAACCATCATAATGAAAGCCTTGATAAAATCGGTAATGGGCCTGATCCCCGCTCTCCAACGAGGGATCATCCAGCGACTCGGACTCCCTGGTCCAGGCTGGCCCACGATCCTGGCTGAAACCACCCACATGGAACGAGACCCCCACCGCATAATCAATACGGCGTCCCTCGCGATTGGGATTGTAGGGGTATTCAAAGGCAGGGAATTTCGCAATCTGCGGGAGGGCCAGCTGGCCCGATCCGATATTGTTGGTATTCGACATCCTGGTAACCAACTTCCCGACACCGAACTCTCCCCATCGCTCCCGCTCGAGCCGCTGCTGACTCCAGGAGATATTGAAAAGGATCAGTAGGATGATCAAAACGACCGCCAGGGGGTGTCCTGATCTTGTCAGCTGAGTGTTCATGTGTCTCATGGTATATCCATGATCAATCTATTCATGTAGACCAGCCTGGGTTAAAATTCGATGCCGATGCCCAATCGCGCCCGGCGACCATCAGATATCCGCCGGGGATTGGCATCGTGTGCCGGGGGTGTGCCAGCATCGCCATCATCATTCCATTTCCCCGTTCCCGGATATACCCAGTAAATGTTTCTACGATCAAAGAGGTTGAAGACCTGCAGGTACAGACTTCCATGCAGGCGCCCCTTCGTCCAGTATTTAGCCATTTTCAGGTTCACATTTGCATTCCAGGGCATCCGTTCGGTATTGGGCTGTTCCGCCAGAACGGAATATGGTTTTCCGGACTTCAAATCGCCGGTCAAACTGAGCGCCCATTTGCCAGGATCGCTGAATCGAATCAGAGCAGTCAGGTTATGGGTTCGGTCCCAATCGGCGAGGAAGCTCCTTACCACGATAGGTGCGCTTGATATTGTCTGGGCGGCCGTCATGGGACTCGAGGTACTGATCAGGGTCTGAGATATCGTGTAGTTCACGCGGGCGGAATAGTAATTGCTGAACCGTTTGTTCAAGGTGAACTCGAATCCCTTGGCGTTGCCAAAATCCACATTCTCGAAATACACGTAACCCTCCACCTGGATCCAGGTCACGCCGACCAGATCAGCCATCTCACGGTAAAAAGCGGTCACGTTCAGGGTCACATCCTTCATCAGCCTGGTCTGAACCCCAGCTTCGTACGTCACTGACTTCTCCGGCCTGATATTCGGATTGAAGATGGCCAGCCCGATACCCTGAAGATTGGGTCGATTGGGATATTCACCTTTTTCGTTGATCCCGGAGAGCAGGTCCACGTAGCTCGCCATCTGGTAGAAATGGCCATACGCGAAATGGAAGGCCGCTTTGTCTGATATGGGGTAGGAGATGCCCAGCCTGGGACTGATTCGGTCCTTCGGCTTGGTCGGTAGCAAGGGTGTCGCGAATGGAATCTGAGGATTCTCCATGTATTTTTCACCCAGGTTCCAGCGCTCCCAGCGCACACCGACATTCAGGATCATACCAATGGACTCAAACTCCATCTTATCCTGGATAAACGCAGCCAGTTCGACCGGTTCCGCATGAGCATAGGCTCTATTTATCTCGTAGATCTCCTTGATCGGATTACCATCGTCGTCGGTACCTACGGTCTTTATATCCACCGGTGTTGTCCACGCATTCCCCAGCGTGTGAAACAGGTCGAGATAGCGGGCATCAACCCCGATCTTGAAGAGGTGCAGCGTGCCGACCTGGCTGGTAAGATTGAGAACCAGCTGGTAGGTTGTGGAGGAATCCTGCGAGAAATTGTTATACGCCCCTGTGAAATAGAATCCGTATTCTTCCTCGGATGCTCTTGAGCCCATCAGAATCCGCTGTTCCCGGGTCTTATGCACACCGTTCCAGAAGGCGATATTCTGCATCGAGAAAGCCATATCGGCAAAGGTACTGGGGCTGATCTGGTAGGTAATTTTACCCGTGAAACCGCTGGTCCTGGTTTCACGCCAGGGCATCCCATAGGGATGATATTTATAATCATGGTAGTATTTCAGCTGCCGTATGAAGGCATTGATGTAACTGCCCATCAACTTGAGCTTCGGACTTACAGCGTAGCTCAATTTGAACATCGTGTTCCATTCATCTGTCCAGTCGGCGGATACTTCCTTGCCGAGGGGATTCCCGGCGGAATCCTCAATGGCCACCTTGCCCTTCGAATCGGCCCAGTTAGGAATGATGTAACCGCGGAAGCGGCCATCGGTTGTGCGCGTCTGAGTATTAAACAGAAACGAGAGCTTTTTAGAAACGGGGATTGGACCACTCAGGGAGATTTCGCCCTGGAAGGTATTCCGATCAAACTGCTTCAGTCCGAATTTATCGGTGTACCCGCTGAACCTGGCAGTGAACCTGTCGGGTGGTTGCTTGGTGACCAGATTGATGACTCCCGACATTTTTCCGCCGTATTCCGCATTGAACGTCCCCAGAATCGTCATCATCTCCGTCACCGTGCTTCCGGATGTGTTTTGCGAATAGGCGGCGCCGCCCCAGATAGGATGGTCCACCCTCACGCCATCTACCAGGAACGCCGTTTCATTCTCCCGTCCCCCACGGATATGCAGGCCGTCACCGGGGGAGTCCCTGAGGATGGAGGCCCTTTCGGTCGGTTCCACTATGGAAACCCCGGCTTGCACTTCGATCAACTGCGACAGGTTTTCTATCGGTGCACCCGCAATTTCATCGCTCGCATAGGCCTGGAGACTCGATGTGAGATCTTTCTGGATCGCAGGCCGCTCCGCAATTACCCGGACGGCTTCGCCCTCAAGAACGGTTGTAGACAGCTGGAAATCGACCTTGCTGGTCATATCGGTTACCACCTGTACCAGCGTTTTACTCATCGGCGTATATCCGATCATGGATGCGCTAACGGTGTAATAGCCCGGCGGTACATTGATAATAAAATAGAAGCCATTTGCATCCGTCGCTGCTCCCATGGTAGTGCCTTCGATGACGATATTCGTACCAGGGAGTGGTTCCCCGGTGATGGCATTCGTAATTACTCCGGAGATCTTGCCGGTGGTACCTGCGAAGAGAGAACTCGAGTGGGCATATAACACGAACACAATGGCCGCCATGACCAGGCGCCATGTGACTCTTCGAAGTAAGCGATCACTTGCGAGATACTTACAGGAGATTCTTGTGTGGAATTTCGGAGCAGCGGCTGCCTTAGGCCGCGGCACACGCAGAAAAGTCATGAGGTTACCTTCTAGCAGTTTTAGTATAATGATTATTCAACGCATCGATAGCGTTACGATATGGTAACTCCACTCTCTGTAGTCATTTTCAACAATCCACCACGCGATTCACAATGAACGGAGCGCGGTTTCAGGAAAATCCGGATCACCGAAACGCTGCTATTTATCAGGCCAATTAGGCTGTACCGGATTAAAACTTTTGAAACTTTCGAGGCTAAAAACTAAGAGACCCCTTTTGTGTTTCCAAGGCTTAATTCACATATTCCCGGATACGTCCCCGGCTTCAGCCCTCCATTGCCGTCATCCCCCATCTGGTCAAGGTTGCTCACATTCCCTTTTCTCGCGCTCAGAAATCGTTACCGGCAGGTTTCGGAAAGCGAGTTTCCATTCCGTACTCACGAGCACTTACCTTTTATATACTCCCCTACCTCAGCAGCACCATCTTGATCAGTGCGATGGGCCTAATTGATATCAATCCCCTCCCACGGCTGCTTCAGTCCAATCCTGACACAGCATATGAAGATCATAGAAATATGTGAAGTACTAGGCTACGAGTCGCGGGATTGGGGGGCTATGCGGCTGGTCATGCCCAGGCAGAAAGGGACTCGCTTTTACTTCGTATCCCGGTGCATATTCAGCCTGTCTATTTACCCCGGAGTTGCCCCATGAGCCTTGCAGTTGACGAGATCCGATCCCAGTTCCCGGCCCTGGCCCGCACGATCAACGGGCACCCCGCTATCTACTTCGATGGACCCGGCGGAACCCAGGTGCCCCAGCGGGTGATCGATAGAATGAACGACTACCTGGTGAACCACAACGCGAATATCCACGGAAGCTTCGCCACCACCCGGGAGACTGATCAGATGCTGCACGACGCCCGGGTGACCTTCGCCGACTTCTTCGGCTGCGACTGGGATGAGGTCGCCTTCGGCCATAACGCCACCACCATCAACTTCAAGCTGTCCCAGGCATTGCTGCGCGATCTCCAGCCAGGCGACGAGATCATCATCACCGACATCGATCACGAGACCAACCGTGGCCCCTGGCTGCTGCTGAAGGAACGGGGCCTGGTCGTCAATAGTATCCGCCTCGATCCCGACACCCTCACCCTGGATCAGGAGGACTACCGGGCTCAGCTGTCCCCCAAGACCAAAGTGGTGGCCTTGAACTACGCCTCCAATGCCGTCGGGACCATCACGGATGTCCGGGACATGATCCGGCAGGCCCATGCGGTGGGGGCCGTCACGGTGGTCGATGCCGTCCATTACGCCCTCCACGGCGCTATCGACGTACGCACCCTGGATACCGATTACCTTTTCTGTTCGGCCTACAAGTTCTTCGGCCCGCATGTGGGCATTCTCTATGCCCGCAAATCCGCCCTGGACAAGCTGCGGACCCTGCGGGTCGCACCCCAGGACCCGGAACCGCCCTACAAGTTCGAGACCGGCACCCTGAACCATGAAGGCATCGCCGGAGCCGCCGAGGCCGTGGAGTTCATCGCCGAGATCGGCCGCACCTGGGGCGACGACCGGGATGCGGCGCTGGTACCCTATACCGGCCGGAGAAAGGCCGTCGTCGCTGGCATGCGCGCCATCGACGCCTACGAACAGCCCCTGGCCCGCTATTTCAGGGAACAGCTCCGGCTCATCGACGGCCTGCGCCTCTACGGCCCGCACGAAGGGGTCCCCTGCACCTCCACCATTGCCTTCACCCTGGAGGGGATCTCCCCAGCGGATATTGCCCACCAACTCAGCGAGAAAGGCATCTTCGTCTGGGATGGCCACTTCTTTGCCACCCGGCTCATCGAATGCCTGGGCCTAACCGGCAGCGGCGGCTTGCTCCGCATTGGGCTGGCCCCCTACAACACCCGCACCGAGATCGACCGTACCCTGGCCGAGATCAATGCCCTGGCCCCCTCCCGGCCGCACTGACCCATATGCCGGGCACTGTAAAAGTACCAGTTAGATAGGTTGCGGGTCCTCCGCTTCGTATAAAACGTCAATCGTACCAGTCCGCCCGTGACAGCGGCAATCCACTGCCGCCCTCGGCCGTGGGCTTCACGAGGAGAACCTGATAAACATTATGTCGCCCCATCTTGAAGCCATAGGTCGATCCCGACATGAACAGGCGCCAGACCCGGTACGTGACCTCATCGGCGGCCTCGCAGGCCTGGTCGTGGTTGTCCTCCAGCCGGCGCACCCAATGGCGCAGCGTCAGCATGTAGTGCTCACGCAGGCTCTCCACATCCCGCACCTCGAAACCGTTCGCCTCGGCGGCACGCAGGGTGGTGTTGACCGGCACTAGCTCGCCATCCGGAAACACATAGCGCTGGCTGAACGTGGCCCCTGACTTGATCGGCTCTGTAGCATTGCGCGCGATGCCGTGATTCAGGAACACCCCACCGGGTCGCAGCAACCGCCACGCTTGTGCAAAATACTCCGGAAGCAGGGCTTCGCCCACATGCTCGAACATCCCCACACTTACCAGCTTATCATATCCTTCCGGCTCATCGACCTGCCGGTAATCGAGCGGCTCCACCCGGCAGCGGTCAGCCAGCCCGGCCTCACGAATCCGGTCGTTGGCCAGGTCTACCTGTGGTCGGCTCAGGGTGACGCCCACCGCTTGCACACCATAATGCTGCGCCGCGTGGATCACGAGCCCACCCCAGCCGCAACCGATATCCAGCAGCCACTCTCCGGGATGAAGACGCAATTTGCGGCACAGGTAGTCCAACTTGCGTTCCTGGGCCGCGTCCAGATTATCGTCAGGCGTTTCGAAGTATGCACATGAGTAGATCATTCGACGGTCCAGCCACAGTTTGAAAAAGTCACCGGGAACGTCGTAATGATAGGTGACCGCGGCCCGGTCCCGGTTGATGGAGTGGCGCTTCCCTCCCAGCCGGGCCGCCCGGCGGCCCGCGCGCGGCCGACTTCCCTGAGGCAGCTGCAACAGACGTGGCAGGTATCGAAGGTAGCGCTTTTTCCCCAGCTGCCTCTGGAAATAGTCAGCCAGTGAGAACACCGCTTCGACATCGCCCTCGATGTCACAGTCCCCGTACAGGTAGGCTTCACTCATGGTCACTTCATTCGGCGGCCAGAACATCTTGCCCAGGGCGCCTTGATGCTCAAGCACCAACGTAAAACGCACCGGCTGTCCGGGCTCCGCAGCCCAGATAGTACCGTCCCAGAAGCGCACGCCAAAGTCGCGCGGGTGGTAGTCAGCTAATAAGTCTTTGAGAAAGGATAGGCTTCTTTGGACGGGATCGGGACGTGCCATAATCGACAGCACTCGTTTCACTCGTTATCCCTGGATCTGAATCGACAACCGATCATAATCCATACCTGTGTCCCAATACGGATCAGTGCATCCCTTGAAAGGCCCTCATCACCTCCAACAGATCGCTGCTCTTAAAGGTGAGTTCCCAATCGCCCGTTCTCTCCACACCGGGATAGTACGACTTCTCGTGAACCAGCTCCTCGTTTTTAAGCTTAACGACCAATCGATAGGGCGGCTTCAGTTTGTAGGGTTTGTACCTCTTCAAATCACCCAGTGCTTTACTGACTCCCGCACGAATCTGCTCCCGCGCCACCTCCGGGTGCAGGCACAATGCGGCATTGCCGATGCCCTCTTTTACGGCGACCGTTTCAACAGTTCCGAACAAACCCTTCGCTTGATCGCACACTGCACGCTCTCCGGCGATGAACACCACGGGTACATTATAATGGCCGGCGATTAAGCCATTGATGCCTGCCTCCGGCAGCGAGACACCATTGATGGACACATCCGTGATGTTCTTACTGCTCATCGTATGCTCCAGCAGGGCGTTGGGCGTCCCGGCCTTGGAGTGATAACCGATGAAGATCACCGCATCAAAACTCTCATCGATCCCTTCCATCATGCTTTTGTATCCGCCCGACCAGTCCCGCAGCAGCCGCGCATTTCTGTTCAGCATCTCCGGCAGAAGATTCCTGGCCGTGGCGTGTGAATCCCTGACCCAGATTTCCTCTGCTCCCGCCTCCAGGGCACCCTCGATCGCCGCGTTGGCCTCCTTGGTCATGATAGTTCGGAAATACTCGTAGTCCTGTCCGTCCCGGCGCACATCTTCCCAGTTCGCCACCCCGCTGATGCCTTCCATATCAACGGATATGAACACCTTGATCCCATCCTTACCCTGCAGGTGGGTAAGCAAAACGCAGCCCAGGAGAACCGACAAGTTGCGGACGACCCTTTTCATGATTGGCTCCTTTATATAAATACGTATTGTCAGGTACAACAGGTCAGGCGGATAAGCATGGTCTTGATCGCCTGGCTGTTCCCTGCCGCCCCTCCACCAGCTGTCAGGAACACCCCCACCTGGGGCGGGGTATCTTTTTTCTTAAACGGCTAGGGTAGTATATAACCTCATCCACACCCGCCACAAGCTGTCCTTAGATGGATGTGATCAGGCTGGTAATGGTACGGCCGGGGGGCTAAGGAAGGAATGGCGCCCGGCCAGTGACTCGAACAGCCCGCACATGGTGCTCTCGATCCGCGCGCAGAGCTGCCCCTCAGGTGGCGCTTGCCAGTTGATGACATAATTTCTCCACGTCGAAGGGGTCAGTCTCTTCGAGTGGCTGCCAAAAAAAACCAGGATGCCAGAGTCCTTCACCGGATCGGGCCCCTCCCGCACAATCAGATGCGGAATCTCATCCAGATACCGCCTGCCCGTTGCCATATAGGCCACCGTGGTATGGTGCCCGTCGAACAGCACCCATTCACCTCGGCGTGAAGCGACGATCTTCACGTTGGGCAGCCCCGTGGCATGGAGCACGTCCCCGCCAGCCCTGATCTGACTGATCATACCCCTGATCTGTGGCACATCCCGCATGCCATCCACGTTGTGCAGGTTCAGAATTTCTCTCAGACGAACACGTCCCGTCACCTGTTCGCGCCTGCGGGGTACCGTCACGAACAAAGAGCGCTCGAAAAAATCCACCGCATCATAAATGGTCAAGCCTGTCATCCAGGCCGGGACCCTTCCAGCCGCGATGATCATCCCGGGCTTCCTGCTTGTCCGGTGCGGAAACGCCGCCGTGATCCTCAGCGGGCGCATGGTTCTTCACCTCCGGGAAACCTCGTCAACACTGCCGGGCCAGCCTGAAGGGTAGCGCCCAGCAGGAGATACCACACCGAGTCGCACTTCCAGCCTATGACGCGAGGAAT
>CP070656.1:2407510-2415112 GCA_020355065.1 Fidelibacterota bacterium | reverse complement strand
TCCGGATAATTACACTCCGGACAGGTGTCAGGTTGAGCACCATTCTCCGGCTTGGAGGAACTGTTAAACAGTGCGGCATCCATAGTAAACGACGGCGATCCATCTGTTCGCTAGACCCCAGTGCATGAGGAGGACTCATCCCGATGGCTCAACAAAGTCCCTTGTTGAATCCTGATAAGCAACCGACAAAGGAAGACCTCGAAGATTATTTGGGAGTGGGGCGCTATAGGCGGTTTGAGGCAATCTATGATGAGCTGGTCGAGTCGAACCTGGAAGGACAGTTCAGGTGGAGCGATCTAGACAAGAGCTGGCTACTCCACTTCTACAAGGGGAAGACACCCCTCTTCAGCATTCGTTGGGGCATCGACTATTTTTACGCTTACTTCATTCTGAAGATCGATGATTATAAGAAGATCATCCGGCAGGAGAGTATCTCTTCAGACGCGCGCTATTTGCTCCAGAAGAAGCCTCCCATGCATATGAAGCAGCAAACTCCGGTCGAGGCTAACCTTGAAATGGCGAGGGAACAGGAGGGCTTTTTCGATCTGCTTCCGACACTCATCAAGGTTCTGACCTAGATCGGGACGGCGCGGGTGTCCGACGGGGGTGTCCCCCCAGCCCTCATTTATTATTACACGAAGGCAATTTTAACTGGTAGCAAGAATTTAATCGGCAGCGAGTCAAAGGTAGATCTTGTCGGGAGGATCAGCTAGAAATCGCGGCTAGTTGCGGCGTCTTTAATGGGGCGCCGGTAGTATTCAAATGTCCGCCCCGATCCATGCCAATTATTGAAGCGTTTTACGATGGTGGTATTCGGCGAGAATTTTCTGGCAATACCTTCCAGCACGTGACCGGTGACGTAGCGATAGTGATGCTTTTTTGCCCAGTTCAGATAGACCCTTTTTAATGTGCGCGCGAAACCGTTGCCGCGATAACGAGCCAGGATAACGTAGGCATAGGTATAGAGGGTATTACCCTGTCCTAGGTTCTGGTCAAATTTTGCCCAGGGATCGCGCGCGAAATACTCGAGTGGCACGCCAATGATGTAGCCCACAATCTCACCCTGATACCGAGCGACGAAGGGGAGTGTCTTGGGGTAATTGAAATACTTCCTGATGGTGGTTTTTGTCAGGCGTGCCGATTCACCATACTCCAGAGCCAGGGATTCAGAGACTTCGATCAAAGCCGGGACATCCTCCCCGCCAACATATTCCATCAATTCAATTTGAAAGCTCAGTGGAGATGAGGCGATGATGCGTGTACGTGATTTTTCGCTGATATTGAGGGCGAGCTGTTCCATCTCTCCTGTATTTTTCACACAGCCAATTGATTAATTTATATTTGTGCCTATCATTCATCCAGCGAAAACTTTGGGAAGCCTCTTCCCTCAGGATATTGATAAGACGTCTGGAGAAGTGATAGGTCGGATCACAGACTGGCCCGATACCCATTATTAAGTCCGAAATGCTAACATTCCACGAGAGTTTCCCAGTTATGAGTCAATATCCGGATTTTCATTCCAGGTTATTCTATGGCGTACAAAGGCTGCTGCGGCAGGGCGCTTGCGCTGCTCAGGCACGTAGACTAACGGCTCTAATGCTTGTGCTATCAACCGGCATCGGGGCACAAATACGACCTGTAGAGGGATTGCATCAGCACACTCCCCGGATTCATGCGCTGACCCCCGCAACAGTCCATCTGGAGCCTGACAAAACCATCACGGATGGCACGATCCTAATCAGAGACGGATTGATTGAAGCCGTGAACCGGCAGGTAGAGATACCGCCGGACGCGGAGGTCATCTCGTTGGAGGGTAGAATGATCTACCCCGGTTTTATCGAGACCTATTGGGAAATTTCGCCGGCGAAGGAAATGGCGAATCCCGGTTCCGACGGACAGGAAAAGAAGAAGGCGATTATCCATCATTGGAATGAACGGGTGCATCCATCGCGATCCGTGCTAGCAGATATGGAAGCAGATAGCAGTGCGCTGGCTCAGCTGCGGAGTCTAGGATTTACGGCTGCTCACCTGGTATCCGATAGGGGTCTCTTCAGGGGTCAGACGGCCGTCATTCATCTTAGCACCTGGAGTACTGAGGCAACTATCCGTCAGAGTGTTACCCAGTCACTCGCATTTGATTTCGGCAGGTGGCGAGACCGAAGCTACCCCAATTCCCTATTGGGAGCTATTGCGCTTTTACGTCAGACGCTTCTGGACGCTCGGTGGTACCATAAAGCATGGGGCATTTACCAGCGTTATCCTCAGTATAATGAGCGTCCTGAGGTCAATACGGACCTAGCGGTTCTGGCGGAGGCAATCGCGAATAACACACCATTTCTCTGCACAACTGAAGATGAGCTTGCCAGTTTACGGGCGGGAGAGATCGCGACTGAATTCGGGATCCCACTGTGGATTGCCGGGAACGGCTATGAATACCGTCGTCTCCCAGCCCTGAGGGATATGGATGCTTTTTTCATTATTCCTCTGTCATTCCCTGAGGCGCCCGAGGTAGCGACTCTGGAGGATGAGCTCCAGGTATCTCTAACCGAGTTGCGACATTGGGATCAAGCTCCCGATAATCCACGACGAGTTCACGAGGTCGGTATCGACTTCGCGCTTACGAGCAGCAAGCTCAAGGATAGGACTCAATTCAAGAGCTACCTGGTTCGAGCTGTGGAGCGTGGATTTGATGCCGAGCAAGCATTGGCAGCCTTGACGACGATCCCAGCTGAGCGCTTAGGTCTCTCCGAGTCGCATGGCAAGATCACGGAAGGCTATGTAGCCAATCTCGTAATTACTGATGGAAACTATTTTACAGAGGACTCCAAGGTAGAAGCGGTATGGATCAAAGGGCGGGAGTATCGGATCACTCCCAAGGTGGAGGAAGATTTCCGCGGGGAATGGAGACTTCGTTTTCCGGTTGAGCCAGAGAGATCCGCGAGCTATCCATTACGTGTGGAAGGAACGGTAGAGGCTCCCGAAGGCCATATTGAATGGGATCAAACCAAGGTACCTTTGAATAACCTCACCGTTAAAGGATCCCGAGTGAGTTGGATGATACCAGCAGACAGTATTCGCAAAGCGGGCATTTGGCGGTTTTCGGGCACGATACTGAAGGATGAAGCATCCGGGAATGGCATCCGGAGTGACGGCAGTCGTTTTAAATGGTCGGCTACGAGATCATCTGGTTCCCAGATAACCCGTGATGAATCCCAACCGAGGAAGGCGCGTGAAGAGGCAAGTTTGCTGGAGCCATTGTATCCGGAAGGGGCTTTCGGCCGTACTGAGCCGCCGGCGCAGCCGGAGTTCACTCTGGTAAGGAATGCGCAGATATGGACCTCGGGACCGGAGGGGGTTATTGAAAGGGGTGACCTCCTGATCGAACGAGGCCGGATCAGTGCGGTTGGGATTGATCTGGCGGTACCTAGAAAGGCCCGGAAAGCGCTGCTTGAGATCGATGGCAGCGGGAAGCATGTGACACCCGGGTTGATTGATGCGCACAGCCATACGGCTCTAGCCTCCATCAACGAAGGCACTCAAGCCATTACGGCAGAAGTCCGGGCAGGAGACGTAGTCGACAGCGATGATATCGCCATCTATCATGAATTGGCCGGCGGATTAACCATGGCCAACCTGCTCCACGGGTCTGCGAATCCCATTGGCGGTCAGACTGCGGTGATCAAGTTGCGGTGGGGTTCCACACCTCATGAGCTGATCGATCCACGCGCTCCGGAGGGTATCAAAATGGCCCTCGGGGAAAACGTGAAGCAGAGCAACTGGGGCGACGAGTTCGTAACGCGGTATCCACAGACACGGATGGGAGTAGACCAGATCATCCGCGACGCGTTCAGAGCGGCCCAGGACTATCAACGGGAATGGGAGACCTACCATGCCTCCCGAGCTCTGCAGACCACACGGATTCCTCCACGTCGAGATTTAGAGCTAGAGGCTTTGGTAGATGTTCTGGAGAACAGGCGATGGGTTCATTGCCATAGTTACCGTCAGGATGAGATTCTTAACCTGATCCGCATTGCTGATGATTTCGGGTTTACCATCGCAGCCTTTCAGCATGTTCTGGAGGGTTACAAAGTTGCCCCCGAAATCGCAAAACACGGTGCCGGCGCCTCCTGCTTCTCCGATTGGTGGGGCTATAAGTTTGAGGTATACGATGCCATTCCCTATAATGGTGCCCTCATGACGCAGGCAGGTGTAGTGACCTCCTTCAATTCCGACAGTGATGAGCTGGCCAGGCGATTGTATACCGAGGCGGCCAAGGCAGTGAAATACGGTGGCCTATCGGAAGAGGAAGCCCTGCATTTGGTAACAATCAATCCTGCCCGGCAGCTACGCATGGAGCGTTTCGTGGGTTCTCTTGAGCCCGGTAAGGATGGTGATTTTGTGATCTGGAGTGGTCATCCGCTGTCGACGACCAGTCGTTGTGAGCAGACCTGGATCGACGGTCGTAAATACTTTGATATCGATGAGGATGTAATCATGCGAGACCAGCAGGCTGACGAGCGAGCTATCTTGATCCAGAAAGCCCTGCGGGCAGCCCATACTGGGAAACAAGACCGAAGAATTCAAAAGGCTACACACGGAGAGGGGATGGGTAGGGGCGTCTATCCAGGTCAGGTAAGAGAGGAGGTGCTACCATGAAGGCCAGCCACCTCATTGTACTCTTATTCGCATTCATTGGAGGGTATCACCTGTACGCCTCGGACCAGGTTCCTGGAGCCAAACAGGAGCAACCGATCGTTCTGGTGGGTGGCACGATCCACCCCGTGAGCGGACCGGATATCGCGAATGGACAGGTTCTTTTTGATGGTGGTCGCCTTGTTGAGGTAGGTGAACGGGTGACCATACCGACGAATGCCGATGTCATCGATGTAGCCGGAAAAGATATCTATCCGGCTTTCATTGCTGCTCATACGATCATTGGCCTAGTTGAGATTGGAGCGGTCCGGGCTACCCTGGACGAATCGGAGGTAGGGTCGGTCAATCCCAATGTCCGGGCCGAGAGGGCATATAATCCTGATTCGGAACATATTCCGGTGACCCGGGCCAATGGTGTGGCATTGGCGCACGTTGTTCCCCAAGATGGATTGTTATCCGGAAGCAGTGCGGTGATGATGTTGGACGGATGGACTTGGGAGGATGCTCTGCTCAAGGATGCAGTAGGGATATGGCTGAATTGGCCGAGCATGGTGGTTCTCGACCGTCCCGTTGTGACCAAATCGCGTGAGGAGCAGGAGAAGGCGATTCAAGAGAAATTGAGGCAGTTGGATCGGATTTTCGATGAGGCCGAGGCCTATCGCCGCTCCCAATTGGGAGGTGGCGCCGAGTTACGAACGGACCTGCGGTGGGAGAGTCTGGGCCCGGTTCTGGAGGGCAAGATACCCCTATATATCCGTGCGAATCATGTGAGCCAGATACAGGCAGCTATCACCTGGGTAAAGCGCAGGGGATACAAAATGATCCTGGTGGAAGGCCGAGATAGCTGGATGGTTGCAGATCAGCTGAAGGAAAATGGCATCCCCGTGATCGTGGATGGGATTCATACCCTACCGGCCCGTCGTTGGGAGGCCTATGACACACCATTCACGCTGCCAGCCAAGCTGTCATCAGCGGGGGTAGCATTCTGCTTATCTCCGACAGAATCGTATGATAACGTACGCAACCTACCCTATGAAGCAGGAACGGCGGTGGCTTTCGGACTTTCCCGTTCGGAGGCTTTGAAGGCAATTACATTGTATCCCGCCAAGATTCTCGGTATCGAGCACAAGGTGGGATCTTTGGACCCAGGAAAAGATGCCACGCTGATAGTGGTGACCGGTGATCCGTTGGATATTCGCAGCCAGGTTGAGCAGCTGTTCATTCAGGGTCGCGAGGTGGACTTAGGGAGCCGTCACACGAGTTTATATGAGAAGTACCTCGAGCGGCATCGCCAGATGGGGATTTCACCCTAGCGATCCTTTGGTGGCGCTACGTGGGATAGATTTGATAAGGAATAAGCTCCAGAGTAAATTTGTATCTTAGGTAGTCCTCGTCGTTGCAGATGTGAGAGTGCCAGAGTAGATCATTTATGTGAGGAGAATTCAATGACCTACGCTACATACGCCGACGTTCTACGGCCAAAGACGCGTCCCCTAGCATGGCTGTATAATCTGACCTTGATCGCTGGTGGTTCACTTCTGGTTGCCATAAGTGCCCAGGTTGCCGTTCACCTGCCGTTCAGCCCGGTGCCTATTACGATGCAGACGTTGGCCGTCTTACTGGTGGCAGTGTTGTTGGGAAGTATACGCGGGAGCGTCAGTATGCTCCTATATTTGGCGGAAGGGGCGGCTGGACTGCCTGTCTTCGCAGGAGGCATGGCTGGGGCAGCGCATATCTTAGGACCCACAGGAGGGTACCTTTTAGGATTTGTACTCTGTTCATACCTGGTGGGATATCTGGCTGAGCAGGGCTGGGACCGCAAGGTAAGTACCACACTAATGGCCATGGTTCTGGGAACACTCATGATTTACCTCCCCGGGCTGATATGGCTTGCCGTGTATACCAATAGTGAGAATGTCCTGGCATTAGGCTTGTACCCGTTTCTGCCAGGGGCGGTCATAAAGATCATTGCGGCTACGTCTATTCTCCCTGTAGGCTGGAAATTGATCGGCCGTCGTGGATCGCAACACGAGTCCCCCGGAGACGGCCAATAATCACACAAATGCCGCCTACACCTACTGATTGAATCACTGCCGAGCACGTATACTCCTGATCAGATCCCAGGTTGGAGATGACCAATCACGTTAGATCGGACTGAATATCCCAGAGAATATGCCGGTGCCGCTGCACTCGATGTATTACTGCAGGGCTGAAGAAATGTGAGCTAGCGTCTCACGCATCCAAAAACGCAGGACTAATGACCATCGACAGGGAGGGCTCATGAGCGATACGATATTCATGAAGATCATTAACAAGGAGATTCCCTCCGATATTATTCACGAGGACGACCAGTGTGTAGCCTTCAGGGACGTAAATCCCCAAGCCCCGGTTCACTTTCTGGTTGTGCCGCGGAAGGCGATCCCGAGATTGCAGGACCTTTCCCCGGAGGACGAGCCCCTGATCGGCCACATTCATAGTGTGATAACTCTTCTGGCCGATAAAGAGGGGATCGCAGAGGGCTACAGGGTAGTAGCGAACTCTGGGGCAAGTGCGGGTCAATCGGTATTCCACCTGCACTTTCATGTGTTGGGCGGCCGACCCATGCATTGGCCACCGGGATAGGTTGGTATCGTGTTGGGGCCAATCCGAAATACGTTCCCGGCGCTGTAGTCTGCTTTTATTCGGGTCTTCCCGTTTAGCTTAAAATGTTTTCTCCAGACTAAGCATCCTTTAGCTTCATGGCAGAGGATGTCTCCTGGTGTCCCTAGGCTCTCCGGGCGACTCATTCGGGGTGTTCGTAAATCCGGGAGGCATACGAATCGCATGCGATTAAGACAGACCTACTACGACCGGAAGTTTGCGCGTTTATCCAAGAAACTCCGCGGATATCCAAGGGGAAGATCTTCTCAGAAGGGCAAATGGGATCTCTTTCGTGATCTCACGACCGGG
>CP070656.1:2404645-2407410 GCA_020355065.1 Fidelibacterota bacterium | reverse complement strand
ATATGGTTGAAGTCAGCGGGAGGCTCCGTACCTTTGGAAAGGCTTCTGAATTGATCCGGCCACGGGGCCGGGGCGTATATGCTGGATGGTGCCACGAACAGGATGGTCCCCAGCAGGGCAAGCAGGAAAGGGGCATTGCTCCCTCCAGAACGAAGGCTTGGTTTGTGGCTAGGTTGAATGTGTTTCATGGCTGTATCCTCCTTACAAGGATTATGGATATATCCTGCCGATACGTAGGGGCACAGCGCGCGGTGCCCCTACAAGTCCTCTGGTTGGATCACAATTCATTACCGCAACAGCACCATCTTACTGCTCTGCGTGAACTCCCCTGCCATAATCCGGTACAAATACACCCCGCTACTCACCGGCTGCCCGCGGTCATCGGTGCCGTCCCAGGTCACCGTCTTATAGCCCGGCGCCTGCTCGCTCTGCACCAGCGTCATGACCTGCCGGCCCAGAATGTCGTAGATAGTCAGATCCACCTCCGCCCGCTGGGGCAGGTCGTAGCGCAGGGTGGTAACCGGATTAAACGGATTGGGATAGGCCGGGTGGATGGCGAACTCCCTTGGCAGAGCGCTCTCGTCGGCGATTGCGACATCGGGTTCATATACGTGGATGCTGAAACTGCTACTCCAGAAGGTGTAGCCCTCACTGCTGATGGACAGCTCAAATGGGATATCCAGGGGCGCGGGACAGTTATCACTCAGCCGAATCCAATAACTGCCAACGGTAGTGGCTGTGCCATCTGGGGGAATGTTTCCGTAGATGGGATCGACGAGGCTGATACTGGTCACGTTGGTATCGCTGGTGGACAGATCAGCCCGGATACTGTCAGCGGCGGTGACTGAACCCATGTTCCTGAGAGTAACTTTGATAGGAAAATAGTTTCCGGGATTGGGGATCGTATCTTGCTCAGCAAAGGTGAAGGAGTCATATACCACCGGGCCGATGGTGGTGAAAAAGGTGACATCGTTTGAAATACTGTCGATCCCCAGATCCTCTGAACGTAGATAGACTTGGAGGGTGTAATCTTTTTCGTCTATGGGTACTGGCCAATCCATCCCATAGATGCCATCACTTGCCTTGTTGTCGCGATGGTTGCCATCATCCAGCATGGGAATGGCATCACTACTGCTATGATCCATGCTTTCGATAATTGCCTGGACCGCAACCGAATCACTGTTGGGATTGACTATCTCAACAGTCATGAATAAAGTATCCAGCCCGGGAACCAGGTAATGAGCATTAATGCGTGCGTTCTGCACGTGGATCATTGATGTATCAATTACTCCTGGACCAAAAGCGAGTATAAGGCTGGAATAAACATTTTCTTGCGCAAGAGGATATATCTGGTCTTGAGGGGGCCAATATATAAAGGAGTCGTTGCTGATACCTACTTCCAGAGTCATAGCAAATATTTTATTTTTAAGCGCTTGCTCACCGTACATCCAATCATCGGAATAGCCATTGACAACACCGGCAATACTCCCAGACCTGGTTGAAGCGCTCCAACTGTATTGGTTGTAGCGGGTGATGTTTTCAGCAAGGGAAGTAAATGTTGTCGAATCTGGGGTTAGATCATCGTAGATGTAACCCCAGGGCACAAACAAATGACGCCACGGCGTATGATAATTCAAGGCCAGCTGAAAATTCCGGGCGATGCAGAAATCTCTTATCGCCTGTGTCTCCGGCTCAGAAAAAGGACCTGCCCCTCTATAGTTTCCACTTGAGGGATTTGGGCTCGATCCCAGGTCATCATACCCCCATTGGTACCCGTAATTCCGGCACAGGTTTACGCCGTCGAAACTCTCCTCAAATACCCCGTTTGCATTGTTATCACGCTTATTCTTTCTCAACATTCCCCCGCCATTGGGATTAGTCTGTTCATTATAGACGTATCCATCGGGATTTAGAACCGGTACAAAGTAAAGTTCCCGGTTATCAACGATAAAAGTAACGAACGGATTTATCCCGTAGTTTTCCAGCAGGTAATACATGAAGTACACAGCTGTCGCCATGCTTTGCGGCTCTCTGGCATGATGCAAAGCGGTGTATAACACCTCTGGTTCGTCCTCGTCATTATCCGGATTATCTGATATCTTCACTGCCCATATATCCAGGCCATCAATAGAGAGCCCTATCGACTGTTTGGTGGAAATCAGATCGGGATACAGAAGCCGCATGGAGTCCAGCTCCATGATAACCTCATCGAAGGTGTAATACCCGCCCATACTGCCGAATTCGAAGCCACTGATATCGTAAATTGCCTTCATCTCCATTTCCAGCGATTCCAATTCAGCATCGGGAATCCTCACATATTCATGATAATATGCAGCCACATCGTCGATGATAATCTCAAAAGACAGGCTGGTTTTATCCAGAGCTTCCATTTCGCGGGTATCAAGGATTGATTCGAGATATCCATCAAAATAATGCACGCGACCCAGCTCCAAGTCGGCACTCTTAGCGGTCCGGATGTCGTCCTCGGTGTTTATCAGGATTTTCACTTTACTGTATTTCTCCGGTATTTCTTCACCTTTCACAGGATCGGCAACCAGAATAGCGGTACAGAGAAGAGTAAGACCTACTGAACTTGAAAGGATTTTACAAACGCTTCTTACCGCGATAGATGAGATGTGTATTCTCATATTCTGCTCTCCTTTTATCCGAAATTGCGATGGTTAAAAGACAGGTGTAGGTACCACCCAATCCGTTCCATGCGCTTACCGCTAGATACCTCTACTTCAATAATACCATCCTAATCG
>CP070656.1:2401940-2404545 GCA_020355065.1 Fidelibacterota bacterium | reverse complement strand
GGGGTGGATCCAGATGCAGGGATCGTCGGCGGTGTCATCCGTAGTGGGCACGGCGGCTGTTTCCACCGTAGCCTGGACAGGGAAAACCTCGTCCTGGATGCTATACCGCTTCTCGCAGGACCAGGTGATCACCAGGATTATAGAAATCATCGGTAGTGTTATCTTATTTGTTTTCATCTGCCCACTCCTGCATTATGGTTTAAGCCTAGGTCGTAAAAAAAGCCGCTCAGATCGCCAGGGCTCCTGAGCGGCTTTTCTTGTCTTCTATATTGAACTCTTAGAGGTTGACTTTCAGACCCACATTCACCCCAAAGCCATATAGTTCTCTCTGGACGGGTAAATCCGGATCACCCTGGTAATATCTTTCGCGGGCATTGGTCAGATTAACTGCATCACAAAAGATAGTGAACATTGGGCTGATACTGTAGGTGGCCGAGAAGTCTACCTGGGCACGAGCATCATAGATACGATCGTCATCCGCGTCACTGCCGACCTCATCGATGAGCTCTCCATGGTAATTCACGGAGATCTGCCCTGCGAAGCCATAATTCTCATAGGACAGAGCGAAGTTCATCACGTGCTCGGCCTGACCTGGCAGGGTGGTCGGGTCTCTGTCAAAGTATTTCGCCTCGGACTGTGTGTTCGTGTAGTTCAGATACATGCCCAGTCCGCTTAAGGGACCCGGCAGGAAGGTAAGCTGCTGCTGCCAGTTGATCTCGAAGCCGGTGAGGGTGGCTTCATCGCCATTCATCGGCTGGACCATTTCCTCGATACCATCCTCTGGGGGATCATATTCCGTGACCTTCTCGTAGATGTAATCGGTCAACGTTTTATGGAAGAATCCACCGGAGAGAATTCCCAGCGTTCCCACGTAATACTCCGCCATGAAATCCAGGTTACTGGAGACGGTGTTTTCGAGGTCCGGGTTCCCCATGGCCAGCTCCTCATCCTCCGTGATACGGTAGGGGGTGAGCTGCTCGTAGTTCGGGCGTGCCAATGACGAGGTGTAAGCGGCCCGGAGGATGGTTCTGTCATTCAAGCCATAGCGGAGATGAACCATGGGCAGGAAGTTCGTATAGTCCTTTCCACCCGATACCGGCACGAATGATTCCTCATCATCAAGGTCGCCTTCCCAGCTGTTATAGTCCGTTTTCGTCATTTCCATCCGTGCACCAGCCAGCACCATGATGCTGCCAAAGTTCAGGGTGGTCATTCCGTAGGCCGCCGTGATCTGCTCCGTGGCATCGAACGAGTCGAAATATTTGTACTCAAGGTCCGTTTCCACGTCGAAGTCCGCTTTATTGGCCTCCCAATAGTCGAGGAATTCATCGGTATCAACGGTGTGATGCCAATCGTAATTATCGTCCAGGATCTTGTCCTCGAGCTTCGCGGGAAAGTCTCCCATTACGATATCACCATGCTCCCAGAACAAGGAGTGGGTGTAGTCCTTTTCGGTCGTTTTGCTCAAGTACTTGCCGCCGAATTTCAGGGATCCTACCGCTGGCCCCAGGGTGTAAGGGATCTTGACGTTCAGGAGCGTGGTCAGGTCTTCGTCCATTTGCATCTTAGGACCACTGTTCTCAAAGACATCCAGTTCAAAACCCGAAAGAACGTTATAATCCGGACTGGCAGCGGTGATCTTAGGATTATCCTGGTCATCCATGCTGTAGCTCAGATTATATTCTTCTTCCTCAAAGGTGTAGTACCGGCTTGGATTCTCATCTTCTTCCGCATAGGAATAGCTGGCCAGCCAGTCCAACTCCAGCTTGTCGAACTTGTGATCACCACCAATGGTATAACTGGCAATGGTCTGGGTTTCATCCCGGTCCTTGAGTTCTCGTTGTACGGGTGCGCCGATCACGCTTGTTGCGGATTCATATCCCCAACCGGGTTCCTCCTCATCCACTGCGTCGCTCAGCTTGAAGGTCAGTGCGTTGCGCTGTTCACTATCACTGAAAACATTGTGGATACCTTGGAGGTAAAACATGTGCTGGTCGCTTAACTTGTAGTGCAACGACCCACTCAAACCCATGCGTGAACGCCGAACCATATAGTGCCTGAGCTCCATTTCGCTCAGGACTGTTCCATCTTCTTCATCGATTTCATAGAAGAAGGTTGTATCTCCATCATCAACCTCCCAATCGTCAATTCTGTCCGATACGAATCCGTATTCATCATCCCATTCTGTTTCTATGTTGTCGGTTCCGCTGGCGCCGGTAGTGCTATAACTGCCGCTCACCAGCGCGCCTAATCTACCACCCATGAATTTATCGGCGAAGGTGAAGGCGCCCTGATAAGGCATATTACCCCGCAAGGTCTTGTAGCCTCCACCCAGAGAGAAGTTCAGGACGCGCTGATCGAAGTCAAACGCGTTCTTGGTTACCAGATTGACAGCGCCACCGATGGCGTCACCATCCATGTCGGGGGTCAGGGCTTTGGTAACTTCGACGCTGGCGAGTTGGTTCGACGGGACAACATCGAGGGCCGGGTTGCGGATGGAACTTTCTGGAGAAGGGATGCGCTGCCCGTTTATCATCATGGAATTGAGGCGGGGCTCCATCCCGCGAACGATGACGTAGCGGCCTTCGCCCTGGTCACGTTGAAT
>CP070656.1:2395529-2401840 GCA_020355065.1 Fidelibacterota bacterium | reverse complement strand
TGGTGCTTGTAAAAACGCCGGTACAACATCCACGTGGGGAGAAAGGACAGGACCAATATAGCTCCCGGCAGCAGAATACCCACCGGTAGACAGTCGAATCCTATTCTGAACCATCCTAACTCGTAGTCGGCCGCTTCTGGTATATTCGGGACGAGCACGAAGAATACCAGGACCGCCGCAGGCCTAGATCATCAGGACCAGGAAGGCAATAATCCGGATTCAGTCAAGCGTTTGAAAGGTGACCATGGATCCTTCCTATACTGATATTGACTAGGAGTGCGATTACCCTGGCTGTTCCCTCACTATCTCTGCACCCTTGCCGATCCGCCCTTGGCAAATGCTTCTACTTCCGGGAGCTTGGCCATCGTCACGTCGCCGGGGAAGGTGGTCAGTAAGGCTCCGTGCGCCCAGCCCAGGCGCAAGGCTTCTTCCAACTTCCTCCCCGTGATCAGTCCATATATGAGTCCGGTGGCGAATCCATCACCCCCGCCAATCCGGTCCAGTACGTTCAACTCGCACACGGGACTGACCACCTCTTCACCATCACCCCACAGTACCGCTCCCCACTTGTGTTGGTTACTCGATACCACCTCCCTCAAGGTCGTCGCTACCATCTTCACGTTCGGAAAGGCCTCGGTAACCTGGTCGATCATCTGGAAAAATACCTTGGTGTCTAGCTTCGATTCCGCAGCTACGTCAGGACCCTTGATCCCCAGGCCCAGCTGCAGGTCCTCTTCATTCCCCAGCAGCACGTCCACGTGCTCCGTGATACGGCGGAAAACGCCCTGCGCTCTATCCAGCCCGCCGATGGGTGCCCATAGCTTCGGACGGTAGTTCAGATCGAAAGAGGTGATGGCACCTTGTTTCTTCGCCGCCTGCATGGCTTCTATGATCAACTCCGATGTGGTCTCCGACAGGGCTGCGTAGATCCCTCCCGAATGGAACCAGCGCACACCGGCTCCGAATATCTCTCCCCAATCAAAATCCCCCGGTTTGAGCAGCGCCCCCGCTTCGTTGGACCGGTTATAAAAGACCACTGGCGGACGAACACCGTACCCCAGGTCGCTGTACACCGTGGCTATGTTGGGACCGCGGACACCGTCATGCTCGAACCATTTGTAGAACGGCTTCACACCCATTTCCCGGACACGGTTCTGCACCAGCTCGCCAATCCCGTAATTGACCATCGCCGTGGCAATACCCGTCTGCAGACCGAAACAATCCGCTAGCCCGGCGGCCACGTTGTACTCACCACCGGAAACGTGGATATTCACCGTGCGCGCCTTGCGGAACGGAACTACGCCGGGATCGAGCCGGTGAACCAGCGACCCGAGTGATAAGAAATCAAGCTGGCATTCGTCTTTGCGAACGTTCAGGGAACTCATACATACTCCTTCTTGCTCATAAAGTTGACTAAATATATCCCTATCCCTTCAGACGGTAAAGTACCTCCCCCGCCTTGGGGACGTATAGAATACCTTCGTTCTCGCGGTTCTCCCATTCCGCTGTCCGGATGGTGGCCGGATCACGATAACCCAGATTGATCTTCCGACAAACCGCCTCCGGGATGCCTGTAGCTAACACCACTTCCACCCGGGGCTTCTCAATCCCGTTTTCGTAGCTGCCAATACCCTTCACATGGGTGGAATGGGCCATCACACCGCCCGGGATATGCCGGAATCGGTCCATCTGCTTGACGAAATAGTCCCGTACGTGGTACCCGATCTCTTCGATGATCTCCCCATGGGTCACGGACACTTCCGTGATGTGGGGAGCATAGATGATCAGCTCCCCTCCGTCCGCCACAACCGGCTCCAGCTTGTACATGCACTTGCCGCCCGTCCACAGGTCATCATACATCTCCGGCGCCCGGGACAACACCCTCCGGTACGGCTTCTCCTTGTAGATGATATGCAGCTTGTCGGAGAGATCTGCCGCTGTGCTCCAGGCCTCTTCCGGGGTGCCGATGTATAATCCTGCCAGATCACTCCCGCTGACAACCATAGCCACGCACAGTCGTTCCATTGGTAGCATCGACGCCGCCTTGTCCACCACCGCGCGCACCGGCGTGTTCTTGGTACCGATGATTTCGGGATTCGTGATCAGCGCTCCCAACCAGTGGAACAGATCGATGATCTCCTGGCCCGCGATACCGGGAAACAGGTACTTGTTCCCGCCGGAAAAGCCCACCACCTCGTGCGGAAAGACCGGCCCCACGATAAGCAATATATCGTAATCGAACACCATCTTGTTGATGGTCACCTCCACCTGCTGGGACATGAGACCGCCGGATATCTCCGCTACCTCGTCGGCTGAGATCGTGCCGATATGACGCAGCTGTTTCGGATCCTTCCAGTGGTGGTTGAAAAAGCGCGCCTTGGGATACGCGCTTACTCGCTCCTCACTCGTGATGCCCACCCTCCGGTTTATGGCGTCCTCGCTCATCGGTGGATGGGTTCCCAGGGCTACCAGGAAATCCAGCACCTGAACCCGGGGTGTCAGCACCTCGTAAAGTACCCGGAACATGACATCGATCGGAGCCGTCCGTGTGTGATCCGGGATAATAACCAGGATCTTCTTGGCCTCCAGATCGGCCTGCGCAAACGCCCGCTCGCTCAGGTCACGGACATCCTGGGCATTCAATCGGCCGTGCGCGTCACCCTTACCGATGCAGGTCAATGCCATGATCCAATCCGTCTCCCATCGCTCGTGATCCCTTGCCTTCCCAAGCGAGCTTCTCCTCGACGTATGCTGTGATTCCGGACCTTCATCCCATCTCTTATTGTATGAAGGGCTCGATATGGCGCCTGAAATGACGGCGCAGAATGTCGTAATGCTCCTCCTCGTGATGTTGCAGTAAGGCCGCCAGCCGCTCCCGGAATATATAGTTGCCGGCTGGGTCCTTCTCGGTGAGAACCCTCCCGAAGGTTACGTGCAACACTTGCCGCGCATCGTCCTGGTCGAACAGCTCGGTCAGCTCCTCGTCCGCATACCCATCTGAGGGACGCACCTTCCCCGGATCAGCGGACACGTGGTATGTACGCTTCTCCGTATCGTACAGCCCCCTGGAAAAATCCAGGATCTCCCGGAAAAACTGCGGGTCCACCAGGGCAACCGTACGCAAGGCCTCCAGGTAGCTGGTCCCTGCCGTCTTCACGTGAATCCGCCCCTCACCCAGAGAACCCACCAACTCGTATACCTGGAACTTGTCACTCCCCGAGTGGAAGCTGATCTTGTAGGGACCAAGGTGCTCGGCGATATCCACGTGCTTCAGGAATTCCTCCTTGAACAGCTCGAGGTCACCCTTGTAGTCGATCCCCTTCTCGAAATCCCCTACGAATCTGGGCGCCAGACTCACCAGCTCGATCCCCAGCCGCTTGAGCTCGTTCACCACCATGAAATGCTCGAAGGGCGAGGTCACCGACTCGGTCTCATCCACCGAGAGCTCCAGCTCCGTAGGCGAATCAGGATAACGCTCGTGCAGATAGCCCGCCATCTTCACAGTATGGATAAGCACGTTACCGTACTTGACCAGCGCCCTCAGTACATCTTCTTCCGTCGGCTCTAATGTCAGGCGGGCACTGACCGGCAGCTTGCGGTCGGCATAGCGGCTGCTGAAATGCTCCGGCGTATCTTCGAGGACATCCCATGCCAGACCGGTCACATCCAGTTCCCCGACCGGTAGGCTGTCGGCCTCGTTCACCACGTGATCACCGGGATCGATCGTGAACATGGTGAATCCGGCCTGCATCATGAGATCGATGTGCTCGGGTGTTTTCAGGTGGTCGGCATCGGAACCGAATCCGCCCTCGTATCCCTCCTGGAGTACGGCCCACGTGGCCGCATCCATCACCTCCTCCGGCGTGCGCTCCGTCCGCTC
Source organism: Fidelibacterota bacterium (assembly GCA_020355065.1). GTDB lineage: Bacteria > Fidelibacterota > Marinisomatia > SCGC-AAA003-L08 > TS1B11. The sequence goes on along the minus strand of CP070656.1, from coordinate 2,397,960 downwards.
CAACTCCCGTATGGATTGCTGGGCCAGGACCGGACGGATATCGGTTCCCTCGACCGCCTGCAGATGACCGGGATTTGCCAGCCCCAAACGGTCGCCCAGTCCGATCGAAGTGTCCAGCCCGATCAGGATAGGGCGCGTAAAATCCAGCATCTGGCGCACCGCATCGGCATTCTGATGCGTCAGCGGACAGCGGGAAAGGATTCCCGTTTCGATCTCCTTGGTCGACTCTGCGTGAAACAGCCCGGCATAGCGGCTGCCCATATCGCGATAGAAAAGGAATAGGCTTTTCCCATCACCCTCCCTGCCCATGAATAGGCTCATGCCATCCACGTGTTGAACGGAACGTGGATAGACCCGGATCTGTCCGGTCGTCTCTAGGTCCAGTACCGGGAGGTCACTCGCTGCCTGGGTGGTCTTAATGCTGCTTAACTGTTCATCTATGGTCATAATGGCTCTTTCAGAATGTCAAAATTAGGGGACTGGAATCCTGCCGGTATAGATCCATAATCCGTTTAATAACCTAACAGCCGGGGCAGCAGTAGACTGATATCGGCTATATAGGTTACCAGGAGCAAGGCCAGGATCATGGCCGCATACAGGGGTAGCAGCGGTTTAACCATATCCATTATGGACGTTCGCCCGATGCTGCACCCTACAAACAGCACACTGCCTACCGGTGGCGTACACAGGCCGATGCAGAGATTCAGCACCATCATGATCCCGAAATGCAGGGGCGTCACACCCAACTGCATGACCACCGGGAGAAAGATGGGCGTGAAGATCAGGACAGCCGGGGTCATGTCCATGAATGTCCCCACAATCAGCAGAATAATGTTGATGACCAGCAGGATGACAAACTTGCTTTCCGTCAGGGCGATCAGGCTGGCACTGATATCCTGCGGAATGTTCTCATAGGACAGGATCCAGGACATGGCCCTCGATGTACCGATCAGCAGCATGACGATGGCCGTGGTCTCCACGGCTTTCAGCAGAATCGACGGCAATTCGCTGACCTTCACCTCTCGGTAGACCACCACCGACAACAGCAGCGAATACAGCACCGCCACCGCACTGGCCTCCGTGGCCGTGAAAATTCCGGCGATGATCCCGCCGATCACGATCACGATCAGCAATAGGCTGGGGATCGCATCCAGGAACTTCTTCACCGCCTCCAGCAGGGGCATCCATTCACCCCGCGGGTAATTCCGCGAAAGTGATATGATCCCCGCCACACTGATGAGTCCCAGTCCCACCAGGATGCCTGGCAGGTACCCCGCAATGAACAGAGCGGCGATCGATACCCCCCCACTCGCTAGTGAATATACGATCAGCACGTTGCTGGGCGGGATCAGGAGACCCGTCGTCGCGGCTGTCACCGTGACCGCCGTGTTGAAGTTCTTCTCGTACCCCTCCTTGTTCATGATCGGGATCATGAAGCCCCCGATGGCCGATGTGGCGGCCACCGCCGATCCTGAGATCGCGCCGAAGAACATGCACGCTAGGATATTGACGTACGCCAGACCCCCCGGCAGCATTCCCACCAGAACCTTGGCAAAATCGATCAGCCGACGGGCGATGCCACCCCGGCCCATTAACAAGCCGGAGAGAATGAAAAAGGGAATCGCCAATAAAGCGAAACTGTTGATGCCTGTGGCCATCTGCTGGGCTACTGTGGTGATCGCCGGTCCGGGAGTAATCGTGAACAGCATCGTGAGTAGCGTAGCCACACCAATACTAATGGCGATCGGCACATTCAAAGCCAGGAGCAGGACAAAACTGACGATCAGAACAACTACCGCTAGATCCATTCCCGAGGTCCTTCCCCTACTCGATTCCGCTGACCGCGTGCTCTTCCGGAACTGCCTGCTCCTTCAGAATAGCACGGACGATGAAAGTAATGGCAAAGTAGATCATCAGGATACCTGTCACCGGTAGCACTAGGTACACGTAGCCCATGGGGATGCCCATGGCCGGTGAGATCTGATGCAGGGTGAAGGTGAGGTTCACCAGCCTCAATCCGCCGATCACGAGCACGAACAGCGCGAACAGGAGCACCACCACCGCGATGATGATCTCAGCCGCGCGCTTCTTTACCCCCTCGAGTCGGGCCGTCAGGATATCGATCCCCAGATGCGCCCGGGTATAAAGTGCATAACTGGCACCCAGAAGCCCGATCCAGATCAGTAGAAATCCGGCTAATTCCTCGGTAAATGAACTGGGATCTCGCAAAATGAACCTCGTAAAGACCTGCCAGGTGACATCCAGTACGATCGCGGACATGAGCATCACCAGAATCATACCAAGGATCCTGGCAACGGTGGCGGTCAACGTCTCCAGCCAGCCAAGCTGATCGTTTCCGGTTACTTGCATGGGTATCCTCAACTTCCTGCTATTCAACCTCTTGGATGGCTTCAATCAGATCGTAAATGGT
>CP070656.1:2390043-2395429 GCA_020355065.1 Fidelibacterota bacterium | reverse complement strand
TGCCGTACCTGCTCAACCTGCCGGGCCACCAGCTCCCCATCGATCTCGCCGTAGGGTAGGACGTAGCCCTCCCACGCGCTGGGCGTCACGTTGAAGTGCTCCCGCATGATCGTCACGTGCTGCCCGCCGATCTCCGGGTTCGTAAACCACGAGTAGTAGCAGATCACCGCATCGGCCCCGGCTTCCTCTGCCGCCTCGAAGGTCTCCACCAGCTGGCCCATGTTGTGCCGCGAGATCGTGATCAGCACCGCGATATAGGGCAGGATGGAACGGGCCTTCTGCCGCTCCTCCCGCACCTGCGCGAGACCCTCCATCAGGTGACTGTAGCAGCGATCCCAACCGCGGATGCGGTCGTGGGTCTGTTCCGGCCCGTCAATGGATACCATCAGCCCGTCCAATCCCATGGCTACCAGCTGGGGTGCGTGCTTCTTCAGGCTGATGCCGTTGGTCACTACCGTGGTAGTCAGGCGCTTTTCCTTGAGATAGGCCATGAGCGGCATCAGGTCCGGGTATAGGAAGGGCTCACCACCCCAGATATAGAAAATAGGCTTGTTTCCGGCCACCTCGTCGGCCATTCGCTGGTACGCCTCTAGGGGCACGGTCTCGTCGAGATCGTCCTTGGTCCGGTCCAGATTGTATCCCGACATACCCCACTGAGCGCACATCTCGCACCGCAGGTTGCACTGGTTCGTGATCTTCAGGGAGATCTGGCGGGGATTGCGGCTTCGTCCGTTCCCGAACAGGTAGTCGTACTCCACCGTGAGGTGCTTGTGGAGCAGGTTCCGGATGAGCAGCCAGATCAACTGCGGTTGCTGCACCATGAGTTGGGAGAGCATCTTGATGGGCGGGCGGCTGCGCATGATGGGGACCTGCTCGGTGGCCTACAATAGTCCTTGGTCTGCGAATGAGAAGTAGTCGTTCCCGCCGATGATCAGGTGGTCGTGGACCTGTACATCGATACTCTGGCAGGCCTGCTTGAGCCGCTTGGTGATGCGATGGTCGTCTTGGCTGGGCGAGAGGCTGCCCGAGGGGTGGTTATGCACGAAGATGACCGCCGCCGCATCGTGCTCCAGGATCAACTTGACCACCTCCCGCGGATAGACGGCACTGGTCGTCAGGCTGCCCTCGAAGATGGTCGCCAGGTCAATCACCTGGTTGCGGCCGTTGAGCATGATCATGACGAACTGCTCCCGGTTGCGGTTCTTGAGGCTGTGCACCAGGTAGGCCAGCACCTGGTCGGCCGACTGGATATAGTCCTTCTCAATGATCCCTTCCTTCAGATAGCGCCGGGCCACCGCCTGGACCAGCTTCAGGCCAAAGAGATTCTTGTCCCCGACTCCCTTGACCGATTTGAGTAGGCTGGGAGGTGCCTCCAGCACACCCCCAAGGGTCTTGAACCGGCTCAGCAGGGCTTTGGCGGTGGCTTTGTGGTCCGGACGTGGATCGGCCAGCTTTAACAGCAGTTCGATCACCTCGTAATCTAAGAAACCATCCAGACCGTTGGCGAGGAATCGTTCCCTGAGCCTGCGGTAATGCCCTGCCGGAGAACGGGCGTCCTTTGCTGGCTGCTGTCCCATACGTGATATTTCTTGATTCCGCTCGAAAAGTTGCATGCGTTCGACTCCCTTTGCAACGCTCAAAAAGGGGGATAAATTCCTTGCGATGACCGGGCCCAGTTTTCAACTCCTCTTCCACATATTGCAAAGTGAGCAGGCCGTACTCGCCCGCACCGATCAGAAGGCCTATACCATCCTGTCGGTCCTCGGAGTGTTTATGGTGTTCTTCATTGTCTATTTCCGGCTGCTGGTCATCAATGCCTTCATCATCGCCATGCTCCCTATTTACTTCGGTGCCGCCTTCCTGACGATCTGGCAGCTGGTCCATACCATCCTGCCTCGGTTCCATGAGGATCCGAATTCGCACGACGAGAGTGAGATCCGGCTGGATCCCACCTTCTTTGGTGGCATCCGGGAATTTCCCACCAGCGATGAGTACTTTGCCCACCTCAAGGCGATGGATCTGGATACCGACGAGGAGCGGGTTCTCCGGTTGCTTAGTCGCCAGGTCCATGCTCTGGCGACCATCAATTGGGAAAAGAATACCAGGTTACGGCGGGGTGTCTATAGTTTCATCGTGGCCATCGGAGCCGAACTGCTGCTGATTCTCTCAACGTTCATAAAGAAAGGATTGGAGTCCCTGGCCGCATAATCCGCCGGGGAATGGATCGGTATGCCGAAGATCATCTCCTACCGTAAGCATGAAGGCATTACCCGGACAACCAGTATGAAGGTGGTAAAGCATTTCCGGTGGAGTATGGCTCACCGGCTGACCCATGGCTATGAAGGCTCATGTGCTTCGCTGCATGGCCATGAGTATGAAGTGGAAGTGACCGTGGCTGGAGAAGTGGATGCCATGGGGCTGGTGGTCGATTTCGCGGACATCAAGCGGGCTTGCCAGGGCTGGATTAAAAAGCACTTGGATCACGCCACCATCGTCAGTGATCAGGACACCTCGCTCCTCGAATTTCTACAGCGGGAAAACCAACGGCACTATGTCGTGGACTTCAATACCACCGCCGAGAACATCGCCACCCACCTCCGGGATGTCCTTCAGCAAGAACTGGATCGCGTCCTGGATCAACATCTGTCAGTCGTTCATATCCGCCTGCTGGAGACTCCCAGCAGCTGGGTGGAAGTGTCCTGAACCTCCGCATCTCCTCTATCTGATATCCTGGCTTCCCAAAGCCGGTTAAATACTGCCATCTGGTACGGAACCTGGGTGAAAATCCGGGGGCAAGGGCTATATTAGCCGCTCATACTCGCTGAGATCCAGTTTCCACACCGGCACACCGCAGTAGCGGTCCCCCTCGGGGCAATAAGGACGCGCACCCGCCATCTTGCGGAGCGTGCAAGGTGGTAATAGGTATTTACCGATACGGGGGTGCACGTCCCGCACTTGTTCCGCTTCGTCTAGGCTGGCGCGCCAGATTTCTTCCTGAGCGTTATAGCACAGGCGCATGCGGTGCTTGTGATGCAGGTTCAGCAGATCCGAAGATTCGGTATACCGCACGGATACGGCGTTGGGCAGCAGGTAATTGGCGAACTCCTCAGAGATGCCCCTCTTTCTCAGTTTCCCAATCGCCTCCCAGGTACGGTCCATGGTTTCACGGAAAAGTTTGAGTGACGGTCCATCGGCATGGATAAGGGAGGGTGTGATATAGTCGGGCTCTTCGGACAGCTGCGTTGCTAAAACGGGCCGGCTGGCGGGCGTCATGCGGTGGCGCTGGTCCTGGCTGTCGGCCGCATGGGATAGTCGCTTGCGAAACGTGTACCCTGGATGATGCAGGGTGCGGGTGAGTTTGATGTGGATCGTGAGATTTAGAATTTCACCATACGCGGGATTCCGGCTCGGATCAAGAGCGAGCGCTATGGCCTCGCTGTCTGGTAAACTTTCCTTGGCCTGGCCGAGCACTTCGCGAACGGCGGAGGCCAGAACCTCCTCACTGTTAGCCTTGTAATCCACCAACTTCGACACCCGGCCGTTAAGGGAAGAGTCAAACTCTTCCCTGAATCCGGACCTCGCCATTGGATCGGAATGCAACCAGGGGAACTCAACGAAGTCCTCGGATCTCAACGGTTCTTGAAGGATCAACTCATATCCGGGATCGTGCTCTAACACTGCCTGGACCATCTTCTCAACGACGGATCGCTGCTCGTGCGGTACATCACTTTGCTGGCATGCCCTCCAGTAGCGAAGTAGGGTGATGCCATTGATCGTATGGTAGAGATAGGAGAGTGTAGCGATCGGGACCACGTAGCGGGCGGCCTCTTGGGTTCTTCTGAGCACGGCCCGTTTATATCTATCCTTCTCACGAGCTCGGGCTGGAAAGATGCGGAAGTACTCCGATTCGGCGACACCATACAGGGCCTGGCGTAGATCGTGATACGCCTGCATCTGCAGCTCGATAGTAGCCTGGTACAAGTCCAATCCGGGACCTTCTATCGGTGGTATATAGAACGAGTCCCTATCCAGGCGGACATATCGTTGGCTAACTTGTTCGGAATTGTAGAACGGATGGCTGTGCAGAAACGACCACACGAAGTGGCGGGATATGCCACTCAGGCTGAACTGAAACTGGGCATGCTGGAAGGTAGTGTGGTGTCCGGCCTGGTATATGGACTGTGCAATGGCACTGTCCCGGCCTTCCGCTGCCAGGCTGATCTGGTCGTCCTCGATAATGCCCTTGGCACTGTAACAGGTGCGGGCCGTGGCAACGACATTCTGGAAAGGAGTAGGAAAGGCTTTGGTAAGAGTGACTTTGGGAGTGGTACCGCTGGCTTTGGTCCCTTGCATACTGGTTGCCGATTTAACGGGCATACCTCGTGTTCATGAGAGCGAACGGTACAGGTCCAGGAATGACTGGACAATCCCGGGATTGCCCGCCACTAGACCCGGTTTGATAATCGCATCCTGACTGTTATAGCGGCGCTCGTGGCCATCCAGCACTCGTAATACCGCACCCGCCTCCTTGAGGATCATGTTGCCTGCACATACATCCCACTCATTTTTCGGCCTGAGGGTCGCGAACATATCGGCACGCCCGGCGGCGGTCAGACCTAACTTGTAGGCTACACTCCCCACTGGCATGAGACGGCGAAAGTAGGGCTGGTAGGATTTCCATAGACCCCGGCGGGTCTCCGAACGACTGTTCAGGATGACGGCTTCTTCCAGCTCGTTCACTTCTGATACCTTGAGGGGATTACCGTTTAGCGCAGCTCCGCTCCCGGCGGTCGCTGTGAAGGTCTCCTTGGTGACCGGATTATATAGAACACCTAGCACAGGTATTCCATGTTCAACCAGCGCGATGCTCACTACGAATTGCGGCACCCCTTCGATGAATTCCTTGGTGCCATCCAGGGGGTCCACCACCCACACACGTTCACGGCCCAAGCGGTCATGGCTATCCGCGGTCTCCTCCGATAACCAACCGTAAGCGGGGAAATCATCACGGAGCCGCTCCTCCAGGTAGTCGTTGCTGGCATGATCGGCTGAGGTGACCGGATTGTGAAAACCCTTATCGCGGATTTCGTAATCGGCCTGATAATAATCTAAAAGGATGTCACCTGCAGCCTGAGCAGCCTCCGTTGCCGTGGTGAGCTCGTTTTGCATTGGATAAAATTACGACCGGAGTGTGGGGGATGGATAGTCTGGTGCACCGGCCGCCTGCCTTCAGCGGTTAATGGATGAGAATGGCTGGACCAGAGCAGAGTTGGCCCGGCAGCTCGGAGTCAATCGGGCGTGGGTCACGAAGGTGCTGCAATCTGGATCCCCTACGTCAGCAGCAACAGCTTGATGGACCGGGTGTACTCCGGTGTCACCAGCCGGG
>CP070656.1:2369738-2389943 GCA_020355065.1 Fidelibacterota bacterium | reverse complement strand
GGTTGATGAAACGCTCCGATTAGATTCTTGCCACCGGGATGGTTTACCCCGGTCTTCCCACCAATGGAAGCATCCACCATGGCCAGTAACGTGGTGGGTATTTGTATATAGGGCATTCCCCGGAAAAGGGTGGCGGCTGTGAATCCGGTGATATCTCCAACCACGCCGCCACCGAGAGAAATTAGCGTCGAGGTACGATCCAGATTCGCCTTTAGAAAAGTATCGTATAGATTAGATACAGTATGCAAGTTCTTGTTCTCTTCACCGTCAGGGATTAGGGCAGTGGATACCCTACAATCAGCAGCAGTTAGAGCTCGCTCCACCTCTTTGCCATAAAGATTATGTATATCAGCTGTGCTAACTAGTCCCACATTACCGATAATCCCAAGGTCTTTGAAGAGAGCTGATAAGGACGTCAGAAGACCGCCTCCAATATGGATCGGGTAACTTCTGGAATCAAGATCGACGTTGAGAGAGGTCACTGTTTTCTTATAAGAATTTCTTGGGGTAAAAGTGGTATTAATTCATCGATGAGCGATCTTGGATCTCTCCCTTCTGTATGGAGTGTGATGCGAGCACAGTCGTGGTATAGGGGTTCCCGTTCTTTAAGGATAGTTGCGAGGCGCTGAGCTACTGACACGGCACCTTTTAATAGAGGACGCTCTTTACCAGTCCCAATTCTTTGGGCCAATGTCTCCGGAGTGGCAGACAGATAAATAGTCACCTGTCTCCGGAGGCATTCAAGGTTATCGGTAGTCACCACTACGCCACCACCACAAGCGATGACTTGTTTCTCCATCTGACAATAACTGCGGAGCTGCTTGCGCTCTTCGGCGCGGAATTTATCTTCGCCTAGCTGTTCAAAAATATCTCTCACAGAAGATCCCATACTTCTGGAAATCTCGGCATCCAAATCCACAAAATGGTAGCCCAGTCGTTCTGCCAGAGGCGGGCCGAGGGTTGACTTACCACTGCCCATCAGTCCGATCAGGCAGATATTGTTAGTGGCGAATGGGTGGTGAGATTGGGTTTTGGCATGCATAATTGGTATCCGTGGGAGTTAGAACCTGCCGGTCTCTTTTATACTCACTCTTACCTGCTCCATATGATCCCCGCCGAATTTCTCTAGCAATGCATCAGCTAATACGAGGCAAACCATACTTTCGGCAACCACAGAGGCAGCGGGTACCGCACAGGCATCAGTACGCTCTTTATGAGCCAATCCAGATTCCCCAGTTTGAATGTCCACTGATTTGAGAGGTTTCATCAAGGTTGGGAGAGGCTTCATAGCAGCCCTCAGCACAATTGGCTGTGCGTTGCTCATACCAGCTTCAATGCCTCCTGCGTTATTGCTGGTTCTCGTCAAACCTCCGGTTTCCTCATCGGTGATGATCTCATCTTGGAAACAACTGCCAGGGTGTTGTGTACCCGAGAAGCCGAGCCCGATTTCAACACCTTCGATGGCATTAATTGACATAATGGCCTCGCCAAGTCGGGCTTTGAGCTTCAGGTCCCATTGGATATGGCTACCTAAACCGTAAGGAAGACCCGTTGTCAGCACCTCGAATGTACCACCGACACTGTCGCCCTTTTGCTTTGCCGAGTCCACAACCTTGATCATTTCTTGCTCAGCCTGCTTGTCCAAGCACCGTACCGGTGAAGAGTCAACATGAATATTAAGATTTTCAGGAGACAGACTGCTCGGCACAGCTGATTGATCGGTAGCCGAGTGAATGGAAAGCACCCGACTGCCTACTTCTATATCGAATTCAAGTAGGAATTTGCGGGCTAGGCTGCCTAATGCAACTCTCATTGCAGTTTCCCGGGCACTAGCCCGCTCCAACACATTTCGTATATCGGAAAAACTGTACTTCATCACCCCAGCCAGGTCACCATGTCCAGGTCGCGGGAGCGTAATGGGTCGCGCGGGCTGTTCGGTTGGTGTAATTGACATGATATGCCGCCAATTGTCCCAGTCTTTATTAGGTAGGACAAGGGCGATGGGAGATCCAAGTGTCATACCATGACGTACTCCGGCATAGATCTCAGCTCGATCCTCTTCAATATTCATGCGTTTACCTCGGCCGTAGCCTGTTTGTCGACGGGTAAGGTGAAACGCAATGTAGTCTTCAGTAATGTCCATACCTGCTGGCAATCCCTCCAGGATGCCTATCAGCCCCTTGCCGTGCGATTCCCCGGCAGTCAGCCAGCGGAGCTTCCTCATCATACTGGATCTCCTGCTTTAGGGATCGCACCCAATCCGAGAGATGGATTGACCAAGGCAGATCTCAGAACCTTCTTAAGCGCATTGAGGTTGATTGCTGGATTGAGAGTGCCAGCAGGAGTGTACAAGGTATTTGGGAACCAGTGATCCAGGGATGCCAGCCCCTGACCGATGAACATGTCGATGCCTGAAATCGTATCGCAACCAGTGTCTAGCGCCCATCGGATGAGTAACGTCTCTTCTGGGTTGTACACAAGGTCGAAGATAACCTGTTCCCTATGCAGCTGGTCTCTTTGGAGGGGGGAATCCTCCGTATCAGGCCACATCCCTACTGGTGTTGCATTGATCAATAGGTTATATGCGGAAGTATTGAGTTCCGGTCCGAGCTGCCTTTCTTTTATCGTGGTATGTTTTGAAATTTTACGGAATTCATTAACGAACTCGGTTACAGCTGTTGCTGTGCGACCGGCCACGTGGATCTGGTTGACATTCGATTTCAGAAGGGCGACCATGGCCGCCCTGGCCGCTCCACCGGCACCCAAGAGGAGCACCATACCGCCCCCTATCTGTAGGCTGTGCTGTTGTAGAGCACAAAGAATACCCGTCACATCAGTATTGTGTCCGATGAGTAGTGTCTGGTTTACTGTCACGCAATTTACGGCACCAACAGGGCTGGCATCGGGGGCTATTTCATCCAAGTATTCCATAAATAGCGATTTGTAGGGCAAAGTGATGTTTATGCCGTTCAGTTGACCCTCGCGCAGTTTCCGAGCTACGTCCGTCAGATTCTTTTCTGATGGCCTAAGTACCGTATAGTGAGCTTTAATCCCGAGGAGTTTAAAAAGGTGGTTGTAGAATGTAGGGCTGAGTGTAGATGCCAAGGGATACCCAATGATTGAGAATGACATCATGATGCTACTCGTCGGATTGTATCATGGAAACCGGGGAAGGATATTTCCACACAATCGGGATCGTCCAGTGTGGTTTTTCCTACTGCGATACGGCTGGCAACCGCAAAAGCCATCGCGATACGGTGATCGTGATAAGTACGTATTGTGGCGGCTCTTAACGTAGTTGGTCCCCAGATGCGGAAGCCATCCGTGAGTTCTTGGATCCTGACTCCCATACGCTTCAGATTCTCGCACACAGCCTTAATACGGTCGCTCTCCTTTACGCGCAATTCCCCAGCGTCCCGGACCACGGTTGCCCCTTTAGCCTGAGTAGCGAGGATTGCTAGAACGGGGATTTCGTCAATGAGTGAGGGGATTTCAGTTCCCGAGATCTTGATACCTCGTAGTTCAGAAGATCGAATTGTGAGCTCACCTACTTCTTCACCGAGGTTCTGGAGTTTACTTTTCCAACTGATCTGTGCTCCCATGCGTTTGATCGCACGGAAAAATCCCATACGGGTCGGATTGAGCAAGAGGTTGTCGAAAGTGAGTTCTGTTTTCGGAAGCATAGCAGCTAGGGCAGCGGGAAAGGCTGCTGATGAGGGATCGCCTGGTACGTTCAATTCAAAAGGAGCGATTCGCTGCTTCCCAGAGCCCAAGGTGATGCGGTTGTCCGAAACCTGGAGATCAACCCCTAGGGCTTGGAGCATTAGCTCGGTATGATTGCGGCTAGGCGCTGGTTCAGTTACTCTCACCGGCCCTTCGCTGGCAAGTCCAGCCAGCAGTAGCGCTGACTTGACCTGTGCACTGGCGACCGGCAAGGTATAACCCAGTTTCCCGAGTTGTGCAGGGTGTATCGCCAAAGGCAAGGTACCCCGAAGTGACAACTGGATGTTGGCCCCCATTTGCAGGAGAGGTTCGACAACGCGGTCCATAGGTCGTCTCATGAGAGAACTATCACCGATGATTCGAGCGTGGATTCCTCGTCCGGCCAAAAGACCGGTTAACAACCGTGCTGTCGTACCAGCATTTCCTGCATTCAATTCTTCCTCTGGAGATTTAAAAACTCCTCCCTGACCCTCGATGACTATCTGTTGACCTTCCTCCCGGATGGGAATCCCGCATTGTTCTAGACACTGGCGGGTTGATAGTACATCAGCTCCAGAGGATACATTTGACAGGTGGGAAGTACCCTCTGCCAAAGCGCCCAACATCAGGGCACGGTGAGATATCGATTTATCTCCCGGCAAGTGAAGTCGCATTGATGCTACGTCTCTTCAGTTGCTTCCGTTGAGAATAGATTGAATGAGCGGTCCAAGGCGGCAGAGATCCTCGCCAATAGATGCATTAACTGACTGAAGTCATCAGGCAAGAGGGCTTGTGGGCCATCAACCAGAGCATGCGCTGGATCGTCGTGCACATCCACCAGGAGACCATCAGCACCTGCTCCCACACCAGCCAGCGCCAAGGGAATCACGCTAGTTCGGTTCCCACTGGCATGGCTGGGATCCACGATTATGGGCAAATGGCTCACTTGTTTAAGGGCCGGGATGATGCTGACATCCAGGGTGTTACGGGCATGACTGGCAAATGTTCGAACTCCCCGCTCGCATATCACGACATCATGTGATCCATGTGACATGATATACTCGGCTGACATGAGGGTCTCGTCCAAAGTAGCGCTCATACCCCGCTTCATCAACACCGGCTTCCCAAGTTTACCCACTTCTTTCAGCAGCTCAAAGTTTTGCATGTTCCGAGTGCCTATTTGGAGCATATCAGCGTACTGAGCTACAAGCGACGCGAGTCCAGGATCTACAACCTCAGTAACTACCCGTAGACCGGTTCTTTCTCGGGCCTCAGCCAAGATTTCCAAACCGGGTTCACCCAAACCCTGAAAAGTATAGGGCGAAGTGCGAGGTTTATACGCACCACCTCGCAGCATATGGGCACCCTTTGAGGCAACCAGTTCAGCGATACGTAAAGTTTGATCCCTGTTTTCCACGGCACAGGGGCCGGCTATCATCACTAGGTTGCCGTTGCCGAACTTGGCGTTGCCCACTGACACCACTGAATTCTCCGGTTTGATCTCCCGGCTGGCAAGCTTATAAGGCTTGGTGACTGGAATAACCTGCAGTACAGCTGGAAGTCCTTCTAAATAAATCCTATCCTCTATCCCTTTGTTACCCGTTACGCCAATGGCGAGTCGAGTGGCACCGGGAATGGGGTGTGGGGTATATCCTAGCTCTCGAATTCGATTTTCCACCCGTTGGATATCTTCGTCTGATGCACGGGCGTCCATTATGACCAGCATTTAGTCCCTCCGAAGAATAGAAAGTTTTACTTGCTCTACTGCATTCAGAACCGCATCCACCATCTCCATAGTGTAGGGATTATAATTCTCCAGATCGTGAAAGAGCTCGAAGCTGTCATGACAGGTTTGCTCGACCACGAGTTGCAGATCTCGACAGCCCTCTGTATCGATGGGTGTGGGGGCAATGCCGAATTCGGCTAAGACACGTCCGATGAAGTGGGTGATGCCTTGGCTTCTAGCGGCGAGTTGGTCGTGCTCTTCGGGTGTCATCTCAAGTACACGTAATCCCTGACTGTGAAAATAGTTAAGCCAATAATTGAATCGTTCGGAACGCGGGGAGACGGGATACATGACCATCGGCAGGTCTTTGAATCCCTTCTGTGTCGAGTCAGGTCCAAATAAGGGATGGGAGGCAATCGTGGTCACTTCCGGTGGGAAATATTCTTTCATAACCGTCGTTGGATAAACTTTCACAGAGCAGACATCGAAGACAGTGGTTACCGGGCTAATCCTAGGCACCAATTTGGCGACTACTTCCTTGAATTTTCGGATCGGTACAGCTAGGAACAGCGTGTTAGCCTTCACGACATCGTCCCAGTCAACCGGCGTAACGCCCAGTTTCATTGCTCGGTCACTGATGTCCACCAGATCATATACAAGCACGTTATGGCTTGGAAGTAGCAGTTTAGCAAGAACCGGTCCGAAGCGGCCGAAGCCGATGATACCTACACTAGATTGTTCTGTTTGGATTTCCATTTCTTCACTCCAAGGAACAGCGTCAGATTATTTTTCAGGTCTTGGATACCAGCCTCCAGAATGGTCAAGTCGTACAGCTCACCACAGCGACGGCTGCCGATCACTGCTGCAGTTGAGGGTAGATCTCCCTTTGCCAGACGTTCGGCAGCGTGTGCGGTATCATCTTCATCGATCAGAGGCCGGGTCCAGAACTGGTCCGCTAAGTATTCCCGGCATTGGCGTAATGCCTGGGGGTGGGAATGTATTTCAGTGATTTCTTCTAGGGGCAGGTCGTGTTTTCCCAGCAGGCATTGTTCGACGTGAATGTGGAACATCTCTGCGATGTCACAGCGGTACTCGGCTAGGGCGATCATGCTCTCGATAACCACTCCCCCCTGCGCATTTTCCATAGCCATGATACCTACCTCGACCTCTCCGCTGTCGACTTTTGTTAGCACCTGTGCAGATGTGATCAGATATACGAGCTTGAAATCATCGATTCCATGTCGTCGGCAGAACTCCAAGGCAGCTGCTTCGCTGAAGCTTCCTTCCGCTCCTTGAATTCCTACCCGTGTTGGAGTGGGATTCCTCATTCAGGCTCTCCTGTTGAGGAAATGGATCCGGCGTCGAGTAGGGCAGTGGTCAGCTCGCTCAGAAACTGAGTAGCTTCTTGCACTGGATCGGCCGATTTCTCCAGGCGAGCGAGCAGGGCACTTCCGACGACGATTCCATCAGCCTTGTCAGCGACTCTAACTACATCGGCTGGTGTCGAGATGCCAAAACCTACCACAAACGGGACAGCGGACGCGGTCTGGACGCGTTCTATATAGTGGCTAAGGTTTTCTCGAGCATCCAAGGTCGAGCCTGTCACGCCGAGGATAGATACGGCATAGAGGAGGTCTTCTGCCTCAATCGCGAGCTGTCGAATGCGCGCTGTGGGAGTATTGGGAGCAACAAGATAGATAGTACTGATACCCTGGGATCGAGCAGACGCAAAAAGTTGAATCCCCTCTTCAGGCGGTAAATCCGGTATAATCAGACCATCCACCCCTGATTCGCTGGCTCGGTATAGGAATTCGGCCACTCCCATTTTTAAGATGGGATTGATGTATCCCATTAGGATAATAGGAATTTGAGTTTGTGAACGGATTGCCATACTAGTCTCTAATATCCAGTCTAATGTCACACCATTAGATAGTGCGATTTGACTGGTTCGCTGGATGACTAGACCATCGGCGAGAGGGTCCGAGAATGGTATGCCAAGTTCAATCATATGTGCCCCAGCACATTCGGCTGCCAGTACTAGGGGGACAGTACTTTCAAGGTCAGGAAAACCCGCCGTAATGAAAGGTACGAGCTTCTTGCCTGGAGATTGGAAGAGGCGAGGAATCCTTCTCATGATAGGTCTTTTCCGAGGGCCGAAGCAACGGTGTGCACGTCCTTATCACCCCTGCCAGACAAACAGAGGACAATGTTGCTCCCTGGTGAAAGATTAATCTTATTCTGTTGTAAGGCGGCTAAGGCATGGGCTGGTTCGAGTGCGGGGATAATTCCTTCCTGTTTTGTGAGCCACTGGAAGGCAATCAAGGCTTCCTCATCAGTAGCAGTGAGATAGGATACTCGACCCGATTCTTTCAGGAAGCTGTGTTCTGGCCCTACACCGGGGTAGTCAAGACCAGCGCTGATGGAGTGGGCCAATTGAACCTGGCCATCGCTCGTCTGCAAAAGATAGCTCGCTGAGCCATGAAGTACTCCTCTGGAACCCAGACTTAAGCTAGCGGCGTGGTCGCCAGAGTCCATTCCCCGTCCCCCTGCTTCCACACCCACCATGCTCACCGGCTCCTCCAAGAAGGGATAGAACATTCCGATGGCGTTACTGCCGCCCCCCACACAGGCTACAAGCAGGTCCGGCAACCTGCCTTTCTCATGTTGGAATTGCGCCTTAGTTTCATGGCCGATTACCGTCTGGAAATCGCGGATAATCGTAGGATACGGATGTGGCCCGACTACTGATCCTAATAGATAATGCGTGTTCTCCACGTTGGCAACCCAGTCTCTGATAGCTTCATTGGTTGCGTCTTTCAGAGTCTTGGTCCCGGAGTTTACGGATCGTACTTCTGCTCCCAACAGTTCCATTCGGAACACGTTCAGGCGCTGGCGATGGATGTCCTCATCACCCATATATACAACGCATTTCAGGCCAAATCGGGCCGCTACTGTAGCTGTAGCTACCCCGTGTTGACCGGCGCCAGTCTCTGCAATAATGCGTGTTTTCCCCATCCGGCGGGCTAGCAGGATTTGACCGATTGTGTTGTTGATCTTATGAGCCCCAGTATGTGCCAAATCCTCTCTCTTTAGGTAAAGATGGACACCTAATTCCTCACTGATTCTCCTCGCGTAGTATAGAGGTGTTGGCCGCCCGGCAAATATCTTAAGCAAGCGATCCAAGTCTTCCTTGAATTGCTTTTCTTCCATTGCAGTCGCGTAAGCTTGTTCCAACTCTTGTAGAGCTGGCAAAAGTGTTTCAGGTACATATTGACCGCCGAAATCGCCAAATCGTCCCCGTCTACTTGGCTGCTCATAGCGCTGGAGCACGGCATCAGAAGACTTGTTCATCACGAGCCTTGGTTTTTCTCAGAATCTTGAAGAGGCGTTTTAATTTGACCGGATCTTTCACACCAGGCCGCGCTTCGATACCACTGTTTATGTCAACAGCATGCGGATTGAGTGTTCTAATACCTGCCTGTATGTTTTCCGGATTCAATCCTCCTGAGAGGATGAATGGTTTGGTGAAGATCTGCCCTGATACCCGACTCCACTCGAAAGTTTTCCCAGTCCCACCATAACTATCAGGTTGCAGAGTATCCAATAAAAAGGCGTGCACATCATAGAAACGCGTAATGACGGGATTGAAATCAGCGCCAACTTGGAAGGTCTTGATGACGGGGACAGAAATCTCATCACATATTTCAGCTGGTTCATGACCGCTTAATTGAGCCATGTCCAGCCCGCTTCTTTTGACGATTGCATTTACTTCTCTGGGTGTTGTGTTCACAAAAACACCAACCTTCTTAACATCACTACTCAGAGATTGGATCAGGGCTTTGACCTGATCGGGTGTGACGTAGCGGGGACTAAACGGGTAGAAAATGAATCCCAATGCCGACGCACCTTCTCGCACAGCCCTCTGGGCATCCTCCAACCGGGTAATTCCACAGATCTTAACTTGAATCATGAAAGAGTTCCTGTGAGAGTCAAGTCATTCAGCAATCGTTGTAAGCCCATTCCTGGATCATCCTCGATCAGCAGGGCTGTGCCGATAAGGGCGGCATCGTAGCCAGCCAAGCTTACGCGGGCCAAATCCCTCGAAGTCCTTATACCCGATTCAGCTACATGAATAGCTCCATCTGGTAGTAGATAGCGTCGTTGCAGCGTGGCTTCCAAGTCTACTTCCATGGTCGCAAGATTTCGGGAGTTGATACCTGCAAGAGCCGGTTTTAGCTGTCGGATGGTTGCCAAGGCTTCTTGGCTGTGACCTTCAATTAGCACTTGCAGGCTGAGTGATTGGGCGAATCGGTACAGTTCTTCCAGTTGGGGTAATGAGAGAGCGTCTGCAATCAAGAGGATCGCATCAGCACCAGCATGGAATGATTCATACACCTGATATTTGTGAAGGATAAAATCTTTTCTCAGAACCGGAATAGATACTCCCGCTCGGACCTCGGTTAAGTCGCCCAGACAACCTCCGAAGAAGGTTTCATCTGTAATGACAGAGATAGCGGCGGCCCCAGCCTGTTCGTAGGCGCGAGCGATCTCGGTTGGATCAAGATCTGTGCGAATATCACCTATTGAAGGGGATTTGCGCTTCACTTCAGCGATAACCTGAATACTTTCCCCAGTAAGCCCCCCCGCGAAGTCACGTATCCCAAAAGTTCTGGAAGTGAGTGTATCCATCGGAGCCTGTTTTTGGCGGTCCTTCACTTCGTTGAGTTTGTGGGCTACGATATCGCTTAGTGATGTCATGAAAAAGCCACCAGATTTTTCAGGACTTGCAGAGCACGGCCGCTGTCAATGGACTCTCCAGCCAAGACAATCCCCTCCTTTAGGTCGGGTACGGCTTCGCCTACCAGGAGTCCGGCGGCTGCATTCAGTACCACCACATCCCGCTTGGGGCCAGCCTCACCCTTCAATATGGATAATGTCATATCCGCATTCTCGTGGGGAGTGCCCCCCTGTAGGTCGGCCAACTGCGCATGGGGCAGGCCCAAGCTTCGGGGATTGATAATGGATGACTTTACCACCCCAGTTTCAAGTAAGTGACTAACCTTGGAGGAGGTGGTGGTTGTAAGCTCATCGAGACCGTCTTCACCGTGTACGAGTAATGCTTGTTTGGATCCCAACTTCCGCAACACCTCCGCCATAGTTTCGGTAAGTGTTCCATCGAAAATACCAAGCAGCTGCCGCTGTGCCCCGGCTGGATTTGACAGGGGTCCTAGAATGTTGAATACTGTACGAATGCTCAGAGCTTTACGGGCTGGCATGACGTACTTCATAGCGGGATGTAATGCTGGAGCAAACATGAATCCGAGTCCTACCTCCTCGACTGCCTTGGCGACTTTGTCAGGAGGCATCGTGATGTCCACACCCAATGCGGCGAGTACATCTGCTGATCCAGAACTGCTTGTGATTGAGCGGTTGCCGTGCTTCGCCACAGGAACACCCGCTCCAGCAACGACGAACGAAGCTGCGGTGGAGATATTAAAGGTTCCCCTGGCATCCCCTCCCGTACCACACATATCTATGGCATCCACAGTGATTGGAACCTTGATCATTTTGTCGCGCATAGCTTGGGCAAAGCCAGCAATCTCGGAGGGTGTTTCACCTTTTCCTCGAAGAGCTACCAAAAAAGCGGCAATCTGCGCATCGCTGAATTCGCCGGACATAATGCGCATCATCATCTCACGGGCTTCAGGTAGCGAGAGGTCCTGGTGACCAAGAATCCGATTGAGAATATCTTTCATGGGAATCTCTTCAAGAAGTTTTCGATGATATGGAGTCCATGCTCAGTTAGTATAGATTCGGGGTGGAACTGAAAACCGGCTACTGGATTTGACCAGTGTTCAATCCCCATTATCAGGCCAATCTCACTTCGTGCTGTGACTTTTAGAACATTGGGTAACGAAGCTTCATCTACTACAAGTGAATGATAACGGGTAGCACGAAGAGGACAAGGCAGACCATCCAACAGACGGCTACCGTCATGATCGATTTCGGAGGTTTTACCATGTAGAATCTCCGGGGCTTGAATCACCTGTCCTCCGTAGGCAGCCGCAATTGATTGGTGACCTAAACAGACACCTAAAATGGGAACTGCAGACCCCAAATACTCTACAAGCGGGATGGACAATCCCGCATTCTCCGGGCGGCCGGGACCTGGGGAAATGATTATCTTATCAGGCAATCTATCAGACAGGTCCTCTAGCGAGCAGGCGTCGTTCCTGATAACCTCCACCTCATCAGTATATTCACCGACGTATTGAACCAGATTATAGGTGAAAGAATCGTAATTATCCAGGATTAGAATCACTGCAAACCTCTTTCGGCCAAATCGACGGCGTGCATTATAGCTTCAGCTTTGTCCACAGTTTCATCGTACTCCCGCTCAGGATCGGAATCGGCCACGATACCTGCGCCACTCTGAAAACTGACCACTCCATCTTTCATGAGCATCGTACGGATGGCAATGCAGGTATTCAGGTTACCCTTGAAATCAAGATAACCGACAGCGCCGGCGTAGATACCTCGACGGGAGGATTCCAGTTCATGGATCAATTCCATAGCCCGAATCTTTGGTGCACCGGTGACTGTACCGGCAGGGAATCCTGCTAACAGAGCATCAATGGCATCCTTATCATCCATTAGTTGGCCGCGAACATCACTCACGAGGTGCATGACATGGCTGTACTTTTCTACTACCATGAACTCCTTCACCACGACCGATTTGAAGCGGCAAACTCGCCCCACGTCATTGCGTCCCAGATCCACGAGCATGATGTGTTCTGCCCGCTCTTTCTCATCTGCAAGAAGATCCTCCGTCAGACGTGCATCTTCTTCGTATTGATGGCCGCGGGGACGTGTCCCGGCAATCGGCCTAACTTCCATCTCACCCTTCTCCAATCTTACAAGCAGCTCGGGAGAGGCGCCAACGATGGCAAAATCGTCCAAATTGAAAAAGAACATGTAGGGGGAGGGATTAATGTTTCGCAACGCCCGATAGAGAGTCAGAGCTTCCACGTCTGTCTCCCTCTGAAACCGTTGACTGAGTACCAGTTGAAAGACATCTCCAGCGTAGATATACGCTTTTGCTGAGTTAACAGCGGCCATGAACTGGTTACGATCGAGGTTAGCTGCCAATCGGCTTGTGCCTGTCACAGCTGGTGTTTGGTAATCGATATCCGTATGGAGTGCCTCGCCCAAACCATCCACGACGGCTAACGCCTCAACGTACTGTGATTGAAGGGATTGGTTATGATCAATGAGACGTGTGTGACTAATGATGACTTCCTGTTTAAGATGATCAAAGGCCATAATAGTTTCAAATAGCATAAACACAGCGTCGGGTATGTCGTCAGTTTCTGCTGCATGAATCGGAATATCCTCCAGCCAAGCAGTGGTTTCATAACCCAAATACCCTACCCAACCGCCGCAGAAATCGGGGAGTTCATCAAGATGTGGAACGTTGTAGGGTGCTATGTGCTGTCGAAGAATAGAAAGGAATGGTTTAGCGTCCACCCTTTTGTTTGTTCCCTTCTGAATAGTTGTCGTACCTGCTGAATGGGAGACTGTCATACGAGGATTCACACAGATGTAAGAATAGCGGGCGTACTGCTGCCCACCCTCAACTGACTCAAGAAGGATAGCCGGAGTGAAATGCGTTGAAAGACGCATATAGGCAGAAACCGGAGTGAGCAGATCCGCCAGTACTTTACGAAATACCGGTATAGCAGTATAGGTTTTAGCCAGTGATTGAAACTGTTCGAAGTTCATGCTGTGTTCAGTCCGCCAGTGTCAGCCAATAAAAAACCCTGCTCGGTGGGAACAGGGTTGAATTGCGCTGAGTGTAATTCTAGTGCTACGGGCGCAACATCAACCCGCTCCTATAAACCACAGGTAATGGTAATTGCTTATGGGAGAGATCACCATCTCAGACATCTGCTAAAAAAGTACCGATCAGTCTCCGGTCTAATCCCGCACGCCGATCTATCCTATCCCGTCTGTCGGTACCAGAACGTCTTTCCAAGTTTACAGGCACCACATCCATGCGGCGGTCTGTTCTGATACGACGACCATCAATCTCCCGTCGGTCACTTCCAGCTCGGCCATCATTCATACAGGTCGCTTCCTTCAATAAAATCATCAAATACAATGAGGAATTTTAAAGAGTAGTAAGTTAGGTTGCAAGTACTTTGCCGGTCATGACGGACACCTACAATTAAACCTTGGGATTCGAATCCTTGTTGGATTTGGTTTGTAATTCCCTAGAGATTCGAATGATGACAGAGGCAAGTTCTTCTACGTGCCAAGGTTCGAGAATACCGGACGCCAATTCCTTTAAGCGAGCTTTTAGCAATGCTTCTCGTACGGGATCGCTTATTGGTATGTCATTGGACCGTTTTACCTCGCCGATGGTTCTCACCACGGCCATGCGGCGTGCAAGTAACGAGAACAGCCTTTGATCCAGTTCATCGATCTCGGCACGAAGTTCCTCAAGTGATCGGGGATGAGTATTGTTTTGTTCCATGTTTCAGGTCAACGGGGCTTTATGCTTCGGTTGATCTATTGAATTTGCGATTCGTGGATCGCATTTTTACGTGTAGGAAGATTACAAGCTATCTCCACCTATGGAAAGGGAGAAAGCGTGTTTGTGAGTCTAGACTGATCGAATAACGAGGTAGGTCGAGTCATGAAGAATGCGATGGACCTTGCGCACCCTTTTTATTCTATCTAACTTTATCTGTTGGACTTACATGGTGGGGGACGAGGCCCACGTTTACCGAAGCCATTACCCCCAGCGGCGTAATTCCGAAAGCTATCTCAAATACACGCGGCAACCATAGCGACCGCTGTCTGTTCCAGAACGCAGGTCCTATGTTGTGCTTAAGTGGGGTTTCTATGGGGGATAATACGTTTAGTTTTGATGCATTTGCTCAGCATGCATTTTATAATAATGTCATCAGGCAACTGGTCACATTGGCTAATCTTAAACCAGGTCAGCGGGTCATGGATCTTGGTGCGGGCACGGGTGCGGTAACACGCCTGTTGGTGGATAAAGTGGCTGGGCAGAAAGGTGCGGAGGTGATTGCCGTTGAGCCATCCTCCTCGGCGTTAGAGATTGCTCGCCAAAACTTAGCGGACATCCGCGGAACATTGATCAATTTCGTGCAATCGAAAGCGGAGCAGCTGACAGATATTGTAAGCAAACCAATGGATGCGATTTTTTTCTGTAACGCGATTCATCTGGTTAAAGAAAAGGCCAGGGTGGTGGAAGAGATTTGGACATCTTTACGCAAAGGGGGTGTATTCACATTCAACACTACCTTTTTTGAGGGGGCGGAGCCTCCCGAATCCCAACAATTCTATAAGAGGTGGATGCTGCGCGCACTGCGTCTCCTGAAGGGTCGTTATGACCTGAGTCCCACAAGAGAGAAAGCGGAAGCGCGTCAACGCCTGTCGGAGGCTGAATATGAGCAGTTGGTGCAGGATCACGGATTCAACGTGAAGTCGAAGGAGATGGTGAGGGTTGAGATGCCCATGGAAAGTTTCGAGGATATCAGTGGATACGAGCTATGGATTCGGGGGATTCTACCCGGTATTCCCCTGGATATCGGCGCAAAGGTGCTGAAAGATGCACTTGCGGAGACAGCGACAGAACTCGGACTGGCCTTCTCACCGCGGAACTGGCTACTCATGGTAGCCCAAAAAACCTAGAATCAGATTGGCCCTGATCTCTCTATTTAGCTAATCATACAAGATAGCGATCTATAGAGGATATCTCTCTGGAGGTCTTTCTTGGGGTGTGCAATAATGGCTTATGGGACTCTGCCAAACCGGCTAAATTTGGTAACCAAGGGTGTAAGTGGAGATCAGAGGCTGAGCCGCATCAAGTATCTCTCTTTAATGTAGACATGTTCAAGCTGGAGTATCATATACTTATTAATGAGAGTCCCAAGGTGGTATGGGCGTTTGTAGCCAATATGCCGGTAAGCATGACCTGTCATCGTCTGCGGCGGCGCTTTCAGTGGATCAATGGAGCCAAGCCTGAGGAGGGTGCCCGGTACATAGTAGAGTTGGAGCTGCTGGGATTATCGTTCAGGCAGGAGGGGAGGGTGGTCATCTGGGAGCCGCCACATCAGCTGGCGATGGCGCAATGGGCCCCGAGGCACCCCAGGCGCGGGTACAGCTATCAGCGGCGGTTGAGTGTTCATCCAGTGGAGGGACGGCCTCAGGCGGCCATCCTGCGATTAGCAATTCTAGGCAGTCTCAGACCCTGGTTGGTGGAGCGTATACTAAAGCAATTTGTCCGTCGTGGTATGCTGGACCATCTGGAGGTCCTGAAGCGGGCGATTGAATCGACGGATAAATACGGTCGGGCTCAGATGAAATCCGCGCGGCGGTTGGCGGAGGTGCCGGCCGTAGGAGCCGGTTGACCGGTATTCGGCCAGGGTAGGGGGGATTTGCAGCGGATTCTATTGCCGCAGAAGTGTAAATTGTCGGCGAATTTTTTCAACCAATCATGGTGATATTTAGTGAAAAACGAATTGACCGTTGTTAACGACTTCACGCGCCGCCTGAACATCATGGTTCCCTGGGAGGAGCTTCAGGGTAAGTACGAGGCTTTTCTGCAGAAATTCAGCAAGAAGGTGCGGCTACCGGGTTTCAGGAAGGGAAAGGTACCGCCCCGACTCGTGCGACAGCAGTACGGTGCAGCAGCTGAAGCTGAGTTCGCGGAGACCATGGTCCAGGAATATTATCTATCCGCCCTGGAAGATGCTGATCTCGATCCCATCAACCAGGCCACGATCCAGGGTGTACAATTCACTGAGGGAGCACCTCTGCGGTTCGAGGCCACTTTTGAGGTGGAACCGGAGGTCATGCTCCCGCCCTACCAAAAGGGCTTCAAACTGGAACAGGTAATCTATGACCAGGATGAGGAGGATGTGGATCGAGCGATCGAGGATCTACGTCAACAGCGAGCCGAGCTGCGTACTGTGGAGACGGGATTAGAGGAGGATTACTATTTTCTGGCAGACCTGCAAGAGGTGGACGAGAGCGGAATGCCGCTGGTGGGACGCAAGTTGGAGAACAGGTATTTTCATCTGCACCCGGAAGGTCCCCTGGGCCGTGAGAACCTGGAGAAGCTGCAGGGTGCCAGGGTGGGGGATACGCGCCGGGTGATCCTCCAGACGGATGCGGGGATGGACACCCATTTCGAACTCACTGTCCGGGAGGTGACGGAGCGCATCCTGCCGGATATCGATGATTCCTTTGCCCGGCAAGTGGATCCGCAGGCCGAGGACCTGGAGCAGCTGCGGAGCAACTTAAGGGAGCGGATCCGAGCAGCATTCGAGCGCGAGAGTAATAAGCAGTTGACCCACGATCTGGCCGACCACTTTATCCGCAACGCGGATTTGGAAGTGCCGACCTCCCTTTTCGAGAATTATGTCGATACGGTGATTGCCGATCTCGAAAGGGAGGGGTATGAGCGGGAGAACATCGACCGGGACGCAGTGCGGGAGGAGCACCGGGCATCCATCATCTGGAACCTGAAGTGGTACCTCCTGCGCAAGCAGTTGATCGAGGAAGAGGAGATCGTGGTAGACGATCAGGCGGTAGAAGCGCGGGTGCAGGAGCTCATCGCGGCAGACGAGACCCAGGCCAACCAGGTCCGGAATCATTACCGCCGTCCGGAGAACCGCCGCAATCTGCGGCAGGATATGATTTCGGATGCCCTATTCGAGAAGTTGAAAACCTATGCCAAGATCAAGGTGATCCATAAACCTTCAAAAGAATTACGGAAAGCGAGATAGACGACCATGTACGAAAAGAACAACATGCTGGTTCCTATAGTCGTTGAGCAGAGTTCCCGCGGGGAGCGGGCCTTTGACATCTACTCGCGGCTGCTCAAGGAGCGGATCATCTTCCTGGGGACGCCGATCGATGATAATGTTTCCAGTCTGATCATCGCGCAGCTGCTTTTTCTGCAGGCCGAGGACGAGGAGCGGGACATCTACCTATACATCAACAGTCCGGGCGGCATCATCACTTCGGGGATGGCGGTCCTGGATACCATGAACTTCATCAAGCCGGACGTCTACACGATCTGCATGGGTCAGGCGGCGAGCATGGCAGCGGTGATCCTGGCGGCGGGCACCCCGGGGAAGCGGTCTGCGCTGCCCAACGCCCGCATCATGATCCACCAGCCCGCAGGCGGGGTGGAAGGGCAAGCTTCGGATATTGAGATCCATGCGGCGGAGATCATCAAACTGAAGAAGGAGCTGAACAGGATCATCGCCGGTCTCACCGGCCAGACTCTCAAGAAGGTGGAGAAGGATACGGACCGGAACTACTTCATGTCGCCGGAGGAGGCCCAAGCGTACGGCCTGATCGACAGCATCCTGCATACCCGCAGCTAAGGCGGTAGACCGCAGGGGAGCAGTCGCGAGCGGGACTCAGCCCGGCACGCATTTATCCCATTCCAATCAGAGCCAAGTACTCCTGTCCTGAGAGATCAGGATCCGGGAAGGGCTAGATGTGTGTCCCTAGTGGGGGGAGCGGTTGTGGGCGGCCAGCCCGGCATCCTTTGCGGTGGGGGTGAGCTGGGGAAAGAGGACGGCCATACCGCGGAACAGCAGGTAGGCGAACACGTCCAAGAGGGGGAGGTGCCAAGGTGCAGGCGGCAGGAGTGTGATGGGGCCGAAGTTGATATCGGGGGCGCCCCGGAGGTAGACGTAGTTCCCATCCGTGAGCAAGGAGGCGGGTCCAGCGACAAACAGGACGTACAGGTTCAGGGCGATGAAGGCGGTGAGGTAGCTGCGGGGGGAGGGCCGGTCACCGCGGATGAGGAGCACATAGAGCAGGGCGAATAGCGGCAGGGCATGGGTGATGAAAAATCCGATGAACTCTCCGGAGGGGTAGGCGGCCTCGATATCGGGGAGGAGCAAGGCCAGGGAGGCGCCCGCCAGGAGCCAGTAATAGAGGACATTGAAAAGACGCTGACCGGGTTTCCACAAGTAGGCGGCCATGAGGAAGGGAGTGATCCCACAGATGTGGAGGGGCAGGTCTTCGGTCAGGGTGAAGTCGGGCTGGAGGATGGTCCAGAATCGCCAGCCCACGGCGTTGAAGAGGATGACGAGGGCGAGCCCGTGGCGGAAGCGTTCGTCGTCCCGGCCGGAGAGGACCTTGTGGAGGATCAAGAGGGCCAGAGCGATGACCAGAACCACCGCACCGATGGCACCGAAATGGGAGCGGCCAAAGATGATGAAGGGTGTGATCGGGGTGTCCATGCTTACAGGCCTATAGGGTCCGATGGATTATCCATACCATGGGATAGCCCAAAGGATGTGGTCAAAGCTACGGATGCGGGTGTCAGGCGGCAATGTGGAATTATTACCTATTATATTGTATATATATTGGAATTAAAAGCGCATCGGGCGCAGGGAACGCATGGGGCGTATCCGGCGCATGGGGGCGAAGGGAGGACCACCCGCTTACTTTGGGATTGGGAGCACTGCTCTGCCTTTGGCGTGACTGAGCCGTAAATCGTATGGGAGCTTATGCCGACCGTGCGCCGCAAATGGCTGGGTGTCCCAGGCAGCACTTCATTGACAACCATTTGGGAATCCCTGGCGTCTGACTAGAAGTCCTGACTAAGTATTCAGCGCAGTAGAGGATCCCTATGTCTATGCGATTCCCATTTCTATTGCTGGCGTTGACCTGCGGTGGAGTCGTGTGTTCTGATCCCGATGGTCCCTCAGACCTGCCGGACCTGGTCGCCACGCTGGTCGCCACGCCCTACCAGGTCCACCCCGGTGGAACGGCCGAGATCCAATGCAGCGTAACCGGTGCCCAGCCTGATGAGCTCACCTTCGATTGGAGTGCCTCCGGAGGTTCCTTAGAGGGTTCGGGTGAGGTGATCCATTGGGGAGCGCCTATCGACACAGGCTTGTATCTGATCACCTGCCGGGTAGGCGACCAGGAGGGGCGGAGCGACTCAGCCGGTGTGGTCATAGCGGTCATCCCGGTGGACTCCACCCTGGGTACCTGGATCACGGGTGCGCCCCTCCCAGCGGCTCAACAGGAGATGGCTACCGCCGAGCTTGATGGCAAGATCTACGTCATCGGTGGGATGAATGCGGAGGGCGAGGTTCTGGATCTGGTACAGGTCTACGATCCCGGGACCAACCACTGGTCAAGTGTCTCACCGCTCCCCGAGCCACGGCATCATCATGCTGCCGCGGCATGCATGGGAAAGTTGTATGTATTCGGCGGGCTCGGGGGGGATTACGAGGAAGATATTATTCCCCTGGCCTCGGTTTTCATGTACGACCCGGATGAGGACAGCTGGACGCGAAGGAAGCCCATGCTCTCGGGACGCTATGCCCACGTGGCGGTAGCGATAGGGAGAACGATCCATCTGCTAGGAGGAGAAGTCGAGTCGTGGGTTTCGATCACGAACCACGAAGTGTATGATGCTGCGACGGATGGCTGGTCGCAGTTGAGTCCCCTGCCGACGGCGCGCAATCATCTGGGTGCCGCGGTCATCGATTCGGTGATCTACGCCGTGGGAGGTCGCCGCTCGGAGGCGAGTGGCCACAGCGGCACCACGTATAACCTGGGTGACCTGGAAGCCTATGATCTACGCTCCCGGATGTGGAGTACTCTCAGCCCCATGCCGACGGTCCGTGCCGGCATGGCTGTCGCCGCACTGAGCGGGAAGCTCTATACCATGGGGGGTGAGGTGATCGACATTTTCAGGGGCATCG
>CP070656.1:2359960-2369638 GCA_020355065.1 Fidelibacterota bacterium | reverse complement strand
TCCCGGCTGGTCCTTGAGGATGCCGATGAAGCCGGCCGCACCGCGCTCGGCAGCCAGGCGGTAGAGATGCCAGCCGAGGCGCACCCAGGTAGCGGGGTGACTTACCTCCGGCAGTAGGTTGTCGGGATCATAGTATCCCGGGCTGAATTTCATGAGCAGTTCCAGGTCGAGGGGTGGGAAGCCGATTTCGGTTACGACGATGGCCCCCTTGAGTTTTCGTGGCTGGCGGAGTTTGCCAGCATCCAGAAAGATAAGGGGTGCCTCTATGCCTTCATCGGGGGTGAAGGCGGCGTAGGGAATGGGGAACGTGGGGATAGCCTGGTAGGTTCCCTCAACGAGCACCTCCAGGCGGGCGGTTTCGGCTTCCCAATAGGTGACGGGAATGGATTCCTTACGGACATTGGAGAGGCCGAATTCCTTCAGCAGGGAGTCCAGATACTCCTCTGCCTGGTGATTGGCAGGACTACCGGCCCGGCGTGGACCGAGTTCGGCCTGGTCTTGAATCCAGCCGAACATTTCATCGGCATTAAATGGGGGTGGCTCCTGGCCGAGCAAGCTGGTTCCCAGAATCGAGATGATAACCATCAGTGCGATGATAGGTGATCTATTCATGTTTCCCCCCTGCATTTGACACGGTAGAAGTAGCGATAAGGACAGCCGTCGAACTACGGCGTAAGGCAATATATCTTAGAAACATACGAGAACAAAGCATTTCCTATTTTATCCCCCAACCATGAAGAAGGCGCCAAGGAGTCAGCATGCCTCGATTATTAAAGGTGAGCCCGGGATTCCAGTGGTTGGATCGACCGCCTGAGGACGAGCTGGAATCCCGGGCAAGGCCCGGGCTCTGGGGAGGGTTGACGACCGCAGAGATGACGCGGATAGGAGAGCCCAGGCTCTTCAGGGGCAGAATTCGCATAATATTTCCCTCGTACAGCACCACGCGTTTTTCCATGCATTGCAGATCAAGATGAATGCATTATGTTCAGATATTGGGATGCTCAGTTCATTTGTCCGATAATTGCCATTACTGTCGGAAGTGTATGAAACCACGCAGCAAGAGTTGTCACGATAATGTCACAGAGTTGTAAGAGATTGGACATAACCAGCACTGATCACACAAATAGTGTGATCACTTGACTGGAACCAGCAGAAAAGATAAATTGATATATGTCGCAAAAGGGGAGTTAAAGTGCCAACCATTGTGTTTAAACGCTCTGGAGAAGATCGACGGGGACGATATGATCGTCGCATCGGAGCTGATCGCCGGAGTGTTTATATGGCGGCACGACAGGACCGGAGAGCGCGTGGAGATCGCCGCCTCGGCGAGCGGCGTTCCGGATTGGAGCGACGTAGACGTGCGTTCTAGACGGTAGTCCCGATGCCGGGAAAGGATGTCACTTCCCCTAGAATTCTAATTCATTTAATTTGATTTAAGCTATGAGACTACGCTATAACTGGGATGAAATCCGCAAGCCGGAAGAGCGTTTTCGGCTGCTGAATCAGTACTTCCACAGCGCACCAGCTCCTCCCAACCGGGCCGTCCTGAATCTGGTCATGGGGAGTGTGGAGGTCGTCCTCCACGTTGACGAACATGAGCGATTTGTCGGTTACGAGGTGGGGCGGTTCGGAGTGGTATGGATCTGCTCAAAGTGTCGCGCGACGGTTACTCTCCAAGACCTGAAGGAATTCAAATCGGAGGGCGAGATCTGTTACCTAGAACACGAGCCGGAGTGCGGCTAGGGCAAGGTGTACGCATGAATCTCAAGCATCGAGCTGAGTTTGAATCGATGCCGTGAGAGGGAGATATTTGGACATATCTGATAAGGTCTGAACACCCCATTTTTCCTAATCCTCTCATTGCCCGAGGTTTCGGCTACAAGCCTCAAATCCTTTAGGGCGGGACTTGACGATCAGCCGAGGCTTCGGGCCATGCTTTGGGCCGAGATCAGTGGTTCGGCGGGTCCCAGGGATGTTCACAAGCGGTCAACATCCACAGCGCCAGGAGGAAGGCAGGGAAGGGAGCGAAACGATATATATCACCCACCCAAATCATTGATACTTGAATGCTCGTTAAGACTGAGCAAGCCCGGAAATATACGCCAGTCTCAGCATGAGAGTTATGGACGAGGAATAGGGTGAGTGCAAGTGGATTCCAAGAGGAAAACGCAGATTGGTAATCCCTCCAGGGCTCGCGCGCTACGGGCAGTGGACCAGGGAGGAGTGGGCGAATAATTTCGGGGGTCCAGTATAACCCCCATCAGGAAGTTACACCAGACCCCCTGGCATTGCCCAGGATTGCTCCAAGGACAACGTCATAATTCAGTAAGCAAGTATGCTGAAACTGTATCGAGCACTTCAAGGGTACAGCTCCGGGTGGTAAAAGTCAAGCGATTCGTGTGATCCGGACTCTGAATATAAAAGCCCCGGCCCAGG
The DNA here is from genome assembly GCA_020355065.1 of Fidelibacterota bacterium. Classification (GTDB taxonomy): domain Bacteria; phylum Fidelibacterota; class Marinisomatia; order SCGC-AAA003-L08; family TS1B11. The sequence goes on along the minus strand of CP070656.1, from coordinate 2,367,202 downwards.
AATATCCAGCGAGCGAGCCTCCTGCTATGCCGGCTTTGGGGACGGCTCTCAAGCGGACAGGGTCAGTTGTTCGGGGGTGTTGATTAGCAGCATTTATGCTGCTAGCTTTTGTTAATATCTATGAGGAGGATTCATGCAAAACAAGCGTGCAGGAGAGATACGCCGTAAGGCTGGAGAACGACGGCTGCCCTTCGATCGCCGGATCCAGAATGTAATCGTGTCTCAAGACCGAAGGAAGGGTTCAGAACGCCGCGCCACAGAGGATCGGCGGTCCGGAAGGGACAGGCGGGTCGTCGGGATATAACGTCATCTCTCTTCCGGGCAGCTGAATTCGCTGCCAGCGGGAGTTGTGCGTACTACGGGAGAGGTGACAGAGGCTTCCCGAGTATGCCGCGAGGATCAGAATCCACTTCCGAAGTCCGGTGTTTCCACTAAGCTATCCGCCATACAATATTTCCCCAATATTTTTCCTCGATTTGTCAGATACGTCACATTTGATCTATTCCGGCGGTTGTAGATTCGCGGCTAAATCATGTACTATGAATCCCCAATAGACGAGGACCATATCAATGATACCTGACATCGAAAGACGTGAAAACAACGGTCGTCGGGAGAAATCAGACCGACGCCAGGAGCGGGTTCCAGTTGAGAATGACCGGCGTAACAATTCTGATCGACGAACCGGCACCGACCGGCGCAATGAGGATTCCTAGCCTAAATCACTCCCTTTTATCCGACCTAAATAGATATAATTCCTAGTCCTCGGGGAGCCCGTGATCACGGGTTTCGGGTGCACTTCTCCGTTGAGGAGGATTCTCCGGTGTGCAGTACCATTTTGGTGGTTTACAGGTGAATCAGGTCGTCGGGATGGTTCACATTCCACAAGGTATGGGAATCGAATCCAGAGACTTGGCGAAACCTATCCGAATCGATCACCTGCGTAAGGGTATAGTCACCGTTTTCATAAGCCGATTGAAAGAGAGGCCGACACTGCTGGTGGTAGAAGGCGGCCAGGGGATGTGTTCGATTTTGGCTTACCGGAATCACGCCCAGGCCCGCTCTTACATTCCACAAGTGGTGAATGAAGTCGAGAGTAAGGTTAGGGTAATCACAGGCGACGATAAACAGCCACTCTGATGTGGCGATGGACAGGGCGGAGAGTACGCCGGCGAGGGGCGCCTGGAAGGAGAAGCTATCGATCAGGGTGGGGAGGTTCAGTTTCGCATAGGATTCGGGACTTTTAGAAACCACGGTAACCTCAGGGAAGGCTGCTTTCAAGAGCCGGTAGATGCGCAGGATCATTGGTACGCCCTCAATGGGGTGCAGTGCCTTACTGCGGCCGAAGCGGCTACTATCTCCTCCAGCCAGGATAAATGATTCGGCGTTGATGGGTGCCATTTCCGTTCTCATTGTATGCTCACCTACCGGGTAAATTTAGGCTTCGCTCCCCGGGCGCGAACAGATCAGACTTCGGGAAAAATGTGCTTGAGCTTGCCGCGGCTACGGGCAAATTTAGGATACAGGCATACAGCTGGAGATAAACATTGACGGATCGTACGGGTAGGCAGTCAACGGATTCTTTGAGCCCGGAGGACCAACGATCCCTGACCTGGCGTCAAGCCCTGTGCGGGATCTGTCCGGCCGGCTGCTGGGTGGAGGTGGGTTTGACCGAGGGGCGCTTGGTGGATATCCGGGCGGATGCCAGCCATCCTCTGGGAATGATCTGCCGCCGGGGTGAGCATGCCCCTGAGATGATCTACTCCGAACACCGCCTGCGCCATCCCTTAAGACGGGTAGGGAAGAAAGGCAGCTACGATTTCGAGCGCGTAAGTTGGGATGAAGCTTATGATACTATAGTCAAGAATCTGGAGGCCATCAAGGAAGAATCGGGACCTGAGGCGGTGGCGGTGTATACCGGCCGGGGCGCGTTCGAACTTTCCCTTTGTGACATGTATCAACCCGAGGGTGTGGCGGTCTCTTCGGCCTCCAATATTCTGTTTCCCTTCGGTTCTCCGAATACCATGGGAGTCGGTGCCCTGTGCTACGTCTCTTTTGCCATGATTGCGCCGTTCGTAACCATGGGGCGCATGCTGGTGAATATGTACACGGACATGGAGAATGCCGAATTGCTGGTTATCTGGGGGGCTAATCCGGCGACCGATTCACCTCCGCTGGATATGCATCGCCTGGAGGCCGCGGCTCGACGGGGTGCGGACATAGTGGCCATTGATCCGCGGAAGACCGAGTCTGCAGCCCGTACACAGGCCCAGTGGGTGCCTATCCGTCCGGGGACTGACGGTGCGTTGGCCCTGAGCATGATCGAGGTGCTGATCCAAGAAGATCTATACGACGAGCCATTTGCGGAGAAGTGGTGCCACGGTTTCAGGGAACTACAGCAATACGTTCAGCACTTTCCCCCGGAAGTGGCATCGTCCGTTACCGGAGTACCAGCCGATACCATCCGTGAGCTGGCGCGGCGTATAGCCGGGGCAAACGGTGCCTGTCCGGTGATGTACACCGGCCTGGAGTACTCCGACAGTGGGGTTCAGGCCATCCGGGCGGTACTGATCCTCTTCGCGCTGGCTGGCCAGCTGGATGTGCCGGGTGGACTGTGCCTAGCCATGCTGGATTCATTTTTCCCGATCAACCGGTCATGCAACCAGCCTAATCCCGATCCCGCCCGGGCAGCGGCGGCCCAGAAGTTTCCTCTCTATACTCAACTGAGGGGAGAATCGCACGCCAGCGGTCTGGTCTCCGCGGTCCTCGAAGGCGATCCCTATGCCATCAGAGGGCTGCTTCTACACGGGGCCTCCTTATTGACCTCCTGGCCTCAAACTGCGATCTGGCGGGAAACCCTCTCCAATCTGGAGTTCCTCGTCTGCATTGACCGGCAGTTCACGGCTGACGCCGCCTACGCCGATGTGGTTTTGCCCGCCACGACCATGTTCGAGATCGACTCTTATATGACCTATGGGCCCATATTCCGTTTGCGGGAGAAGGTGATCGAGCCGGTGGGGGAAGCCCGGAACGACTATCTCATCATGGCCGAGTTAGCCCGGCGTCTAGGGTATGGCAACCTCTATCCACAGACGGAGGAGGAGATGATCAAGGCCGCCCTTGATGGTTCCGGTTATACGCTGGAGGAGGTGAAAGCTGCGGGCGGTTGGGTGAAGCGTTCGGTTCCCATGATGGAATACCGCAAATGGGAGAAAGGGGGACTTCGGAATGACGGACAACCCGGATTCGATACGACGACGGGGAAGTTCGAGATCTGGTCTACTATGCTTGAGGATCACGGGTACGATCCGCTGCCCCGATATATCGAACCCCAGGAGGGACCGCTGACGAGATCGGATCTACTGGAGGAGTATCCGCTGATCTTCAATTCGGGTGCCCGAACGCAAACGGACTTCCGCTCACAACATCACGGCATTCAGGAACTGGTCAAGGATCATCCCGAACCGGCTGTTCTATTAAATAGTGAAGATGCGGCTGAACGAGATATCCTGACGGGTGATTTGGTGGAAGTACGTACGGTCCGAGGTGCGGTTCAGTTTCGGGCGGTGGTCACGGGGGACATCGTTCAAGGGGCGGTCGAGTGTAATATGGGGGGCGGTACGCCGGTTGGCCCCCGGGCGTGGCAGGACCGGAACGTGAACGAGTTGACGGATCTGAATCATTACGACGAAATATCGGGATTTCCGGTGTACAAGGCCTTGCTCTGTGAAGTTGAGAAGATTGAGGCCGGGTCGCTGGAGGAGCTGCGAGCCGATGTGGAAGCGGCCAGAGGTACGCAATTGAGGCCAATAGAGATGGTACCCAAGGCCGGATCCCTGAGGCGTGTCTATCTGGACAATAACGCGACCACCCGAACGGCGCCGGAGGTTCAGGAGGCAATGTTGCCTTACCTGGAAGAGTTATATGGCAATCCTTCGAGTATTCACAGTGCCGGGCAGGAGACCCGTGCGGCTTTGAATCTCGCCCGCCGCCAAGTGGCGAATCTCATCCAGGCCCGACCGCGCCGGATTTTCTTCACCGCCAGCGGCTCGGAGGCGGACAATATGGCCCTCAAGGGTCTGGCTCTAGCCTGCCGGGATTCCCGAGGGCAGATCATTACCAGCCGTATCGAACATCCGGCAGTCATGAAAACCTGTGCTTATCTCGAGCGGATGGGGTTCAGAGTGACGTATCTCGATGTGGATGGGGAAGGTGTCGTGCATCCCGACCGATTGGCGGAGGCTATATCGGATGATACCCTTTTGGTTTCTGTTCACATGGCGAACAACGAAGTGGGAACTCTCCAGCCGATCAAAGAGCTATGTGCCGTTGCCCACCAGCACGGCATACCCTTCCACACGGATGCAGTGCAAGCAGTGGGGAAGATCGTTGTAGATGTAGAGGATCTGGATGTCGATCTGCTCAGTATGTCCAGCCACAAGATTCATGGCCCGAAGGGGGCCGGGGCCCTGTATGTCAGGAAGGGCGTAGCGATAGAGCCTCTCATCCACGGTGGCGAGCAGGAAGGAGGCTTACGAGCAGGGACAGAGAACGTGGCGGCCATCGTGGGTATGGGCAAGGCTGCGGAACTTGCTTCGATCGGGCTGCCTGCGATGAGAAACCTGGTCGAGTTACGCGACAGACTGGAGGCGGGTATCCGGGAACTACTACCGCAAGCTCGGCTAAACGGATCGGAACGGCAGCGATTGCCCAACACCCTTAACATGAGTTTACCTGGTCTGAGGGGAGAATCGCTGGTAATCGCCTTGGGCCAGTACGGCGTGCTACTATCATCGGGATCGGCCTGCAAGTCAGGATCCCCCGAACCCACCCACGTTCTCACGGCTATGGGGCTTACGGAGGCAGAGGCCCACAGCGCGGTGAGATTTTCACTCTGTCGTGACACGAGCATAGATGATATCCACTACACTCTGGAGATGCTTGCAAGAGTTCTGGAAGAAATGGAAACCACGATTCGCTTCATGCCCTGCAAATAGGGCATGGTGTGCAATAGCAGAGCCGCGATTGGTGGTTATATTCCGGCTCGCTGAGACTATAGGGGAATCAGCACAGGAATGGACGATGGACAGCGATTCATATTCAAGGCTGATCCCGGTGCATAGGAGAGAGGGAATCCTTATGAAGATATGTAGATTGGTGTTACTGGTCCTGCCGGTACTCCCGGGTGTGTTCATCGGAAGGAGTAGAAATCCGGAGTCCGGTCTGATACTCAGCGCATCGGTGGGCTAGGGGTTGTGTTCTGAGTCAAACCAAGAGTGTCCAAAGATCAGTGTTCAGATTAGATAGGGCAGTAGTTCGGCCAGTCTATTGATAGTAATATAGCGGTTGTCCGGTTCCGGGCTATCGCCGTAGGTTCCCAGGAATCCCCAGGAGGCCCAGAAACATTTAGCTCCGAGTGAGGCTACCTCAAGAACGTGGTGGGGGTGGTCGTCGATGAACACAAAGTCAGTCGGAGAGATGTCCAGCGAATCAGCGAGGTGCTGAATGGCCTGGGTTTTGTCGGTGCCGCGTTCCTTGGTCCAGATGCGATCTTCCGGTACGCCCAGCTCCCAGTGCTCATTGAACAGGCGGATGGAGGTGAGGTCCTTGGTCGTGACGATGAAGGTGGGAAAACGGGTCTTGAGTTGGTCCCAACCATCCCTGAATTCAGGGTACATACGGTGCAGATCCAGCCATCGCCGAGGGCTATCAGCCCGGTATCGATTGCGGGCCTGGAAGAACAGCGGCTCGAACTCAGTGAGGGTGTGAAGATGGTGCTGCCGGAGATCATCGAAGTGGCGGGGACCATCCAAACCAGGGTCGTTGTAAGTGAGGTGGATGACAAGCCAGAATTCGGAGGCATTTCGGGCCAGATGCCGAAGACGGCGGAAGCGCTGCACAGCCTCGGGATCCAAATCGTCGATGGTCGATACCCAGCGGATATCGCCCGTCATCCGGTGATAAGCATTCAAGGCCGTGATGTGGCACTCATCCACGCTATCGCAGATGACGCCATCGAAATCTATAGCGACCCAAAGTGTCATGGGTGTGAGGTTAAAGTTCGTGTCCCGGCTTCGGCAACTGTTTGCTGAGTTCGGATGGCAATTGCCCTGAAATTCCACCGTGATCCAGCTCACACTGGAGACAGGGGCGTATCTGTGATGTTGCACCTTTTCGTTCTTACTGCTAGCTTCTGTGGGCTGTTTTTCACCCAGTTACTTTTGTTCATCAGGTGAATGGCCGTATATACAGTCAGAGATAAGCCTGGACCTGTTTCAGGTATTCGACCATTCATAAGTCGTTCATACATCGAGGAGTAGAGAGACCCATGAAGCAGATACGTGCCACGATCATATTCCTAGCCATTATTTTCGCAGCTGGTCAAGCGGTATGGGGGACCATGCCCCCACACCCGCGGTACAAGGAGCAGCTGGCCCAGGGGCTGATTGCCAAGCCCTATTTTTTGGAGCATATCGATGAGCTCCGCAGCCGCGGGGTGAGTACACCCTGGGCGGCCCCGGCCGTCCAACGTGATCGCAGCATCCAGGCCACGGCGGCCGTTCGATCCGTTGGCCCTGATGAGCCACCGACCGGCGCGTACAAGGCCCTCGTCATTCTCGTGGATTTCAGCGATCAAGTCTCCCAGGTGGCGGCCGCCGAATTCGACACCTTGATCTTCGATCCAGCGCCCGGCACGCTGTGGGATTATTACCAGGATGTCAGTTACGGTACCCTGGATATCGTCACCGTCAACCTCCCCAGCACCATTGGATGGATACGTGCAGATTCTGCGTATAGCTATTACGTGGACGGTCAGAATGGTTTCGGTGACTATCCCCGTAATGCCCAGAGATTGGCCGAGGATGTCGTCAACGCTGCGAACAGCTTGGTCGATTTCTCGCAGTATGATAATGACGGAGACACTTTTGTGGATGCGCTGTTCATCGTCCATACCGGTCCTGGTGCGGAATATACCTGGAGCGACTATGATATCTGGTCCCACGCTTGGGTGACCAACAGCGATATCCTGTTGGATGGCGTATATGTGCGGCATTACTCCATGGAGCCGGAGTACTGGCAAGCACCGGGTGATATGACCATCGGCGTTTATGCGCACGAGATGGGGCACGCCGTCTTCGGGCTGCCGGATCTATACGACTATGATGAATATCCGGATGATTCCTTTGGCCTTGGTGCTTGGAGCCTTATGGCCGGGGGGAGCTGGAATTGGGTTGAGTTCGACGG
>CP070656.1:2352698-2359860 GCA_020355065.1 Fidelibacterota bacterium | reverse complement strand
ACGCCGTTTCCCAGGTGAGGGTTTGTTCGACGGTGTTTTCGGCCTCGTAGGGAACGGTCATGGTGAGGGCCCGGCGGACCGCCTCCCCCAGGCGGGCCATACTCTGTCCGGCGGACCAGGCTGCCAAATCGAAGGCCTGGTCATCGTTGAGGCTGGCCAGGTAGAGCATGGTCGCGGTGGCGATGATCTCACAGCGCTCCAGTTCCACCGGGTCCACTTTATCGGGTGTGTCCTCAGAAGTATGGTGGGTATAATCAGAATGGGTAAACATCACAGCGGGGATCTTACGATCGATAAACATTATCTGGTCGCTACCACCGCTGTAGGGGACTACGCGGTAGTTGAAGGCCGACAGGCTGCCGCGGGGGGTGCGGATGTTCATGCCGTCCACCATGGCGGCCATGTTGGCCAGAACATCACCTAGGACGGAGGGAACAGACGCTGGTGTGCGGGTGATGAACAGCCGGGAGTGGAGGAGTTCCAGATTCTCGCCGACCATATCCAAGTTTACATTGGCCAGTGCTTTCCCACCGAGATCAGGTCCGACCATTTCCGGGTGGGCATCGACATAGGCCATGGTGCCGTACCATTCCGGTACCCAGAGGAAGCGGAGGGTGCGATCAGGCCGGGGGAGGCGGCCATCCTCGATGAGCCGGCGCAGGGTTTGGGCGATGTCCAAGATGGAGGCGGATCCGCTGGCGTTATCGTTGGCCGATTCCTTGGGGTGGTCTAGGTGGGCGCAGAAGACCAATTCCTCCTGAGTGCGCCGGGAGCCTGGAATCACGGCCACGACGACGTCCATTTCGTAGGGCTCAAGTCCGGTCCCCTTAACCTGCCCCCGCAGCACCACCTTCTTACCAGCTTCGAGCAGGCCTCGCAGGCGCTCGCCCTGCCGGTTGGTGATGTTGAAGCCGAAGGTTACCCGTTTCAGTTCCTCGGTTCGGGGCCACATGCCGGTGTAGGCCAGCATATCGGGGTGATCCTGGGCTCGTTCGTCATCCAGGTAGCAGACCACGGCCGCGGCCCCTCGTTGGATCACCGCTTGGCGGTGGACTTCACCGCCGTAGCCCGTGGCCAGTACGAATTTTCCTTTCACATCCTTACCGGCGTAATCGGCGTCGCTGGTGCCGTTACCGACCCATACCAGCTCGGCGGTGACGTCGCCGGGATTGGAGTAGGTCATGAGGCTCATGGCGATCTCGGGGTAGCCGACCAGCCGCTCATGGGAGGGCTCCAGCATACGTAGCTCGGCCCAATCGATGTCCCAACCCGACGGGGACTGCCAGGTCTGGTATACGACCTTGCCATCGGACTTGAAGGACTCGATGAAGGCGTCCTTCTTTCCGAATCCCGAGTTGCGGAGCTCATTGAGTACGTAGTTGGCGGCGTCGCGGTAGCCGCGTGAGCCCTGGATGCGGTGGTGCCGGGTGATCTGGATAACGTGCTCCTTGGCCAGCTCGCCACTGAGGGCTTCGTGGAGCAGGTCGCGGAGCTGGGGATCGAGCAGATCGGCCTGGGCCTGGGCCAGCCGGGGGGTGAGGGCGAGGGACCACAAAAGGGCCGCTGTTAAGAAGGAGCTGAAGTTGACGCGGCGAATGAGAGATCGCTCAAGTAAGATAAATAAACCTAAAGATGACATGAAGATCCTCCTACTGAATTGAGGAGATTATCGCAAATGATGCGCAGGCCGAATAGGCGCATGCACTATTCCCTATGGCGGCGGACGATGAACCAGGCCATGAGGCCTAGAATGGCGCCGATGGTGAGCAGGGCCAGGATCTGGAGGGCGTATTCGGGGAGGTCCGGGGAGAAGCCGACGATGCGCCGGCCGCTTCGGATCACGACCCAGATGGCGAGCAGTACGCCGGTGAGTCCGCCGCCGCCCACCAGTCCCGAGCCGAACAGGATGCCCTTTTCGCGCCGCCGCTCGGCTTCGTCGGGAGATTGTTTACGGGTCAGCAGGTGGCGCAGGAGGCCGCCCAGGAAGTCAGCGGCCATGGTGGACATGGGCAGGTACACCCCGACGGCGAAGGCCAGGACTGGAATCTTGAACAGGGAGGCCACCAGTCCGATAGCGACGCCGATCATGATCAAGGCCCAGGGAAGGTTCTGGTCGAGTACGCCATCGATGACGAGCTTCATGAGGACGGACTGTGGCGCGGGCAGTTCGGCGCCTCCCAGGCCGCCTTCGACGGTCTGATTAAGCAGCATCACGACCAGGCAGACAACGCCGGCGGAGGTGATCACGCCAACCAGCTCCCCGATCTGCTGCAGGCGGGGAGTGGCCCCGAGGACGAAGCCGGTCTTGAGGTCCTGGGAGGTATCGCCGGCGATGGAGGCGGCGATGCAGACGGCGGTGCCGACCATGAGGGCGGTGGCCTTGCCGGGGAGGTCGGTCCAGCCCATGAGGAAGAAGATGAGGCTGGTGCCCAGCAGGGTGGCGATGGTCATGCCGGAGGTGGGATTGGAGGTGACTCCCACCAATCCGACGATGCGGGAGCTGACGGTAACAAAGAAGAAGGCGAAGATGGCGATCATGACGGAGGCCACCGCGCGCACGGGGATGGAATCGAGGTAGCCGAGAATACCGGGTACGAAGGTGAGGATAACCAGAATAATTCCGACGAAGGCCAGGACCGTTTTGAACGAGAGGTCGAGGTCGGTGCGTTCGGTGGTGAGGGTTTCCAGGCGGGCGGCGATCTGCTGGAGGCCAAGGCGGAACGACTCGATCATGGTGGGGATGGACCGGATGAGGGTGAGTATGCCGCCGGTGGCGACGGCCCCGGCGCCGATGTAGCGCACATAGCGATTCCAGATCTCGCCGGCCGACATGTCCGGGATGAGTTTGACAGTCTCGGGGTAAAGGGGCTCGGTAAGCCCGGCTCCCCACCAGTTGATAAGGGGGATGATGACCAGGGCGGAGAGGGCGCCGCCGGCGGCCATGACGGACGCGATGCGGATACCCAGGATATACCCGACACCGATGAGGGGCGGGGATACGCTGACCGAGACGCTGGCCTTATAGCCCAGTCCCACGCGGAAGGTGCCCTGGACAAACTTGAGGCCATCGGTGATGAGCTTGAAGAGCATGCCCACGCCGATGCCCCAGAAGACACCCTCGGCCTGGCGGCCGCCCTGTTCGGCGGCCACAAGGACCTCGGCGCAGGCCATGCCTTCCGGGTAGGGGAGGCGGCCGTGCTCCTGCTTGATGAGGAAGCGGCGCAGGGGGACCATGGCGAGGACGCCGATCAATCCGCCGCACATGGCGAGGAGGGTAATCTGGCGCCAGGCGGGATCCATGCCCCAGATAAAGAGGGCGGGGATGGTGAACAGCACGCCGGAGGCCACCGAGGAGCTAGCCGAGCCAATGGTCTGGGACATGTTGGCTTCGAGGATGCTGTGGCGCAGGCCGAAGCCGGTCATGACGCGGAAGGCCACCACGGTGAGGACGGCCACGGGGATGGAGGTGCTGATGGTGAGTCCGGCCTTAAGGCCCAGGTAGGTATTGGCGGCGCCGAACACAATGCCCAGGAGAATGCCGGCCAGGGTGGCCTTGAGAGTGAATTCGGTGAGGGTCTGCCCGGAGGTGAAGGGGACGAACTGCTGGCCCTCCTTGATCTCGTAGGCGGTGGGGGGAAGCTTCTTTCCGTTCATCTATAGCGCCTCTTACTTAGAGTGCCCGACAGAATTTGGAAGGGAAAAACGGCCTCAATAGCGACCTGTGAACCTAGGGAGACGAGCAGGAGAAAGGCAAGGGGGGAAACGAGAAAGGGAAACCCGTTCCAGTAAGTGGAGGGGAGGAGCTGGGACTCAAGGTGAAGACTCGTATGATGAATACAACGGCACAATTTTCCGAATATATAGAAATATCCTAAATAATTCAATATTATTACCGATAATACTTAAAAATATCTTGTGTAAGGGGGTATGCAGAATGTACACTTGGATTGCTTATGTTGGATCACATTGACAAGGAACTGATCGAGCACCTGCAGGCAGACGGTCGACAGACGGCTAGCGACCTGGCCCAGCAGGTGGGGCTGTCGGTGCCGGCGGTGGCGGAGCGCATCCGGAAGCTGCAGGAGCAGGGCATTATCCTAGGCTTCGCAGCGACGGTTGATCCAAAGACCATCGGTATGGACGTGGGGGCCTACATCACGGTGATCAGCGAGAGCTCGGCCCATTACGAGGAGGTGATCGCCCGAGCCCAGGAGCACCCGGAGGTACTGGAGGTGATGAGCGTGACGGGGGAGGGTTCCCACCTGCTGCACGTACGTACCCGGAACACCGGGACGCTGGAGCAGCTGCTGGGTCAGATCCAGTCGTGGCCGGGTGTAACACGGACGGAGACGCGGATCATCCTGTCGTCCTACAAGGAGCAGGGCATCATCCGGGTGCCGGAGCAGGTGATCAAGCAGAATTAGACGAATGATGGGTGCTTGGCATAACGGCAATGTCGCACTTCGACAGGCTCAGTGTGACATTGCGTCTGCATTCCGACTTAGAAAAAGGAGATGATATGACACCAGCTGACCTGATACACCGCGTGGTGGATGAGGATATCGAGTACGTGGATTACCGGTTCATCGATATCCAGGGGACCTGGCACCACTTCACGGCCCCGGTGAGCCAATTCAAGGAGTCAGTCTTCAAGGACGGGGTGGGATTCGACGGATCGTCCATTCCGGCCTGGAAGGAGATCCACGAAAGCGATATGCTGGTGCTGCCTGATCCACGGACGGCGCGGCTGGATCCCTTTTTCAAGGCGAAGACTCTGGTCTTGCTGTGCGACGTGATCGATGCGGTGTCCAAGGAGGATTATCACCGTGATCCCCGGAGTCTGGCCAAGAAGTGCGTCGAGTATTTGCGTACCACGGAGATCGGAGACCAAGCCTATTTCGGACCAGAGGCGGAGTTCTTCGTTTTCGACGAGATTCGTTTTTCAAACCCGGCCGACGGGTCCAGTTCGGTGTACTCCATCGATTCCATGGAGGCGCACTGGAACAGCGGCGAGGAGTCGGAGCTGGGCAACCTGGCGTTCAAGATCCGGGCCAAGGGGGGATACTTCCCCACACCGCCCACGGACACGCTGCAGGATTATCGGGCGGAGGTGGCCCGTCTGCTAGAGGAGATGGGTATCGAGGTGGAGGCGCTGCATCACGAGGTGGCTTCAGCGGGGCAATGCGAGATTGACATGCGCTACGGAACGCTGCTGGAGATGGCCGACAAGCTGCAGTGGTTCAAGTACGTGGTGAAGAACACGGCGCGCAACTACCACAAGACAGCCACCTTCATGCCCAAGCCGATCTTCAACGACAACGGATCAGGCATGCACACGAATGTGTCCCTATGGAACGGGGACAAGAACCTGTTCGCCGGTAAGAAGTACGCCGGTCTCTCGCAGCAAGCCCTGTATTTCATTGGCGGTCTGGTAAAGCACGCCCGGGCGCTGATCGCGCTGACCAATCCCACGACGAACAGTTACAAGCGTCTGGTGCCAGGTTTCGAAGCGCCGGTGAATATGGCGTACTCGGCGCGCAACCGTTCGGCGGCGATCCGAATCCCCACTTATTCGGACAATCCCAAAACCAAGCGGATCGAGTTCCGGACGCCGGACCCATCCTGCAACGCCTACCTGGCCTTTTCAGCCATGGTCATGGCCGGCCTGGATGGTATTCAAAACAAGATCGATCCCGGTGCGCCGTTCGACAAGGACGTCTTTTTCACCTCGGCGCGGGACCTGGAGGGGGTAGTAACGGCCCCCATGAGCCTGGACCAGGCGCTGGATGCGTTGGAAGAGGATCACGACTGGCTTCTGAAGGGTGAGGTATTTACCAAGGATCTGCTGGACACGTTCATCGACTACAAGCGCCGGGAAGAGGTGGACAATATGCGTCAGCGTCCGCACCCGTTCGAGTTCGAGCTGTACCACGACTGCTGATCTTCGAGGGCTGCAATAGAGGATGAGAGAGCCCTGCCTTTCGGCGGGGCTTTTCTTTTGCATTAAAACGGGCTAACAGTCTATTTTTAGCCCAATATTGACGCAGGGAGTCTAATATTTACACTTCATCTGTCCTGAGAATCCGAATTCTAGCGCTGGCCTGTTTGTTCTGCTGGACGGCGGGAGTCGTGCAAGCGGCGGATTATCGTCTGGTCAAGCCGTTCACCGCGGAGGGGCGTGACCTTTCCGGCCAGGACCAGGTTCAGACGGTCGGGCAGGTGCTGCCCAATCCCCTGCAGGTGCGCGTCGTGGGAGCGGGGGACGTTCCCCAAGCAGGGATCAAGGTAACCTGGCGGGTGGTGAGCGCCCCGAAGAAGGCCAAGGACTGGGAGTTGACGCCGGTGGCCCTGACGGATTCGTCCGGGCTGGCACCGGCGCGGTTCAAAGTGGGGGATGCGGCCGGGGTCTATATGATCGAGGCCCGTCTGGAGGGGGGTATTCCCGGCAGTGACGAAGTGTTCTATGAGGTAATCGGGCGGGGGTCGAACTGGGTGGCAAAGATGATCATGGGCCTGCTGGGCGGACTGGGCATGTTCATGTACGGCATGCGAATCATGAGTGACGGTCTCAAGAAATCCGCGGGCAACCGGATGCGCTTCATACTCAAGGCGCTGACGCAGAGCCGCTTGCGCGGGCTAGTCGCCGGAGCGTTCGTCACGACTGTTATCCAGAGCAGCAGCGCGACCACGGTAATGCTGGTGAGTTTCGTGGAAGCGGGCCTGATGAAGTTCCCGCAGACGCTGGGTGTGATCCTGGGGGCGGATATCGGGACCACGATCACGGCGCAGATCATCGCGTTCAAGGTGACCGACCTGGCGTTGGTGCTGGTGGCGTTCGGATTCAGTTTGCGGCTGTTGGCGAAGAAGGAGTCGCTGCAGTCCATTGGCGAGTCCATACTGGGGTTCGGGCTGGTGTTCAACGGTATGAACCTCATGTCCGCGGCGATGACGCCGCTGCGGGATTACCAGCCTTTCATTGATGTACTGGCCTCGCTGGAGAATCCGCTCATGGGATTGATCGTGGGGGCGGTACTGACGGCGGTATTGCAGAGCAGCAGCGCGGTGGCGGGTATCATCATCGTGTTGGGGCAGCAGGGGCTGTTGACCCTGGATGCGGGTATCCCGCTGATCTTCGGTGCCAACATCGGTACGACGATCACGG
>CP070656.1:2341352-2352598 GCA_020355065.1 Fidelibacterota bacterium | reverse complement strand
GGAATATACTGGCGCTGCCCTCTCGCTTGACTGCCCTGGCCACCGGGTAACTGAGCGGAGTGGGTGGCATCGAAGATCACGGGAATGCTTTCCGCCTGCATGATAGGAATGGCCCGCATATCCGCCACCAGGTTATTATAGCCAAAGCTGACACCCCGTTCGGTAACCGCGAATTCCTCACAACCGGCCTCTCGCAGCTTCGCAACAATGTGGCTGACATCTCCTGGTGACAGGAATTGCCCCTTTTTCACATTCACCGCCCGGCCCGTCCGAGCGGCGGCTGTGAGTATATCGGTCTGGCGGGACAGGAAGGCAGGAATCTGCAATATGTCCACCACATCCTTCAGTCTCTCCGGCTGGTCGGTGTTATGCACATCAGTGAGGACCGGCAGACCGAACTCCTCCTTAATGCGCTGAAACATCGGTCGCGCGTCGGCCAGTGTGACGCCCCGATAGGATTGTACCGAAGTGCGATTGGCCTTGTCGAAGCTGGTTTTGAAGATCAGCTGGAGGTCCAGACGGTCTCGGACCTCAGCCAACAACCGCGCCATTTTCAGAACGTGCCGTTCTGACTCGATCACGCACGGACCGGCTATAACCGGGAAGGAATCATCGGCAAATTGAACGGGGCCGAACTTCACTATTCGTGTGCTTTCTTAAAGTTGACGGCCGCTTTGACGAAATCCCTGAACAGGGGATGAGCCCGGACCAGGCGGCTCTTGAGCTCCGGATGGAATTGGCCGGCCACGAACCGGGGATGATCAGGCAATTCGATGATTTCCACCAGATCGAGCTCAGGATTAATACCGCTGAAGACCATGCCGCCCGCCTCCAACTGGTCCCGGTAGCGGTTATTCACCTCATACCGGTGACGATGTCGTTCACTGATCTTGCGTGAGCGATAGGCCGCGTAAGTTCTAGTCCCCGTCTTGACCTCACAGGGGTAGGCCCCCAGACGCATGGTGCCCCCCTTGTTCTTCACTCCCAGCGGGCTATCTATCAGATCCACGACTGGGTGCGAAGTTTTTGGTTTGAACTCGGTGCTATCCGCTCCTTCCAATCCTCACACGTGCCGGGCGAAATCTATCACGGCACATTGTAGCCCCAGGCAAATACCCAGGAACGGCACTCGGGCTTCCCGGGCGTGTCTGGAGGAAACAATTTTGCCTTCGATGCCCCGTTCACCGAATCCACCGGGGATGAGAATCCCGTGTATGCCTTTAAAGGCGATCGAGGGATCGGCTCGTTTCGCCAGCCATTCCGTGTCGATCCACTTCACCCGTACCCGTGCATCGTTCTCCACACCGGCATGAATGAACGCCTCCAGGATGCTTTTATACGCATCGGGGAGGGCATTATACTTGCCGCACATGGCAATGGTAACTTCATGACTGGGCTGCTTGAAGCGGGTGATGAATTCCTGCAGGAATGACGATGACTCATCGGTGATCTTCAGTCCCAGCTGCCAGGCGACTTCACGATCCAGAGCCTGTTCCTGGATCACCAAAGGAATCTGATAGATGCTTTCAACATCCGGGGATTCGAATACGTGTTCGGGCAGCACACTCGAAAAAAGGGCAATCTTGGAGCGTACCTCATCGGTAAGATGGTAATCCTCCATGGTCCGGCAAACCAGAATGTCCGGCTGGAGCCCGATCTCCCTCAGACGCTGGACACTGTGCTGAGTCGGTTTGGTCTTGAGCTCTTCGCTTTTGGGAATAAAGGGTACCAGAGTCAGATGCATAATCAGATAGTTCTGCCGTCCGACTTCCAGGCAGAGCTGCCGGATGGCTTCCAGGAACGGTTGACCCTCAATATCACCAACAGTGCCTCCCACCTCACTGATGATCAGATCGTACTTGCGGCGGGGATTCACCAGTTTGATGCGCCGCTTGATCTCATCGGTGATATGGGGAATGACCTGGACCGTCTGTCCCAGGTAATCGCCCTTACGTTCCCGGTCCAGCACTTCCCAGTAAACCTGTCCCGTGGTCGTGTTATTCAGCAGGGACATATCGATATCTATAAAACGTTCATAGTGGCCCAGGTCCAGGTCGGTCTCGGAGCCATCGTCGAGGACAAAGACTTCGCCGTGCTGGTACGGATTCATCGTACCCGGATCCACGTTCAGGTAGGGATCCAGTTTTTGAATGGTCACTTTCACACCCCGGGACTTGAGCAGATATCCCAGGGATGCGGAGAGGATTCCTTTCCCCAGCCCGGAGATGACACCGCCGAGAATGAATATGTACTTCACGGGTGGCCGGGGGCTACTCACTCCAGTTCTCCACGATGCGCTCCAGATCCTCGGGCGTATCCACGGCCATGGATACGTAGTCGGTCTTGACCAGTCCTATGGAAGCACCCATTTCCAGGGCCCGCAACTGCTCCAGCCTGTTCTCCTGCTCCCACTGACTTGGCGGCTGCGCCGTAAACCGGAACAGAAACTCCCGTCGAAAAGCGTACAAGCCGATATGCCGCAGGATGACTCCCTCGGGTACCGGTGCGGGCAGCAGCCGATAGAAGGCCGTGGCCATACCATCGCGCCCGATCACCTTGACGATATGGGGATTGGCCATGTCCTCCCGGCTGAGCACGGTTGATCCGGCAGTCCCCATGGGCAAGTCGGATTGAGCCTGCATGTGAGTGACCAGCTGATCCACCACTGAGGCATCCAGTTGTGGTTCATCACCCTGTATATTAACCACCAGGTCGAATTCCATATCGCGGACAGCTTCCGCCACCCTATCGGTACCGCTGACGTGGTCGGTCCTGGTCAGGATAACCCGGTCTCCCAAAGCCGCACAGGTGTCGGCCACGTCCGGTGAGTCGGCGGCGATAAGCACCTCGTCCAGGGTGCGGCACTGAAGGGCCCGCTGGTATACATGGTGTACCATGGGATAGCCATGAATTGGAGCCAGAACCTTACCGGGAAAACGAGTGGAGGCGTACCGGGCGGGGATAATACCGACGGCAGTCATTGGTCGGTCTTGATGACCTGGGGAACGAGAAAGAACTCGCCATCTGTGGCCCGTTTTTGGGCGGGCTCATCTTCGGTGAGCGGCGCATTGGCCATGACCTTGTCCCGCTTAAGGGATCCGGCAGCTTCATCCTTGCGGGCCACGTTCACCAGATCCAGGACGTGAGACAGCGGTTCCACATCGGTCACATCCACGGTCTCCAAGGTCTGAACGTGCTCCAGGATAGCGTTGATCTGCTGGGTGTAAATATCACACTGCGCCTCGTCAAGGTGCAGCTTGGCGAGGCGGGCGATTTTTTGGATTTCTTCTCGTGAAACGGTCTCTTTCTTGGCCATTGGATCGCCGTTTACAATAAACGTGCCAAGGCAAGTTACGAGGGGCGAAAATGGAATACAAGCAGATTGGATCGGTAGTCAGAAAAGCGTCCGGATACGGATCATTCGTACCGCAGGGCTTCGATGGGATCGAGCTTGGAGGCTTTGTTAGCTGGATATAGGCCAAAGAAGATACCAATGGCCGAGCAGTAGGCCAGCGCTGAGACCACCGCCCAGGCGGGGATGCGCGCATCCATATTCAGTACCGGGGAAAGGGCTAGGGCCGTCAAGGCACCCACGATGATCCCCACCACGGCACCGATCTCGGACAGGATCACGGCCTCAATAAGAAACTGGACCAGAATATCCCGGCGTCGGGCCCCCACCGCTTTACGAGTCCCGATCTCCCGGGTGCGCTCCATGACGGAAACCAGCATGATGTTCATGATGCCGATGCCCGCCACCAGCAAGGAAATGCCGGCGATGCCAATCGCCGCGATGCGGATATAGCGTGTGAAGTCCAGCATGGTACTCATGATGGATTCCGCCGTGACCACTTCGAAGTCATTCTCCTCACCCAAGGGAACTTTCCGGCGGACCCGCAGCAAGGCCACCACTTCATCGATTGCCTGGTCCACACTATACGTATCCCGGGCTCGCAGGAACAGGCCGGTGCCGGACATATGCCGATGGCCGGTCCTGAATACCTTGTCAAATGCGGTAATCGGCATGATCACCACGTTGTCCGCGGACTGCCCGAACGTGCTGGCGGCCTGATTCAGCACCCCGATCACCACAAATCCCTGGTTTCCCACCAGGATCTGCTGATCCAGCGGATCCGTATAGGGAAATAGCTCGGAGACCACGTCGCGTCCAACGACGGCCGCCTGGCGGGTATGCCGGACATCCTCATCGGTCAGGAAACGCCCGGACGCCAGGTCCTGGGACTGGGTCAGCATATAATCGGCCATGGTTCCCACCGCGCGCACATTGGGAGCGGTCTTCTTGTCCTTGTACTTGATGGTCTGCCCGCCCCGCTCGTTCACCGCCGTAGCCGCCTGCACGTTGGCGGCACGATCTTGAAGATACAGTGCGTCCTCATAGGTAAAGTCCTTGCGGCGGGCATACTTCCACCAATCGTGCCCCACCATCACCGGTGGGTGCTTCTGAACCACAAAGGTCTCCGAACCCAGGAAGCTCAGCTCCTCCTCCATGGCGCGATCGAATCCCGCCACGACACTCTGCATACTGGTGATCGCCCATACGCCGATGACCACGCCCAACAAGGTCAGAGCGGAGCGCAGTTTATGGTCCAGTACAGCGCGCAGGGAGATGCGGAAGAATTCCAGCATTATTCGTACCGTAAGGCTTCGATAGGATCCAGTCGGGCCGCCTTGTTGGCGGGCCACAAACCGAAAACCAATCCCACCACCACGACCACTCCTATGCCCAAGCCTCCCCAGGTTGGTGGGATTCGCGCTGCCAGAGGCGTCGCCTGTTCGACGATAATAGCCACCCCCGAAGCCATCAGAAAACCCACCAGGACGCCCAGTGCGGAGACGGTCATGCTTTCCACCAGGAATTGCCAGCGGATGGTGCTGCGGCGCGCACCCAGACTCTTGCGAATCCCGATCTCGGAGGTGCGCTCCGTGACGGTCACCAACATGATGTTCATAACTCCCACACCACCCACAATCAGGGCGATACTGCCAATGCCGATGGCGACCATCCACAGCATCCGGGTGGCGTTGTCATAGAGCTCCTGGAGGGTACTCTGCTGATTAATGGCGAAATCGTCCTCCTGTCCCGGGCGGAGCTGCCGGTAGCGGCGCATGATGCCGGTCACTTCGTCCCGGGCTTCATCCACCAGATCCGGTTGGGCAGCTTTAAGGGCTATGGAGATGTTCCGCCAGCGGCGACCATACATTTTCAGGAGCGTTTCAGCCGGGATGTAGGCCATATTATCCAGATCCCGCCCCATCATCTGCCCCTGCTTCTCCATAACACCGATCACCAAAAACCGGCGACCATTGATCGAAACGTATTTCCCCACCGCATCCCCGTTCTCGAACAAGTTCTCTCGGACGGCATTCCCGATGACCGCAACCGGTTTTTTATGCCGGCTATCGGTACGGGATAGAAAACGTCCCTCCACAACCTCCGTACCGGATATGACCGCCATGTCCTCATGTACGCCCTGGACGGTCACACTCTCCAGGCTCTTATCCCGATATTTAAACGTGCCGCGCTGGTACACCCGGGGACTGGCGTGGCTGACGTATTGGGATCGTTCCGCTATGTAATCCACGGCATCCAGACCGATATTGCGCCGCTGCCGTGCACGTACCCATTCCTCGTGGCCCTGGAACCAGGCCCGCTTATCCACATACAGCACATCCGAACCGAGACTCGAGATCTGCTCGGAAAACGTGGCATTCAATCCCTCGATGATGGCCATTACGACCCCCACCGTAAAGATGCCAATAGCGATACCAAGGGTGGTGAGCAGAGCCCGGAACTTGTGGGCCCACAGAGCGGCCCCGGCAATCCGGAGAATCTCGATCACGCCGCGGCCTTGCCGTTGGCGGTCAACTCTTCCCGGTCGATCTGGCCATCCAGAATATGAATGACCCGGTGGGCATGCTCTGCGATGTAGGTTTCGTGGGTTACCAGGATAATGGTGTTGCCCTGCTGGTGCAGTGCGTCCAGCAAAGCCATGATCTCCTGGCCAGTTACGGAGTCGAGATTACCGGTGGGCTCATCCGCCAGTATGATGGCCGGTTTCGTTACCAGTGCCCGCGCGATGGCCACCCTCTGGCGTTGACCACCGCTCAACTCGCTGGGTCGATGTGTGGCCCGGTCGTCCAAACCGACCATTTTTAAAGCTTCCTTAGCTCGGCCGATGCGGTCCCGCCGATGCACCCGCGCGTAGATCAAGGGCAACTCCACGTTGCGGAGTGCCGTCGTGCGGGAAAGTAGGTTGAAGGTCTGAAACACGAATCCGATCTTACGATTACGAATGTCCGCCAGTTCATTGTCACTCATCTTGGTGACATCGTCGCCCGCAACATCGCAGACCACCTCACCCTCAAATTCGTACCGACCGCCGGTAGGTGTGTCCAGACAGCCGATGATATTCATCAACGTGGATTTGCCCGAACCGGAGGGGCCCATAATGGAGATATACTCATTGGGCCGGATTGCCAGATCTACTCCCCGCAAGGCATGGACCTGTTCCTTGCCCATATCATATACCTTGGTGACCGCCTTGAGGGTGATCAGGTGATTATTCCCGGCCGTCGTTTGCGCGGCAGTCACCTCAACGGACCGATCGTTCATCGGGGGCTCCTTTCGGGGCCACGGCGTTCCCGGCGGGTGATACGCTTCCCATCGGCTAAGTCCTTGCTGACCGCCCGGTAATTGCCGATAACGATCTCCTCACCGTCTGCCAGTCCCGTGATGATCTCATAGTGAGTATCGGAAGATATGCCAATCTTGACCTCGCGCTGTTCGACCTTCTCCCGGGCCTTGGCGCCAAAAAGACGGCCTAGAAAACCGCCCGATGAGCCGGCGGTATCCGCGTGGACCACGAAGACCACCTCGACCGGCTCCGGCCGCGCGAATTCATCCTCGCCTTCGCCAGGCTGAGACATGCTGCGGGCCATCATCCGGGCGCCACTCGGACGGCCACGTCCCGGGCGGCCTGGTCCTGCACGCCGTTCCCGGGATGGCTGAGTACTATTCGACGCGACCTGCTCGTTCAGGGAATCCCCTTCTGCCAGCTGTTCCGGTTTCCTGATCGGTGCCCGGGCCGTCAGGGCCTGGATGGGTACCGCCACCACCGACTTGTGCAATGCCGTCGTGATCGTGGCCGTCGCCGACATTCCGGGACGTATGCGGGGATCGACACGCTCAGCCTTAGGATCTACGTCCAGGGTGACGACCACCTCAAAATTGGTTACCTGTTCCTGGGTGCCCTGACCCAGAATGAGCGCCGAATGAGCGATCTGGGAAACGCGGCCTTGGAAGACGGTATCCTGAATGGCATCCACTTCGATTTTCACCCTATCCATGAGCTCGATATCCACCACATCCGTTTCGTCCACTTCCACCACCACTTCCATCATGGATAAGTCGGATATCACCAGGAGTACGTCGGCCTGAAAGGTGGAGCCCAAGGCCATTTCCCCGACTTCCTTGTTGATCTTGGTGACTACGCCACCTTCCGGTGCCACCAGGCTGGTCTTGCTGAGATCGTCCTTGGCCTGCTCGAGCGTGGCCTCGGCCTGCTCCTTCCGGCTCAAGGCCTCCTCGTACGACGCTTCCAGGGTTTCCATTTCCTGCAGGCTGATGAGATTCTTCTCGAAGAGCTGCCGGCTCCGATCCCTTTCCGCGGTGACTTTCTTGAGCGAGGCCTGGGCCGATCGGAGGGCGGACTTGGCCCGTTCATGAGCCGCCGCATACCGCAGACGATCCAGGATTACCAGGGTATCACCGGGATGGACAGTCTGGCCTTCCTCTACCAGGATAGCCATAATCTGGGCACTTACCGTCGAGGAAATTTCCGTTTCGAACACCGGTTGGATCTTCCCGGCCGCCGTGACCGTCTGTTCCACCGTCCGCAAGCGGACCGGCTCCACCTGGACCGCAATCGGCGGACCCTGCTGGGAGTCCCCACTTCCGCCCGAGGACAAATTCGCCACCACCATGATCATGATAACAACAAAAACACCACCGCCGATGAGCAGACGCTTACGGCCGATTTTCTTCAGATTGAATTTCATTGACTCTCGATTCCCATTAGGGCTTCCAGCCGTGCTTCGGCAATTTTAATGTCGTAAGTAGTTCGCACCAGAGTGCTGCGAGCTGTAATCAGCGACACCTGCGCATCCAGCAGATCCAGTATGGATATGGCGCCCAGGTTGTACTGTTCATTTGCCAGCCGCGCATCCGCCTCCGCCGAGGCCAGCACTTCCTGGTTAATGGGGTATACTTTATGGAGTGAAGTGAGACTTGACAAAGTGTTTTCAAGCTGCCGCTTGAACTCTCTCTCCAGACCGATCAGCCGTTCCCCTTCCGCCAGTGCCGCGTATCTCATGCGGCTATAAGCTGACGTGTTTCGCATTCCGGTGAAAATAGGGACCGAGAATGAGAGAAACGTGGAACTCTCACTCGCCCGGTAGAGATCGCCAACATCGGCCCCACTTGTATTAACAGAATAACTGAGATTGACCGAGGGAAAGAACGCCCCGCGTTGCTTCTTGGCATTCAACCAGGCCAAATCTTCAGCAAGTTTCTGACCCCGGATAGCCGGACTGTTCGCCATCATGGCCTGCTGGGCGGCGGCACGATCCGGTAGCTCTTGGATACTGACGCTATCCCGTGCTACGTTCAACGGAGCTGAAGGATCCCGACCTACGGCCACTTGGAGGCTGGTCACCGCTATCTGGACATTCTGCTGTGCCTGATGGACCTCAGCCTCCCGCTGGCCGGTACTCACCCGCGCTTTCATCAAATCCGTTTCTTTCACCGCTTGCAGTCGAAACCGTTCCTCCACCAGCTCCAATTGCCTCTGACTCAACTCCAAGGCCTCTTCAGCCACTTCCAGCAGTTCCACCGCCGAGAGCAGGTCATAATAGGCCTCCTTGATATCCAGGACTACCTGCAGGCGGGTACCTTCCAAATTGGCGTCCGCGGCCTCCTTGCCGATAGTACCGCTACGGGCATCATACCAGGAAGCGACCCCATCGAAAATAGTCTGGTTCATACTAAACGCCGAGCCATACACAGGTGGTTCCACCAGACTTCCCGTAAGCGGATTGATATAAGACTTACCGGGGTCCATGTCCTGGCGTAGCGAGGTACTGAGATAGGGCACCAGCCCCGCGTAGGACCCCCGTTTCTCGGCCCGAGCTCTACTCAGGTTGCGCTCGGCGATGCGCACATCACTGTTGTTGTCCAGACCAATCTGGATGAGCTGGTCCAGTGTCAGGGCTGCCGTATCCTGAGCAGAAACCCATCCCGTTCCAAATACCAAGATTGCTGAAAGATAGGGAAGTATTCTCATAGTATTCCTAGCTCAGTTAGATTCTTCAAAGTCGTAAAAGGTTAATATGTTCCAGTTCTCAAGAAGGAACTGGTCATGACCTAGACGTGGATAGGGGTCTCACAATACGACTCATGCCAGGCCGCGGCCATCCAACAGCCAGGCGAGGAGAAACATAGTCAGCACCCAGGCGCCGAACAGGATAACGCGAGCCCGCTTCTCCTCGACCTTGTAGATCGCGGCCACACCCATCGCCACCAGGAATATCTTCCATATTGCGAAGAAATCCAGTCGCTGAAAAAAGCGGTAGATCAGGGTGCCATCCAGGCTGCCGGGTAGGAGCAGTACCAGACCGGTTTTCACCCTGGTCGTAGATAGCTGTACGATGAGTGGTATTTTCAAGGCCATTTCCACGACACCTACCAGGCTGGCATAGAGCACAATTGTCAGGGTTTCCTTGTAGCTGGCCTGACCACCCAGGATGAAGGTTCCAAAGAACATAACGATCCCGGCCAGGAAGGCATACCAGACCGCGACAGCGCCTATCCCGGTCACATAGCGCGTCGGCCTGGTGAGTGCCCCATCCATTCGTTCCAGAAGCGCCTCTTTCCGCTCTTCAGGAACGTCCTCGCGCTGCATGATCCTTTGACGCTGTTCTTCCAGAGCCACCGGCCCGATCAGCGCCTGGTTCGTCAGCGAAAGGCACAGGAGTATCAATAAGGGCACTACCAGGTCCCACGTACTCATAGACTGTGCCAGGGACTGAAAGGTTGCTTTAGGCCTGACAAAGACCCCCCAGAGCCGCTGGACGAGAGGGATGTTGATCGCGGCGGAATCTGCTGCACTGACCATCATTATCCTCGATCTAGTGGGCTGTATGTGCTACAAGGAGACGAGATATCCACGCCTTGCCGTTGCTCCTATAGACTATCCCCGCACGGAAAACGTTGCCCGAGTAGTCGACTGAAAGGCTGAAGTTACGCGCAGCAGGCCAGCGAATGCACGGACGCTGAACATGATCCCCTGTTCAGCGACCGCTTGACATTCCAGTGACAGATGCCCGTTATGATACCGGCATGTTCTTGCGGTAAGTGAAGGTAGTAAGGCCGAAGAGACCTCCGGCGATCAGTACGGACACGACGGTCCGCAAACTGAGCAGGTAACCGGAGAACGATCCGAACAGCTCGATGCTCTCACCAGTTGTGACATAGTGTGGTCCCTCGGTGCCCAGCCACTCTTCCTGTAATGCGTCACCGATCAGGCTAAAGTTGGCCGTCAGTTCCCTCAAAAAGGCATTATCACCAACGAGGAATCTCCAGAGGATACCGAGTAACAAGGGCAGGCCTACTCCCACCAGGAGTGGACGGCTGCGGGTAGCGGTAGATACCAGGAGAAAATAGACCGCAAAGGGCAGCAGCCAGGCCAACTGCAAGACATGGAATACAAGCCAGTCCCGAATAAAATCCATGGAGCTGATCTGGTAGGCGGACAGGCCGGCACCTTCCAGCAGATCACCGATGCGAACCGGGAATGTAATCTGTGCGAAGAATATCCAGATCACTCCCAGGAGGAATGATATGCCCAGAAATCCCACCATCCCGGCCGCCAGTTTCGAAGATAAGATGCATACATCGGGCACCGGGAGTCCCCGGTAGAAGAATGTGCTCCCATCGGATCGTTCCTTATACACGGCATCCACCAGGTAGAACAGGGCCAGCACCAGCAGGGCCACATTGATAAAGGAGGCTCCCACCCGCAGCATATGGGACCAGCCGAAAAGTAAGGCTTGGGATTTACTCACTGTCGTCCATTCTTTCGGTGTCAGCCACTCGGGGTCATCGTCATCGTCAAATCCCCGGAAATCTTCCCATTCCGTGTGGACATCACCACGGATCAGGGCATTGG
>CP070656.1:2329038-2341252 GCA_020355065.1 Fidelibacterota bacterium | reverse complement strand
GAGCCCGGATGATGATTACGTCATACTGGATTACACCATCGAGAATGCAGGTGGTGCGAGCCTGGTTGGGCTGTATATCGGATTGTTATCGGACTGGGATGTGGGTGATGCGGGGAACAACCTGGGGGGCTTTGATAATTCCCGCAACCTGAGTTATGTCTACGAGGCACCTCCTGTAGAGAATAGCAATTATTATGGTACTGTTGTGCTGCGTGGCGACGAGGTTGGTGTGGGACATTATATTGGCAACCGGGGTCTTGGCGATGAGGCGGAGCTGGACAGCCTGGCGCGGGAAATCAACGACGAAGC
Organism: Fidelibacterota bacterium; assembly: GCA_020355065.1. Lineage (GTDB taxonomy): Bacteria > Fidelibacterota > Marinisomatia > SCGC-AAA003-L08 > TS1B11. The sequence continues at coordinate 2,340,943 of CP070656.1, read as the reverse complement.
GGGTGTTCCTGCGGATATGCGGACGCTGCTAACGGTTGGTCCGTATGACATCCCGGCGGGTGGTCAGCAGCGGATCGTCTTCGCGGTAGTGGGCGGTGCTGATCTGGCCGATCTACAAGCCAATGCGGATGCGGCGCAGACCGCATTCAACCTGCGGCCAGTGGTAACACCATACGCGGTGCAAGATGTCAGCACGAAGGGAGCTACCTTCCTCGGTACGGTAAATCCGAATGGTCTGGACACGCAGGTGTGGTTCCATTGGAGTGATCTGCAGGGTGCAAACGGTGGCCAGATTCAAGTCGATCCCCCCATAGGTGCCGGTACCAGCGATGTGCACGTAGCCGCGACTACCAGCGGTCTGCAGGCCGGCATGGGTTGGCAATTCTGGATTCGAGCCAGCAACAGTGATGGGGAAACCATAAGCAATTCAGTGAACTTCCAGACTCCAGCCACGGACGAATTCGTCAAAACGGATTTGCTGGCGACAGATGGTGGTGAAACCGAGAGTATGTCCTGGGGTGACGTTGACGGGGACGGTAATCTGGATCTGTACGTAGCGAACAGCGGTCCGGCAAACGAAACAGGAGGACCTAATTTCCTGTACCGCAATCAGGGGGATGGCACCTTTGCACGAATCACCACAGGGCCGGCGGTGGAGGATTTAGGTCACTCCGTGAGCAGTATCTGGGGCGACTACGACAATGATGGAGACCTGGACCTGTTCGTGGCCAATTACCAGGATGAACCCAATGTGCTATACCGGAACGAGGGAAGCGGCTTCACGAGGGTAGCCAGTCCCTTTGATGCTGATGGCGGCAACTCGAATGGTGCAGCCTGGGGCGATTATGATAACGACGGCGACCTGGATCTCTTTGTCTCAAACATGCTTCAGGACAACTTCCTCTATACCAATAACGGGGATGGCAGCTTCACTAAGATAACCGAAGGCCCCGTCGTGACCGATGGGGGTCCGTCCAGGACGGCTAGCTGGGTAGACTATGACGATGACGGTGATTTGGACCTGTACGTCGCCAACTCCCAGGGTACCAACGATTTCCTATACCAGAACAATGGTCCGGGACAGGGGTACAGCTTCACCAGGATCCTGGATGGGCCAATACCACAGGATACCCTATTCAACACCAGCGCATCGTGGGGCGACTACGATAATGACGGTGACCTGGACCTGTATGCTCCGAACACCGGGTCCAATGTGAATGTACTGTACATTAATGATGGCAAGGGGGATTTCAGCGTCGCTCCCGCCTCAATTGGTCCGATCGTGACCGATGTCTCCAGTTCCAGGTCCAGCAGTTGGGTGGACTATGATAACGATGGCGACCTGGATATGTTCGTCGTTAACTATATGAACAATGCGCTGTATGTGAATAACGGTGATGGGACTTTCCATGCGGTACAGACGGGCTTGCTGGTAACCGACGAGTACCCCAATGATGGTGGCCTTGCCTGCGGTGACTATGATCATGATGGTGTGCTAGATCTTGCGATCGCCAACTGGGATCAACCCAATGTCCTCTATAAAAATGTTACTACCGGCAATCACTGGGTCAACCTGAAGCTAGTGGGGACCGTGAGCAACCGCTCGGGGATTGGAGCCAAAGTACGTCTCAAGGCAGCGGGCAATCCGGAGTGGCAGATGCGCGAAGTCATGGCCTTCAGCGGCTGGGATGGCCAGAACAGTCTGAACGTGGCGTTTGGTCTTCGGACGGCCACGAGTATCGATTCCATCGTGGTGGAGTGGCCCAGCGGCATCGTGCAGACGCTTAAGGATGAGAACGCAGACCAATTCCTGACGATCACGGAGCAGGCGGTCTACGCACCGATTGCAGTTACTCGTCCGGCGACGACGGTGACCAATACTTCGGCGACCCTGAAGGGGTCAGTCACCCCGCGCTTTGGTGCAACTACGGTGACCTTCGAGTGGGGTGAGACGACGAGTTACAACGGTGCTCCCATTGTGTTAGATACTCCTGTGGAGGGAGGAGAGGCTCCGGTGCCGGTGAGCGCGGAGCTCACAGGATTAACGGCCAACGTCACGTACCACTACCGGGTGACGGCGTCGAACAGTGCCGGATCGGTGGTGGGTGCTGATCAGACCTTCACAACCCCGGCGGACGCTACCACGACAACAGGCACCGAGCTAGTCACCGGCGACGGCACGGTGGAGATCCCGGGTACCGACATCATCCTGGCGATCACATTTACTAGTCAGACCGGTGAGGATACCATCGAAGTAGCCCAGATGGAGACGACTCCTTCGGGAACCCTGCCGGTGGACGTGAACCTGGTGACAAGCCAGTACTGGCAGATCAATCACTACGGGGCAGGGGTATTCTCCGTGGATCTCACCCTGGATTTGAGTCCGGACACGGTGAGTGCAGAGGATCAGGCGAATCCGAGTAACATCACGCTCCTGCGCCGGGATGACGAGACGGTGGCCGACTGGGCGATCGTGGCCTATGCCGATGCTGCTACCCGGACGACGGTGACCTTTAACGATATCACCGGTTTCAGCCAGTTCACGGTGGGATCGGAGGTGCAGGGTGTAGCCCCGACAGTGACTACCGAAACGCCTTCCGATGTAGCCGAAACCTCAGCAACTCTACGTGGGACGGTAGATCCGGGCGGATTGACCACCACCGTGAGATTCGAGTGGGGCAAGACGACGGCGTACGATAGCGTTACCTACCACGATCCGAGTGAGATCACCGGAACTGGCGACGTCCAGGTGAGTGTCGCGTTGACAGGTCTGGAAGAAGACACGGAATACCACTACCGCGTGGTGGCCAACAACCGAGAAGGCCAGCAAACAGGGGCGGATCAGACCTTCACGACCCTGTTCGTGGACCGGGTGGCGCCCGAGATAGCTACTCCCACGCTACAGCAGGCGACCCCGGTGGATATCAACGCTAACCTGGAGATCAAGGTCCTCGTTACGGATAATGTCGGTGTGGCAGCAGCGGATATCATCTACGGTCCGGGGGGTGCATCGACGCTGAACAGCGAGGTTGCCATGTCACCGACTGGTACAGCCAACGAATACAGCGGGACGATCCTGGCGGAAAACATGACCATCAGGGGTCTGGTATTCTTCATCGAGGCTGAAGATGCGGCCGAGAATGCGTCCATTTCGGACACCCTATTCGTGCCGGTGAGCTTCGGAGCTGACGTGTTGAGTACCAACATTGACCAGAGCGCCTTTCCCTCCGGGTTTCCGATAACTTCCAATCCGGAACAGCCTCAGTGGCGGCTGATCTCCGTGCCGGCAACCCTGGTTCAGAATTCCGTCATGAGTACCATTGGGGATGAGCTGGGTGGTCAACCAACGGACTCCACCTGGCGGCTCTTTGAGTATGCGCCCAGTATCGATCCCCCCTGGCGGCAGGCGACCAACTTCAATCCCGGCGAGAGCTACTGGCTCCAGCAGCGGGTGAGCAGCAACATCGTGTTCCAGACGGGAGCAGGGCGGAGTGTCAACAACGAGATGGAGCTGGACCTGGTGCTGGAACCGGGGTGGAACCTGATCGGGAATCCCTTCCCGTTCCAGGTACCGGTAAGCCTGGACCAAGTGGAGTTCTATGGTCCGTTCACCCATGATGGCGGCGGCTGGTCCAATATCCAGACGCAGCTGGCGCCGTGGGGTGGCTACGTGGTTTACGTACACGGAGGATCCAACCGGATCATTCCGCTCACGGCTGAGCCGGGCGGCGGAGTGGCGAAAGAGCTCCTGGCGAAGGGTGACGCTGAACCTCCCGCAGGGTGGCTGATGCAGTTCCAGGCCATTGGGCGCAGGTACCACGACGTGATGAATTCCATCGGGCGTCTGGACGGGGCCAGTGAATACCTCGACCACTACGATAAGCCCGAGCCGCCCTATATCGATGGCTTCGTATCGCTGGCCATGGAACGTCCGGATTGGGGCGCGGGCTTGCCGCGGTTCACAACGGATGTGCGTTCCTACGAGGAGACGGATGGAGTCTGGGACCTGGATCTGTACGTGAAGGGCGAGCGGGGTCCCATTGATCTGAGACATGAGCTTCAGGGAGACCTGCCACCGGGGCATAAGATTAACCTGTTGGATGTCCTGACGCATGAGGTCTACGACCTGCTGGCGGGTGATGAGCCGATAGTGATCCGGCAGTACCGGGAAGATTTTCCCTATCATCTGAAGGTGATCGCGGGATCAGCACTTTACGTGGATAACACCACGGAAGAGATACTAGCCCAGCTGCCGACCGAGTTTGCACTGGCGCCGAACTATCCCAATCCCTTCAACCCCAACACCCGGCTGGTCTACAGTCTGATCCGTCCGGCCAAGGTGGGATTGAAGGTCTACAACCTGCTGGGACAGGAAGTGATTACGCTGGTGAACGACTGGCACGACCTAGGCCACTACGAGGTGATGTGGGACGGTCGTGACCGGTTCGGCAACCAGGTGGCCTCGGGTATCTACTTTGCGGCCTACATGGCCGAAGGGAAGATCTATACCCGAAAGATGGTGTTGATGAAGTAGGGGGAGTGCCAGGAACCGGGATTTCCATATTGTCCATATGCCCAGCGTGATTCGAACGGCTGGCACAAGTTACGGACAAGGTGCGAGCTGCTGCTGATTCGCACAACGCACAGAAAGGCTACAGGGTGAGTCGCAGGATTGTCCTGATTATTGGGTTTCTATTCACAGCGGGACCAGGCCTCTGTGCCCAGGAATTCTCTATTCTGTTCACCAACAGTGCCAACGGTGTCATCGAGAACTGCTATTGTCCCGATGCCAAGCTCGGCGGTCTTGAGAAGCGGGCACAATTTATTGCCACCTATCGCCAGGCACACCCGGACGTACTGGTGGTAGACAACGGTGACAACTATATCGAGTACCTCTCACCAGGATTCGATAAAGTTATCCATGCGGCCATGGAGATGATGGATTATGATATCATCAATCTGGGTGACCAGGATATCGCCTACGCTTCCGAGGAGTACTATGAGCTGGATGCACTGGTATCGATGGAAAGGGAACCAGTGGAAATCGGTAAAGGAGCTGCAAGTTTTTCAATTCTGCCCATTCTGCATGCCAGCACGATCCGTTTTTATCCTGATTTTGTGTTTGCCGGTATGAACCTGCAGGATGTACCCGAGCGGATTGAGCGCTGGTTGGAATCAGCAGGGACGGGGAGCACCTTCAAGATCCTGCTGTCTCATTCTGGTCTCGACGTGGATCAGGCTATTGCGGCCGCGTATCCGCAGATCGACCTGATCATCGGGGGCCATTCCCAATCCGTTATCGATACCCCCATGGTGGTCAACACCATACCGATCGTACAGGCCGGTGGGTATGCCGGGTACGTGGGTGAAATCCGTTTCGAGGCCACCGACGAAGGCTATACCTTAACACACTATGAGTTGCATGCCTTGCCCCCTGAAGCACCGGATCATCCGGGGGTGATGAAACTCATTGACGAATACGTATCAAGCCCGTAAGCTCCGCACAAATTAAAACCAACCTGAAGAAAACCTATGCGCGCTAAAATTCTATTGTCGGTCCTGGTGTGTTTTTCACTGGCATCAGCCCAGCTGGAGATTGGCCAAGAAGCCCCCAGTTTTTATCTCCCCAGACTGGAGGGGGGATCGTTCTATATGAGCCGGACAGTGGGTCCTAAAGCCAAAGTTGAGGATCGAATCCCGGTGGTGGTGAGTTTTTTCCAGACGACCTGCGTTCCCTGCAAGGCGGAGATTGCCGAGCTGGAGAAGCTTCAGGAGGAGTTTCCTCTCATCAAGATTTTCCTGGTGGGGCTGAACGAACCGGACGAGTTGGTGGCCGAGTATGTGGAAAAGTTCGACCTGAAGCTGAATATGCTGCTCGACCGCTATGGCGTCACCGGCAAGAAATACGGGGTGGTGGACGAAAACGGTGTAGCCCTTCTGCCCAACACGTACATCGTGGCTACGGATGGTAGCATCTACTACCACCATACGGGCTTTAAGCCGGGAGACGAGGAGATCTACCGGGAGAAGTTCGCCGTATTGACTGAGGAGCTGGAAGCAGAGCGGGCAGCACGGGCTGCCGCTTTGGCCCAAGAGAAAGAGCAGCAAACCGCTGAAGAGAAGCAGCATGATGCGCTGGCTATCGGTCAACCCGCACCAACCTTCTTCCTGCCCTATCTTGAAGGGGGGTCTTTTTACCTGAGTCGTACGGTGGGACCGAAGGCCAAGGAGGAGGATCGCAAGCCGGTGGTGGTGAGTTTTTTCCAGACGACCTGCGTTCCGTGTAAGGCGGAGATTGCCGAGCTGGAGAAGCTACAGGAGGAATTCCCGGGCGTCACCATCTATCTGGTGGACTTAAACGAGAGCGATGAGCTGGTACGGGAATATATAGAGCGTTTTGATCTCAAGCTCCAGATGCTTATGGACCGATATGGAGCTGTAGGAAAGAAGTATAAAGTTGTGGATGAGAAGAGCGGTCTCGCGATTCTCCCCAATTCCTTTATCGTAGCCCAGGATGGGACCATATACTACCACCATACCGGATTCAAGCCCGGTGATGAGGAGCTATATCGTAAGAAATTTGTCGAGCTGACCTCCCACTAGGGCTAAATATAACAACTAGTCCATTACGACTGATAGCTACCGGACACACGGCTATCGAACTCATGTTGGCTTTCCCCAGAAATACACACAAACCGTGGGCCGAGGAGGTCGCTGTAGAGCACCCACACAAGTTGGATCAATACCTGGGTGGCTGAAAATGAAGATGATTCAATAACCTGATCCCTAGTTAACTTATTTTTACCATGGAAGAGTAGCCAATGTCATCATCCCTCATAGAACCTCACGGCGGGGAACTAATCAACTTGCTGGTATCGCCGGATCAAGCTACTGAGCTGAAAGCAGCGAGCGTACAACTACCCCATCTCACTCTCAGTGATCGGCAGCTGTGCGATCTGGAGCTGTTACTGACGGGGGGATTCTCACCGTTGACCGGTTTCCTTGACAAGGCGAACTATGAATCGGTTCTGGGAGGCCTACGGCTTTCGGGCGGGGAGTTGTGGCCGCTCCCGGTCACACTTGACGTCACTGACGAGTTTGCGAGCAACCTCAAGACGGGCGATCGGATTGTGCTGAATGATAAGGAAGGCTTTCCCCTGGCCATTTTGACCATTACCGATAAGTGGCGACCCGATCTGAAGGCGGAGGCGAAACAGGTATTCGGCACGACAGATACGCTTCATCCAGGTGTTTTCTATCTATTGGACCAATCGGGGCCCGTATATCTGGGGGGGACTTTAGAAGGTCTTGCACTACCCAAGCATTATGATTATCAGCTTTTACGTCATAATCCGCGGATGCTGCGCGATCTATTCATCAAGCATGGCTGGGATCGGGTGGTGGCCTTCCAGACCAGAAATCCAATGCACCGGGCGCATGTGGAATTGACGTTGCGCGCGGCTGCCGAAGCCAATGCGAACATTCTCATCCACCCAGTGGTAGGTCTGACCAAGCCCGGGGACGTAAACCATTATACCCGGGTGCGCTGTTACGAGCACATCTTGCCCCGGTTCCCCGTGGGTACCGTCATGCTTAGTCTTTTGCCATTGGCCATGCGTATGGGTGGCCCCCGGGAGGCTCTCTGGCATGCCATCATCCGCAAGAATTATGGCTGCAGCTTCTTCATCGTGGGACGTGATCATGCCGGTCCCGGGAAGGACAGCCAGGGCAAGCCGTTTTACGGCCCCTATGACGCCCAGGACCTGGTCCGCGAGCATGAGTCGGAATTAGGTATGACCATGGTACCCTTCAGGAACATGGTTTACGTGGAAGACCTGGCAGAGTATCATCCCGAGGACGAAGTCCCGGAGGGTGCCCGTGCCCTTCAGATATCAGGTACCGAGCTGCGCCGGCGCCTTGATAAGGGACTTGAGCTACCGGAGTGGTTCTCGTATCCTGAGGTGGTGAGTGAGTTACGCAGTTCTCAACCACCCTTATCCAAGCGGGGCTTTACGGTGTTTTTTACAGGTCTGTCCGGGGCCGGCAAATCGACGCTGGCAAAAGGTCTCATGGTCAAGCTTCTGGAGGATGGCCGGCGCCCGGTAACCCTGCTGGATGGGGATATTGTGCGGACTCACCTTTCCAGGGAGCTAGGTTTCACCAAGGAGCATCGCTCGATCAATGTACGGCGCATAGGATACGTAGCCAGTGAGATCACCAAGAATGGGGGAATTGCCCTCTGTGCTCCCATAGCGCCATACGAGGCGGATCGTCAATTCAACCGGGATCTTATTTCACACTATGGAGGTTATCTAGAGGTCTATGTGAATACGCCATTGGGTGTATGTGAAGAGCGGGATGCGAAAGGCCTGTATGCCAAAGCCCGGCAGGGTTTGGTCAAGCAGGTGACGGGGATAGACGATCCCTATGAAGAGCCTGTCAGTCCTGAGATCGTCATTGACTCGAGTTCTGAGGATCCGGAAAGTTTGGCCCAACAGATCCTGCTTCGTGTCGAGCAGCTGGGATACCTATAGCGTCGGTTGGCAGCAGGGCCACCATCCTGTGTCATAAGATTGAGGGGATGAAGGGCTTGGCCTTCTCAGATCCTCATCTTTACGATAAGATTTGACTGATGAAAAACATACGAACATTAGAGTGAGTTGAAGGTATGAAGGATACCCTTATTAAGAGAATTGAAACCAAAGAATTCACTGTTGGGATCATTGGCCTAGGCTACGTGGGTTTACCGCTCCTGTATACCTTTGCTGAGCGGGAGTTCCCCTGTATCGGATTTGATGTCGATGAAGAGAAGGTCCGGATGTTGAGTGAAGGGCAGACATATATCAATCATATCTCATCAGATCGTATTGTACGTGGGGCTGACACTGGATTTGTGTCCGTGACGGCTGACTTCTCACGGCTGGAGGAGTGTGACGGAATATTGATCACAGTGCCCACGCCGCTAAACGACCAGCGTGAACCAGATCTGTCCTATGTTGTAGCGACCTGCGAGACAATCGGATCACACTTGCGCAAAGGACAGCTGGTGGTTTTAGAGTCGACGACCTATCCTGGCACCACGGAGGAGGTGATGATTCCGATCCTGGAACGCAGCGGCCTCAAAGTGGATCAGGATTTTTACGTGGCCTATTCTCCCGAAAGAGAAGATCCTAATAATCCCACATACTCAACAACGACCATACCAAAGGTGATCGGATCGACTTCTTCGGAGGGAAGGGAGGTAGCTGAGGCTTTGTATGGTCAGATCATTGCACAGACCGTACTGGTATCATCCACCAAGGTAGCGGAGGCCACGAAACTGATGGAGAACATTTACCGGTCGGTCAACATTGCACTGGTCAATGAGATGAAGATGACCTTTGCCAAGATGGGTATCGATATCTGGGAAGTAATCGAAGCGGCCAGCACCAAGCCGTTCGGATATAAGCCGTTTTATCCCGGACCCGGATTAGGCGGGCATTGCGTGCCCATTGATCCGTTCTACCTGTCGTGGAAGGCGCGGGAATTTGGTGTCTATACCAAATTCATCGAGTTGGCAGGAGAAATCAACACTTCCATGCCCGATTATGTAGTGGTGAGGATAATTGAGGTACTCAACACGTACGGCAAAGCCTTGAAGGAATCCAGGATTCTCATTTTGGGATTAGCGTATAAGGCAAATATAGACGATGCCCGGGAAACGCCCAGCCTGGATTTAATGCAGAAGCTGGAGCAGCTGGGTGCACAGGTGAGTTATAATGATCCGTTCATTCCGGTTATCCCACGTACGAGGAAGTTCGACGGATTGTCCGGCAGGTCATCGGTGGAGATTGACCGTTCATTTGACCTCATCCTCATCGCCACGGCCCACGACGCGTATCTCCAGGTCGATTTCGACGCCCTCGGCATCCCGATTGTGGACACCCGGGGGATCCTTAAGGGCAGTTCGCCTTTCTTCCATAAGGCCTGAGCTGATTCATCTGCCCCTGGGTTTATCCAGCCCAGAGACCGGGAGCAGAAGCCGAATATCGCCATCTTGTAGAAACAGCCGAGGCTCATTGTGCACTGGCTTGTTATTGAAATGGGGCTTGTCAGGATCTGCTTTCATCTATAGTCACATTCCTCTGGAGACCCATTGGTCCCCGTTAAGGCCTTATCCGCTGGGGACTGCATCGAACTCGCCATTCAGGCCGATACTGGTGCGCTCAGCTTCGATTCTAGCCTAGCAGCGGCATAGAACAACCGGTGTCCGGCTTACGGCTCGCCGGAAGACTATGAGCACACCGTCAGCGATTGCAATCAGACCTTATTATTGGAGCCCGATTTAGCGAGCACCTATAATAACCGGTGCGTGACGCTACGGGAACCAGGTTTCCACCGGCAGGCCTTAGAATATTTCAACCAGGCTATACGCTTACAGCTGCGGTTCACTCTGGCATTTGTCAATCGGGGCTTGGTACGTCTCAGCCTGGGGCATCATCGCGATGCCCTGTCTGACTCGGACCGGGCCATTCGCCTCGGTTTATGACCTGTGATTTGACAACATAGGCGATTGATTATTATTATTAACGAGAGTTTGTTCGTGGCCAACCGAGTGGCAGCTATGATTTTTATTCACTACACGGAAGGCAGTACCTTCTCTTGATGAATCGCCATATGAATCGTACTTATCCCTTTGTGCATCCCATTCTTATTTTGGCTATCACCTTGTTATCTAAAGGAACACTCAATGCTCAGGAATCAGATGCTTTTACTACCCTTGACATCCAACTAGCATATACCTCGAATTTCAATCGTACTGAGTTCCATAATTATTGGGAAGCTGGCCAGGGAGTAAGAGCTGCGATTGAGACCCCATTTTACGTTGGTAAAACAGTGGCTGGCGCTCAGGTAATTTCTTACGAAAGCAAGATGGATCGAATACCAGGATTCGAGAGCTATTATCTATTTCTGGGATGGGGAATGGAGAAACTGCTGATAAGCGGAGTAACTATTACCGCGGGTTTTCAAGCGGGGAATGACCTGATGATATTCAAAGCGGCTGGTGGGATTGTGCGCGAAAGCGAGCTGGAAGCGAGTATATTCTCAGGGATCGCTGTTACTCTCCCACACAAGTATGAGCTCCAATGTACGATCAGTAGACAAGTGCTTAACACTCACAGGCGTATCGTACGGGATTTTATCACGCTTGGTATAGGTTATACTATTGCTACCCCAACATGGTTAAGAGATTTCCTGGAATAGGTACGAAACTCCGCCTTGTGTTGGCAGTGGGTATACTCACCATCCAGGCAGTAGGTCAAGATGCCTTTGAGCAGAGTGCGATGAGGAGGGTGCTCTCCAGTGAAGATATCAAGACCGCGGGTTTGACGCATCTGGCGGATATACTGCTTTTGCTTGATGATTGGAGTATTGCATCCCTCGATGGTTTTCACTGGAAGATGAGCGTGAATGGCCTCTCTTCCTTCCAGGAGCAAGACTGGATCGTGATGGTAGATGGGCAGAGGATTGATTTAAAGGCGTTCGGTACCGTCTATTTGAACCATCTGCCCTTGTCTCTCGATCTCATTGATTCCATTCAGGTTTTTAGTGTTCCGGTTATTCATGAGGGTGAATTCGCAGATCGAGGACTGATCCATATCCATACGCAGGAGGCTAAATCAGGCATATCATTCCAGGGATCAGAAGTCGTCGGGCAGAAAACCGGAGATCCAGGTCCCTATCTATTCACAGACTTCACCTCTCCCAACGTTGATCACATTCTTCCAGGTTACACGCTCTCGGTCAGATACAAGGCCAGTTCATGGAACGCCATTGCAAATCTGGTGGTGAACCAGTATGCCGCCACGTACTCGGTGATCGGAAAACTCAACCATGAGATGATTTCCGATTGGCCGGGGATGTT
>CP070656.1:2324355-2328938 GCA_020355065.1 Fidelibacterota bacterium | reverse complement strand
GTGATCCAACCTCATCTGTACACCCGCACACGCGATTTCCATCATGAGTTCTCCCGCAGCTTCCTGTCCAGCGACGTGCTCTAGGTCACGGATATCTATCCCGCTCGTGAAGATCCCATCAACGGCATCTCCGGCGAGCTGATCGCTAACGATACCACCCATTTCGGGCATAAACAGGTCACCTACATCCCCGATAAGGATGAATTGCCGCAGGCCGTGGCCCGATTGATTAAGGACGGTGATATGGTCATCACCATGGGAGCTGGGGATATCACGGAGTACAACTCCAGAATTCGGGAGGCTTATCGCCAATGCATCCGCAGCTGACACGGATCATCACCCAGGGCGAAATACTCGTGGATGAGCCGTTGAGCCAACATACTACCTACGGAATAGGCGGCGCTGCGGATATCTTTGTCCGCCCGGCCAGTCGTCAGGAATTAGCCGGCCTGCTGCAGTATGCTGCCCGGAAAAATCTCCCCGTTACTGTCCTCGGTTCGGGCAGCAACTGTCTGGTGAATGACTCGGGCATTCGTGGCTTAGTTATTTCCCTGGCGGGGACCATGAAGGAGCTTCGGATCCAGAACGGAACGGTCGTGGCCGCAGCCGGAGTAACACTGGGCCACCTGGTTCGCCGCTGCCTGGAAGCAGGTTTAACGGGCACTGAGAAACTGGTGGGCATTCCGGGAACCTTGGGAGGTGCCCTGGTGATGAATGCCGGCGCATTCGGAGAACAAATATCCACCCACCTCGTCCAGGTCCGCGTCCTGAACTTCCACGGGGAAGAAAAGGTTTATGACCGACAGGATATCCAATTCGGCTATCGCAGTTCCACCTTCCGCCCCGATGAGATTATTACCGAGGCAACGTTCCAGTTCGAAACAGGCGCCCCCCAGAAAATAGCGCAGCTCCTTAAGCAGGTCTCGGGCGCGCGGAAGTTAAGCCAGCCCCTCAATGAGCGCTCCGCCGGCAGCGTCTTCAAGAATCCGTCTTCAGATATCTCCGCGGGAATGCTCATTGAACAGGCCGGCCTCAAAGGCACCATCCGGGGCGGTGCAGAAATATCTCCCGAGCATGGAAATTTCTTTATCAACCGTCGACAGGCCACGGCCCAGGAAATGGCCTTCCTGATTAAAATGGCCGCCCGCACCGTTAAACAGCATTTCGGCATTCAGCTGGAACTGGAGATCAGGACGTTGGGATTCGAGCCCGGCTTCTGGGAAGAGGCAGGCCTTGCCTGAGACTGTCCTTATGAATCTGCGGCGGTGGGCACACTGGGGACGGTGGGGTACGATTACGGTCATCGTCTTCGCGGTGGGATGGACACTGGGACAAGGTGTGCATAGCTATACCCAATCCATGGGAGTATTCGACCTGCGACGTATCGAAGTGCGCGGCAATAATATCCTGACCAGAGCCGAAGTAGTGAACGCCATGGCCTTGCCGCTCCAGGGTACCGTTTTCGAAGTGGACCTGCCCGCCATCCAGAAGCGTGTCGAAATGCTGAAATACGTCTACGGTGTGAGGCTGGGGCGCAAGTTCCCCCATACCCTCTATGTGGACATCGTGGAAAATGAACCCCTGGCATATGTCGCCGCCCCGGAGTATTTCGTCGTCTCCAGTGAAGAAGAAGCACTGCCCCTGCCCCGCGGCCGCTTCGATCTGGAACTTCCCACGGTCTCAGGAGCCGACTCCGCCCTGACTGCCCTCGACCAGGGCACGATCGCCAACCACGAACAACTCCAGCAGGCCTGGCTGATCCTCAATTATATCCACCGGTCCTTTCCGGACCTGTTTCATGAACTCAGTGAACTCGTGTACGCAAAGAATGGAGAAGTGACCCTCTATATGGCAGAAACCTCCACAGCCGTCCGGCTCGGCGAATCCGATCTGGAAAACCGCATCACCATGCTGGATGCCTTCCTGCAAACGGTGGCCGGTAAGCGGAGCCTGATGGATTACTCCTATATCGATCTGCGCTACGACCGTCAGGTCGTGGTGCGGGAGCGGGCTTGATAGTATGGCCACCCTCGACTCCCAGCCCAGATCCAGATTGATCGCCGCCCTGGACATCGGCACCACCAAGGTTTGCGCCGTGATGGCTCAGGTGGACGAGGCGGGCCAACTCAACCTGCTCGGAGTAGGGCGTGCCTCCTCCACAGGTATGCGCAAGGGCCTGGTGGTCAATGTCAAGGAGACCATCACCGCCATCGAAAAAGCCGTGGAGGAAGCCGAAGCCCAGGCGGACGTGAGTATGGACGGTGTGTATGTCGCCCTGTCCGGAGAGCAGATCCGCAGCATGAACAACACCGGCGTCATTACCGTGAGCCGCGAAGAGCCCCGCGTGCCCCATATTCAGGAAATCACCAGTGAGGACGTCGAACGGGTCTTGGAACAGGCCAAGGCGATCACCCTGCCCGCCGACCGAGAAATCCTTCATGTGCTGCCCCAGGAGTTCAAGGTCGATCAACATGAAGGCATCAAGGCTCCCCTGGGGCATATCGGTCATCGCCTGGAAGCACGGGTACATCTGGTGACCATCGATGAACCCACCGCTCAAAATATTATCCGCTGTGTCGAAGCCGCCGGCCTGTTCGTAGAGGCCCTGGTTCTGGCTCCCCTGGCATCCGCCACTGCCGTTCTGGAACAGACCGAAAAAGATCAGGGAGTGGTCCTGATCGATATGGGTGCCGGGACCACCGAATTGATGGTCTACTATGATGGCGGCGTCCGCCATACCGCCGTGATCCCCTACGGCGGCAACCGCGTTACCAATGACATCGCTCAGATCCTGCACACCACATTTGACAAGGCCGAGGAGCTGAAAAAGGAATATGGCTATGCCAAGTTCCCGGCCACCGTCGAAGATAACGAGATAACCATCGAAGGCATTGCTGGCCGCCAGGCCCAGACCACCACCCGGCGGGGCTTGTCGGCGATCATCGAACCGCGCCTGGAAGAAATCCTCACGCTCTGCCGCAATGAAGTCCGCAAAAGCGATGTGAGTGAGAAACTCACCTTCGGTGTGGTTCTCACCGGTGGCGGAGTGCTCATCAAGGAAATGGAGGAAAAGGCCGGCGAGGTGTTTAATGCCGATATCAAAATCGGATACCCCTTGCACGTGCACGGCCTGGAGGAGATGGTGAGCTCACCGGAGTACGCCACCGCCATCGGCCTGCTCGTCTATGGGCACGAGTACGAAGAAACCCACGGCATCACCAAGCGACCGGGTGGGATCATGACCTTCCTGAGAAGCCTGGGCCAGCACATTAAGAACTTTTTCAAGGAGTTGTTTTAATTGAGGAGAGGAGAAAGACCATGTTCTTTGAGTTTGATGACTATGACCTCATGAAAGCCAAGATCAAGGTCGTTGGCGTTGGCGGTGCCGGCGGTAACGCTATTAACCGGATGATCGAGGACAACCTCATGGGCGTGGAGTTCATCGCCGTGAACGCCGATGCCCAGGACCTTGATAACAATCTGGCCGAAGTCAAGATCCAGATCGGGAAATCCCTGACCAAGGGCTTGGGGGCCGGGGCGGATGTCGACATCGGACGCCGGGCCGTCGACGAGGATCACGAATTCATCGAGAGTGCCCTCGCCGGTGCCGATATGGTCTTCATTACCGCCGGCATGGGCGGCGGAACCGGCTCAGGTGCCGCACCCCGGATCGCACACCTCGTCCGGGACATGGGCGCCCTCACCGTGGGTATCGTAACGCGGCCCTTCCTCTTCGAAGGACGGCACCGCGCCCAGCGCGCCGAAGTGGGCATCGAGGAACTGCGCCAGTTCTGCGATACTACTCTGGTCATACCGAACGAAACCCTCCTGCGGATCACCGACGCCGATACCACCTTTGCCAACGCCCTGAAACTGGCCGACAGCATTCTGCACCAGGCCACCCGGGGCATCTCCGACCTGATCAATATCCACGGCCTCATCAACCTGGACTTCGCCGACGTCCGCACCGTCATGCTGAGCATGGGCGATGCCATTATGGGGACCGGCATTGGTCACGGTGAAGAGCGGGCTATCCTGGCCGCACAGCAGGCCATCTCCTCTCCCCTGCTGCAGAACTGCAACATCCAGGGCGCTCGCGGTCTCCTCGTCAACGTCACCGGGGATACTACCATGACCCTCCACGAGGTGAACGACGCCGCATCCATCATCAACGAGGAAGCGGGCAACGAGGCTAATGTGATCTTCGGGGCGGTGATCGATCCCCACCTCTCCGATGAGTTCCGCGTCACTGTCATCGCCACCGGCTTCAATCAGGACCAGGAATCCGTGCCCGCCGGTGCCGCCGCCGAGATCGCCGGGACACCGGCCAAGGCCACCACTTTGCCCCCGCTCTACGAAAGAGCACCCCTCTTCGGCTTGCGCCGACGCATGCCCAAGGGCGGTGAGAGTATGGCCGTTGTGGATGGCGAAGAAGAAGAGATCATGGTCTTCGAAGATGACCTGGAGGTCCCCGCGATTCTGCGGACACAAGCTTCCTCCCGAGCGGGGAGCCAACCGTCTGTTTGAGTGGGCAGACAGGCTCCCAATAGAAAAAGCCCCCTCACGACGGTCGAAGCGTGAGG
>CP070656.1:2320684-2324255 GCA_020355065.1 Fidelibacterota bacterium | reverse complement strand
CCCATTACAGCCGGGAAGGAGCGGACGAGCTGGTCTTCCTGGATATTTCGGCCACCGTGGAGGCCCGGCGGCACGTAGTGGAGCTGGCTCGGCGAGTGGCCCGCGAGGTGTTCATTCCCTTCACCATCGGCGGTGGTATTCGGAGCCTGGACGACATCGAGGCGCTGTTGAGAGCGGGGGCCGATAAGGTGGCGCTCAACACCGCTGCACTAGCTGAACCAGAGCTCATCACCGAGGGGGCCCAGCGGTTCGGCTCGCAGTGTATGGTCCTGGCGGTGGACATCCAGCGCTCGGGAGCCGGGTGGGATGTTTATTCACACGGTGGGTCGAGGCCCACCGGCCGGGAAGCGCGGTCGTGGGTGACGGAGGCCGTGGAGCGCGGAGCGGGCGAGATCCTCCTGACCAGCATCGATGCCGATGGTACCCAGGCGGGTGTGGACCTGGAGATCACACGCCTGGTCAGCCGATCGGTGCCGGTGCCGGTAATTGCTTCGGGCGGTATCGGTCAGCTGGAGCATTTCCAAGCCGCCCTGGAGGAGGGCGAGGCGGACGCGGTACTGGCGGCGTCCGTGTTCCACCGGGGGATATTCTCCATCCGGGAGGTGAAAGATTTCCTATCCTTAAATGGGTTGCCCGTGCGACCCCTGGGAGACTGATCATGACCATTGAACGTGATAACATCATTACCCTGAAGTACAATGAGGACGGCCTCATTCCGGCCATCGTGCAGGATGCGGAGACGGGGGAAGTGTTGATGCTGGCCTATATGAACCCGGAGAGCCTGGGGATCTCGCTGGCGGAGGGGCGGACCTGTTTCTGGTCGCGCAGCCGGGGAGAGCTGTGGCGGAAGGGAGCGACGAGCGGCCACATACAGCACATCCGGTCCATCCAGGCAGACTGCGACCACGACACACTGCTGATCCAGGTGGAACAGACCGGGGCGGCCTGCCACACCGGCACCCGGAGCTGCTTCACGGAAGAATTGGCGTAGCGGGTCAAAGGAGGTTGGATCTCAGGCGCATAGTTCTCCTCAAGAAATGCCCGGAACTGCCGATGATTGAATGTAACGCGGGGACCTTGACAGGAATGAACTTCCATGGCGATCCCGTCGCTGACAGGAAAAAATGCGACAAAGATAAATTTGGGGTTGCCATCACAAAATAAGCGTGTTATAATAAAAACGCGCTGATTGGACCTATCAGCGCTTTTTGGTGGACATGTTACGCCGCGGGTCAACATATCAAGCCGACGCTTCACGGCACGAAGGTGCCGCCAGACGCGGTGTGTTGCAACGGCTCGCTTCCACCTTCGGTCTGCGACTTAACGTCGTCATTCTGATTATTGTGATTATTGTCCTGCTAGCCCACATACTGATTGGCTAGTATCAAAAGGACAGTTAATCACAATCTCACCCTAACCGATTCCCCCAGATACTAGCCAGAGACGCTGACGATTCGTGATTAACTGTCCGGAAGGACATGTTAATGGAGGATCTGTATGCGTTCTGAACAAATCAAGTCGGGATTTGAGCGGGCTCCGCACCGCAGTCTGCTGAAAGCGACGGGCGCGATCCGCTCCGACGAAGACTTCGGCAAATCCTTTATCGGTATCGCCAATTCGTACACCGATCTGATCCCGGGTCACGTGCACCTGCAGGAGCTGGGCCGGATCGCCAAGGAATCGGTCCGGGAGGCGGGGGGTGTTCCCTTCGAGTTCAACACCATCGGTGTGGACGACGGCATCGCCATGGGACACCCGGGGATGCGCTACTCGCTGCCCAGCAGGGAACTCATCGCCGATAGCGTGGAGACCATGGCTTCCGCCCACTGCCTGGATGGCCTGGTCTGCCTGACCAACTGCGACAAGATCGTACCGGGTATGCTCATGGCCGCCGTGAGGCTGAACATACCTACACTGTTCGTATCCGGGGGGCCCATGAAAGCCGGGACTGCTCCCGATGGCAGGAAAATCGACGTGGCCTCGGTGTTCGAGGGAGTGGGCCAGTACTCGTCCGGTTTGATCGACGACCAGGGACTGAAGCAGTTGGAAGACTCCGCCTGCCCCACCTGCGGATCGTGCGCCGGCATGTTCACCGCCAACTCCATGAACTGCCTGATGGAAGCCCTGGGCATAGCTCTACCCGGCAACGGCAGCATCCTGGCGGTGGATCCCCGCCGGCAGGAGCTGGTCCGGCAGTCAGGGCCGAGGATCATGGAACTGGTGGAGCGGAATATCACCCCCCGGGACATCATCACGGAGGCTTCACTCCTCAACGCCTTTGCTCTGGACATGGCCATGGGCGGAAGCACCAATACCGTGCTCCATACCCTGGCCATCGCCGCAGAGGCGGGCCTGCATTTCGATCTGGCGATGTTGAACGATCTGGCGGGGAAGGTACCGCACATCTGTAAGGTCAGTCCCGCCGCCCGCGACGTGCACATGGAGGACGTGGATGCGGCCGGCGGTGTAAGCGCCGTATTGCATGAGCTGGCACGGATCGATGGGCTGCTCGACCTGTCCTGTCCAACAGTATCGGGCGCCAGCCTGGGAGAAAATATTGCTACAGCGACCGTGAAGGATGCTAGCATCATCCATCCCATCGAGAATCCCTATTCCCATGAAGGCGGCCTGGCCATTCTTTTCGGTAATCTGGCGCCGCAAGGCGCGGTGGTAAAGACCGCGGCGGTGGAGAGCACCATGCTGGTGCACACCGGTCCCGCCCGGATCTACGAGTCGCAAGAGGAGGCTGTGCAGGGCATCCTGGGCGGGGAGGTTCAGCCGGGCGAAGTGGTGGTGATTCGCTACGAAGGGCCTCGCGGCGGACCGGGCATGCCCGAGATGCTGGCACCCACCAGCGCCATCGTGGGAATGGGCCTGGAGGACAAGGTGGCCCTGGTCACCGATGGGCGATTTTCCGGCGGGACCCGGGGAGCTTGTGTAGGTCACGTATCGCCGGAGGCCGCGGAGCGGGGGCCGCTGGCCGCGCTGCGTAACGGCGATGAAGTCCAGGTTAATATTCCCGACAAGAGTTTGTCTGTCAGCCTGAGCTATGAGGAGCTCCAGGCGCGGCTGGCGGAACTGCCACCATTCGAACCGAAGATCAAGCAGGGTTATTTAGCACGCTATGCCCGTCTAGTGACATCGGCCAGTACGGGCGCGGTTTTCAAACAGAATTGAGATAAAGGAAAGTGACAGCCATGGATAAGACCGGACAACTTCTGACGGGCGCGGAAATCATATGGGAATGCCTGATCCGGGAAGGTGTAGAGGTGGTCTTCGGCTATCCCGGAGGGGCTAACCTGCCCACCTACGACGCGCTTACGACCTATAAGGACCGGGTCCACCACGTCCTGGTGCGCCACGAACAGGGTGCAGCCCACATGGCCGACGGCTACGCGCGGGTCAGCGGCAAGGTGGGTGTGGCCATGGCCACTTCGGGACCGGGTGCCACCAACCTGGTAACGGGCGTTGCCACAGCCATGATGGAGTCCTCCCCTATGGTCTGTATCACTGGCCAGGTGGCAGCAACCGCGCTGGGCGGCGACGCTTTCCAGGAGACTGACATCACGGG
>CP070656.1:2312029-2320584 GCA_020355065.1 Fidelibacterota bacterium | reverse complement strand
TTGAGTTTCAGGTTCTGGACACCCAGACCACACTCTTCCAGCAGGCGGAGCGGGAGGCCATCGTCCGGTCCCTCACCGGCAATGCGGATGAGGTAGGGGCGCTGCATTTCCAACTGGGTGAAGCCTATGCCCGTGTTGCGGAGAGTGTTTTGAGCGGACGCAGTGTAGATCTCGTGGGCTGTCACGGTCAGACGGTGGCCCACCGTGACGGCCGCTACACCCTGCAGGTAGGGACCTCGGCCCATGTCAGTCAGGCGCTCAACGTACCGGTGGTATCGAATTTCCGGGAGGCCGATATGGCCGTGGGGGGCAACGGTGCGCCCTTGATGCCCTTCCTGGACTGGCTGCTCTGCCGTGGCCGATCGAGCGCAACCATCGTGGTGAATATTGGGGGTGTGGCGAACATATCCGCCATCCGGCCCGGGATGACCCGGACGGAGGTGGTGGGATTTGACACCGGTCCGGGGATGGGTTTGATCGATGAGGCAGCCCAGCTGCTATTCGAGGACAGCGTTGACCGAGATGGGCGGTACAGTGCGGAGGGGGTGATCCGGGAGGATGTAGTCGCGGAGCTGATGGCCCATCCCTTCATTGAGAAGAACCCACCGAAATCAACGGGCAGGGACGAGTTTGGAGCAGTGGAGGTGAGACGGGTGTTGGAGGCATATGCCCCTTCGCCCGCGGACCTGCTCCGGAGCCTGGTCCGGTTGACCGCCCGGTCCATAGCCTCCAACGTCCAGCGTTTTGTCGATTTTCACGCTGAGGTAGGTACCCTGATCGTCAGCGGCGGGGGTGTGCACCATCCCCAGCTCATGGCGGATCTAGCAGTGGAGCATCCCGGATGGAAGGTGGTAACTTCCGCGGAGCTGGGTATCGATCCTGATTTCAAGGAGGCGTTGTTGATGGCGGTTCTGGCCGTGGCGCATGTGGAGAGAATACCGGGAAACATGCCCGGAGTTACCGGAGCGCGCAAGCCGGTGATCCTAGGCCAAATCGCAACAGGATAGGAGACAGTTTTGCACGATTACATATTCCGGAAGTATGATATCCGCGGCGAGGTGGAGCGTGATTTTCCTGAGCCCGTGGTCACGAATCTGGGCCGGGCATTCGGGACCTTCGTCCGCAGAGAAGGGGGTGGTTCAGTAGCCCTCAGCGGTGATGTTCGTCTGACGACACCGCAGCTCAAGGAGTGGTTCACCCACGGGCTGCTGGAGACGGGGGTGGAGGTCGTGGATATCGGTATTGTGCCAACACCGACGAATTATTTCAGCATGTATCATCTGGAGGTGGATGGGGCGGTCCAGATAACGGGGAGTCACAATCCTCCCGAGTTCAACGGATTCAAGATGTCCTACAAGCGGATGGCGGTGTACGGTGACCAGATCCAGGAGCTGCGGCAGTACATCGAGCGATCGGACTTCGAGTTGGGTGAGGGTAGCCGACGCGAGGAGGATGTGCTGACGGCCTATAAGCAGCTGATGTTGGAGAAGACCAGTCTGGATCGACCGGTGCGGATGGTGATGGACTGCGGCAACGCGGCCGGTGCGCTGGTTGCCCCGGAGATATTCAAGGAGCTGGGGGTAGACCTAACCGAATTGTATTGTACCGTGGATGGACATTTTCCGAATCATCATCCGGATCCCACGGAGGAGAAGAACGTACAGGACCTGATCGCCGAAGTGGGCAAGGGCGGTTATGATTTCGGGGTCGCCTACGATGGTGATGCCGACCGTATTGGCGTGGTAGATGATCAGGGTCAAATCATCTGGGCGGATACACTGATGGCGCTGTTTCTGGAGGAGGTGGCAGGTCCCGGTGAGGCGATCGTATTCGATGTGAAGTGTTCCCAGGCGCTGGAGGAGGAGATTACCCGTCATGGGGCGCGGCCGGTCATGTGGAAGACGGGGCACAGCCTGATCAAGGAAAAGATGCGGGAGCTCAAGGTAACCTTCGCCGGTGAGATGAGCGGCCACCTGTTCTTCGGTGATGAATACTATGGCTATGACGATGCCATCTACGCCAGTTTACGTCTCGCCCGATTGGTCTCGCGTCACAAGGAACCCCTCTCGGCCCTCACCGCGGAGATACCCAAGTATTACAGCACGCCGGAGATGCGTCTGGATTGTCCGACGGACGAAGAGAAGTTCAAGATTGCGGCGGCGGCCGAGACCTATTTCAAGGCGCACTACGACTGCATCGACATTGACGGAGTGCGGATCAAGTTCGGCGACGGCTGGGGTTTGGTGCGGGCTTCCAATACGCAACCGGTGATTGTCTGCCGATTCGAAGCACGCACGCGGGAGCGTCTGGAGGAGATCAAGTCACTGGTTCTCACGAAGTTGGGTGATTTGGGCACGATTCAATTGGCGGAATGAACCTGTTCCCGGAATACCTGGAAGCCCTGCGCGGGAAGATCAATGGCCGACTGGAGGAGGTTTATCCTCAGGGGCCGCCGCTGCTGGCCGAGCCGGTGCATTATGCCTTATCGGGCAGGGGGAAACGACTACGGCCGATTCTCACGCTACTGACCAGCCAGGCGTGCGGCGGGCAGGAGGCGGACGCCCTCCATGCCGCCGTGGCGGTGGAGCTCCTGCACAACTTTACCCTAGTACACGACGACATCATGGACCGCGACCATACCCGTCACGGGCAGGCGGCAGTGCACGCCAAGTGGGACGATGGTGTGGGAGTGCTGGCGGGCGATGCCATGTTCGTTATCGCCCTCATGGAGCTGCGCCTGTCACCCGGCCGGGTTGACGAGCTCACCACGGCCTTTGCCAAGGGGGCGCTGGCAGTATGCGAGGGTCAGGCTCTGGATAAGGAGTATGAGAGCCAGGAGGTGGTGAGCGTGGATGAGTATCTGCGCATGATCGATCTCAAGACGGGCTACATGTTGGGTATGGCGGCCGAGCTGGGAGCCCTGTGCGCGGGGGCGGGCGAGGAGCAGATCGAGGGTGTACGGCGATACGGCTGTCTCCTGGGGAGGGCCTTTCAGGTTCAGGATGATCTGCTGGAGATATTTTCCGATGCCGGCACGATGGGGAAGAGCCTGGGCAGCGACATTGTTGCCGAGAAGAAGACCTATCTGATGATCGTAGCCCTGGAGCGGGTTCCAGCCCAGGTGCGCCGGGCTGTTCAAGAGGCCCGTACCAACCTGGAGGCAGGCCTCACTGCCATGCGTGAGATTTTGGAGGCGGAAGGTATCCGCCAGGAAGCAGAGGAGAGCATCCGCGCCAATATCGATGAAGCGAAAGCCCACCTGACATCGCTGAAGGAAGGGCAGATTCTGGAGGCCTTTGCCGACGTGATCTTGGGACGAGAGAATTAACCAGGTGCCTAGGCACTCCCTAACACAGACAGGAAGAGATGGACATACAGAAGCTAAGGGATGAGCTCGATCAGGCCGATATGTGGTCGGCCATCCGTGGTTGTCCGGATCAATTCACACACATCTTGACTACCTACGGGGACTGGAAGCCCCGGGAACCGATTACGGAACCGCGGCAGGTGCTTTTCCTCGGAATGGGTGGGTCAGCTATTGGTGGCGATATGGTGCGGGTCTGGGTGGACCGGTTGGCAGCGGTTCCGATGACCGTGGTACGCCAGTATACAGTTCCCAGTTGGGTGGATCGTGAAACATTGGTCGTGGTGTCCTCCTATTCCGGCGACACAGAGGAGACTCTGAGCGCGGTGCAGCAAGCCGCCGGTCAGGGGGGGCGGGTGGTGGCGATCGCCAGCGGCGGGCAGCTCGCCCAGCTTTCCCGGAAGTCGGGCTGGGATTTCATCGAGATTCCCGTGGGATTCCAACCGCGGGCAGCCATTGGCTACTCGGTGGCAGCTACGGCCATCGTCTTGACGGCCTTCCAGGTGCTACCTCTTGACATCGTTGGAGAGTTGGAGGAGGGAGCTCGGGTTATGGAGTTGGAGGGCAGACAGTGGGCTGACCCGGATGCCAGCGAGAATGAGCCCTTGGAGCTGGCGCAACAGCTGGTAACACGCTTGCCCATCATCTATGGTGTGACGGGAACCACCGAGGCGCTGGCGGTACGTTTTCGAGGCCAGCTAGCTGAGAACAGCAAGTTGTTGGCCAGCCACCATCTGTTACCTGAGCAGAATCACAATGAAATCGTCGGATTGGCTGAACGGCTCAAGGAGATTGGTGATCCGATGGTGGTTTGGCTCCTGGACCGGGAGGATCATGAGCGGATCAAGCTGCGGCAGGAACTGTCCGCGAGACTGGCTGGCACGAAGGAGCCTTTGGTGGCTTCGCAGCCCCTGGAGTACGCTTTGAGTGGCGCGGGTGAGAGTCTCATCCAGCGGAACCTGTCTTTGCTGCATCGCATCGACTGGGTATCTTACTATGTGGCGCTTCTGCGAGGACACGATCCCTCGGCCATTGCGATTCTGACCAAGTTGAAATCCGAGATGTCGCGGAGTTAGGTCCTGATTATGGTTTCCTTGACTCACTATTGAGCAGGGGGTATATTGTCTCCAGAAATGATACAAGTTCAAGTCGAGAAGATATCGTTTTATCCCCCGAGCAAGGGGTATGCAATCCTGCTGAAGGAGATGATGGGGGAGCGCTTTCTCCCGGTCATCGTGGGCAGTTTCGAGGCGCAGTCGATTGCGCTGGCGTTGGAGGATGTCCAGATGCCGAGGCCTATGACCCATGATCTTTTCTGTAATATCCTCACCGACTTGAGTATAGAGGTGAGCGAGGTGGTGATATCCGAGCTCTTAGAGGGGACTTTCTATTCGAAGATCAGTCTGGTGAGTCAGGTGGGCACGACCGACATCGACGCGCGTCCCAGTGATGCCATTGCGCTGGCTCTCCGGGTTGGCGCACCGATCTATGCATCTGAGAGGGTTATGGAGGAGGCCTCGGTCCAGGAGGTGGTGGAGCATCCGGCGACTCCCATGTCGGATTCGTCGCGTGCTGATGCCGGGTCACATGGCCCTGAGGATTATTTACGTCGTCTCCAGGAGCGTTTGGATCAGGCGGTATCGGAGGAGAACTACGAAGAGGCGGCGGAGATTCGGGATAAGATCAAGCAGATTCAGGCCGAAGCCAGCAAACAGTGAGCGGGGTGTCCTAGTTCAGTTCCTGTAATAACACATTCAATGCCAAGCCAGCCGCTTCCTGTTCAGCGGCTTTTTTATTATTGGCCTGCGCGCTTTCGAAGGTGCGAGAGCCGATCCGCACCTGGACGATAAAGCGCTTGTCATGCTCGGGCCCCTTGGTTTTAAGGAGTTGGAAGCGAGGGTTGCTCAGACCTTTCTGATGGCATAATTCGATCAGGCGGCCTTTATGATTGGTAACCTCGGCAGCTTCCTTCTCACGTTTCAGCACGACACGAGCGACGAATTTGTTGGCGACAGCCATACCACCATCAAGGTAAAGGGCACCGATCAACGCTTCCATAACGTCGCCGACCAGGTTCCGCCGCACTTTCACATCATCCAGTTGCACGCCACTATCTACCTTTAAAGACCGGTGGAGGCCTAATTCCTCGCCGATATCGGCCAGGAACCGCTTACTTACCAGGGCTGAACGTCTCAACGTCAGTTCCCCTTCAGTGTGATCCTGATAATGAGTGAAGAGATAGGAGGAAACGAGGTGACTCAGTACGGCATCTCCGAGGAATTCCAAGCGTTCGAAGTTGCGGGTGGACCTATCGGACAGACTGCGGTGGGTCAGAGCCTGTTCCAGCAGTTGGCTGTTATTAAAGCGGTGGCCGAGGCGTTTTTCCAGGTCACGGAGTTGTGCTGTGGATGATCCTTTGCGGAAGCCTGGCAGTCGGCGGATGAGAGTCACGGCTCAGGAGTGGAATAGTTTAAACAGGAGGACGGCGTTGTGACCGCCGAAGCCGAACGTATTACTCATCGCATACTCAAAGGAGTGGCGGGAAGGAAGGTTGGGGGAGTAGTCGAGGTCACAATCGGGGTCCGGCGTGTTATAATGAATGGTGGGTGGAATTTCCTGTCGTTGGAGCGCCAAAAGGGCGGCGATGGCTTCGGCCCCACCTGAGGCACCCAGCATGTGGCCGGTCATGGACTTGGTGGAGCTGACGATCAAGTCATTGGAGGCATGGTCACCGAAGACAGTTTTAATGGCTATAGTTTCGTTTTTGTCATTGTAGGGTGTAGAGGTTCCGTGGGTGTTGATATAGCCTACTTCGACCGGGGAGATGTGAGCGTCCTCGATAGCCCTGATCATGGCACGTGCGGCTCCTTCGCCGCCTTCGGCGGGAGCGGTGACGTGGAAGGCATCCGCGGTGGCTCCGTAGCCGACCAGTTCGCCGAAGACGGGAGCGTTGCGCTTCCGGGCATGCTCCAGCTCCTCAAGAATGAGTACGCCGGCCCCCTCACCCATGACGAATCCATCGCGGTCGGCATCGAAGGGTCGGCAGGCCGTTTCGGGATCAGGATTCCGGGATAGAGCCTTCATGCTGGAGAAGCCTGCCAGTGTCAGGGGAGTGATGGACGATTCACAGCCTCCGGCCACGATCACGTCCGCATCCCCGTACCTGAGCAGGCGGAACGCATCTCCCAGGGCGTGAGAAGCAGTGGCGCAGGCTGAGGTGACACAGTAGTTGGGGCCTTTCAATCCGTAGTGAATGGAGATTTGTCCGGCGGCGATGTCCGCAATCAGCTTGGGTATGAAGAAGGGGCTGATCTTACGTGGCCCCTGTTCCATGAGTATCTGGTGGGATTCTTCCAGAGCCCCGATGCCCCCGATGCCCGAGCCGATGATAACGCCGACCTTATTCGGGTCGGTGTCCGACAGGAAGCCGGATTGAGTGATGGCTTGATCAGCAGCCATCATGGCATAGAGCGTAAACAAGTCCATTTTGCGGATTTGTGGGGGATCCAGATAGGCTTCAGGATCGAGGTTTTTGATCTCGGCAGCCAGGTGGACACTGAAGCCTTCAGTATCAAAACGGGTAATGGGAGCTACACCATTCTGGCCGGAGAACAGGCCGGATTCGAATTCAGGAACTGAATTTCCGATGGGGGTAATAGCCCCCGTTCCGGTGACGACAATCCGCCGCATGGAAGGGAATCGTACTACAGTTTACTGGGCTTGAGTGTCGATATATTCGACGACGGCGCCGACAGTAGTGAGTTTTTCAGCTTCCTCATCCGGTATTTCGAGATTGAATTCGTCCTCGAGTTGCATGATGAGTTCAACCGTGTCCAGCGAATCGGCTCCCAGGTCATCGACGAATTTGGCGTCGGGGGTGATTTTGGCTGGTTCTATTCCCAGCTTGTCGGCGATAACCTCGGCAATTTTCTCAAATGTATCTGACATTGTATTCACTCCAATTACATTACCATCCCGCCATCAATGGGCAAGATTTGACCCGTGATATATCCGGCGTCTTCGCTAGCGAGGAAGACCACAGCCGGAGCCACATCTTCAGGCTTGCCCATGCGACCGAGGGGGATGTTCTCGGTCAATTTTTGAACGGTTGATTCAGGAAGTTCAGCGGTCATATCGGTGGTGATAAATCCGGGGGCGAGGGCATTGGCCGTGATCGCCCGGGATCCAAATTCTTTGGCGGTGGACTTGGTCAGTCCGATGAGCCCAGCCTTGGAGGCGGCGTAGTTGGCCTGGCCGGCGTTGCCCATCATGCCCACAACCGACGCGATATTGATAATGCGCCCATAGCGCTGTTTCATCATGGGTCTCACAGCCGCCCGGGTGCAGTTAAATGCGCCGGTAAGATTCGTACGAATAGGCGCCTCCCAGTCTTCCTGGCTGAGGCGCATGAGCAGGTTATCTCTAGTAATTCCGGCATTATTCACCAGGATGTGCAACGCGTTGTGCTGCTCCGTTATATCTTTAAAGGTCGCAGCCACCATATCCGGATCGGTGATGTCGCAGGCGTGCATGCTGGCCTGCCCGCCCTGGGCGGTGATCTCGTCGTGTACTCCCTGCAGGGAATCGGCCGACAAGTCGATTAACGCGATAGTGGCGCCGGCCTGGGACAGTGCCAGGCTGATAGACCGACCGATACCCCGGGCAGCCCCTGTGACAACAGCGACTTTCCCTTTAAGATGAAACATGAATTTCTCCAATCTCTGCTGCTGTACCAAGGCTTGCCGTTTCAGAATCGGGCAGTATTCTACGATTCAATCCCTGCAATACTTTTCCGGCACCTACTTCCAGGAAATGCCGATATCCATCGGTACCCATTTGACGGATGGTCATTTCCCAGCGCACGGGATTTTCCAGTTGGAGGAGAAGGTTCTCTCTAATTCTGGCTGCCGAGCGCTCCGGTTTAGCAGTTAAGTTCTGATAAACCGGTACCTTTGAATCTTGAATGTCGACAGAATTCAGTACGACATGCAAGCCTTGTCTGGCCGAACTCATCAGCGGTGAATGGAAGGCCCCGGAGACGTTCAGTTTGATCGCTCGTCGCAGGCCCATTTCTCCGGCTAATTTAATCGCCTGGTCAATTGCCTCTTGATGACCTGAGAGTACGACCTGGCCGGGGCTATTCAGGTTGGCAGGCACGATGACTCCGGCTGCAGCGGCATCCTCACAGATC
>CP070656.1:2299208-2311929 GCA_020355065.1 Fidelibacterota bacterium | reverse complement strand
TTGATGCTCCCTATGTAAAAGAATTTCCCCTCATCCTCGAATGCCGCGTTATCCAGGTCCATGAGATCGGCGTGCATACCCAGTTCATCGGCGAGATCCTCGACGTCAAGGCCGACGATACCGTCCTCGACGAGCAGGACAATCCCGATATCCAACTGGTCAAACCCTTCAGCTATGCACCCCGGGAAGGCGGTTACTACGGTACCGGCAGCTACCTGGGCGCGGCCTATGAGCTGGGAGGATCGTTCGTGCGCAAACCGGACCGCTGAATCCGCGTTTGTCCTTTGGACCCTATCCCCCGGCCTCCGTACATTTTCCCGGGTGCCCTCATGATGAAAGTACCCTGACACGGTCAGATATCAGGTTGCCAACCTTGGAATCCAATGCCTCCTGAGACTATCCTTATCACTGGCGGATGTGGTTTCCTGGGCCAGCACCTGTCCCAGGCCTTGCTAACGGAGCTCCTGGAGGTGCGCCTCCGCCTGGTCGATCTCCATTCCAATCCCTATCCCCTGGTCGACCTTTCTTCTGATCCACGCGTGGAACTCCGCGCCGGCCTGGACATCTGCGATACGGAAGCCATCCGCCCCATCTTCCAAGATGTGGATGTGGTCGTGCACCTCGCCAGCCTGATCTCCCAGTCCCTTCACGACCGCGAACACCTACACCAGGTGAACGTGCTGGGTACCCGCAGCGTGTTGGCGGCCGCCTCCCAGGCTGGCGTCGACCTCTTCATGCATATCGGCTCCGTGGCCGCCCTGGGCTACAACAATGATCCCCACCATCCCGCCGATGAAACCTTCCGCTTCGATTGGTCCCTGGCCGAATCCCGGCGCAAGTACTACATGCTCTCTAAGCACCAAGCCGGTCAGGAGGTGGAAGCCTACCGCAGCCAGGGACGGGCCGCCGTCATCCTCCACCCCGGTCTCATGTTCGGCCCCGGAGATCATCGCAACACCGCCAAGCTCATCCGGACCATCAGCCGCAACCGGATGCTGGTGAGTGCCGCCGGCGGCAACAGCGTGGTGGATGTGCGCGATGTAGCCCGGGGCATCGTGGCCGCACTGCAACACGGCATCACCGCCGGAGACTACCTCCTCTCCGGATGGAACTTGTCCTTCCGGGAGATCGCCCGCACTATCGCCCGTGAAACCGGCGGCCGGCCTCCCCGGATCATCCTGCCGACCGCCTTCCGGTCCCTACTCTACTGGCCCCTGCTGGCCTTCGAAAGCATCCCCGGCAACCGGCCCAGCCTCTCCGTCGCCGACCTTGATTCCGCCTTCTGCTACCGCTACTTTGATCACTCCCGGGCGGAACGTGACTTCGGGTGGACACCGGCCATCCCCTTCCACCAGTCCATCGCCGATGCCTACGCCTGGATGAAGGATCATGGCCTCACTTAAGGACAAAGTGGTTGTCATCACCGGTGCTAGCAGCGGTGTTGGCCGCGCGGCCGCCCTGGCCTTCGCCCGCCGGGGCGCGCACATCGTACTGGCCGCCCGACGACCCGACCTCCTCGAAACCTTGCGTGACCAAATCACCCGCTCCGGTGGACAGTGCCTGGCCATCCCCACCGATGTAACCCGCCCGGACCAGGTCGATCACCTGTTCCACGAGACCGAACAGCAGTATGGCCGCATCGATATCCTGGTGAACAGCGTCGGTCGCGGTCTGAAAAGCCACCTGCTCGATATCGATCCCGGAGAATGGCAGGCTGTCCTGGAGACCAACCTCACCAGCGTCTTCCTCTGCACTCGCGCGGCTGCCGCGGCTATGGCTCGTGACCATATCCGTGGGCACATCATCACCGTGGCTTCTATCGCTAGCTTGTTCGGTGCTCCCGGCTTTTCCGCCTATACCGCCGCCAAACATGGCGTCCGCGGTTTCCTCAAGGCCACCAAGTGGGAACTGCGCCAGCTCGGTATCAAAACCTCCGCCATCTACCCTGCCCGCATCGATACCGCCTTCTTCGACAGCTACCCTCACCGGCCGCCCGGTTGGCAGCTCCTCAGTCCCCACGACGTTGCCCGCTACCTCGTGGCCCTCGCCTCCCGCTCAGGTCTCCAAAGATTATTCTGGCGCACTGTCCTGTTGCTTAAGCGCCTCCACATCCTGCCCCCAGCCAGCGTACCCTACTAACAACCTTTTGGTGATGATTTGATACTATCATCACTTGGCCTGCACCTGATCGTCTTGTCACCCGTCTGGGTGGCAAACGGGTATCACGTATAGAATAAGATTCTGAGCCATAGCAAAAAGCTACTGACGGTCAGCTCTATTACTAACTTGGCATTGATTGTGCAACTGTCATAATAACTGTTGGAGGCCAACCAGGAGGTACCAGGATGTCACTCCGCTTCGCTCCCCTTATCGCTATCATATCCTGCTGTGCTGGAGCCTTGCTCGCTCAGGCACCATCCGTTCAACCTGTTCTACCCCCCACGGGCCTCACGGTCCAATACGGCCTCGGACAGTATGCCCTGAGAGATGAATATATCTCGAAAGAGAGATATTCGGGCATCATGCCCTACGTGAGCGCTGAGTGGTCGCGGTTCCATGGCAAATGGGGCTACCGGTTGGGTTTCGAGTTCCGCCAGGCCACCGAGATCAGCAACAACAATGTCGCTGCCGGAATCCTCCACGCAGCGCTCTATCGGGATTATTTCTACCCCGTCGGACGGAAATCACTGTTCGGGAACGACGCGTACCTGTTCCTCGGCCCGGCTACCGGCATCCACATCTATATGAATGATCAGCAGGTTGCCGCCCAGGGAGCATTCAACTTTGACAACTCCATGGCCACATTGTTTTCACTCGGCATCAATGCCATGGCCGTGGTTCCCTTCCGGGCTCATCTGCAAATCGAAGGTTCCTTGCGCTTAAGTCTCCTGGCCATGGGCGTGCGTAGCACGGATGTGGTTGAGGGGGAAGGCTCCATGGGCGGCATATTGACCCTCCTCTCCGGCACCGATCCCACCGCCGGTTGTGGCATCCGATACTTCATTGATGAACGGCTGTCCCTCAAAGCCGCTTACAGGCTCCAGATACTTCGCATCAGCAAATGGAATCCCCTCCTCTCCGTCGACGATAATATCACCCTGTCCATCAGTGTCCACATCTAGTGATCGGAGAGATGTCATGACAGCTATCCGATGGCTCCCCATCATCATGAGTACTGCACTGCTCTGCTCCTGCAATCAACTGCTGGTCGATGAGGCCGCCTCCGATCAGAATCTGGCCGACTTTGATGAGACCTGGAATATCGTCAATTCCAGGTACCCCTACCTGGAATGGAAGCAGATCGATTGGGATTCCATCCGAACCGTCTATCGTCCCCGCGCCGAACAGGCCTTGGGGGACGAATTCTATAAAGTACTCTACGACCTGCTGTACGAGCTGAAGGATGGACATGTATATTACCAGACCGAAGGGGGAGGACAGGTTTATCCCTATTTCCCGACGCCCCGCGCGCTCCGGGACCGCAAGGCCTTCAGCCCGTATGTCGTTCGGAAATACTTTGATAAGGAGCTGCGGGTTACGAAGGAAGGCGGCTTCGAATACGAATTCCTCCCCGGCAGGAACATCGGCTATGTATGGATCTCCTCCTTCGAATCAGAAAATTTTAACCTTCGCTTCGCTGAGGTATTGGAGTACTTCCGGGATACGGAGGGTCTCATTATTGATGACCGCAATGGCTCGGGCGGCTCCCTACAGAGCAACATGTATGCCGTCGGCCGCTTTCTGTCCTCACCCATCGACACCATTCAAGTCTATGATGCAGACGGTCAACGACTGGACTGGCCTTCCTATGGTCCCGTGGGGCCCTTCCGGTACACAGCACAGGTGGTCGTGATCATTAATGGCGGCGCCTACAGCGCTCGGGAAAATTTTGCTGATAAAATGAAGTCCCTGCCCAACGTCACCGTCATCGGCGACACCACCGGCGGCGGATCAGCCGGCCAGAATAGCAGCGGCTATTATGCCGGCAAACACGTCCTCCCCAGCGGCAAGATCATCAACATACCCAAATTTGATATACGACGGCTCGATGGATTACCTTGGGAAGACATCGGCGTCCCTCCCGATATCCGCGTACTCCAGACCGCAGCGGATATCAAGCGCGGCCAGGACAAACAGCTGGAATACGCTATCGAATTGTTGCCGTAACCAGCAGGCCCCGGCATGCCACCGAGGCCTATTATCTTACAGGTCTCACCCGCCGCAATGCAGCACTAGTCCCTACCAGATCACCACCCGATCCTCCGACGCACGGTACAGCGCGTCACCTTCCTGCACGTCAAAGGCCTCGTAAAACTCCGGCATGTTCGCCATCACCCCGATCACTCGGTACTCAGCGGGTGAGTGGGGATCGGTGACGATCCGGCGCCGCAGCTCGTCGTCACGGTATAGCCGTCGCCAGATCTGCGCCCAGCCGATGAAAAACCGCTGGTCACCCGTCAGACCATCGATCACCGGCGCCTCCTGACCGCCCAGCGACCACCGATAGGCGTTGTAGGCAATGGTCACACCACCCAGGTCGCCGATGTTCTCCCCCAGCGTCAGCTCTCCGTTGATGCGCATGGTGTCGATTGGCACGTACCCCTTGTATTGGTCAATGATCACCTGCGCCCGCTGCTTGAACTCCTTCTCGTCCTCCTCCGTCCACCAGTTGCGCAGGTTCCCGTCACCGTCCGACTTCCGCCCCTGATCGTCGAACCCGTGCGTGATCTCGTGGCCGATCACCGCCCCGATGGCACCGTAGTTCACCGCGTCGTCCGCCTCCACGTTGAAGAACGGCGGCTGCAATATGGCCGCCGGAAATACGATCTCGTTCCGCGTACTGCTGTAGTAGGCATTCACCGTCTGCGGGGTCATGAACCATTCGTCCCGGTCCACCGGCTGGCCCAGCTTACCGGTCTGCCGCTCGTACTCGTGCCGGTTGGCACGGATCATATTATCCAGCAGCTCATCCGACGTGATCTCCAGCTTGGAATAATCCCGCCACTTGTCCGGGTAGCCGATCTTGGTCCCGAACTTGCCCAACTTCACCAGCGCCTGCTCCTTCGTCGCTTCGCCCATCCACTCCAGACCCATCACCCGCTCCTTGAAGGCCAGCTTCAGGTTCTCCACCAGCTCCTCCATCCTGGCCTTGGCCTCCGGCTTGAAATGACGCTCTACGTAGATCTGGCCTACCGCCTCTCCCAGGATGTTATCGATCGTGGTTACCCCTCGCTTCCAGCGTGGCTGGTTCTCCTCGATACCCCGCACCGTCTTGCCGTAGAAGTCAAACCGCGCCTCCACAAACTCCGCCGGGAGATACGGCCCGTAGGCATTCAACAACTTGAACGTGAAGTATGCCTTCCAGTCCTCGATGGACACCTCGTTGTAGATCTTGTCGAACGCTTCCACGAAACTCGGCTGGCGTACGATGATCGCCTCGACTTTGTCACTCAGCTCTGCCTCCGCCAGAAAACCGCTCCAGCTGAACCCGGGCGTCAACTCCGCCAGTCCCGCTAGATCGTACTTGTTGTAGGTCTTGTCCCGGTCGCGGTTCTCCACCCGCGTCCAGTGGTGCTCCGCCATGGCGGTCTCCATCTCCATGATCCGCGCCGCCTTCAACGCTGCATCATCCTCCCCCGCCAACGCTAGGATCTCCTCCATGTACGCCACGTACTTGCTACGGATATCGCTGAACTTCTCGTCCTCCTTGAAATAGTAGTCCCGGTCCGGCAGACCCAATCCCGATTGCGTCGCGTACACGATATAGTTCTCCGACGCCTTGGCATCCTGGCCAACATAGAATCGCACCGGCGTCTGAACACCTGCCTGCATGGCATGTGTCAGGTAGGCCAACAGGTCGTCCCGGTCCTGGATGGCTGTGATCTTCCCCAATTCACCCTCCAACGGAGTCAATCCCGACTCCTCGATCCGGGCCGAATCCATAAAACTCAGGTAGAAATCACCCACCTTCTGCTGGTTGGAACCGGGCACCTTGCTCTCCTGTGCCGCCGACTCCTCGATGATCGCCCGCAGGTTCTCCTGGCTCTCCTCCAATAGCACCGTGAAACTGCCGTAGTTCGACCGGTCCGCGGGAATCTCCGTCTTCGCCAGCCAGGCCCCATTCACGTACCGGAAGAAATCGTCCTGCGGCCGGTAGGTCGTATCGAAGTTCTCCAGATCGATCCCCGAACTCGCCATGCGCGTCGCGCAGCCCGCCAACAGCAGCATGGCCGTCAAGGTAATAGTTATCATTCTGATCATGATCTTGCCCTTCCTTTTGGTGAACATCCGTAAGATGAAACACTACAAGTTTATGGCTGGGTCATGATAAAGGACAACCCTGGTCTGCATCCCGCACCACAGGACCTGGACGGATCAACACACACTTGATCCACCCCGCCTTCCATCGATTCCTCCACTCGCCTGCCGACCCGTTTGAAGTGCTTCCCATGATGGTGATTTATCTGCCGATTGCTCAGAAATTGAGCATTGATGTGTACCCCTTTTTACTTTCACGCAGTAAGTTTCAGTGCGCTTACGCACCCCTTTTTAGGGGTCATTCCGATTGCCAAAACAACATCAATATTCAATGTTCGGGAGGTTAGCATGAAGCTACTCAAGGGGACACTTTTGTTCCTTTTTACGGCGGCCTTCACAATCAGCCTGGTCTTCGCTCAGGGCGTAACGACGTCTGGCGTGAGTGGTCTGGTTTATAACGAAGCCGGCGAACCGCTCCCCGGCGCCAACGTGGTTGCGGTCCACGAACCCAGTGGCACGCAATACGGCGCCATCGTGCGTGAGGGGGGCGCCTTCGATATACCCAATATGCGGATTGGCGGTCCCTATTCCGTTACCGTCTCCTTCATCGGTTATCAGGAACAGACGGAGGCGGACGTGTTCCTGAGTTTGGGGTCCACCTTCCGTATCACGTTCAATCTTGTCACGGAAGCCATCGCCCTAGAGCGGGTCGTAGTGATGGCCGAAAAGGACGAGGTGCTCAATAGCGATCGTACCGGTGCGGCCACCTACGTTACCCCGGATCAGATCGCCCGGATGCCCTCCATCAAGCGCAGCACCCGGGACGTGACGCGCATGGATCCGCGCAGCGACGGCAACTACAGCTTTGGCGGACGCAACTGGCTGTACAATAGCATCTCGGTGGACGGTTCCTATTTCAATAATTCCTTTGGCCTGGATGATCCCGCACCCGGCGGACAAACCAACGCTGAACCGATACCGTTCGACGCCGTGGAACAGGTCCAGGTCTCCGTCGCGCCCTTTGACGTCCGCGAGGGCGGATTCACCGGAGCCGGTATCAACACGGTCACCAAAAGCGGGACCAACACCTTACATGGATCCGTCTACAGTTTCATACGGAATGAAGCTCTCATGAGCAACCAGGTCAGCGGGGAAGAAGTGATCACTCCCGATCTGACCTTCAACCAGACTGGGGTCACCATCAGTGGGCCTATCATCAGGAATAAGCTGTTCTTCTTCGTCAACGGCGAAATGGAGCAGCGCGAGGACCCGGGTTCGAATTTCGTAGCCGATGAAGACGGGAACGTCGAGTTCGGCGAATCGCGGGTCAGCGCCACAACCATGGATCAGATCAGCGACCGCATGGATGAGGTGTATGACTATGATACCGGCAAATACCAGGACTTTGTGCACGAAACCGCCAACATCAAGCTCATTGCCAAGCTGGACTGGAACATCAATAACAATCACAACCTGACCTTCCGGTACAATATGCTGGATGCGAGCCGGGACTTGCCGCCCCACGGCTTTGTGCTCAGTTTCAACAACACCGGCCGCGGCCCCAACTCCAGCAGCCTGCCCTTTGAAAACGCCGGTTACACCATCAACAACAAGCTGAACTCCTATGCTCTGGAAGTGAACAGCGTGTTCGGTGGCAACATCGCGAACCGGTTCTTCTTCAGTTACAACCGGTTCCGCGATTGGCGGAAGCCCTTCAGCGAGGACTTCCCCACCGTTGAGATCGGAGAGGACGGTGTCAGCTATACGACCCTGGGCCACGAACCGTTTTCCATCCATAACATCCTGGATACAGACGTGATCCAGATTACCGATAATGTCAGTTACTTCACAGGTAAACATGCCATCACGGCCGGATTCAACTACGAACGCTTCAAGTTCTTCAACTCGTTCAACATCTTCCGCCACGGCGTGTTCTTCCTGGATGCTACCTGGGCCGGATTCCTGGGTGGAACGCATTTCCAGTCCCTGGACCACTTCTTCACTGCCACCCACCCCGACAGCGCCAATCGCTATGACTTCAGAGGGGTTATTGGGAGCGGTCCATACAAGGGCGAGGAGATCGACGTGGGGCAGCTCTCCTTTTATGCCCAGGATGAGTTCATGCTCACAGACCACATTAATCTCATCGCCGGCTTGCGGGTGGATATTCCGCAGTACTTCACTGAACCTGTAGCGAATCCATTTTCCTCAGGACTGACTCTCCTGGATGAGAATGGTGATAGTGAGACTGTGAAACAGGACGAGTTCCCGGATGCCACACCCCTCTTCTCTCCGCGTCTGGGCTTTAACTGGGACGTCAAGGGCGACCGTTCCCTACAGGTGCGCGGCGGCACCGGCATCTTCACCGGACGACTGCCGTTTGTCTGGGTCGGGAACGTGATCTCCAATCCCGGCCAGAATCCCAATCTCTATCCCATTATTGCTGAAGGCGCTGTACCCAGCTCCCATGAGACCGATGACGGTGAGGGACGTGAGGGTGCATTGAAGGACACCAAGTCGATCCTGCAGACGTCCTTCGATCTGAACGCCATGGATCCGGATTTCAAATGGCCTCAGGTCTTGACCACCAACCTGGCGGTGGATGTCCGGCTGCCCTGGGAACTGCTGGGAACCTTCGAGCTGGTCTACGGCAAGGACCTCAACGCCATCTACATGCGCAATGCCGACCTCCCCAACACAGTTCGCACCCTGGCTGATGGACGGCCTTACTATACGGATAACGGCGGTAACTATACGGCTACCGACGGTACATTCGAGCTGAATCCGGACGGTGCTGCTGGTGTATACGTCATCGATAACACCGATGAGGGTTACAACCTGACGATTACCGCCCAGCTGCGCAAGTTCTTCGCCAACGGTCTGCAAACCAGCCTGGCCTATACCTTCCTGGATGCCAGGAACAATCTCAGGTCCACGGAAATCGCCAGCGTGTTGTGGACCAGTCAACCGGTGCAGGGCGATCCCAACAATCCGAACCTCAGCTACTCCGAGTTCGGCAATCGGCATCGCATCATTGCTTCCGCTAATTATCGTCACGAGTGGTCCCGGAACCTGGCCACCAGCGTGGGCTTGTTCTTCGAAATGGCGCAAGGCAACCGCTATGTCTATAACGGTGGCAACCGCTTCTCGTTCATCTACTCCGGTGATGTGAACGGTGACGGTTATGGCGGGAACGATCTCATCTACATTCCCAAGGATGCCAACGACATCAACCTTGAGGATTCCAATGATTGGGCCGCGCTGGATGCATTCATCGAGCAGGACGATTATCTCAGCGAGCACCGTGGCGAGATATCCGAGCGGTTCGCCCTGTCGAATCCCTGGTTCAGTAACCTCGACGTGAGGGTGCTACAGGATTTCTCCCTGAACGTTGGCGCTCAGAGGCATACCTTCCAGCTGAGCCTGGATATTCTGAACTTTGCCAACCTGCTCAGTTCGGATCTGGGTGTGCGGCAGGTAGCCGACCCGGCGGCACAAGCTCCTTTAAGGCTGGCCGACGATCCTGCGACCCTGGATATAAACGAAGGATGGGACGAGGTGACTGGAGAACCGATCTTCAATTTTACCGGTCCCGACAAGACCTTCATGGATGATCCCGGCGAATTCTCACGCTGGCGTATCCAGATCGGTCTGCGGTACTTCTTCTAATCCTGGTAACTGACTGTAGTGGACAGG
This sequence comes from Fidelibacterota bacterium, assembly GCA_020355065.1. Taxonomy (GTDB): domain Bacteria; phylum Fidelibacterota; class Marinisomatia; order SCGC-AAA003-L08; family TS1B11. The sequence continues at coordinate 2,301,975 of CP070656.1, read as the reverse complement.
CCGGTGCTCATGCCGTGGGCACCGGCCTGTTTATTCCATCATCTTCCTGCCAACGACGCAATGAAACTCCACGCCCCTCCCCACAGCTTCCGTAAATTGCCCCTGATGCATCTGGAGATTCCATGAGAATTGACCCTGACTCCTGCGCCGTCATTTGGGACTACGACGGCACCCTGGTGGATACCCGCCCTAAAAACCTCAACGTCACCCGCACCATCATCCGGGATATCACCGGCCAGGATCCCGACCGCTACGAACCCCTGGCCTCCCTGGACAATTACAAGATCGCCCTCCTGCAAACCGCCAACTGGCTCGACCTCTATCATCAGTGGTTCGATCTCTCCCAGGTGGATACCCACCGCGCCGGAAACCTCTGGCACGAATACCAGACCCGCGATACCACACCCACTCCCGTCTTCCCGGGGATTATCACGGTGCTGGAACAGCTACGTCACCTGCCCCAGGGCATCCTCTCGCAGAACAGCCGGACCGTCATCTCTCACGCCCTGCAAGACATTCGGCTGGAGAAGTACTTCCAGGCCGTCGTCGGCCTCGAGGATGTCGACTTCCAGCGGCAGAAACCGGAACCCGACGGGCTCATCCTTTGCCTTGAGCAGCTCACCCGGCTGCGGCCCGGCCTCGTCTTCTACGTGGGCGATCACCACACCGACGCCAAATGCGCCCAAATGGGCCGCCAGGTGCTCGCTCAACAGGATCGGGATATCCGGCTGGTCAGTATCGGCGCGTTCTACGCCCTCGAAACCCAGCCCGCCTACGGGAACCTGTTCGACCACATCGCCGAACAGTCAGACGATATCGTACGCATCATGGAAGGTTACTGCGAGAACTAGCTAGGCCGCCTGACGAACTCGGCCACCCTACACCCACAACCGGTCGGGTGTAGAACGGCGGTCGCTTACAGCGCTTTGCGGTAGACCCGGTACCGCTTGTAGATCTTGCCACCAATGTGATGGTAGATGATCGGCGCGTGGGGATTGTCGTCCGAGGTCAGCGATAGATCCGCCCAGGTGATCCCCTTGGCCACCGCCCGCCGGATGATCTCGTCGAACAACAGGATCGCCACCCCCTTGTTCCAGTACTCCGGGATCACCAGCACACTCTTCAGCGCCACACTGGTGATTCGCCGCTTCAGGCGCCACCAGAGCTGCGCGTAGTTCCACGGATAACGCAGACCGTTCACGTGCTTGAACGCCTCGTTCAGGTTCGGCAGCCCCGCCAGCCACCCGATGGTCTCTCCCTCGACCTCGGCAAACAGCACCAACTCCGGGTCGGCGATCCGCCGGAAAGGTGTCAGCATGGCTCCCAGCGCCTCCCGCTGCCAGGGAATCCTCCCGGGCACGTCCTCCAGGGCCGTGTTCAGCAGGTAGTGCACCCGGTCGATCTCTCCCTCCCACTGGTCCAGGTCCGCCGCGCGGATGGTAACCCGGCTCTGGCGGCGCACCCGGGTCGCCAAACGCTCGATCCGCGGCAAACCGTGAGCCTGCGTATCGATGGCAAAGGCCAGGTTGTCACCCCGCGCCGGCTCAAATCCCGCCCGCTCCATGAACTCTTGGTAATAGGGCGGTGTGTGCCCGCAGAACAGCGCCGGCGGGCGGTCGCGACCCTCCACCAGCACACCATACCCGTCCTCGTAGTCCAGGTTGAAGGGACCGAACAGCGCCGTGAGCCCCCGCTCACGGGCCCATTTCCCCACCGTCTCGATCAAGGCCGCAAAGACCTCCTCGTCCTCGATATACTCCAGAAAGCCGATCACACAGTCCCGCCTCTGCTGCGCCTCGTTCGTGGGCGGATCCTCAGCCGCACAGATGCTTCCCACCGGCTGTCCCTTACGCCGGGCTAGGAAGAACTCCGCCGCCCCCCGCTGGAAAAATACACCCCGCTCCGGATCGATCACCTTTGCCCGCTCCGGCAGTAACGGCGGCACCCACAGCGGATCATCGCGGTAAATTCGCCACGGAAAAGTCAGCAACGCCCGGCGCTCCCGGGCCGTCCGCACTAACTGGACCTCAATACCACTCATGACGACTCCTTTCCAATCTGTGCTCGCCGTTCCTCCAACTCCGCCACCAGCCGCGTATGCTCCTCCCGCCCCAGCGGAAATAGTATGGCAAATAGGATTCCCGCCACCAGCAGCACTGCCGGAATCGGCCCGATGGCGATTCGGATTCCCAGCAGTGCGCTGTCCGCCTGCTGGGCTACGTTGGGCACGTACCCGGTGAATTCCAGCAGCACCCCCACCATCGGCACCGCCAGCGACGTCGCCACCTTGCGGATCAAAGTCACCAGGCTGTACAGCATCCCCTCGTTCCGCTCCCCGGACTGCCACTCGCCCCACTCCACCGTATCGGGCAGAATGGCCCACGGCAGCACGTGCGCCGCCGCCACACCGATACCCGCCAGCACGCACAACACCAGCAGGATGTTCAATCCGGTGGCCGGATTCAGGCTGATCAGAGCAATCTGCACTACCGCCCAGAACGCGATCCCTCCCACGTACGCCCTCCGCTTGTTCCAGCGCCGTGAGGCCCACTGCCAGAACGGCAGCGTCAGCAGCGCCGTCACGAAGATCACCGCCATGATCAACTCGTTCTCCGCCTCCCGCTGCACCACGTACTTGATGAAGAACAGCAGCGTCGCCTGCACGATCTCCACCGCCACCCACGTCAACAGGAATAAGACCATACCGAACACGAACGGTCGGTTCTTGAACGCGATCCACAGTGAGCGCCCCAATCGCGGCTGGGAC
>CP070656.1:2286069-2299108 GCA_020355065.1 Fidelibacterota bacterium | reverse complement strand
CACGGATAACGTCCGGGGATGCCCTGCTGGCCATGAATTTTCGGGCTGACCGTATGCGTCAGATCATCAGGGCTTTCATCGAGCCCGATTTCACAGAGTTCCCGATCGAGAGGTTGGAACTGGATGTGCGATCGATGACGCAATATGATGAGACCTTCACCATACCGGTCCTCTTCACGCCGGAAAACCTGAGCAATATTTTTCCGGAAGTGCTCGCCCAGGCCGGGTACCGGCAATTGAGGCTGGCCGAAACAGAAAAATATGCCCATGTGACGTATTTCTTCAACGGCGGCAATGAGCAGACCTTTCCAGGTGAAGCACGACTCCTTGTACCTTCCCCCAAGGTCGCCACCTACGACCTGAAACCTTCAATGAGTGCTGTGGAAGTAACTGACGAGGCTGTGCAGGCGATCGAAAGCGGCGATTATGAGGCCTTGATCATGAATTTTGCCAATCCTGATATGGTCGGCCATACCGGCATACTGGAGGCCGCTATATCAGCGCTGGAAACGATTGATCAGTGTCTGGCACGCATCTCGGAAGCTATAGAGGCTCAGGGTGCAGCTCTGTTCCTTACGTCGGATCACGGAAATATCGAGACGATGATCGATCCTGAGACCAAGGAGCCCTACACAGCCCATACCAAATTGCCCGTACCCTTTGTCATGGTTGTCTCGGATGGTAGTCTGAGCTTGGACAAATCCGGCAAACTGGCCGACATCGCTCCCACGATCCTGGCATATCTCGGATTGGAGATTCCGGAAGAGATGACCGGCACAAGCCGTTTGAAAGGAATGCCTGCATATGCAGCTTGAACGTTTTCAGGAGCTCCGCCAGCAATTTTCTCACACCCGCTTGATAGTGGTGGGCGACGTGATGCTGGATACGTATTACTGGGGAGATGCCTCGCGTATTTCCCCGGAGGCACCTGTGCCGGTGGTGTCTATCGACCGGACTGAATACCGGCCGGGCGGAGCGGCCAATGTCGCTTACAATCTGCACTCGCTGGGATCTGAGGTCATTCTGGCAGGGGTGGCCGGCCGGGATGCCGCTGGTCTGCAACTCCGGGACACCTTGGAACAATTCGCGCTCCCACATCGGCTCCTGGAAGACGCAAGGCGGCCAACTACGGAGAAAACCCGGGTCATCGCGGCTTCCCAGCACGTGGTTCGCTTGGATAGGGAATCTATCCGGCCGCTTGATGACCAGCTGGAGAGGGAACTGATTTCCGTGGTCGGAGAATTACTCCCGAATGTGAATGGTATGATTCTACAGGATTACCATAAAGGAACGCTCACCGCAGACGTCATCCGGCAGCTCTGCCGTCTAGGTCGGGAGCATGGCTGCCCTGTATTTGTCGATCCGAAGATAGACAACTTCCACCTCTATGAGGGTGTGAACCTCATCAAGCCGAATCTGACGGAGGCCGAGCATTTCTGCGGACATCACCTTCAATCGGATGACGATTTACGTAAAGCGGGTGACGAGATACGGAAGCGCCTGGAAACCGAGGCGGTGCTCATCACCCGTGGTCCTCAAGGGATGGATTTGTTCGATGAGGATGGCTATCACCGTATTCCTACCCGTGCCCGCAAGGTAGCCGATGTCTGTGGCGCCGGTGATACCGTGATTAGTACATATTCCCTGGCCTGCCTGTCGGGTGCCACGCGCCCCGAAGCGGCTGAACTAGCGAACTATTCTGCTGGAGCCGTTGTAGAAGAGATGGGTGTCGTGCCAGCGACGGCCGAAATGGTGGAGGAGCTGCTTCGGCATCATGCCGCCATCTCCTGAAACCAAACTACTCACCAGAACACTCATTTTCCTGATACTTCTGACGGGACCGGCTGATGGCCAGCATTTGCACTACGAGCCGGGCGAGTGGGAGTTTATCCCGAGTATTGGTGCCATCACATCTGTCAGCGAAGGGCCGGATGGTCTCTATTTCAGTACCCTGGATGGGTTGGTCTATTTCGATTATGTCAGTCAGAGTCTGGATCACCTACCCATCCTGAATATGGGACTTCCCTCCCATCGGCTGTACCACGTCTGCCACGATGCTTCCACCAATGGCTTGTGGGTGGTCTATGATGAGGGTATCGCCTACCGCCTGCCGACTGATGAAACCTGGCAGTCAGTATCGCTCCTATCGCTGCCGGATCGTTTTTCCGGTCGGGCAGTAACCAGAGTGGGTGGTTCATTCGATGGCATTTGGATCGACATGGACGGCGTTTACACACTCTTCCACTCGTTTTCGGGTGGATTTATCCGGCAGGGTATAGCACCACCCCAGGGTATTGTGGACTGGAATACCAGCCAAGCAGCTTTTTTTGAGCCCCCGGATCTTATGGGATGGATTACCTCCGGCGATTGGTCCACCCACGTGCAAGAATTTCATGGGCCGGGTTTTCTATCCACGCTTCCAACGCTCGCTTTCAAGGACCGATTCGAGCAAATCTGGTACGGTACTGACCTGGGAATCTTTTTCAGGGGTGATCCCTATACCCGGCGTCTTGAGCCCCTCCAGGTTGGTATTGCCCCCAAACCGGTCATTACTCTCTATATCGACAATGACCGGGTCTGGTTTGCCGACAATCCCTTTCGCCGCGAGGGGATCAGACCGATGCGTGAAGAGAGCTATTTTCTCAGTGTATGGGACGAGCGTATATCCTCGTGGCGGTACTACAGCAGTATGGAATCGGAAGCGATCCGGGATGTGGGTGTGAACGATATACTGCGGGTCGGCCGGGAGCTGTGGTTGGCCACCATGCAGGGCATCGTGCTGCTGGATACGCGCACTGATACATGGGGATTCCTGGGTTCCCGGGCTGGATTGAGAGATCAGGCTGTCTGGGATTTGGAGCGGTATGGGGAGGAGATCTTCGCCGCAACAGCCCGTGGCATTGACCGCATCAGACCCTCCCTCCGTCGGGTGGTTCCAGAAGATAGTCTTGCCCTATCACCCATATTGGAGGTTTACTGTTTGTTCAGTACTGGAGCGTCTATCTATGCCGGAACTGCGGGCGGTGTCTATGAGTATCACAATGAGGCAGCCATGGGATGGCGGCGCGTATCCGACCTGCCGGCCGTAAGTCTGTGGAGCGATGAAGACCAAATGTTTGCAGTAGCCCACAATCGCATTCATGTCCGTGGAAAAAATGAGCAAAACTTCACCCTTTTCCCAGCTCAGGCAAGGCCTGAAGCCAAGATTCTGGAAATCAAGGGCTCTGGTTCGTACATTTGGTTGGCCACGTCGACCGGTGCGGTGATGATCGATCGTCGCGACCATCGTCGATATACCTTCGATCGACAGGACGGGCTTCCTTCCGAAGTGGTATATTCGGTCGAGCCCGGTTCCGAGTGGGTATGGATACTTACCATGAATGGCGTCGTCCGATTCAACTGGAGTGCACATTTTGACTAAGCGTTTGGTCACCCTCCTTCTGTTTCTGGCCCTTTTGGCGGTCCCGGGTGCATCCCAGTCCCCGCGCCCTCGGGCAGATGAAAAGGAGAAATCACCCCTTGAAATATCCGCGACGCAGTTTCCCACTGAACAGGGTGATTCCGTCCGAACGATGATATTCACCCAGATTCCAATGGACCGGATTGTCTTCGTGAAATCTGAAACCGACTTCCTCGCCGCCTACGAGCTCTCAGTGTTTGCCGTGAACAAGGAAGACATGGTCCGGGGAACCCGCATCTGGCGGGAAGAAGTAATCGAATCTGAGTTTAAGAACACACAATCCAAGGATAAGTATCACATTTCTAACACTGAGATAGTTCTGGCTCCAGGAGAGTATGAGCTTGTCGCGAGCTTGGTAGATGCGGATAACCGCAAACGTTACACCACTCGGGAGAAACTGAGCGTGACCGCATTTCCCTTGGATCAGCTGACTGTGGGTGATGCTCTCATTCTGTCGAAGCGGCCGGGTGCGACTGCTCAGCTGGGTGATCTATTCCCCTATGTTGGGAACAGAATCGCGGATTCCGCTGATTCGTTCTATGTCTATTATGTCGTGCGTAATCCGGGCGGGACAACATTACAAGTGCCGCTGGAATACACTCTGGGAACGAAAGATGATACCACGGCCGCTACCTCCCGGAGCGTCATCACGCTGGAGGGCGTTCTCTCGCCCCAAGTCCTGTCTTTGTCCACCAGTGAGTTGAAGGGGCGGGAGTATGAACTAAAGCTAAAGTTGCCCCTTGAAGCCGAAGAACTGCAGATCATCGTACCAATCTACGTGACCTGGGCAGGCTTCACCGGCCTAATCGATGATCTAGAGGAGGCCATTGAGCAGGCGCGCTATGTGGCTACACGGGCGCAGCTGCAGCAGATGCGCAAGGCGCCCATCGAGGGGAAAAGGGAGGCCTTTCTGGCCTTCTGGCGCGGGCTTGATCCCACACCAGAAACCCCCCGTAATGAGATTATGGATCAGTACTACAAGCGCGTCGCGTACGCGAACGCCCATTTCCGCAGTTTTCAGGCGGGCTGGGAGACCGACATGGGAATGGTTCACATCATCTACGGGCCGCCCGACGATATCGAGCGGCATCCCTTCGACGTCTACCAGAAGCCTTACCAGATCTGGTATTACTACGATAAGGGCTGGCAGTTTGTCTTCGTGGATATCAATATGTTCGGCGATTACCGGCTGGTGAGTCCTCTATATCCCGGTCGATCTTTCTGAAGCGACGCGAAGGCTTCGCCTTGCCGAGCGACCGCTTCTCCTTTTCCCGTCTACAGATCCTTGATCAATGTCCTATTAAGTACCGCTTTATCTACCTCGATGGCCGTCCGGTGCAGGGCGAATCCATCGAGAGCTATCTGGGCAGCCGTCTCCACGAAGCCCTGGAGTGGCTATATCGGGAACGCCGCACCGGCCGCAATATCCTATTCGACGACCTTTTAAACCAATTCCGTGCTCTCTGGCGTGATGGCTGGCACGGCTTCATTTACATCGTTGACCGTGGCTGGACCACGGATGACTACTACCAGCAAGGCCAGCGGTGTCTGGCCGGATATTACCGACGTTTCGCTCCGTTCGACGAACCGGTGGACAGTACCGAGCAAACCTTGACCTTCGACCTGGCCGATCATGACGATTGCCTCATGACCGCCGTCCTGGACCGCTTGGACAACCACGGAGCCGGGTGGTGGTCTATCCACGACTATAAATCCGGCAAGAACATGCTTACCGTCGCCAGAGCTCAGCGAGACCTGCAGATGAAGATCTACGCACTGGCTCTTGTACGGACCAAAGACGACCTCCAGCGGGTGGATGTGGCGTGGCACTTTCTGCGCCATGGGAAGGACATCGTCCTGGAGAATGTGCAGTGGAATCCCAAACGCACCGCCACGATGCTGCGCAAGCGCATAGACAAGGCCCGGGAGGGCGAGGCTCAGCCTGAGACACTGCAGCCACGGGAATCCCTGCTGTGCAACTGGTGCTATTACTGGGACATCTGCCCGGCCAAGGTGGGGCAGAGCCACCCCGCCCAGGTGGTGCGGTAAGGCAACACAGATAAACCATTCCTGCACCATATCTAGTAGCGGTGGATACTTTCACCCCATCATACGGAAAAGTCGTTCCCTTCGCGTTCGGGGGCGGGTAACTTTTTCCCCCGTAAAGCGCAGACTATTGTCCTTGTAAAGTGACCACAACTACCCACACCTCAGCCATCCGCCGGGTGAGTTTCCATACCCTGGGCTGTAAGCTGAACCAGGCTGAGACGGACGCCATTGCTGCCCTATTCGGGGAGCGAGGCTACCAGGTGGTGCCTTTCCGGCAGGAGGCTGACCTGACCTTCATTAATACCTGCACAGTCACCGGCGAAGCTGACGCCAAGAGCCGGCAGGTCATCCGTCAGGCTGCAGAGGCCTCTCCACAGGGGAAAATCGTAGCGGCGGGCTGTTTCGCGCAGGTAAGTCCGGAGCAGGTGGCTGCGTTGGAGGGTGTCGATCTGGTGTTGGGGACGCGGGAGAAATATCAGGTAATAGAACTGCTGGCCCTGCTGGATGGCGGTAAGCCGGAGGAACCCCTAGTGCGGGTGGGGGACGTAGCGGAGGTAGAGACCTGGGACGAGAGTCCCTTCATAGCAGCCACTGAGCGCCACCGGGCGTTTCTGAAGGTTCAGGAGGGTTGTGACTACGCCTGCAGCTATTGCATTGTCCCCGCAGCTCGCGGGCACGGGCGGAGCCGGCCGCTGAAGGACTGTCTGGCCGAAGCACGGCGGCTGGTGGCAGAGGGTTACCGCGAATTGGTGCTGACGGGAGTAAACCTCGGCACCTGGGAGGAAGGCGAAGGGTGCTTTCACGACCTACTCGCGGCGGTAAGTGAAGTGGAGGGACTCCAGCGTATCCGGGTAAGCTCCGTCGAGCCGAACCTTATCACTGACGAGTTTATCCGCCTGGTGACTGAGCAGGAAAACATCGCCCCTCATTTCCACGTGCCATTACAACATGCCTCGGACCGGGTATTGAAGGCCATGCGCCGCCGCTACCGCATGAGCGACTACCGGGCGGTGGTGGAGCGGATCGCCGAGAGTGTTCCCGATGCGGCTATCGGAGCGGACGTAATGGTAGGCTTTCCCGGTGAGACCGAGGAGGATTTCCAGATCCTGGCTGATGCTGTGACGACGCTTCCGCTGACCTATCACCACATCTTCCGCTACTCTGAACGCGCAGGTACCGTGGCTGCTCTCCTAGGTAACAGAGTGGATCCGGCCGAGCGCAAACGGCGCAGCGCCGTGCTCCACGAGATCAGCCGGAAACGCCGTGAATCGGTCATGCGGGGCTCACTCGGCCAGACCCGACAAGTTCATTTCGAACGCGGCGACGGACACGGCCGCTGGGAGGGACTCACCGACAATTACCTGCGGGTACAGGTGCCACTGTCAGACCCACCACCTGATTCCTTCCATCACGTCTTGCTCACCGACAACAACGATACCTATCTGATGGGCAGATTGGCATCGTGAAGGGACTCATCGGCATAGCGGGCAATATTGGGGTGGGGAAAACCACCTTCACAGATCTGCTTGCCAAGAGGTTCGGCTGGAAACCGTTTTACGAGTCGGTTATCGACAATCCTTATCTGGCTGATTTTTATGGAGATATGGGTCGATGGAGCTTCCACCTGCAGATTTATTTCCTGCATCACCGGTTCCGGACCCACGTGGAGATGTCGGAGCACCTAGGTGGTGCCGTCCAGGACCGTACCATCTACGAGGACGTAGAGATCTTCGCCCGTAACCTGTTCGAGATGGGTCACATGAGTAAACGGGATTGGGAGAATTACTACGACCTGTTCCAGATCATGACCTCGTTCCTGCAGAGTCCGGACCTGATTATCTACCTGCGCGCCTCTACCGACAGTCTCATATCCCGGATCAAGAGCCGGGACCGGGACTTCGAGCGATCCATAGATCCTGAATACCTCCACCGGTTGAATATCTTCTATTCCCGCTGGATTGAGCGCATTCAGGACACAGATCCGGTGCTGGTGGTGGATACCGATGGATTCAATATTTACAAGGATGCCAACCGTCTGGAGGAGGTTATCTCCCAGATACGTGGGCTTCTCCCGGCGGGAGTAGTGGCCAACGAACAGCTATGAGTATTCGCATTGTTGTTCATGTCGTCATACAAGCAGATCGGGTAACATTATGAAGCAGCTCGCTGTATTTGTATCAGGCCGGGGATCGAACTTTCGCACCGTACACAAGGGTATTCAAGCGGGGGAGATCCCTGCCACAGTGACGTTGGTCGTCAGCGATAAACCCCAGTGCCCGGCGGCTGACTACGCTCGAGGCCATGGAATCGAGGTTGTTCATTATCCCTCACCTGATATTACGCCCGATAACCTCAAGCATCACTTGAAGGATCGAGACATCGATCTTATTCTTCTGGCAGGCTATTTGAAAATGGTTCCCGCCGAAGTGGTCCAGTCCTTTCCCCGGGCGATCCTGAACATCCATCCGGCACTGTTGCCCGCATTTGGTGGAAAGGGTTACTATGGCCACCGGGTACACGAGGAGGTGATCGCCTCCGGTGCCAAGGTGTCCGGCGTATCGATTCACTTCGTCGATGAGGAATACGACCACGGTCCTATCGTAGCCCAGCTGGTGGTCCCGGTGCACCACGATGACACACCTGATAGTCTGGCTGAACGGGTACTCTCGTTTGAACATCAATTATATCCCAAGGTTGTGGGGGCCTTATGCCGAGGTGAGATCTATTGGCGAGATGACGGAGTTCCCTATATTGATCCTCCGATTGTACTGTAATAACAAGCACTTGTTAGGATTAACTTGAAGCGTGCCTTTATCAGTGTCTGGGATAAAACCGGTCTTAATGAACTGGCTGGATATCTTCATGCTCACGATTTCGAACTGATTTCAACCGGAGGTACAGCGAAGGCAATCGAATCATGGGGCCTACCGGTAATGCGTGTGGAGGAGATCACTGGCCAACCAGCCCTTATGGACGGGAGGGTGAAAACAGTTGACCTGCGGATTTTCGGTCCTATTCTCGCTGATCTGGATAAACCCGGACACGCACAGGACCTTGCGCAGCTAGGGCAGGCACCGATGAATCTGGTGGTGGTCAACCTCTATCCGTTCCAGGAGATGGTGCAAAAAGGTCTTTGCCATGAGGAGCTACTTGAGTACATCGATATCGGGGGGCCCAGTCTCTTGCGAGCAGCGGCCAAGAACTATAAGCACGTACTGGTGCTGCACCGACCTGATCAGTATGCTGACTTTCAGAAACTCTATGAAGAATACGGCGACGACATCCCCCAGCCGCAGCGAAAAGCATTGGCTGTGGAGGTCTTTCAGCATACGGCTGCTTATGATGCCAGAATCAGTGAGGTTTTCTCCGGTGCCGGGGAATCCTCACCCGGCACGTTCAAGATCGAAGCAATACATGCCCAGAACCTGCGTTATGGGGAAAATCCCCATCAACAAGCTGCCTTCTACCTCCCAAAGGGCGTGGAGCCGCCTTGGAAGCAACTACATGGGAAGGAACTTTCCTTTAATAACTATGCGGATCTGGAAGCGGCTGGTCGCATTGTCGCCGAATTCGAACAACCGGCAGCGGTCATTGTGAAACACGGCAATCCATGCGGATTTGCCATTGGGAAGGATTTGGCACAGGCCTATCGCCGTGCCTTGACTACCGATCCGCTGAGCAGTTTCGGCGGTATCGTTGGCCTGAACCGCACCGTAGACGAGGAAACTGCCCATGCCATGGCGGAGATCTTTCTGGAGTGTATCATCGCACCCAGCTTTTCTTCGGAGGCACTCAACCGACTCACCAGGAAAAAGAATCTGCGACTGCTGGAGTCTGCTGTCTCCGACACACAAGGCGCATACTCGCGCGAAGTGAGGACGGTGGCGGGAGGGTATTTGATACAACAGACAGATAGCTCACAAGGGGAAGAGAGCTGGGAGATTGTATCGAATGTAAAACCTTCTTCGAAGCAGATGCACGCTATGCGTCTGGGGTGGAAATTGGTTAGATTTGTGAAGTCAAATGCGATTGTATTTACCAATGATATTCAATTACTGGGAGTAGGGGCCGGACAGATGTCCCGGGTGGATTCGGTCACCCTTGCAGGTATGAAGGCGGGCAAAGCCCAGCTGGAGCTGACCGACGCTGTAATGGCTTCGGACGCCTTTTTCCCCTTCCCGGATGGCATTGAGGAGGCCGCCAGGTTGGGAGTCAAGGCTGTCATTCAGCCTGGTGGGAGTGTTCGCGACGAAGCGGTAATTGATGCTGCTAACACACACCGGATGGCGATGATTTTTACACATACACGACATTTCAGACATTAGAGGACTACCCTGTATGGCACGTAACGCCAAGACTGAAAAGAGTTATTCGAGTTTTTTCTCGAAGGATATTGCCATTGATCTCGGTACCGCCAATACCCTTATCTGGGTGAAGGGCCAGGGGATCATGATAAATGAGCCTTCGATCGTTGCGAAGACCGTAAACAGTGACAAGGTGGTGGCCGTGGGGAACGAGGCCAAGGAGATGCTTGGCAAAACCCACCATAATCTAATGACTATCCGGCCTTTGAAAGATGGCGTTATCGCGGACTTTCAGATGGCCGATGGAATGATCCAAGGCTTCATTCGGAAGATGCATCTTAGTCGTATTGCCCGGCCTCGAATGGTCATCTGCATTCCTTCAGGTGTTACCCCGGTGGAACAACGCGCGGTGCGAGAGTCGGCCGAACGAGCCAATGCCCGGGAAGTGCACCTGATAGAGGAACCGGTGGCGGCCGCCATTGGTATTGGACTGGATATTGCTAAACCCGTGGGCAGCATGATTGTAGATGTGGGGGGTGGCACGACCGAGATTGCCGTTATCGCACTTAATGGTATCGTTACCAAGGAGGCGATCCGCGTAGCCGGTGATGAAATGGATGATGCCATTATCGATTGGTTTCATAATGAGCACAAGCTGGAGATTGGGCACCGTACCGCTGAGAGTATCAAGTGCAGTGTAGGAGCCGGTACCTCCAATGAGAAGACCAAAGTCGTCATCAAAGGACGCGATCTGGTAACCGGTATCCCCAAAACGATCAGTGTTCCGCCGGACGAAATCCGAAAGGCTCTCTCTGACACGCTATTCCTGATCATCAGTGCCATCAAAAGGGCGCTGGAGCGTACACCACCCGAGTTGAGCTCCGATATCCTGGATCGCGGCATCATTCTTACAGGCGGTGGTTCGCTACTGAAAGGGCTGGACGATATCCTCCGGGAAGAGACCAATCTGCCGGTACATGTAGCGGAAGAACCCCTTACCAGTGTCGTGTTCGGTACTGGGATGGTTCTAGAGCACATTAAGGAATACGCAGCCGTTCTGCTTTAGGTAGGTCCCCGGGATCCTGTGCGGAACCTTTTCGAGCTCCTCTCTTATTTCCGAGATCTCCTTCTACTCATTTTGGCCGTTATCATATCTCTGATGCTTCTACTAACGGGAGAATCACGACAATCGTTTGCCCTTCAGGACCTGGGTGTTCGGATCATTGGAGCGGTTCCCCGCCCCAGGATCGGAATCAGCGAGATCCTCAGCTATAAAGATGAGAATCAGATCCTGCGACAGCGGCTCATGCAGTATACGCTCCTCAACGCCGAGCTGGCTGATCTAGCTCGTGAGAATGAGCAGCTGCGGAGCATGCTCCAGTTCACGAAAGGTGCTCCCTACGACCTGCGGGTGGCAGAGGTCATCAACCGCGGGGCTTCAAGCATCCTGAGTACGATTACCTTGAATGTTGGCACCAATCATGGTGTGGTGGAGAACCTGCCGGTATTAACCTTGGAAGGGCTTCTAGGCAAAACCATTACCGTAACGCCGAATACCTCGATAATCCAGTTAATAACAGACCGCAACTTCCGTCTCTCGGTTAAAGTCGGTGGCGAAGGAACACGGGGTATCCTCAAGCCGCTTTATGGTCCTTACGCCGAGGTTACTGGGATCGCTCCTACAAGTGGAGTTCAACGCGGCGACAAGGTTATGACTTCCGGATTCTCGGATATCTATCCGAAGAATCTGCCCGTTGCTGAAGTGCACGAGGTTACTCACATACCAGGGGAGAATTTCAGCCGCGTCCGGGTACGACTCTATATCAATCCCTCAGAGGTGGAACACGCCTTCGTAATGGTGGGGCATGAGCCAGATTCTTAAGATAGTGGCGGTTGTCGTGGGTGTGTTTCTGGCTCAGCTTTATCTGGCTGAAGCGATGGAAGTCTGGCAGATTCGTCCGGATTTTATCCTCGTGCTGCTGGTTTATATATCCGCCCGGTATGGTCGTATACCCGGCATCCTCTTTGGATTTACCGCTGGTCTTCTGCAAGATGCGATGGGCTCCCTGAGTGTGTTGGGAGCCAATGCATTAGCTAAATCGGTTATCGGGTACACGCTGGGCACTCTCAACGGCACTCTTGCGGTCTGGACTCCCCGAATTGTGAACGTCTACGTCTATGGAACTCTCTTAGGGCATGCTATTATTTACCAGACAGTGATGAGCCAGGGATTGGATCTACCGATCGGAATGCTTCTGGCACGCATTGGATTGGAAGCTTTTATTTCGAGTGTTATTGTGACCGGTTTGCGCTTTTTATTTCCCTTAGTGCCGAGTCAAGTTTGAAACTGCTTCAGCCAAGGATGATGATCAGACGGCGGAATTTGCTCGCCACAGTCGTTCTCATATCCTTGAGTATTGTCGGTATGCGGTTTTTTCAATATCAAATACTGGACCATAGCCAATATGTGGCCTATGCGGAAAACAATAGTATCCGGGAGGTCCGTTTAATTGCCCCACGCGGCATGATGTTTGATCGCCACGGCAATTTTCTGGTGACCAACCGTCCCCAATACAGCCTCGTGGTTATTCCGGCCGAAGTACAACATTCCATGGATGATTTGAACGGTCTCGGACGCTATCTGGAGATCTCAGCGGCCGAAATACAGCGGATTGTGGGTGAGGCCAGTGGGCCTTATCTGCAATTTCAACCGGTTACTCTCGTTGAGGAAGTGAGCTTCACCCAAAGGTCCTATATTGAGGAACACCGACTGGAATTTCCGGGTATATTTTTTATTGACCATGCCATACGGCACTATCCTTCACGGGCTAGGGCAACCCATATTATCGGGTATTTACGAAATATATCCGAAGACGATATCGAGGAGTACCGGAGAGACGGGTACTTCATGGGCGATGTGGTCGGCTCGGCAGGCCTGGAAAAACAGTATGAACAGATACTGCGAGGTGAGGACGGCTACCGCTATCATCTCGTAGACTACATGTTGCGTGACCTTGGTGAAGTTCCACATAAACCTACCAGGCACCCCGTCCCCGGTCATGATCTTCAGTTAACCCTGGATATCGATATGCAGGCTCTTGCGGAACGAGTCATGGAGGATTACCGGGGAGTATGTATCGCCATGGAGCCCAGGACCGGAGAGATTTTTGCGTATGTCAGTTCGCCGGATTATGTACTGGCTCCCTTTACTGGTCCCATTCCCCTT
>CP070656.1:2274200-2285969 GCA_020355065.1 Fidelibacterota bacterium | reverse complement strand
GGGACGAGCATCTCGCCCATTGAATCACGTTCAACACGAGTTCCCATTTTAATCGATCCTTCTTATTATATAGTGATAGCGCAACGTCTTTGGCGGAAGATTGTAGTTGGGGATCAGCCGCCTTCCCGATGGTCGCCCTTGCGCACAGGGCGCGGGGGTAAGTTCATGATTTCCTTTTTATAATAGGTAGCCAGATGGTTCACGATATCGCGAATGGACACGAATCCCAGGGGACGTTTTTGGTCATCTACAATGGGAACATGGCGGTAGCCGTGTTCAACCATCCGGTTCAGTGCGAAGGCGATGGGATCGTCCATTTGAAGCGTGTCGGGATCCGGGGTCATGTGTTCACCGACGGTGATCTTTTCATGGTCCAACCCTTTGCCTGCCACCCGGCGAATGATATCACGCTCCGTGAAGATACCCACCAGCCGGTCACCTTCCCTTACCAGCAAGCAGCCGACGTTGTTCCTATCCAGGGAGGCGATGGCCTCCTGCATGGTGGTCTGCGGTTCCACGACGCATAAGGGTTGCAGATCGAGGCTGCTGATGGGATCATCCAAGTGGACGGCCGCGACCAGGGCAGGAGCGCCGTGTTCCCGCTCTTCCATCTGTTGAAGTTCATCATCAAGACTGTCGTACATGTCTTAGCTCCTTGAACTGACTTACTTAATCTCCCAGGTATGGCCGGCGTGAAGGATGGCCTGCATATCCCCCAGGCCGGACTTCTCAACGGCACGCTCGATCTGCTCATAGATCAGATCTTCATACGTCTTGATCTCGATTTCATAAAAAATTCCAAGGGGTGTAGGAAATTCCGGGCGGTAGGTCATCTCACTGAGGATCAGGGCAATCATGCGGTCGGTCTTATCATGGACGAGGACATCATTGACCGAATGTTTTCCATCGGCCAGGTCAATGACCACCGGTCGGGGGCCATCCATGGCGATGCCCTTGGACTTATCCTTTCCGAAGAGCAGAGGTTGCCCGTGTTCGAGGATCAACTGGTGATCCTCTTTGTCATCCTTCCCGGTGATGCTTGCGAAGGCGTTGTCATTGAAGATCAGGCAGTTCTGATAGATTTCCAGGAACGAGGTGCCGTGATGCCTATAGGCTGCCTTGATCATTTCCTGGAGATGTTTGCCTTCCACATCCACGCTGCGTGCAATAAACGTCGCTGCGGCCCCCAAGGCCAGCGAGGGCGGATTGAACGGCCAGTCGATGGAGCCTTGAGGGGTGCTCTTGGTCACCTTACCGAATTCAGAGGTGGGTGAATACTGTCCCTTCGTGAGTCCGTAGATCCGATTATTGAACAGGAGCAGGTTGATATCCAGGTTGCGTCGCAGGAGATGAATCAGGTGGTTCCCTCCGATGCTCAGACCATCACCGTCACCGGTCACGACCCAGACACTCAGGTCGGGATTGGCCAGTTTCAGACCGGTGGCCACGGCGGTGGCGCGGCCGTGGATAGTATGGAAGCCATAGGTGTTCATGTAGTAGGGGAAGCGGCTGGAGCAGCCGATTCCCGATACGAAAACGAACTCCTCCTTATTACGGCCCAGCTCGGGGAACGTTTTCTGCACCTGGGCCAGGATGGAATAATCGCCGCAGCCGGGACACCACCGGACCGTTTGATCCGATGTGAAATCTTTACGGCTCAGCGCCTGCATCGCTTCGGAAGCACCACTATCCGGCATCGCGGGTCTCCTTCAAAATGTCGAGCACTTGAGCTTCAATCTCGCTGGCGGTAAATGGCTTGCCCTGTATCTTGTTGTAGGACAGTGTGTTAATCAGATACTCCGCCCGAATGAGGCGTGACAGTTGTCCCATGTTGAGTTCCGGGATCAGCACCCGGGGGAATTTGACAAGTACATCGCCCAGGTTTTTCGGAAATGGATTCAGGTAGTTCAGATGTGCGTGAGACACGGCATGCCCCTTGGAACGTAGGCGTGTTACGGCGGAGCGAATGGGTCCAAAGGTTGATCCCCAGCCCAGTACCAGGAGCTCGCCCTTATCGTCGCCGAAGACAGATAGCGGAGGTATACGGTCCGCGATCACTTCCACCTTTTGCTGCCGGCGGTGAACCATGTGCTCGTGATTTTCGGCTTCGTAGCTCACGCTGCCGGTCAGGGCATCCTTCTCCAGGCCGCCAATTCGATGCTCCAGTCCCGGTGTGCCCGGCACCGCCCAGGGACGGGCCATGGTGCTGGGATCGGTTATGGCGAAGGGGTGAAATTCACCATTGGAGCTGGACACCTTCCGATTCTCGATGTTCGGGAGGTCGTCCATACTGGGCAGCAGCCAGGGTTCGGAGCCGTTCCCCAGATAGCTGTCTGAGAGCAGGATTACGGGAATCATATGCTCGATGGCGATGCGGCACGCTTCATAGGCCATATTGAAGCAGTCCACCGGAGTGGCCGCCGCCAGCACGACAACCGGGGTTTCACTATTCCGGCCATACATAGCCTGGAACAGATCGGCCTGCTCGGTTTTGGTGGGCAACCCCGTGCTGGGACCGCCCCGCTGAACATTAATGAGCACGAGGGGGAGCTCCGCAGAGACGGCCAGGCCGATTGCTTCGGTTTTCAAGGCCATACCCGGTCCACTGGTACCGGTGACCGCCAGTGCTCCGGCGAAGGAGGCACCGATGGCCGAGGTCACGGCGGCAATTTCATCCTCCGCCTGGAAGGTGATCACGCCGAAGTTCTTGTAATTGGACACCATGTGCAGGATATCACTGGCGGGCGTAATCGGGTAGCCGGCATAGACCAGGCGCAAGCCGCTTTTCTGTCCTGCCGCGACCAGCCCCAGTGCGATGGCGTGATTGCCCATGATATTCCGGTACGTGCCCGCCGGCAGGGTGGCTTTCGTCACAGTGTAGCTGGTGGATATCAGCCGGGTGGTGCGTCCGTAGTTATACCCGGCCTGGAGGGCCCGCTTGTTGGCTTCCACGATCTCGGGGCGGGATTTGAACTTGGACTCGATGAAGGTAAAGGTGTTCTCCATAGGACGGTCGTACAGCCAATAGAGCAGCCCCAGGGCGAACATATTGGTGGAGCGGGCCATGACTTTACTCGGCAGTCCCAGATCCTCCAGAGCCTTCTCCACCAGCATAGTCATGTCAATACTGACCAGCTTGTACTCATTCAAGCTGTCGTCATCAAGCGGGTTGGCCTCGAATCCGGCCAGTTCCAGGTTGCGCTTATTAAAGGTGGCCGTGTTGGCGATGATGATGCCGTGGGTGCGCAGTTCGGGGAGGTTGACTTTCAGGGCGGCGGGATTCATCACGACCAGTACGTCCGGTTGATCGCCGGGTGTCTGGATATCTTCGCGACCGAACTGAATCTGGTAGGAGCTGACTCCGGCCAGGGAGCCCGCAGGGGCCCGGATCTCAGCCGGATAATCGGGCAGAGTGGCCAGATCGTTACCAACGATACCGGTCGTTTCGGTGAACTGGCTGCCGGTCAACTGCATGCCGTCACCGGAATCCCCGGCAAAGCGAATTGTGACCTGGTCGATTTCCTCGATCGATTTCTTGGGATTTTGTTCCGAATCACTCATAGACAAATCTTCGATGCACTCAATTTCTTCATCATGACAAACATTCTCGACGTGTCCACCCTGGACCCCGCTCGTGGTAATATTAAAGTTACCTATATAACCCAGATAAGCGGTATGATTTTCGGGTCAATTTCACTCGGAGAATCGGGTTATGTGGCTCCCGTCACTTCAGCGACACTTCCAAGACGTGCGATGGTGGTAAAAACCGCTGTCCCCAGCTCAGCCTGTAGCTAAATTCACGCGCGATGCATAAACGCCTGACACAGCTCAGTCACGGTTCCGGTTGAGCCTGCAAGCTGGGTCCTGAGGACCTAGCCCAGGTTCTGGGCCGATTACCGCGGCTGCCCGCCGATGACCGCATTCTCGTCGGATTCGATACGGCCGACGACGCCGCCGTATTCCGTCTGGAGGACGGCCGCCTGATCATCCAGAGTGTGGATTTTTTCACACCCATTGTGGACGATCCCTACCAGTTCGGGCAGATCGCGGCGGCCAATGCCCTTTCGGACATCTATGCCATGGGTGCCCGACCCCTATTCGCGCTTAACATCGTCGGATTTCCCCGGAATGAGCTGCCCCTAGAGACACTGGGAAAGATTCTGGAAGGAGGCATGGATAAGGCCCACGAAGCAGGCATCCACATCTTGGGTGGGCATACCATCGATGACAAGGAGCCCAAGTACGGCCTGGTGGTGACCGGCGAGGTGGAGGAGGAGCAGCTCATCCGCAACGACACCGCCCAGGTTGGTGACCGGCTGGTGCTGACCAAGCCATTGGGAACAGGCATTATCGCCACGGCCCTCAAGCGTGGCATTGCTCCCGATGACCTGGTAGCAATTGCTACGGAGACCATGACCACCCTGAACCGTGGGGCGGCCGAGGCAGCCCGGGACGTGGGCGTCAGCGCCATGACTGACGTGACGGGCTTCGGGCTGTTAGGACATCTCCTGGAGATGATCACTGCCAGCAAGGTGCAGGCCGCCGTGGACCTGACCGCCCTTCCCATCCTCCCCGGTGTGCATGAGCTGGCCACCCAAGGAGCGATCCCTGGGGGTACCAAGCGCAATCTGGCTCATGCGGAAAAGGTTCTCACCCTTGAGGGCAATATCTCCGAAATCGACCGGCTTATCGCCGCCGATGCTCAGACATCGGGGGGACTGCTCATCGCGGTACAGCCCGAGAACTTGGACAAGCTGGTGGCCAAGTTGATGAAAAAGGGCACACCGACTGCGGCGGTCATCGGTGAGATCACGGGCGAGGGGGAGCCCTGGATCACCCTGCGTACACAGTAGTCGACCTACCACCCTACGCACCTTATACGGGGGATTATCCGTTGAGACCGTTCTTTATCACACTTCGACAATCCCTCGACACCGCTCAGGACAAGACTCAGTGTGACCAGGAGCTATAACAATCTACCGGCTGGTAAACAGCTCCCGGCTAATCCGCCGCGGATTACCCACCACGCCGAAGTGGAAATTTCGCAGGTATTTACGCGCAACACTCTGAATGTCCGTCGGCCGCAGGGCCCGGATTTCAGGTAGATATTGATCCGCCCGCTCCCATCCCTCCCCCACTATCTCCCACATGGCCAGTTGGTTCAGCTGATCCTGGGTAGATTCATTCTCCAGTAAATAGCGGGTTATCGAAGTAGTGAGGGCGTTCCGGAGTTGCTTTTCCGGGACAGGTTCAATGGTCATCTGATCCACGGTGCGGAAGATAGCCATGACAGCGCCATCCGGTTTGGCGGTGGCCACATGCAGGTACCCCAGGTTGGCAATCCGGTGGTCGAAGCCAGCTCCGTAATGGGTTGCCAGTCCAGTTCTGGTGTGTACCTCGAGGCCCAGCCGATCACTCAAGATTCGCAGGGCTACCGTAAAGGCCGGATAATCCGGGTGTCCGGGGCGCGGAGCCGCAACAAGGCCCATGATATAATTCGTGGGCAGCCTCCGTTCAACCACCCTTAGATCAGATTTGCCGGGATCGAAGGCCAGGGTGGGCAGGCGCAGCTCAGGTCCCAGCGGGAGGTAGCGTGCCAGATCGCGGGCCTTGCTGGTGACGTCCTGAAGGTCCAGATCCCCCACAATAACCAACAGTGCTCGATTCTTGGTCACGTCGCTGCGGTGGTACTGAAGCAGATCGTTACGTGACATACCGGCCGACTTCGAGGCAGGACCAAGCACACTCCCCTCATACGGATGTTCATCATAAAAGAGGTCGTTGGCTACCCGGAAGACATGGCGTTCAGGTTGATCACGCTCCGACTCTATGTCAGCTATCATTTTCTGTCGCACAACATTCAGATCATCGGGATCAAAGCGGGGATTCAAAATCACATCGGTGAACAGATTCCAAGACGGATCGAAATGGTTGTTGGGGCATCGGAGAATGAGCCCGGTAAAATCGTAACCGGACGCTATCTGGAAACGGATGCCCACGGACTCCAAGCGGCCATTGAGCTCATTCTTGGCGCGGGTTTTCGTTCCCCGGGTGGCGGTTTCAAAGAGGAATCGTTCAGTTCCGGCCAGCTGCTCTCCCATATAGTTAGCGCCACCTCTCAAGTAAAATCCCCCCATAACAACCGGATTGCCGGGCGTGTCCTTGAAAATAACCTGCAGACCATCCACGATAAAGCCCGTGGTCTCCACAGCTTCTGGTCGAGAACAGGCCATAATTCCCAGCATCACGGCCGTGAGAACGCCTATCCTGATGACGCGTCCGCTCACGGTACCAGCCTCCCACCCACCACCCTCAGATTCCGCCGGGTCTCGCGGTTTACCATCACCACGGTGACATGCGGCTTACCGATCAGGAACTTCCGGATATAATCCAGGACATCATCACGTGTCACAGCTTGCAGGTTGTCCAGATAGTCGCGGTAATAATCCAGTCCTGCCACAGCCCACCATAAACCGATTTCCTCCACGTATTGTGAGGCCTTGTCACCTCGGTACAGAGCCTCAACTTCCAACAGAGTCTTGGCGGTGGCTAACTGTTCGTCCGTGAAGTAATCCGGTTCAGCGAACTTCTCAATCTCAGATTCCAAGGCCTGGTATACTTCGCTGACCTTCCGTGGCTGACACGTCACGCTGATCACGATCGGTCCCACGTACCTGCGAGTGCAATGGACCTGATGAGTACTCAGAGCCAAACCGGACTCGACCAGGTTTTTCTGGAATTCGGACGTTTTCTGGTTCAGGATGAGTGAGAAGATATCCGCAGCCAAGGTTGCTTCAACATTCACTCCCACGCTGGGCCCGTGCCACGCCACGATAATCTCAGCGCTATTCACCGGTTGGACCACGACGGTGTCTTGATTGGACTCCAGAGGGACTGGCGGGGGAATAGGATTGGTGGCTGCGGGATCGGGGCCGGATTTCCAGTCACCAAAGAGTTCCTTTGCCAGTTTGAACACTTCACGGCGGTGCACATGCCCAGCCACCAACAGGGCGGCATTATTGGGGATCACGTAGCGTTCCTGGATCAGCCGAATCTGTTCCAGGGTGGCGGATTCGATGATCCGGGGATCTCCGAGGTAGTTCTTCCGACTATCGTTCTGACCCCACAATTTGGAACGACACGCCACGGCCAGGTGGTGATCAGGACCAGCGGTTTTGCGACGCAGCTCGTCCAGAACAGCCCGCTTCTCCAGCGCAAGCTGATCACCTGTGAATATGGGATACTGAACCGAGTGAGCCATGAAATGCAATCCCGATTTCAGGGAGTCGGCTGGGAGAGACGCACTGAAGACCACCCCTTCATCACGGCAGTGCTCACTCGTGACGGCGCCCAGTTCCCTGATCCGATCCAGGTAGGCGGTGTGTGCCGGATAAGCCTGGTTGGCCGTAAAAAGCAGATGTGTATGGAGGTGTGTCAGTCCATTCTCCGACCGAGTTTCGGTAAATGAGCCGTTTTTAACAACCAAGCTAATCGTAGCCAGGGGAATGGCATGATGCTCAACCACGATCACCTGTAGTCCGTTGGCAAGCATTTTAGAGGACAGCTTCGGACTGCCTGCCTGGAGTAATGAGCCCGCAGCTAAGAGAAGGAATGCCCATAAGCTGGGCCTAATCGTCACTCGCCCTCCTTTCACAGAGATGCTATTTTACAAAGCAGAGGGTTAATAATCCGACTCTTTTGGCTTGTTGGCAAAAAGCAAACAGAGGTGTAGACCTTGAATTTTGATGGGGGGCATTCTAAGTTACAAGCACCTTCATGATCCGAAGCGGGGAAGATAGCCGCCCAAGTCACAATCAGTGGAGGGCGACCGTGATGATGAGAATGAAATCCTTGTTCACAGGATTTATACCTGGCCTGTTGATCATGGGCTGCAGCCAAATGGTTGATCCCGGTCATCATGCAAAGCCCTGGAGCGCGGAAGTCCATCTGCAGGAAGGATTCGAGCGGCATTGGATTTCGGTGGCACTGAACAATAAGGTCCAATTCGAAGGCTATCTTTCTCATGCAGATTCCAAGGTACGGCCGCTGGCTACCTTTGGGATCGATGTAAGTCCGGGCAACCGTCAACTATCCATTCTCCTGGTACCCGTTAATGGCAACGAGAAGGTACAGGTTTCGATCTTAGAGATCCCCACGGGCAGCCAAGAGTTCAATTTCATAGGTCTGAGTATAACAGGGAGTTCCATCCGCATGGCGGTTCAGGACGATCCCTTTCAATACGTGTGACGACGAGACTTTTTTCCGTCAACAGGCAAAGGATACCTGATCGGGCATCAGATTACCGCTGAGCCTATCTATTCATGTCCGTCGTTGATTCCACTAACCGCGCGAGCATTGGGATAGATCAGAGAGGATACGCATGCGAATTTGTGTTTTGATCAAACAAGTTCCGGACCAGGAATCGGTGCTGAAGATCAATGCCGACCAGACCTGGATCATAGAGGATAATCTGGTCTTCACTGCCAACGAGAGCGACACGTATGCTCTGGAGGAGGCCTTGCTCCTGAAGGAGTCCCTGGGCGGCGAGGTCGTTGTATGCACCTTGGGGCCCGAACGATCCGGGCAGGTTCTCAAGGACGCATTGGCGAAAGGGGCCGACCGGGCCATGTTTCTCCAAGATGAGGCCTTCGACCGGTTGGACAGCCAAGGGGCCGCCAAGGTGCTTGCAAAGGCTCTGGGAGCTGAACAGTTCGACCTGATCCTCCTGGGCCTTCAGGCGGACGATACCGGTGACGCCCAACTGGGGCCCATCCTGGCTGAAGAGTTGGATCTGCCCCACGTTACGCTGGTCGTAGCCACCGAGGTTCTGGACGGGCGCCTGAAGGTAAAACAGGAACAGGAGGGCGGCTGGTATCAGCATATCGAGGTGGATCTCCCAGCGCTGCTCACCATTCAGTCCGGGATAAACAAACCCAGGTACGCATCTCTCCGCGGCATCATGGCCATGAAAAGCAAGGAGATCAAGCAGGTCACAGCGGCTGATCTGGGTATGGGCGCCGACGATCTGACTCCGGATCAATCTATAGCCCAGCTCTACATCCCCCCCAAGACCAAGGATACCGTTTTTCTGGAAGGCAGTCCGGATGAGATGGTATCCCAGCTGGTGGAGAAGCTGGCCAACGAAGCCAAGGTGCTGTAAACATGGGCAAGCTGCTTACATTCATCCAACATCAGGAGGGCAAGGTCGCGCGGACATCGCTGGAGGCCTTGCGGGGCGCGCAAGAGCTGGCTACCACTTTGGATCACACATTAACTGCGGTGGTCTTTGGCCTGGAATCGGGGCCGGCTGAGCTGGCCAACATCCAGCTGGATGAGGTGCTCCTGGTTCAAGCCCCGGAGCTGACGACCTATTCCTCGGAATACTTTGTGGCGGCCATGGAGGCCGTGTTGAAAGCGGAGATCCCCCACCTGCTCATTTCCAGTCATACGTATCAGGCCCGGGACTGGCTCCCGCGTCTTGCCTGTAGGGTAGAACGCCCTCTCGTGAGCGACTGCGTCGGTTACGAACACGACGGCGGGCTAACGTGGATACGCCAGGTTTTCCAGGGCAAGATCAGCGCCAAGGTGGAGTCCAGTGAGGGTCTGGTGATTGTATCCTTCCAATCCGGAGCCTATCGAGCAGATGAGCTGGGCAGCGGTTCACCATCCCAACGCACCATGGAGGTCAGACTGTCCGCTGTGCCAGCGCGGGTGCGGCCCGGAGACCGTTTCCAGGAGGCCAAGGGAGCTGTGGATCTGAGCCGGGCCGAGCGTATCATTGCGGTCGGGCGCGGTGTTGGCGACGAAGAGAACCTCACCATGATCAAGGAGCTGGCAAAAACACTGCAGTCGGAATTGGGTTCGTCACGACCCGTAGTCGATTATGGCTGGTTACCCCACGAGCACCAGGTGGGCTCCTCAGGGCAGACCGTATCCCCGCGACTCTACCTAGCGCTCGGCGTCTCCGGTGCCATCCAGCATCAGGTCGGGATGAAAAACTCCGACTGTATCGTGGCCGTCAATAAAGACGTCAATGCTCCCATCTTCGAGGTGGCCGATTACGGGATTGTTGCTGATCTGCTGGAGATCGTGCCCCGGCTACAAAAGGCGTTGGAGGAACGCAACGCGGATTAGCCGAGCAGCGTATCCGATCGCTCAACATACCCAGCGGCAGTACGCGGTCGAGCCATCGAACATCAACATAGTAGAGATTAATCCCTCATGACCGAAACCGTCGCTGTGCACATCCCGAAGGTCTTCTACATATTCGCGGGTATCGCCGTCTTCTACTTTCTTTACAATGCGCGACGCGCCTTCGCGGCCCGGATCGGCCGGCCCACGGAGAAGCCCCTGCGGATATGGGCAATCGTCCGTAATGCGGTATACTACGGCATTGCCCAGCGCAAGGTCACATCACGGCAGTTTGGCTACGCCGCGGTGATGCACTTCTGCCTGGGATGGGGATTCATCGAGCTCTTCTTCGCCACGACCGTGGACTTCCTGGTGGAACGAGGCCTGTTTGTGGAGTTCCTACCGCACAAGGACACGACCTGGTTTGCAGTGTTGAATGAGATCGGCGGGCTCCTGCTGATTGTCGGCATTATACTGGCACTGGTACGACGGCATACGCGAATCAAGCCCGTTCCCCTTCCCCAGAACAGTTTGGACGGGCGCGGCAATCTGTTCGGTGACACGGGCATTCTCATCATTCTATTGCTGCTGGGGGTGGGCGGATTCCTGTCGGAAGCAGCCCGACTGGTGATGGAGCGACCGCCCACGGCGGAGGCCTCTTTCATAGCATACCCACTGACCTTCCTGGTATCCGCGGAGACCTGGAGAGCATGGCAGCCCTGGCTGTGGTGGACCCACGCCGGTCTGGCCCTGGTACTGATCGCGGTATTCCCGCAGACCAAGTTGTTCCATACGCTGATCGGCATTGCCAACGTTGCTCTGACCCGTATTCCCGCGCGAGGTGAGCTGCGTCCCATGAACATTGCCGCCCTGATGGAGAGTCCCGATCTGGACGCCGAGGGATTGGTACTGGGAGCCGAGAAGGTGGAGGATTTCACCTGGAAGCAGCTGCTGGATGCCGAGGCGTGTACCGAGTGTGCCCGCTGTACCTCGGTATGCCCGGCCTTCAATACAGACAAGCCCCTGTCCCCCATGAAGATCATCCAGGACCTGAGGCGGACCCTTTACGGTCAAACCATCCTGGGGAGAGCCTCCGCAGGTCTGATCGGGGAATGTATTGCTCCCCTGGAGCTGTGGTCATGTACCACCTGCCGAGCCTGTATGGAGGTCTGCCCGGTCTTCATCGACCACATCCCCACCATCATCGATATGCGGCGCTTCCTGGTGTTATCCGAGGGTCAACCACCCCAGGATGCCACTGGTCCGCTGGAGAAGACCGGCCAGCAGGGCAATCCCTGGGGCTTTCCCCGTTCCAACCGTATCAAATGGGCAACGGATGCCGGTCTGGATGTACCCCTGATGGCAGACAAGCAAACGGCCGACGTGCTCTACTGGGTAGGCTGTGCCGGGGCCTATGATCCCCGCAACCAGGAAGTCAGCAAGGCTATGGTGACCATTTTCCAGGCCGCCGGGGCGGATTACGCCGTACTGGGCGAGGAAGAGAACTGCACGGGGGACTCGGCGCGGAGGATGGGTGAGGAATACCTGTATGAAACCCTGGCCCAACAGAACATGGCTACTCTGGCAAAGTACCGTTTCAATCGAATCATTACCGCGTGCCCGCACTGCTTCCAGACC
>CP070656.1:2258943-2274100 GCA_020355065.1 Fidelibacterota bacterium | reverse complement strand
CGCCGGGAGGAGGAGCAAGCCCGCCGGGCAGGCATGCAGCGTGGACAAAGGTATGTACGCATGCGGAACGAGGAACGGCAGCAGATCGTCGAGGCGTATAAATCTGCCTATGCGCTCATTCTGGGTGAAGCCTGGTCCGAAGCGCTTACCACCTTGGAAGCGTTCCTATCGCAGTATGGCAGCAACAGCTATACGGACGACGCGCGCTTCTGGATTTGCTATGCCATGGAGCGGCTCAATTATCCCGACACTGAAGTGTTTGAGGCCTATTACGCGTTCATTCAGGAATTCGAGGGCAGCCAGTGGACGGACGACGCCAAGGCCAATCTCTTCAAGGTCGGCCAGCGCCTGGTGGAAAAGAATCGCAAGAACCGCGAGCAATACGGTCCGATCGTTGATGAATTGAAGCAGGATTATGAAAATGAAGTCATGATCCATACCCTTTTCGTACTGCGCAGGATCCGTGATGAGCAATCCCTCGAGGCTGTTCTGAAGCTATATCATGAGATGAAAGATGCTGAGATGCGGAAGAAGATCGTCTTTGAATTGAGATTCTATGATTTTCCCTCAGTTATTGATGAGCTCCAAGAAATTGCTATTAAAGATCCTGATCCTAAGGTACGTGAGGTGGCTATCTCTACATTGGGCCGTTTCAGTTCTTCCGCTGTCATTAAGCCGTTGACATCGATACTCAAATCATCAGAGAATCCTGATGAACGTCGAGCTGCGGTGATCGCATTGATCCGCGTCGACAGTGATGAGATCGTTCCTATTCTACTGGATGTTGCCAGGAATGATGTTCACGTGAAAGTTCGTACCGAGGCAGTTTCTACGCTCAGCCGCTTGGGAACTCCGGCAGCCCAGGAAGCATTGATTGAGCTGCTGGAAGGGAAGTAGAGAACGTCAATAAACCCTATAAGCGGCCGGTTAAATACCTGCCGTATACCAGGGTGATCCGGCTTTCAGAGTTCCAATAAATCCATATTCCGAAGCTGATGGAGGCCAAGAAAATACTGACACAGATTCCGATCACCGGCATTGACAGTGCCGGCAAGACAGGTAAGACCAGATCCTTAGCCCAGGATACAAATCCACCGGTGACTATTCCCATCAAAGGCAGCAGCTTCGTGATCAATAGCCAGAAGATGGCCGGTGTCAAACTGGCTACCGGAACGATCCAGCGCAAATCCCAGAATGTGGGCTGAGGCATCAAATGTGGAATGGTCATCAGTCGAGCTTTGAGGTGTGGTGGCAAATCCACCTGTGCGCGGCTGAAAAGCTGTTCAAATTCGTCGTCATACAGTGGCTGGCTCATAGACCTCTCCTAGTGCAAAATCCAATGATTTAGCCAAAGTCGCCTTGGCTCGATGTAAATAAGACTTGACCGTATTTAACGGTTGGCCCATAATGGCTGCTGTTTCCTCGTAAGATTTATCCTGAAAGTAGTAAAGGGTAATGGCAATACGCTGCTTCGCCGGCAGTTGCTGAATAGCGTTACGCAGCTCCTCGTGCTGCCAGCTTGACATAGCCACCTCCTCAGGGCTGCCTTCATCTGAGGCCGGATCCATCTCTATTTCCATGTCCGCCAGCGCTATCGGACGGCGCTTTTTCAGGTAGTCGTAACATACGTTCTTCACGATGCGGTACATCCAGGTTGAGAGTTTGGCTTGGCCCTTGAACTTTCCCAGGTTCCGATAGATCTTGATAAAAGCATCCTGAGTGGCATCTTCAGCCAAGACTTCGTCGTTGAGTGTAAACAGCGCGATGTTATACACCGTTTTCCCATGGATTTCGACCAGATTCCGAAACGCTTCGCCATAATTCCCGGCCTGGAACTGCTCGATAATCTCTATGTCTGATAGAGAATCCATCACCCAGTATGACGATAATGAATCATGGTTTGTTGCGTCAAACATAGGTAAGATTTGTAACAAGTGCAACAATGGGGGGAACCGGACGGTCTAAGGGAAAAAGAAAGGAGTGATTCCATGCCTGAAATTTGGGTTCCAATCGTCGCAATAATAGTCCCGATCATCGGCGGGGCCGTGATCATCTTCCTCGTGCTGTATTATAACCATAGGAAGCGCCAGGTCCAGAGCAAGGAGATCCTGGCAGCTATCGAGAAAGGAATTGAAGTCCCTTTTCCTCCTCCGGTCAAGAGGGACTACTTGCGGCTGGGGATTATCTGGACCTTCATTGGCATTGCCTTTACTTTGGCGATGTGGTTCTCAACATACCAAATGGAAGCGACAGCCTGGGGTTTCCTGCCGCTGGCAATGGGACTTGCTTTCCTGTTAATTGGCTATGTCGAGCGAAAGAAAGGTGGTGAAGAGGAGGAAAGTTAATCACCACAGAGTGTTCTAGTTGGGCTTCGCGGCTAGTAATTGATTCGGCTGGCTGCGAAGCCGCGTTTTCTGCGCGATCCAGTCCATCAATCCCAGGAAGGATGCCATAACGAATCGTCCGCCTGGCTACGGCGGTCATGATTGCCTCTCATATCCTTCTATCAGCAGCAAGCAGGTTGGTCCGGGAGTCATGGATTATGGATCTAAATTCCCCGGGCTGATCCAAGATTCCCATCCCCTCCATATCATGACGGATTGAATAATGTTGATGGTCAGATTCCGGCAACAGAGGACAATGCTCTCGGAATGACGATTCTCGGCGGGTCTATGAATTTTGGGATCAAAGTGTCCAAACGCGTAGACATGTCATAATTTCCAACGACCGTTTTGTGGTCAACCCGGCTAATACAACAATAAGGAGCCATGACGTGTCTCGTCGATCCAGACAGAAATTCATCCGCCGCTGGCATCGTCGCTTGGGACCGATTGTCGGCCTGCAGCTATTCCTGTGGTCCGTGGGAGGTCTCTATTTTTCCTGGGTCCATATCACTCACGTGCGGAGTGAGTGGGATATTGCGATCAAAGAACCACATAATCTCAAATTCGAGAATTTCCTAGCCTCTATTCCTCCGCTGATCCGGAATAGCCAGTTGGTCCGGGTGGAGGAGATCGAACTAGGGAAGCTTCTGAATATCCCGGTCTACCGATTCATCCAGGATGATCTTCATGCTGAGACCTACAATGCCATTACCGGCGAGAAGATGTCACCTATTGACCGCTCAACAGCCACTGCTGTTGCCGAGGCCGATTTTGCTCCGGACTTTCCGGTGAGGACGGTAGCCAGAGTAGAGACGCCCGGGGGAGAATACCGGGGGCCGATTCCGGCATGGAAAGTGACCTTCGGTAACTGGAAGGCTTCCTCTATATATGTCAGCATGCATACTGGCCAAGTGACCGCCAGAAGGAGTGTCATCTGGCGAGTCTATGACTTCCTGTGGATGATGCATATTATGGATTACCGTGGGCGCGAGAACTTCAACAACTGGCTCATCCGGATCATGTCATTGCTGGGGCTCACAACGGTCCTGTCCGGCTATTATCTGTGGTCACTCACAACACCCCTGCTCAAGCCCCAGAAGAGCACTTCCACGAGCAAGAAGAGAACCAAAGCCAAACGCTAGCGTGTGTGCAGATATTTCAACGTTCGTAGCTTTTTACTGCACGTGTATATCTACGAGGCGAGCTCCTTTTTCGACCGTGTCGCCGGTGGCGATGTGTAAGGCACCTATGGTTCCCGACATCGGCGCTGCGATCTCATTTTCCATTTTCATGGCTTCCAAGACGAGAAGCTGATCGCCGGCAACAACCTTATCGCCTTTCCTGACAGAGATAGCGGTAATTAGTCCTGGTATAGGGGCAGTCACGTGCCCGCTTCGATCACGGCCAGCATCCTTGAGGCCCATTTTCTCGATGGTCAGGTCCAGTTCGTCCTGTAAGCAGATGTGGTAAGTCCGTCGACGTAGATCCACCATATACCCATCACGGCTGGGTCGAATGGAAAGATGGTGGGACTGCCCGTCAATCAGGAGCGAATAAGAATATGGCGATAGCTTCACCAGATCCAGCTGAGGTTGGTGACCCTCAATCTCAACCCGGGGTTTGCCGTCGTCCACACTGATGTTCAGTTGGAGAACACGGTCGGCCACGGTTGCTTGGAGGATCATCGAGATATCTGTTCTTCCCGACCGATGCGCAGCCAAGCGGAGTTTGATAGGCGTGCATCGGGTCTGTCAGGTGATTTAGATTTTTCGGCAGTGCTAAATAATGCGGCACCCAAGGCGGCAATCTCGTCGAGGGAATCCTTATTATTCGCCGCCCAGGTTTGTAAGTCATCCCCATAGTCGGCTATAAAACTGGTGCAATAATCACCCTGCTTGAAGACAGGGTGGCTCATAACCGCCATGCAGAAGGGAACGGTCGTCCGGACACCTACGATGCGCAGTTCTTCGAGAGCGCGAGTCATACGATTTATAGCTTCCCTGCGTGTTCTTCCCCAGGTACAGAGCTTGCCCAGGATTGGATCGTAGTGCGGCGTGATCTCCAAACCTTCGCGGATTCCGTGATCCAAACGTATTCCAACACCGCCGGGCGTAGTCAACTCAAGCACCCTACCGGTTGAAGGTGTGAAGTTGTCGAAGCCGTCTTCGGCGTAGATACGGCATTCCAACGCGTGACCCCGCGGCCGGATATCCTCCTGGCCAAAGGTGAGGGATTTGCCCGACGCTACCTGGATTTGCTCAGCTACCAAGTCAAAGCCGGTCACCATCTCGGTTATCGGATGCTCCACCTGTAGACGGGTGTTCATCTCGAGGAAGTAAAAGCGCTGATTCTTATCGACGAGGAATTCTACGGTGCCCGCGCCTGTGTAGCCGCAGGCGGTAGCGATAATCACGGCCAGTTTGGAGAGCTCCTCCTTGACTTCAGGGGTGATAAAGGGGGAGGGGGTTTCTTCGATGATTTTCTGGTAGCGTCGTTGGACTGAGCATTCCCGCTCGCCAAAACTTACTACGTTTCCGGCCCGGTCGGCAAACACCTGGATTTCCACGTGGTGAGGCTGTTCGATGACTTTTTCGACGTACACGCGTTCGTCGGCGAACGTGCTAGCCGACTCTGAGCGAGCCCGCTTGAAGGCCGGTGGCAGCTCGTTGGGATTGACCACAATCCGCATCCCCTTGCCGCCCCCGCCCCCGGCGGCCTTTATGAGAATTGGGTATCCTACCTCAGAAGCGATGGCTTCTGCCGCCTTGATATCTGCGGTGGGCTCGACACCGCCGGGGATAATCGGGGCACCAGATTCCTGGGCCAGGCGCCGGGCGGAGACCTTGTCGCCCATGAGCTCCAAGGTCTGGGGATCAGGACCTACCCACGTTATCCCAGCATCCAGTACTGCTTGGGCAAAAGCTGCGTTCTCAGCAAGAAAGCCGTAACCTGGGTGGATAGCGTCCGCTTTCGTGGAGCGGGCTGCTTCCAGAATATGGTCCACGTTGAGATACGAATCGATGGACGGGGGGGGACCGATACAGGTGGCCTCGTCCGCCATCAGCACATGGGGTGCCGTCCGATCTGCCTCTGAATAGATGGCCACGGCCGGAATATTGAGCTCCCGGCAGCTGCGGATGATCCTAACGGCAATCTCCCCGCGGTTGGCGATCAGAACCTTACTAATCACTGTACGAATATAGTTTAAAGACCGGTCAGAATGAATGCAATCCCAAGGAGAAGTTGCCGGGATGCAACCTGGGTGTCGGACTGGAAAAGGATCAGGTTGTATTCCAAGGCAGATTTTCCAGATCTACATTTCCGCCGGAGAGGATGACTCCCACTCGCAGGCCCCTTGTATCCAGATCACCCTCCAGTAGTGGGGCAATAGCTACCGCTGAAGAGGGTTCGATAATGATCTTCATACGCTCCCATACGAGGCGCATGGCGCGGATGATAGCCTTCTCGTTGACCAGGACGATTCCCTTGATGCTCTCGCGCAGGATCTCGAAGGTGCGTTGGCTTAAAGGCATCAGCAAGCCGTCGGCGATAGTGCGGGGATGATCGATGGTTACCAGATGCCCCGCCTGGAAGGAGCGCCAGGCATCATCGGCGCCCTCCGGTTCGGCACCGATTACTTGAGTACCCGGTGACAGTCCCTTTACAGCCAGAGCCGTTCCACTGAGCAATCCCCCTCCGCCCACGGGAGCGATAACCATATCCAGATCCGGGATATCCTCCACGAGTTCCAAAGCTGCTGTGCCCTGGCCGGCAATAATACGGGGATCGTCGTAGGAGGGGATGTATAGAGCAGCTGTCTTATCAACGACTGCCTTGAGTGTCTCATCTCTGGATTCTTTAGTGGCTTCACTGAACGTAATCTGACCATCGTACTCTTTCACTGCAGCGATCTTAACCGGAGGTGCTGTTTTAGGCATGACAATGAAAGCGGAGATTCCTCTGAGCCTGGCGGCCAGGGCGAGGGCGGCGGCGTGGTTGCCTGAAGAGTGAGTCGCTACTCCCTTTGCTGCCTGTGCGTCTGACAGGGAGAAGACGGCATTGCAGGCGCCCCGGAACTTAAAAGCGCCTACTTTCTGAAAATTCTCGCATTTGAAGAACAAGTGACCGTTGGTCATTTCATCCAAACCTGCACAGGTGAGAACGGGAGTGCGATGGGCATAAGGCGTTATCCGCTCAGCGGCATCTCGGATGTGGTCAAGGTTGATGGGAGTAGACATCTCGCTTCCAGTATTCAATACTCAAACAGGTCCAATAGAGCTTGATAGGGTGAAGTGGTCTGTGATAGAAGCGAGAAGGATGGTCTTTGTGCAAAAGCTATCACTGGTATAAAAGGAGGTTCTCACGGGGAAGGCGCAAGCAAGAGTATGGTGTATGTCAGGAGAGCCACAACCAAACAGGTATTAACCTGCCCTTGTTTCCAGCTGTACTTGTGCCTGTATCCTCTCACGAATACGAAGGGTAGTGGAATAATCGGATTCCGGATAACCTTCCCAGGTCACCGGGTAAGCCCCAATCCCAGTGCCGGAGATAAAAGCCTCATCCATCGTGTTTACCTGGGTGAACGGGATGGGAGACATATCCAATGTTAGACCCATCTCGCTGGACAATTCCGTGATGAGATCACGGGTTACTCCCGGCAGGATACCCAGAGATGTGTCCGGTGTGTGGAGGGTGTGGTCCTGGATGAAAAAAATGTTCCGCGTTGCGCCTTCAGTCACTAGTCCATCGCGGTTGACAAAGACGGGTTCGAAGGCACCCTCAGCTACGGCATCGCGGGTGGCCAACATGTTCGGCAGATAGGTCATGGATTTAATAGCAGGGACCATGCGCCCTAGAGGATAATCTTCCTCGTTGACGAACTTGATCTTAACCGGGAACGCTGGCTCCGGTTGAGCATATCGGATTCCAATGTAGAGATTGCTGGACCCAGAATGGTCCCAGGGAGCGCCTTCCAAGGTACCGCGTGTGCACATCAGGCGTATGAGAGTACTTTTCAGATCATTTCGTGCGACCAATTCCTGCATGAGTTCGATCACCTTGTTGTCGGGCACAGGAAATTCGATCCGCAGGATTTTCATGCCTTCCCGCATTCGGGCCAGGTGCTTATGCGGACGGAAGATATTCCCGTTTACCACCCGCAGGGTTTCGAACAGGCCATCACCAAACCAGAATCCACTGTCCATGAATGGTACGATCGCCTTACTCTGACGGACCCATTCGCCACGGGAATACACAATGGGATCTTGAACGCGATGTGGACGTGGAGGTGATACCATTCGCAGCCTACCAATCAAGGTGCGTGAAGTTAATGCGATCACGGCTCGTGATAGCGTATGAAAAAATCCGATCTTGTATCAAATTATCGGGAAAATTCTCATCGGTCACAGATGGCAGGGCAGCCGTCTGACGGCGCCCCTCAATCCGATGTTCAATACCGGGAGCGGTTGGGGGAGACCATTTAAGATATGTACCAACCAGATCCCAAAGTCCCAAGGCTATATCTTCTTCCCAATCAGGATTAAAGCGCAGCTGACTGCCTTGCAGCCGAAGGTGCCGACTCAGGTTGCCACCTGTGGACTGCATTCCCCCTAGTCTTTCTAAGCGGGGCAGGAGATGGTCCTGTATGCGACATTCAAATTGCTCCGTGTCCACTTGGTTGAAGAGCCATTTCCAGTTGTATTCAGACAGTCGCTGCTGCCATTGATGGGCATTCTCATAATAGTGCTGGAGGTTGATCCAGACGGAATCGGCGTGCAGGATCAAGAGTCGGGCCAATAGATTTCGCCGCACATCAATTTCATGCAACCACAGTAAAAAGAGAATTGTTGAGAATGGATACTTACTGGAAAACGTATGGGCACCTATGCCTGCTAGCAGGTTCGGATTGCATATATGACGCAGTGGCTCAGGCGTCTCGTGTGTCAGAGTTAGAATATGATGTCCCACGGCGGGATATGCTGGTTGACAGATATCCAAATCAATCCAGATGAGGTCAGCTTTGTCTTCCAGGGCGATTGGGCTTAGCCACAGCGTAGTGCAATTATAGTAGCCGGCGATGCGCCAGCCGAGGTGGTGGTGAAGAAAAGCTGCGGCAAGAAGTCCGTCCAGATCGTTGGAGATGATCATGGGACGGTCCAGCTCCTTGAGCCATGGAAATTGTTGGATGATAGCTTCGCGATTCAACTGCATCCTGTTCAGGGATCACCAGGTTACAGTTGGGTGATTCACTGTTGGGCTCTTCCCTTTGCAAAGTACCAGAATTCGGTCGACCGCCGTAGCACGTCCGCGGGTCTCATTCCAAATCTTGGTAACCTTGGAGCTGGCTGCAATGGCGTCGGACACGATATCTAGAAGGGTCAGATTCGTCCTGGATTTCGCAGCTTGCCAGACGGCGGCGGATAGATTCAGCGGTGAATTCCCTTTTTGGGCTACGTCACCAATGACCAGTGCGGCGACACCGCCGGGCTTAAGCAATCGTTCCAACTGCTGAATCACCTCCACCATAAATCCCAAGTATGCCGGGAGATCGTGACCGTCGTCCAGGTGGCCATCGACTTCCTCCAGTTCTAAATCCATGAACCACAAGCGAATCCAATTGTAGAGGCCATACTTGATAACTTTCAGATAAGGTGGAGAGGACACGACCAATTGTATGGAATCAGATGAGATGACTTTGTGGAGCTGCCTCGCGTCGAGCTGGAAGGCTTTGCCCGAGACGTTTGGTTTCCCCTTCCGGTACAGGTGTCCAATTCGAAGACGGGTCTTCTCAAATACATCCAGGGGGAGGTATTCCAGGCTATTTTCGGCCACGTATCTTTGAATATAGCCGGGACTCATGCTGAACGTATTGGGCATGTCGACGCTGAGATAGATCGAATCGTTCCCATTGCGGCGGTATTTGCCATGAAGAATACCGAGAATGGTGGCCTTGATGAAGATATCCTCACGGCTATCGGTTAGAACCGACCGCAGGTACAAGAGCTGACTGAGGGTGAAGGGATCGAAGACGATGCGGACGGGGTGAACCGGATCAAGTTTATTCGAATTAGCATCATCCCATTCACGGAAATCCCGCTCCAATTCCGCCAGCCGGTCAAGGGCGGTTTGCATGTCAGGTGGGTCTACTTTGGCCCGCGAGAGCATGTAGGCCAGCGGGTTGAGGTCATTGGCGATGCCGATGCGTTCTTCGACACAGGCCTGGGTGGGAGTGGTACCCCGTCCGCTGAAGGGATCCAGCACCCGGTCTCCAGGCCGGGTGAAGCGCTGAATGAAGTAATGGAGTATGCGCGGCGGAAACATGGCCATGTAGCTGCACATGGGGTGAAAGGGGTGCCCCCACGATTTGGAAATGGCCTTCCACTCAGGTCGGATGGGCGGAAAAAGCGGGAAAGGATCGTGCTGGGCCATGCATAGAATGTACTGCTCTATTCCAGTCAGCGGGAAACTGATTCCGGTAACGATTTAGGCAGTGGTATCGAAAAGCAAGAGGGGCACCAAACGGTACCCCTCTTAAGCAGATGCAGTATACAGGAGCAGTTACCTTAGTGTAAGGCCGACTCCCAGGTTGTAGGCCGTATATTCGCCTGTGTTGACGTCGAGGTTAAGGGTGATAACTGCCAGCTTCAGGCGTAAGCCGGCTATCACGCGACTCTTGTTTTTTCCTTCCATCTTGAATTCAATCGTATCTGTGGACTGGTCTGCAGGATTGGTATAATCGTAACTCACTTCCAGGTTGGTTGATTCAATCCCGAAGCCGCCGTAGACGGTGATAATTGGGATGCTCTTGCTGGCCTGGAGAGTCATGATGCTATTGCTCCCTTTGACTATATCGGCCAGGTTGAGATTGGTTGCATACCAACCGGCGGCTAGGTCGACGGGGAACAGGGGAATGAACTCACTGAATCCTATTTTGCCACCGAAGCCGCCGAGTTGGAAGGTATTGCCTTCGACTTCGGTTTTAAAACCGCGGAAGGTCACTTCCAAGTTCAGGGGCAATCCTACCGAGAACTGAGGCATGATTGTAGCAAACATTGGGAAATCAATCCCCTTTATTTCTGAGACTAGCGGGGGGATATCACCAATAGCATCATCGATCTCGGTCCCTGCCAGGGATTCGATCTGTGTGGCATCCAGGCCTGTGGAAGTTGTCAGAGAGCTAATGATGGTGGTTCGTGTGGCTGATTCATTAACGTCTATATCCACCCCCTCATTACTGCCGAAGAATGTCGGGACTGTTTTCGAAGAGTATAGGACGTCGAATGGCAGAGTGACTGTTTCCGTGCCATAGCCTGGGATAGGTATATCCACCGGGATATTGTCAGATGGGATGAAAAAGTCGAACTCCAAGGCATTATCGGGAATCATGATTGGGGTGACGTTAAACGTTACATCAAAGCCGAGGATCTTGTGAGGCTTAGCCCGCTGGAAGGTTCCCGAATTTGCGCCGGTACCGAAGGCGGTGACCACAGGGCCGAGGTAGCTTTTTGCGTTTTCCGAGACTAGGGCTTCCAGCGTTTTCGCCAGATCCTGGGCGAAAGTTGGGGTCAGCAATGCAAGGCTGAGAGGAATGAAAAGCAGTTTTCTTAGGGTATTCTTCAAGGTCCTGTGCTCCTTCTGTTTGAGGAATCCTGGTCGCTTCCTGTGTTGAGTTGGCTGGGCAAAATGCGTCTGCAAGTCTTGAGTAGCCTGCCGGATCGTCTCCTTTGGGCAATTGTAGTCAAGATTGAACCTTAAAAACAAGCTTAAACCTGAGGGAAATGATATGCTGTGCGCTGGGTCAATATTTGTGGAAATCGCTAATTGACCAAGATCAGGCGTTCCATCCGTTCCCATTTGGACCTTGAACTTGTATCCTTAGCCCGGAATACGAGCGCATACTGCCCTGTCCGGTAGCGTACCTGGTCCAAGGTCCGCGCGTCCCAGGTAACTGCCCCCGTGCCGGGTACCGGTCCCGCGTTGAAAATAGTGCCCAGCTTGCGTCCAGCCAGATCGTAGATCTCTACGAGGAGGTTGATCGCAGGGAAGGGGGTGATATATTGGACAACTAGAATGGACTCTGAGGTATTGATACGAAGTGGATTGGGGTCGAGGGATATGCCTGTCCGTTCCGCAGTAACCTGTACAGAATTCGGTCTACCGGCGGTGTGTCCCTGGGTGCTGGGGGATACCACCCAAGAGGTGGACTCCTGGGATGGAGCTGTTGGATCGATCTTTTCCAGGGATCTGCCAGTTGTGGTGAAGGGCAAGTGGCTATAGTCAACTTCATCTATGATGGTCCCGATAGGATCCAGAATAATAACCTGGTCACCAGCATTGTTGAGCGATGGAAAACCGGGGACCTGCATCACCGAAATAGCTATGGGCCAGCCACTCGTACTTAGTGAATCACCGGTACCGATTATGTAGCTATCTCCGGGTAAATATTTTTGAGATAGGAGTCCGTCCGAGGTCTGGTCACTGACGATCCATTCATCCAAGTTGATCGTACTGGATGTGGTATTCACCAGTTCGATCCACTCGGGTTCCCCTGCGAACGGTGTGTACATAATTTCGTTAATAACCAAGGCCATGCGGGGTGATGGAATGGGTATATCAGCTGTGGTGATATTGTTAGAAAGGTCATAATCATTGGGAACGGCCGCATGAACGGTCAAGGAGTATAGGCCGAACACATCGTTAGGTGCATTCCATTCGAAGGATACTTCCTGCATTTCGCCTGCAAGTAAGGATGGAATGTCGGCCACAACCGAGTCATTCAGCAGGAGGTTTCCCGCTGCTGCTGCAAGGCCCAGGTTCTCAACGGTAACGGTGATATTGAAGCTGTAAGGAGGATTCCTGTCCGTCCACGTTAAGGATCGGATAGCTAGATCGACCACCCTACCTGCTACACTGTTGGCCTTGCCCGGGCTGCCATGGATTATCAGGCTTGGCACCCAGTTGGATGCGGAAATACAATCGTCCAGAATGACTTTTTCGAGAGAGTAGCCTGGTTCAAGATCCTTATCCCACCCAACAGCATCTACGCTATCTCCGATGGCGTTGATAAGAAATAGGCTGTCGCCTTGGTTGGATAAACCATTCCCGAGTGAGTAATCATCCACGGAGAGAATAAGAGTGTTGACTGGAACAAGACTATGATATGTACCACCATCTGTATCATAATCGGCCTCAAAGACGAGGGCATAGCCACCTGGTTTCAGGAGTAGCTGATCGCCTAAGAGGGAGTCTGGGTATTGGATGGAAAGATCAGCAATGAACCAACCGGAGAGATCAACCGTTGTGTCTGAGATGTTGACAACCTCCACAAATTCATCAGGGGTGGACGAATCCTGGGGATGAAACATGACCTCCGAAATGATTACTTGATTGCATGCACTGGATGCCGCCAGAAAGATTAACCCAATAATCATATGATCCTTGTCGTAGGGGTTATAATAACGGATATATGTAGAAATGTACAGCAATACTATACATAGCGCAATAGGTATATGCTGTAAGATTGTCCAGGTGGATTGGGATTACTAATTTAATTCGTATGCGAAGAGAGCAGCCAAGTAGCTATCAGATATTTGGTCAGCATCTTGCTATCAACTGGGAGGATGGACACGAGTCATTTTTATCCTTCCAACTCCTAAGAGACAGGTGTCCTTGTGCAGCTTGTCAAGGGGAGCCGGATCTCTTAGGCCGGGTTCCATCTAAGATAGAGGTTAGAGAGACCCCCGCGAAGAGTTATGAGCTCATTCGCATCTATCCAGTCGGCCACTACGCGATCCAGCTGGAGTGGGCAGATGGTCATTCAACCGGGATATTCGCATTTGATTATCTGCGCGGCTTATGTGATTGTGACCTGTGTCAGTAGAGAGAGGCGTTGACCGGATGGATCTGTAAGAAACAAGTTGAACCAGCCAAGGTCTCGGATTTATTTGGTCGATTGCCCAAGAATTCAGAGTGGCTCAAGACTGGCAAACGCTCAGGCGTTTTCGTATCTTTACTCCTTAATAAATCTCATCGATTAGAGGTAGTTTATAAGCTTATGGATTTAACAGGTTTCTCCATGATCGAGCACTGGTTAATTGATCTCATGTCTCCTCAGTTCAAGTCCAGGAATCTACATAACGGTTTAACACGGTTCTGCGCCATTATAGGCATTATGCTTTTACCTGGAATCAAGTCCATTGCGCAGGATACAACGGGAACAGCGACTGCTCAATCTGATACATCTCTTCTGGAACAAGTTTACGAGCATCGTATCTCATTGCTACAGGACAGCCTATTCATCACACATGAGCAGCTGGAGGCTGCAAATTTTCTAGTGAGGCAGCTCGAAGAACAGAGCGAAGGCCTGACTGACTCGCTAGCTCTCGTTTATACTCAGGTTGAGCAATTAACCGATAGTCTGTCTCGATTGTTCATCCAATATGATCGGACCAAGCTTGAGAGCGAACAGAATTTGGCTCGATTGGAAGCGGTCGGTGATTCCCTCGCACAAAGTTTCCAGCGTGAAGAGGAACTGCTATCTCTCGGGGATTCGC
Source organism: Fidelibacterota bacterium (assembly GCA_020355065.1). GTDB lineage: Bacteria > Fidelibacterota > Marinisomatia > SCGC-AAA003-L08 > TS1B11. Next base: position 2,260,164 of record CP070656.1, on the reverse strand, counting down.
TCAGGATCATACTGGCAAGGACCCAGTCTCATCTGGGCACGGTAAGTGGGTTACAGCGAGCCTATTTGGATACTGTTACAGGCCTGCGGGACACCTTGGCCATCATGCAGCAAGCTCTTGCCTCCAGCGATGAGCGTGCCGCGAGCATGTACGAGCGATTACGGACACTTCTCATCAGTCAAAGTGGTGGGACACAGATCGATTCCGCTGTGGATGTCAGTCTGGTCAGCTACTTACAGCAGGTGGCGGACTATCAGCTTGAAGCAGAGGGTTTAGCGAAACTATTCCAGTCTCGCGATGAAACGGCAGAAGTGTACAACTATAAGTTAAAAGAGTACAGAGAGTATCTCACTCGGGTCGCTCTGCAAGGACATGCAGCGGATGCTCTCAATCTCCTAGCTGCTTCGTATATTGAGCAGGACGAACCGGTTCGTGGCATACTTACCTACCTAAAGACACTTTTCATATATCCTGATACGGAAGCTGGAATGCATGCGATTAGCCAATTAGATGAATTGGTGGAAGAGGAAGGAGAATTGGCGAGGCTATATCGAGAAGTGGCACTAAATCCAGATTCGATGGTTGTCGGTGAAGAAGGATTTCACAGATATTTTCATTATATCAACCATATCCGGAAGCTATCGAACTCCACGGCGATAGCCTGGTTTATTGGAGAAGCCCGGCAGTTTCTGTCCATGTTTCCGGGCTTATTACAGGCAGATGAAGTTTTAGTTTGGATTGGCCAGGCATACCACATGCAGGAGAAGTATCACGGTGAGATTCTAACCTACCAGAAAATTCGAACTCTGCACCCGGACAGTCGATTTATGCCTGATATCACCTTTGCTATAGCAGAGGTGACAACCAACGATTTGAAGGACTATGAGACTGGTGCTCAGAGGTATGCTCGTTTCAGGGAGGAGTTTCCCTCGCATGAGCTAGCACCTAGTGCATTGCTGGCCGAAGCTAGTATATACGAAAACGAGCTAAAAAATTATCAGCTGGCAGGCGACCTATATAGAGAATTGGCCGATGTCTATCCCGATGATTCTCTGGCACCTGTTAGTCTGTTTCGATACGCGGAGCTGTTGCGCGCCAAGTTATCGTCGCAGTCGGCTGCCCTGATGGTCTATGAAGAAATCCTGGCAGAGTATGGTGAAGAGGCAGAATCCGGGATACCGGCGCTTGAAGGTTTAGCTGCGATCTCCCGGGAGATGCGTC
>CP070656.1:2244886-2258843 GCA_020355065.1 Fidelibacterota bacterium | reverse complement strand
AGATGGAGGTTCCCCGAGGGACCATGCTGCTGGCCGCCGCCTTGAAGGCCGGGGTGGATATTCCGCATTACTGCTATCATCCCGCACTGTCCATCGTGGGGAGCTGCCGCATGTGCATGGTGGAGGTGGAGGGCATGCCCAAGCTGCAAACCTCCTGTTCCACTCCTGTTGCGGAGCTGCCAGCAGAGAAGAGGATTGACGGCAGGTTTGACATGGTGGTCCGTACGCAAACCGAGAAGGTGGTGGCAGCCCGCAAATTGGTACTCGAGTTTCTTTTGCTTAATCATCCACTGGATTGTCCCGTCTGCGATCAGGCGGGAGAATGCTTCCTGCAGGACTATTCCTTCAAGTATGGTCACGCTCATAGCCGGTTCATCGAAGAGAAGCGGGTACGAGCGAATGAAGATCTGGGTTGCGGGGTGGTGATCAACCATAACCGGTGTATCATGTGTACCCGGTGTGTCCGTTTCACCAGTGAGATTGTGGGGACCGGGGAGCTATTCGTACAGAACCGAGGCTACCATAACAAGATTGCCTTCTTCCAAGGGAAGCAGCTGGACAATCCACTGGCAGGCAACGTGGCGGATATTTGTCCAGTAGGGGCACTGCTACTGAAGGACTATGTCCACTCGACGCGTGTATGGCATTTGTCACAAACGCCTTCCGCCTGTACAGAATGCGCGACGGGCTGCAGTATCACAGTAGATGCCGCTCACAACCGCATATATCGGATTATCAGTCGTGAGAATGAGAAGGCCAACGGCTACTTCATCTGTGATGATGGCCGATATGCGTTTCACAAGTATCAGGAGGATACCCTTACGGAGCCCCTTGTCAAAGCCAAGAAGGGCTGGAATGGACTGACATGGGATCAAGCCTATCAAACAGCGGTTGAAAGGATCGAGAAGCACGGTGGAAAGGATGCAGTCCGGGCGCTGGCATCTCCGACCTATCCGAACGAGAGTATATTTCTGCTGGGCCAGTTGATGCATCGTCTATCCGAGAAAAAGAATCTAGCCCTGATTCCGGTGAAGCAGGAAAAAGATCAAGTCTTCACGTCAGGATTCAAGATCAACGGGGATAAGGGTGGAAATCGAAGAGGCGCACAAGATTTGCTGGGCAACAGACTGGCAGCTGGGCCCAAATCGTTTCTCAAGGATAAAGTTGGAGTTCTCCTCTTGATGGACGCCGATGGCCGCACCAAGATGACCGCCGATCTGAAGAGGCTTATAGAGGCTTCGCCCTTTGCCGTGGTACTGGCCTGCAAGCATAGTCCGCTCACCAAGCTGGCAGACCTGGTGCTGCCGATTGCGGGACCTTTCGAGAGGGAAGGGACAATCACCAATAGCGAGGGATTGGTGCAGTGGCTGCAACCGGCGCTTCAAATCAGGGGCCCAGCCCGACCGGACTGGCAGGTTGTGGCTGAACTGGACCAACACTTGACTGGAGAAGGGGGGCTATACGCCTTTGCCGGAGATGTCACCTGGAAGATCAATCAGACCATTGCTGCCTATAGTCAGGCCACGCGATTCAAGTTGGGTGAGAAGGGGCAGTTCGTGACGGGTGTCGAATGATGGACACATTTGATCTGTTGGCGATCCTGATCAAAGTGGTGGCGGTGTTCGCCATCATACTGGTGCTGATTATTGCTTCCATCATCGCTGAGCGTCGCGTGGCGGGTTTCATGCAGTACCGGTTGGGGCCCAATCGCGTGGGGCCGTTGGGGTTCTTCCAACCATTTGCAGATGCGCTCAAGTTCCTGCTCAAAGAGGATATTATTCCTGATCAAGTGAACCGGCCGCTGTACCTACTGGCGCCGGTGATTACCATGATCCCGGCTTTCATGACCTTCGCAGTGATCCCTTTCGGGGCACCTCTGGAGATTGCCGGGCGCACCGTGGCCCTCCAGGTCGCTGACCTGAATATCGGGGTGCTATATATACTGGCCCTTACATCGGTGGGGGTGTACGGCCTTGTTCTGGCGGGGTGGAGCTCCGGCAGCAAATATCCGCTTCTGGGAGGGTTACGCTCTTCGGCACAATTGATCAGTTACGAGCTGGCTATGGGCTTGGCCATTATTGGTATCATCATGATCAGTGGGGGTCTCACGTTGACCGAGATCGTGGCTCACCAGCAAGCCACCAGCTGGAATTTCTGGAAGCAGCCGCTGGCGGCCCTGATATTCCTGGTGGCCATGTACGCGGAGACCAACCGGCTTCCCTTTGACCTGACTGAGGCTGAGCAGGAGCTGGTAGGCGGCTATCATACGGAATATTCCAGCTTCAAGTTCATGATGTTCTTCATGTCGGAATACTCCAACATGATTACCGCGTCGGCTTTCATGGTGTGCCTCTTTTTCGGTGGCTGGGATATCCCGTTTGTGGACGAAGCCGCGCTAGGAAATCTGGGGGTGATCCTCTCAGTGCTGGCCTTTTTCGCCAAGGTGGTCGGTTTCCTTTTCCTTTATATCCTGGTACGCTGGACGCTGCCGCGTTTCCGTTACGATCAGCTCATGCGTCTGGGCTGGAAGGTCCTTTTACCGCTGGGATTATTGAACGTTTTTGTGGTTGGTCTGTGGATGGCAGTTACGGCATGAGGCTGACGGGATGTTTGAGGTAGAATGATGGCCACGGTAGTCAAAACGTATGAACCGAGATTCTGGGACCGCATCTACATTGTGGCCATAGCACAGGGATTACTCATCACGCTGGGAAGGATATTCAGGCGGAAGGATACCATCCGTTATCCGGAAGAGCGGCATGTGCCGCCCCAGGGCTACCGGGGTCTGCACCGCCTCAACAAGCACGAGGATGGACGCATCAAATGTGTGGCATGCGAGATGTGCCAGACGGCCTGTCCGGCGCACTGCATCGATATTGAACCATCGGCAGCTCCCTGGGAGGAAGGTGAGGAGCGATATCCGGTCAAGTTCGATATCGACTTGCTGCGCTGCATCTATTGCGGATTCTGTGAGATCGCCTGTCCCAAGGACGCTATCGAGCTGACGGAGATCTACGATTTTTCAGCCTACGCCCGCGATGACCTTGTCATTGACATGGACGGTCTGCTGAAGGTCTATGATCTGACGAAGGATGGGAATGTGTACGAGCGCCACAACCGCGGCGAGATCATTGAGGTACCCATAACCCGATGACGAGTATTCTATTTTATATTTTTGCCGTATTTGTGTTAGGAGCCGGTTTATTCGTCGTGTTGAACCGGAATCCGATCTACAGCGTGGTGGGTCTGGTCTTCGCCTTCATGAACCTCGCGGCGATGTATTTCCTCCTGGAGGCCTATTTTATTGGCATCCTGCAGGTACTGATCTACGCAGGGGCGATCATGGTACTGTTCCTATTCGTGGTCATGCTGCTGAATGTGCAGCCTGATAAGCCCCGCCCAGGACTGGTGCATCTGGATCGGTGGTGGTATGCTCTCATGGCATTGGTCTTCGTGGGCGTTTTTCTGGTGCTGGTTGGTGAGGGGACGCGCATGCTCCTGACCTCCCCCGCAGGTGAGGCGATTCAAACAGGGAATGTAGCCAGTGTAGGTGAGGCCTTATTCACCCAGTACCTGCTGCCTTTTGAAATTGCATCACTTCTACTGACGGTAGCTTTGGTGGGTACGGTCTTTCTTGCGAAGAGGAAGGTTTAGCGCGTGGTTGTCCCGATCTACCATGTTCTGATCTTTGCAGCACTGCTGTTTGTAATCGGAGTGATCGGAGTTTTGTTCCGTCGCAGTGCCATCATCGTGTTCATGAGCATTGAAATCATGCTTAACGCCGTGAACCTGGCCTTCATCGCCTTTTCCCGGTACCACGGCAATGTGAACGGGCAGGTATTCGTGTTCTTTATCATGACCCTGGCCGCGGTAGAAGTGGCGGTCGGGTTGGCCATTATCATTTCACTCTTCCGCAACCTTCAGACCTCGGATATAACCGAAATCCACATGATGAAGCACTGATGGGCGAGATCCTCTACCTGATACCCCTTTTCCCTCTGCTGGGATTCCTGGCCAACGGTCTACTGGGGCGCTGGCTGTCTGAGCGGCAGAGTGGCATGGTCGCATCGATGGCGGTATTAGGCTCGTTCATGATAAGCGCCCAGGCGCTCCTGGCCCTGTTGGCTCTTCCGGAGGAGCAGCGCTTATTCACCCAGAGCCTGTTTGCATGGATTCCCGTGGGGGCGCTGCAGATTGATATAGGGTATACCTTCGATCCCCTGTCCGCAGTCATGACGATGGTTGTCAGTGGGGTGGGACTTCTGATTCACATCTACTCCATTGGGTACATGCATGGTGATCCTGGGATTCGGCGCTACTTCTCTTTCTTGAACCTGTTTACTTTCATGATGCTCACCCTGGTGCTGGCGGATAATCTAGTCCTGCTGTTTCTAGGTTGGGAAGGTGTGGGTCTCTGTTCTTACCTGCTGATCGGATTCTGGTTCGACGATGAGGCGAAAGCGCGGGCCGGGATGAAGGCTTTCATCGTGAACCGCATTGGCGATGCCGGTTTCATCGTCGCCATGGTCCTGCTTTATACCCAGTTTGGCACTCTAAGTATCACCGAGATCGCCCAAGCGGCACCTGGGGCGCAGGTTGGGCGAGGTTTCTTTACGGCGGTTACCATGCTGATGTTTCTGGGAGCTACCGGCAAATCGGCTCAAATCCCGCTTTACGTCTGGCTTCCCGATGCCATGGCCGGTCCTACGCCTGTCTCGGCGCTGATTCATGCGGCGACCATGGTTACGGCGGGAGTGTATCTCATTGCCCGCAACAGCGTACTATTTACCCTCGCCCCGGCGACCATGATGCTGGTGGCCATCATCGGGATACTCACGGCATTCTATGCGGCGACGATTGCTGTGACCCAGAACGATATCAAGAAAGTACTGGCATACTCCACGATCAGCCAGCTGGGCTATATGTTCACCGCCGTGGGTGTAGGTGCCTTTTCAGCAGGCATTTTCCACCTCATGACGCATGCCTTTTTCAAAGGTCTTTTGTTTCTGGGAGCGGGCAGTGTTATTCATGGATTGAAGGGCGAGCAGGACATGGGCAAGATGGGCGGTTTGAAAGAGTATTTGCCGACCACCTACTGGACCATGACGGTGGGTGTACTGGCCATTTCCGGGATTCCGGGGCTGTCAGGCTTTTTCAGCAAGGACGAGATACTCTGGAGTGCCTTCAGCCAGCATGAGGGCTTCCGTTGGATCTGGTTACTGGGCGTACTGACGGCAGGCCTCACGGCGTTTTATATGTCGCGGCTCCTGTTCCGCACCTTCTACGGCGAGGCAACGTGGAAAGAGACACACAAGCCGCACGAGTCGCCTTCGGTGATGACGATCCCGTTGGTGCTCCTGGCCTTTCTGTCCATATTCGGTGGATACGTTGGGATTCCAGAAGTGTTGGGCGGGATCAATCGTTTCCACCATTTCCTACAACCTGTGTTGGCGAGCTATCCGATCGTGAGTGAGTCGGCTCAACATGGATCTCACCTGTTGGAATTACTACTCATGGCAGTGAGCATCCTCATCGTACTGGCGGGATTGTACTATGCCTATCGAATCTATGTGCGACGGCCGTCGCTGGCGGAGGACCTAGCCCAGCGCCTCAAACCGGCGTACAAGCTTTCCTTCAACAAGTACTACATCGATGAGGTCTACGACCATCTCATCGTCCAGCCCTTCACTGCTTTGGCATCCTTCAGTTGGAAGTGGTTCGACGTCCAGGTCGTAGATGGGACGGTCAATGAGAGTGGTCGATCTATCGGCCGGCTCAGCGCGCTCATTCGACGTATCCAGAATGGCTTCATTCAGCATTATGCTTCCATCATCCTACTGGGCGTGATCTTCATTTTACTCTACCTGTTGCTTGACTGATGGATTGGATTCTACAACATTTAATAACCTTCACTGTGTTTATTCCCACCGCCGGGGCCTTGGTCATCCTGTTTCTGCGGGAGAGCCAGCGCGACCTTATTCGACTGGTGGCTCTGATCAGCTCGTTGCTCTCCTTCGTGCTCTCATACTTCCTCTTCAAAGGCTTCGAGGCCAGTGACGCCTTCCAGTTCATTGAACGGGCAGCGTGGATTCCGAACTATGGGATCGGTTATCACGTGGGTGTTGACGGTATCAGCCTGCTGCTGGTGATGCTGACGACCTTTATTACACCCGTGACGATTCTTTCCTCTTACGATGCCATTCCCCAGCGAGTGAAGGGATTCATGGCGGCTCTCTTGGTGATGGAAACCGGCATGCTGGGAGTCTTTGTGGCGCTGGATGTGTTCCTTTTTTACATATTCTGGGAAGCTATGCTGATTCCCATGTACTTCATTATCGGAGTCTGGGGTGGGGAGAATCGGCTGTATGCCTCGATCAAGTTTGTACTATTCACCATGCTGGGCAGTCTGCTGATGCTGGTTGCCATCCTGGCGCTCTACAGTTATGGCCATGCTCAGCTGGGGCATTACACGACTGATTATCTGGAATTGGCCACATTAGAATTGGCACGTACCGCCCAGATCTGGATGTTCCTGGCCTTTGCCTTGAGCTTTGCCATCAAGGTTCCTCTTTTTCCATTTCACACGTGGCTGCCGGATGCCCATGTGGAAGCACCGACCCCAGGTTCCGTAATCCTGGCAGGTGTACTATTGAAGATGGGAGGGTATGGCTTTCTCCGGTACTGCCTACCCTTGTTCCCGGATGCCAGTGTGACGTTCACTCCCCTAATCGTAGCCTTAGCCGTGGTGGGAATTATTTATGGTGCCATCGTAGCTATGGTCCAGCCGGATATGAAGAAGCTGGTGGCGTATTCAAGTGTGAGCCATCTGGGATTCGTGGTACTGGGGATATTCGCCCTGAGTCTGCAGTCCATATCGGGCGGAATCATTCAAATGGTGAATCACGGTCTATCCACTGGTGCGCTATTCCTATTGGTAGGGATGGTCTACGAACGTACGCACACGCGCCAGATAGCAGATTACGGTGGCCTAGCCCGAGCCATGCCGCGCTACGCGACCGTGTTCCTCATTGTTACCCTGGCCAGTATCGGATTGCCCGGTCTGAATGGCTTTGTGGGTGAATTCCTGATCATCGTAGGCAGCTACAGCACCCAGCCGGTGGCGGCCGTGCTGGCGGTGCTGGGAGTGATCTTGTCGGCGATTTACCTACTCTGGCTGGTACACCGTGTCTTTTATGGAGCACAAGGGGCAGTAATGAGCGGATCCAGCAGCGGCAAGTCGAGTCGGCTGTTCGATATGACGCGGCGGGAATGGGCCGTCATGCTACCGGTCTTGACCATGATCGTGATGCTGGGTGTTTATCCCCAGCCCTTCCTGAAACGGATTGAGCCTTCAGTCGACACCCTGGTACGAGAGTACCGGCAGGTCACCGCCACGGTGGAGACCACCGAGGGAAGCATGCAGGACCACCTAGAGAACCTGGAGGATGAGTGAGTTGGGAATGAGACACGTTGATCGATCTAAGCTGAGAATATGGGCAGGGGTAATCCTCCTGACCCTGTTCGTACCTGTCCTGGCACTGGCAGCGAGTGAGGCCGAAGCAGGTGGGGACCATTTGGGACGGGTCCTGCCGTTCTGGAGTATCATACCGTTCATCGGGATACTGCTGTCCATAGCCATCTTCCCGCTGGTGGCCCCCCATTTCTGGCATCACCATTTTGGTAAGGTATCGGCCGCCTGGGCGATCATTTTCGCCGTGCCGTTTCTCATCGCCTATCGAGGCGAAGCGTTCTATGAGATCGTTCACATCATCGTGGTGGATTACATCCCGTTCATTATCGTCCTGTGGGGACTCTTCACCGTTGGGGGTGGCATCGTGCTGCGTGGTACGCTGGTAGGCACACCGATTGTGAATACGGTGCTGTTGCTGGTAGGGACGCTCATGGCGAGTTGGATCGGGACCACCGGGGCGGCCATGCTTCTCATCAGGCCGGTCATCCGGGCCAATGCCTGGCGCAAGAACAAGAAGCATATCATCATCTTTTTCATCTTTCTGGTGGCCAATATCGGCGGCTCCCTTACTCCCCTGGGTGATCCACCCCTGCTGCTGGGTTTCATACACGGGGTGCCGTTCTTCTGGACCCTCCGGCTTATCGTGCCTATGAGTTTCGTGGTGCTCATCCTGCTCGCCCTGTTCTATTTATTGGATGGCTATTTTCTGAAAAAGGAAAGTGGGCAACCTGAGCAGGTAGGGGAAACCGAGCCCATACGACTGGAGGGTATTCATAATTTCCTCTTTCTAGGGGGAATTATGGGTTTGGTGCTCATGAGCGGTACCCTGGAGCTGCCGGAGGTATCGATCCTGGGTGTGCACGTGCCCTTACAGGATATTTACCGGAACTTGGGGATCATATTGATGCTGGTCCTGTCTCTCCGGACTACCCGACAGGAATTGCGCGAGGCCAACGGATTCACCTGGGCTCCGATCAAGGAGGTCGCCTACCTTTTTGCGGGAATCTTCATGACGATTATTCCTGCCCTGGCGATTCTCAGGGCGGGGTCCGAGGGAGCCATGGCATTTGTGATCGATAACGTTGAGGAGCCGCCGCACTATTTCTGGGTAACGGGGATTCTCAGCAGTTTCCTGGACAATGCCCCGACCTACCTGACGTTCTTCAACACGGCTCTCGGGAAGCTGCATTTGACGGAACCGGAAGTGACCGCCTTCCTGGCCGGAGCGGTCACTGAAGGTGAGATGCTGGTCCGTCTCCAGTCTTTTGAAACGCTGTTATTCGCCATCTCGATTGGAGCGGTTTTCATGGGAGCGAACACCTACATCGGAAACGCGCCCAACTTCATGGTGCGATCCATTGCCGAGGAAAACAAGATCAACATGCCCAGTTTCTTCGGTTACATGTTCTGGTCGGTGCTGATCCTGGTGCCGGTATTCATCCTTGTCAACTTTGTATTCTTGAGGTAGCGGTATGTACAGTCACATTCTCTGCGCCACTGATCTGAGTCCCCGGTCCGATGAGGCTCTACGAGTTGCGGTCCACATGGCGGCCAGGTACGACGCTCGGCTATCCATCCTAAATGTCCACGAGGAGTTCATGGACAAGGAAGAGATGGTCATGTTGAGGGTGAGCGTGGAGCAGATGCAGGGACGCTTCAAGGAGATCGCCACCAAGTGTCGCCAGCAGATGCAGGCTCTGGTTACAGCTGTTGGTGTGGAGGATATTGAAGTGGACTATTTGATCCGGGAAGGTAAGCCCGGGGATATCATTCTCAGGATAGCGGAGGACCTGGCCAACCAGATTGAGGAGCCCAATTCACCTTTGATCATAATGGGAACGAATGGGCGAGACAGTCTCGTAGAGCGCTTACTGGGATCAGAAGCGGAGTACGTTGTCCGTCATGCTTCCTGCCCTGTGCTGGTCATTCCATATATGGCAGAGTAAATCCTGATGAGCAAAGCTGATCTGATAAGTACCCTTCCCGAATTGGTCCTGGTGGCCACGGCATTGGCGCTTTTGATCCTCGAGGTGCTGAAGACACCACCGCGGGCTCGATTTGTCTGGGTGGCTTTGGCTGGCATTGCTATAGCATTCATACTGGAGTTCACGCAACCGCTCGAGGGGCAGTTCTATAGTGGGATGATCGCCGTCGATCGTTTCTCCCGGTTCTTTGATATGATCTTCCTGGTGACCGCAGCTGCGACCATGCTTATCGCGATTCCATACCTGCGCAGGACATTAGAGGAGCGCGGGGAGTATTATGCCCTGCTCATCTTTGCCACTATTGGGATGATGTTCATGGCCAAGGCTCACGATCTGACCATCGTTTTCCTGGGTCTGGAGCTGCTATCGATTCCCCTATATGTCCTGGTGGGCTTCTATCGGAATCGGGTGCATTCCAATGAGGCCGGGCTGAAGTATCTGTTACTGGGGGCGTTCTCGACGGGATTCTTTCTTTTCGGCATTGCATTGGTATACGGCAGCACGGGCACCACTCATTACGATGGTATCAGGGAAGCCATCATCTCAGGACAACAGCTTTCTCCAGTTCTCACACTGTCTGGATTCGGATTATTGGTGGTCGGATTTGCGTTCAAGGTAGCTCTGGTGCCGTTTCACATGTATGCCCCTGACGTGTACGAGGGAGCCCCAACCTCGATCACGGCTTTCCTCAGTACGGGACCCAAGGTGGCGGGATTTGCCGCTTTCCTGAAAATCATTGTGGTCTCGTTTGCTATCACAACGCAGCACTGGTGGGGTGTAATCTGGGTCTTGGCGGCGCTCACCATGACGGTAGGCAACGTGACGGCGATCGTCCAACAGAACATCAAGCGAATGCTTGCGTATTCCAGTGTGGCCCACGCCGGGTACCTGGCTATTGCCGTTCTGGTGGGGAGTCACGACAGCACATTCGGTCTAATGTACTACCTGGCCGCGTATGCCATCACAACCCTGAGTGCTTTTGGCATCGTCGCCATTATCGAAGGGGACGACGAGTCCGGATTGGATGTGGACAGCTACCGTGGTTTAGCCCGGCGAAATCCTTATCTGGCGGCCTTGTTCGCATTGGCGATGGTGTCACTGGCGGGATTTCCGCCGACGGCGGGTTTTGTGGGGAAGTATTTCGTATTCAGCGCTGCCGTGGATGAAGGCTATGTCTGGTTGGTGGTCATCGCAGTGGTGAACAGCCTCATATCGGTGTATTACTACCTCCGTCCGGTAGTGGCCATGTATATGCAAGAGCCGGCTGATGAGTCGGCCGTTTCCTTGCCGCGCGTCGTGGTTCCGGTGTTTATTCTTCTTGTCTTGGTCGTACTGGGTTGGGGGATTTTTCCCATGACCCTGGTGCGCAGTGGTGCCGCTGCTGCAGGTAGTCTCTTTTGACGACCACCGCTTCCCGAGTACCCAGTCCGCCAAATTATCCCTGACTGAGCTATGACCAATCCCCGCCGCCGAGGCCTCCTCATCGTCTATACCGGTACCGGCAAGGGCAAAACAACGGCTGCCCTGGGTACGGCCTTCAGGGCTCTGGGCTACGGCTGGAAAGTCTGCATGGTTCAGTTCATCAAGGGAACCTGGAAGTATGGGGAAATGAAGAGCATTGCCGCGTACGGTGAGCAGTTCGAACTGCATCCATTAGGGGTGGGATTTTATAAAATACTTGATGACGACCAACCTGAAGAAGTACATCGTGAAGCTGCGGCAAAGGCGGTGGATCTAGTTATTGAGAAGCTGGAAAGCGCTGAATACGACCTTGTCATAGCCGATGAGCTCAGCGTGGCGTACGATATCGAACTGATTGATGACACAGCCATCCATCGTATTTTAGAAGCCCGTCCCACACACATCCACCTGATCGTCACGGGACGGGGTGCTCCCGAATTCCTCATAGAAGCAGCTGACATGGTGACCGAGATGCGGGAAATCAAGCACCCCTATCAGCAAGGAATCAAAGCCCAGCCAGGTATTGATTATTGATGATAATTACCTGTTTCCATAGCAGTGCTTTGTGTCCAGACTGCACCGGATAGCATTCCAAGTTATAAGGATTGCCAGTTCTAGCATCCTATGTGATGGAACCGTAAATTGCACCCTATTTAACTATGCAGATACTTATATTTTCTGGGACTTATACTATATGGCCCGGTGACTCAGCGCCAGGCTGCCGTCTAATTGGTATTGGAAGTGAGGCCGAATTCCGTGGTTACCGACAGTCATAGCTCCCTCGAAACCGCTGACATGGACACTGCCTGGAAGAGATTCGACGAGGTGGTACGCTCCTCAAGGCGTATTCTGCTCTCGACCCATGAAAATCCTGATGGTGATGGTATCGGTTCTCAGCTGGCGTTTTGCGAACATTTGAAGGATCTGGGCAAGGAATGCCGGATCCTAAACGGTACCAATATTCCCGCCATTTACGGATTCCTTGATCCGGAGGGCTGGATTGAGGTTTATCGTCGCAAGGATGACGAAGAATGGCTGGCGGGTTGTGAGTTGGCGATCGTGTTTGATTTAGGTGATTTCCGCCGCTTGCGGGAGGTCGGTGAGGATCTTCTGCGGCACAGCATAGCATTGGCTTCTATTGATCACCACCCACAGAGCGGGTTCGAGGTGGTGGGTGGTACCCTTCCCTATGCCCATCTCATGCTGGACTACTCAGCACCTTCTACGGGCACTCTCGTGTGGGAGTATTTTAGCAAGTACCGTCAGGCGCCGATCACCCGAACCATGGCAGAGGCGCTCTACACCGCATTGATCACGGATACCGGGTCGTTTCGGTACGATAACACGAATGAGCGAGCTCATCACATGGCCATTGACATGCTCCGGGCGGGTATCAAGCCCTACCTGGTGCACCGGCGGGTGTATGAAGAGCGCGAGCGAGCGCAAGTACGGTTGCTGGGAGCGATAACGGCCAGTCTGCAGTACTCTGACGATGGGCGCATCAGCTGGTGCGCACTCACCCAGGAGATGCTGAAGAATGCCGGTGCGACACGGAAAGATGTCGACGGTTTTTCGGATTTTCTCCGTACCATCAAAGGTGTGGAAGTAGCCGTGCTCCTGACGGAAGTGGATACGAGCCAGACCAAGGTCAGTTTCCGGAGTAAAGGGAATCTGGCCATCAATGATGTTGCCAATATCATGGGAGGGGGTGGCCACCCCTTCGCATCCGGTGCCTTGGTCAAGGAGCCATGGCAACAGGTTATCGCTCGAATCCTGCCGCTGTTAGAAGAGAAGCTGGCGGCCCTGGATACGAATGAAGAGGGAATAAGCGATGGGAGTTAAGCCCGACAGCTGGATTGAAGAGATGGTCCGTGAGCACCGGATGATCGAACCGTTCGAATCATCTCAGGTTAATCAGGGGACCATTTCGTACGGCGTTTCATCATACGGGTACGATTTGAGGGTGGCGGACGAGTATAAGATTTTCACGAACGTCAACAACAGCATAGTGGATCCCAAGGAAGTCGATCCTAAGTCATTTATCGATTTCAAGGGACCGGTGTGCATCATTCCGCCGAACAGTTTTGCACTGGCGCGGAGTGTGGAATATTTTCGTATCCCACGGGATATCATTACCCTATGTGTCGGCAAATCCACATATGCCCGTTGCGGTATCATCGTCAATGTGACTCCCTTTGAGCCCGAATGGGAAGGTTATGTCACGCTGGAGATATCCAATACCACCCCCCTACCGGCGAAGATCTATTCTTTTGAAGGAATATGCCAGGTGTTGTTTTTTGAGGGGAGTGGTCCTTGTCGAACGTCCTACAAAGACAAGGGTGGGAAATATCAGAAGCAGTCAGGAATTACGCCCGCCAAGATCTGACACGGGATGAGGTGAGTGATGGAGATTAAGGTTGCGAAGGATGCCGGTTACTGTTTTGGCGTGCGAGATGCGGTTAACATGGCCTATGAAGCCGCCCGGACCTACGGTTCTGTGTATATGCTAGGTGACATCGTTCACAACGAACAAGTGGTGCAGGACCTGGCAGAGGCGGGAGCGAAGGTGGTCGAATCACTTGATGATGTTCCGGACGGTGCGCCGGTATTGTTCCGGGCGCACGGCACGGCAGTCGAACTCTGGGATACAGTAGAAGCCAAGGGGATCAAGGTCATCGATGCCACCTGTCCGCTGGTGAGAGAGATCCATGAGGAGGTCCGTCGAATCTCGGCCGACGGCCGCCAGGTGATCATCGTGGGTGATCATGGCCATGATGAGGTCATTGGCATTGCCAGCCAAATACCCAATCCGATCATTGTATCCAGCCCGGAAGAGGCCCAGGCTTTACGCAAGATGAAACGGGCTGCCGTAGTGAGCCAATCCACACAGATGATCGAAAACGTCCAGGCGATCATTAACATCCTCATGACCAAGGTGTTTGATCTGCACTTTGTTAACACGATCTGCTTTCCCACCAAGCGCAATCATGAACAGATTAAAGAGTTGGCTGCGGAGTCGGACGTTATGATCATCATCGGT
>CP070656.1:2226753-2244786 GCA_020355065.1 Fidelibacterota bacterium | reverse complement strand
CTGTCAGTCCCTTAGTGCCTTGAGTTCCTGTCGCACCTGTATCTCCTGTGTCACCTTGTGCGCCTGTTAATCCTGTCAATCCTTTAATTCCTTGATCACCTGTAGCTACTGAAACTCCAGTGGAACCCTGAGCACCTGATAAACCTGATCTTCAAAGGAACCCTCCACCATTTTACCGGTGTGGGGATCAAGGGGGATCTGTCCGGCGGTGA
The DNA here is from genome assembly GCA_020355065.1 of Fidelibacterota bacterium. GTDB lineage: Bacteria > Fidelibacterota > Marinisomatia > SCGC-AAA003-L08 > TS1B11. The sequence goes on along the minus strand of CP070656.1, from coordinate 2,244,574 downwards.
AGATTAGATGATCGCAGCAGATGCCCTGGCTATAGGGCCCGATGGCCTCCGGTGCCTGGGCCGTATGGATGACTCTCCGCTTTGCCATGCTGATTGCCCTCCTCTTTCAGCAGCTATGTAGCTTGACTCACGAGTTGCCCACTCTTTGGATAGCGTTCCCTAGCGCTGCAATCCCACCTGGAACAGGAAAGATGCCCCGTACATCTCAGTATTCACAATACGGGCATCGCCCACCACTTGAAAAGATGATGCAACCGGAATGCTCACTTGTGCCCCGAGTAAGAATACTGTCTCCATTTCCTCACTAGACCATTCATAGCCACCGACATCTTCAAAATAGCTGCCCACACTCAGACATAATCCAGAGTAGAAATTAGTACTCAATATCTGGCTCTTCAGATCGGCACGTGCAGTGACCGCCAGGTACCCGCGCTCATCATCGTAGTAGGTATCGTCCTCTTCAATGCTCCGAAACATATATCCGAGGGAAACGGCCGGCTTGATCAACAATGCACCCATGGGCCATCCCCGTCCGAGGAATTTGCACAAATCCATCGTGAAGCCACCCTCTTTGATGGGAATGCCAACCACCGCCTGCCAAGGTAAGGACGGTTGTCTACCGTCAGGAGCCGGAATAGTGACAGGGGCAGGAGTCTGCGTAGCACGGGTGGGCCTCGGTTGCGTGACAGGTGCCGGTTGCGCTAGCGCTTCCGCTCCCGATAACATGATGGCGACCTGCTGCATCCCACGGGTCAGCATATCATCCAGTTCACCACGCAGGTCGAAGTCCGACACGCCGATCACCCTGCCGGTTTCCACATCCACCAGGCGGGCTGAAACGGTGAAGGTCCCTCCTACCTTGCTGACACTGCCTCCGACCATCTGCTGGGCACCAAGGAGCTGACCTACCTGGACCAGACAGTCATTGGATGTGCAGCCGGTCATCTGAAAATCCTGTTCTGCCAGGATACTCTCCATCATGCCACGGTCTACCACCTCAAAAGTGCCCAGCCGGAACAGCTCGTTCCGCAAACGGTTCGAGAGGGCCACAGCCTCAGTCTCCGAGATGCCGAAACCTTCGAAATCCAATACCGCAATCGGTACGGCTTGAGCATTCAGGAAAGCCATCTGAGAGACGAATAATCCCAGTATGAGACCCGTGAACAAATTCATTCTATATTTCGATGGTAAACGATGCATCCTCGTCTCCCTGGATTGTATCTAGGTATGTCATGGACCAGTGCGAAAATAACCTTACCAGTCGGTGATGCCAACGTGCAATTCTTAATGCGGCAGATTTTCCTCCCGCCAGCGAACATTCAGTTGGCGGTTTGCCTTGGTCTCATCAAGCCGGCGTACGGGTGTCTTTCTGGGAGCCAGCAAGCGCGCATCTGGATTTTGATCCACCAGGGCGTTGATCTCGTGGAGAACCTGAATAAAGTGATCCAGTGTCGCTTTCGTTTCAGATTCCGTGGGCTCGATCATGAGGGCTTCGGATACAACCAAGGGGAAATATATTGTTGGAGCGTGAAAACCATAGTCCAGAAGAGTCTTGGCGATGTCCAAGGTTTTCACCCCGCGCTTCTTCTGATGCTCACCAGATAGCACGAACTCATGCATGGTGCCATCACCGTACGGGAGTTCGAAAATGTCGACGAGTTGGGACTTCAAATAATTTGCGTTGATCACTGCCCGCCGGGAAAGGCTCCTGATTCCTTCCTCTCCGAGGCTCTTGATATAGGTATACGCTCGCACCAGCATGCCGAAGTTTCCGTAGAAGGCATGTACCCGCCCGATACTGTCCGCTATATCATACCGCCAGTAGTAGGTCCCGTCGGATTTGCGGTCCACCAGTGGTAGGGGCAGGTAGTCGATCAAGCGATCCACAACCCCGATAGGTCCGGCCCCCGGGCCACCTCCGCCATGCGGGGTGGAAAAAGTCTTATGCAAATTGATGTGGGTGATGTCGAATCCCATGTCTACCGGCCGGATCAGGCCCATGAGAGCGTTGAGGTTAGCCCCATCCATGTACATGATCCCGTCCACTCCGTGAATGAGATCGGTAATCATAAGGATCTCATCCTCGAATAAGCCCAGCGTATTGGGCTGGGTAAGCATCATACCGGCCACTTCATCACTCAGCTTGCTTCTGAGGTCATCCAAGTCAACCCGGCCGCGTGGATCAGTAGCCACCTTCAGCGTTTCATACCCGGCCATTACTACGCTGGCCGGATTGGTGCCATGGGCGGAGTCAGGAATGATGATAAAGCGCCGTTGTGATCCTTGCCGGTCGTGATAAGCCCGCATCAGTAGGACGCCCACCAGCTCGCCCTGCGATCCGGCCGCTGGCTGCAGGGTGAAGCGGCTCATCCCCGTGATCTTCTTTAGCTCCTCCTCCAGCTCATACATCAGTGCCAATGCACCCTGGCAGGCCGATTCGGACTGCAGAGGATGCAACTGGCTGAAACCCGGCAGGGCGGCCATGGTATCGTTCACCTTAGGATTGTACTTCATGGTGCAACTGCCCAGCGGGTACAGGTTCCGGTCCACGTGGTGGTTCTTGACCGACAAGTTGATGTAATGGCGAACCACCTCCGGCTCCGATACTTCCGGCAATTCAGCAGGGATCTTCCTGATCAAATGGGCTGGCAAAACATCAGCCGGATCCGTAGTAGGGACATCACTCTCCGGAAGTTTGAGGCCTATTCGTCCGGGAACCGAACGATCGAAGACGAGAAGCGGTTGGTCAGCCATTTTGTCTTTCCAGCCGGTGTTGCACGACAGCGGGAGTCTCACTCAATACCTTTTGCAGCAACGAAGGGTCCCTCCCCCCTGCCGTTCCCAGGATCGGTGTACCACCGCCGCCACCGCCCAGACGCTGCCCCAATTCGCGGGCCAGCTCCCCGGCAGGTAATTTGGCCTTCAGATCATCCGTGACGGCTACGACCACCTGGGGGCGATCTTCAGACAGAGTACCCAGCACTACAACGCCACTCTTCAAGCGATGCTTGAATTCAACTGCCAGATCCTTGAACTCATCCTGGTCATGGACATCCAGGATAGCGAATCCTATCCGGATGGTAGCAATTTCAGTCAAAGTGAGGTCATCGAATAACTCTTTGGAGGACACCCGTTTGCGCTGCTTTTTCAATTCCCGTAAGAGAACCTTGTGTTCTTTCTGCAGCTGTTCAGTCGCTGTAGTGAGATCGCCAAGGTGTTTCTCGAGGTTTTCAACGTTACCAAGCGTGAAAGAGTCTGGATCGAGGGCACGCTGTAATTCTGCTGAGACAGCCATAGTGGATACTTCTGATAACTCTGAGCTCAGGTGGCTCGCGAGTTCTTCATTACTGGCAGCTATCCGCTTCAATTCGGCCTGCTTAGAGGAAATCTCCTGATCGTAGTATATCAGCACATTATTCCCGGTGACGGCTTCCATCCGTCGAACGCCGGCTGCGACGGCAGTTTCGGAGGTGATTTTGAAATAGCCGATATCACCGGTGCGGTCTACATGCGTACCCCCACATAATTCCTTGCTGAATCCGGGCACCTCGACTACCCGCACCCGATCACCGTACTTTTCACCAAAAATGGCCACTGCTCCCCCCTTGCGGGCGTCATCGAAATCCTGCACCGATGCATCGAGAGAGATATCCTCATGAACCACCTGGTTTACGATCTTCTCGATCTCCTTGATTCCCTTTTCGCTGACCTTCTGGTAATGGGTGAAGTCGAAGCGCAGCCTATCCGGTGCTACCAGCGAGCCAGCCTGCTGAACATGATCTCCCAGCACCATCTTTAAAGCCTTATGGAGCAGGTGGGTGGCGGTGTGGTTGAGCCGGATAGCCTGACGGCGGTCCGCATCGACAGCAGCTGTGACTTTGGTTTCACTATCGAGTTTACCACGAAGAATCTCGCAGAAGTGAATGATCTCTTCATCACCCTGTACGGCCGATTTTTGGGTATCCACAACCTTGAGGTCAAGGCCCGGGGTGGTAATAGTACCGGTATCGCCAATCTGTCCACCAGACTCGGCGTAGAACGGGGTTTGATCCAAGATGAGGTCCAGCTTGTCAGCCTCATAAATCCGGTATTTTCGAATCGTGGCCTCGCTCTCGATAGTCGCATAGCCAAGGAAATGGGAACTCTCACCCTCCGTTAATGTCACCCATTCTTGCCCTTCCAACTTCACGTCGGATTTCTTTGCACCACGAGCGCGTTCTCGCTGGCGCCCCATAGCCTTCTCGAAACCCTTTGTATCCACGGCCAGACCTTTCTCACGGGCCATGAGCTCCGTAAGGTCCAGGGGAAATCCGTAAGTATCATACAACCGGAAGGCTTCCTCGCCAGGTATGACATCCCCAGAGGACAGGTCCCTGGCTAGCCGGGCGAATATTTCCAGACCACGATCCAGGGTTTCTCCAAAAGAGGCTTCCTCGGCCTCGATGACCCGCTCGATATGCTCCCTTTTTTCCACGATTTCCGGGAAAGCTGCACCCATGACATCCGTGACCGTATCCACCAGCTCGTAGATAAAGGGATCATGTCGCTCCAGCATACGGCCGAACCGGGCCGCCCTGCGCAGGATGCGCCGCACGACATACCCCCTACCCTCATTGCTGGGAAGAGCGCCATCGGCCATTGAAAAGGCCAGCATGCGCACATGATCAGCGAGAACCCGGTGGGCCACACCGTCCCCCTCACTGGAAGGTACTCCGGTAATCTTGGTGATGTGTTCAATGATAGGTGTGAATAGGTCCGTGTCGTAATTGGAGGTTTTGCCTTGCAACACAGCAACTATCCGCTCCAGACCGGCGCCCGTATCCACATGCTTGGCGGGTAGATCCTTCAGGGAACCATCCTCGAGACGATTATTCTGGATGAAGACCAGGTTCCAGAGCTCTTTGTACTCAGGCTCAACGTTCACTCCGGCGGCGGACATTCTGCTCAGATCGGCTCCCTCGTAGTAATGGATCTCGGAACAGGGGCCGCAGGGGCCCGTCTCACCCATCTCCCAGAAATTGTCCTTATCCCCGAAGCGCAGCACCCTTTCAGGAGGGATATCCGTCATTTTAGGCCAGAGATCAGCAGCCTCATCATCCGTATGGTGGACGGTAGCCCAGAGCCGGTTAGGATCCATGCCCCAAACGTCCGTAAACAGCTCCCAGGCCCACTGAATCGCTTCAGCTTTATAGTAATCTCCGAAGGACCAATTGCCCAACATTTCGAAGAAAGTGTGGTGGTAGTTATCAATACCAACCTCTTCGAGATCATTGTGCTTGCCGGAAACCCGGATGCACTTCTGGCTATTTACGACCCGCTTATACCGGGGCTTTTCGAGATCCAGGAAAATTGGTTTGAATTGGTTCATCCCGGCGTTGGTGAAGAGCAGGGTTGGATCATCAATGGGGACGACCGGGCTGCTACGAACAAAACGATGCCCCTTCTCCTCGAAAAAGGAGATAAAGTCTTGCCGGATTGCTTTGCCCGTCTTCATAACCGCCTATTGAATGACACTTACGATGTTTATTTCGAAAATAGAAGGCTGGAATTTAATAACGACAGCACCTGCAACCATCCCTGGAGTATTGATCGAGTGAAAACTTGTCCAAGGTTGGGCATGCTGAAGCACTTATTCCAATCGATTGACAATGTTGTTTATGATCTCCCAACTATATCCCCGTCTCTGGAGAAATCCGGTCAGGCGCCTCCTGCGGGTAGTGACCGGAAGATCTCGCATGCCCGCCCACTTTTTCCGAGCCAATACGAGAACTGTTTCCATAAGATCCTGGCCGCCATAAACCTCGTCAATAACCTGCTCTCGCAGACCGGTCTCAATTCCCTTTTCAGCCAGAGCCTGCCTCACGCGCGCCGGACCCCAGCCCGATGAAGTCCATTTTTCCCGAGCATAGAGCCGGGCAAATTCTTCATCACTCTGGTAGCCGTTGTCTTGAAGGTATGCGATGACTTCGTCAACCCGTTCCGATGAGAAGCCCTTTCGGCGTAGTCGTTGCCGGAGTTCACGTGTGCTTCGGGCGCGCACGGCTAGTAGACGAAAGGCCGCTTCCCGAATCTGCTGGCCTTCGTCCGCTGCCGCTGATCTCATATTATTAATCGAGCGGGGCTTGAGAGCGGGAGTGCGTTACTCTTCCTTGGCCGGTGTCTCCGCTGGCGCTTCGGCGGCGGGCTTCAAGGCATCTAAACCTAAGAAGGCGCGAACGTCTTTTGTGATCGTATCCCGAATTTTGGCATTCTCCTTCAGGAATAATTTGGCATTCTCCCGGCCTTGGCCCAAGCGCATATCACCATGAGAATACCAGGCTCCGCTTTTTTGTATGATGTCCGCCTGGAGGCCGATATCAAGAAGATCTCCCTCAAAGGAAATACCAGTGCCGTACATAATATCAAACTCGGCCGTCCTGAAGGGTGGCGCCACTTTATTCTTCACCACCTTTACCTTGGTACGATTTCCGATGAGCGCCTCGCCTTCCTTGATCGCGGCAATGCGTCGGATATCGAGGCGTAGGGAGGTGTAAAATTTGAGGGCTCGGCCGCCGGGAGTCACCTCGGGATTCCCGTACATGACACCCACTTTCTCGCGGACCTGATTGATGAAAACCACGGCCGTGTTGGACTTGGAAACGGTACCCGTCAGCTTTCGCAAGGCCTGCGACATGAGCCGGGCTTGAAGCCCTACATGGCTGTCCCCCATTTCACCGTTCAACTCTGCTTTCGGAACCAGTGCTGCCACCGAATCAATAACGATGACATCAATCGCACGACTGCGCACCAGGGCTTCCGTGATTTCCAAGGCCTGCTCTCCGGTATCGGGTTGCGACACCAACAGATTGGCGGTATCCACACCCAGATTCTGGGCATAGCCAGGATCCATCGCATGCTCGGCATCGATGAACGCGGCGTAGCCCCCCGATTTCTGAGCCTCCGCGATGATATGAAGAGCCAGTGTGGTTTTGCCCGACGCCTCCGGCCCGAAGATTTCGGTGACCCGACCCCGTGGAATACCCCCTACACCGACAGCTACATCCAACGACAAGGAGCCGGTAGGAATAATATTCACCCGCTCCAGCGCCCGGTCCCCCAGACGCATCAAGGAACCCTTACCGAACTGGCGATCGATATAGGTGATCGTGGATTCGATGGCTTGAGCTTTCTGCTGCTTTTCGGTCATGACCCCTCCTGATCAACAGACTTTAACTGAAACGAAGCCAAGGAGATGTAAATGACTCCCCTCTCGGCCGGCCTACTCTCGTACAGATGCAATGTCTGCAATAAACACTCAATGGGCTCGTATTCGGCATTCATGAATTTACTTACATCCGGCGTGATTTTCTGTGGATATCGCACCCGGCCGATGGTGATATGAGGAATGTACTCCCGCTTTTCCTTCGGGAACCCCATGGGACCAACGACCTGGTGGATGGCTTCCTCCAACGCCTGCAGACGAGCAATGTCACCAGCCACGCCCAGCCACAGAATTCGGGGGCGGGTTGGAACCGGAAAGACTCCGGTCCCCGAGACGCTCACTGTCGACGATGGAACATCATTCAATTGATCCGGCATGGTCGTGGCGATCTCCTCCACCGCTGACCGCGGCGTTGCTCCCAGAAATCGAACCGTCAGGTGAATGTTTTCCCCCTTTACCCAGCGTACGGCATGCTTGGGATCATCGACAAGGGTGCGAAGGCCGGCGGCTCTTGATGGAACCTCACGGGGAAGCTCAAAGCCGAAAAATGTGCGGACAATATCCTCAGGAGCCATGCAACATCTCCAATCTTAAAAGATTCAGAGCAGCTTGTGCGGTCGCAGCCTTGTGCGGTAGGCGGTGAGGGACCAGATTTGCCTCCTTAGCTACCGTCCTTTGGGGACCTGCCACGGCCAGGTAAACCAAGCCCACCGGTTTCTCTGACGTTCCGCCGCTGGGACCGGAAATGCCGGTCGTTGCGATTCCCCAGTGAGCATTGAAAACGGAACGCACCCCTTCGGCCATCTCCTTGGCCGTGGGCTCACTAACAGCCCCATTTCTTTCCAGGGTCTCTGATTTTACCTTCAATATAGCGATTTTTGACTCATTGCTGTAGGCGACAACCGCCCCCAGCATATAATCGGAGGACCCTGGTATATCCGTGATCCTGGACGAGGTGAGTCCACCTGAGCAGGATTCGGCAATCGCCAGGGTCTCCTGCCGCTCTTTGAGCAGCTGCCCGACAACAGCCTCCAGCTTATCATCGTCGCGTCCATATACCAGCTCGCCAAGCTTGGCCTCAATCATCGCTGCTGCCGCTTCTACCTGCTCTTTGCCCCGCTGGCCCGTCTGCAGTCCCCGCAGACGTAGATCGACGCCTGTATAGGCTGGAAGATACGCGATCAGGACACCCTCCAGCTCGGAAGCTACCGGTTTCAGCTTCTCGGCAAGCGCGCTCTCGATGATCCCGGTGGTGCGCAATGTTACGATGGAAACCGCCTCTCCGCTACCCAACTCGGGCAGCAGATGCTCGGTCATGATAGCTTTCATCTCCCTTGGCACACCAGGAAGCACATAGAACGATGTAGATTGGGAGCTGAATTTCAAGCCCAGGGCTGAACCAACGGGATTGGGAAACGTGACCGCTTTGATTGGAATTTCGGCCTGGGAGCGGTTATTGGCCGGAATTTCATAGCCCCTCTTTCGGAACCGTTCGACGAGTGCATTCCAGTAATCTTCGTCGAACATGAGCTCGCTGTCAAAGTAACGGCAGAAGGCGGTTTTCGTGACATCATCGTGTGTCGGACCCAAGCCTCCGGTGCTGATGACCAGATCGAACCTACCGTCCCACTCCTTCAAGACTTCCAGGATGGCTTCCAGATCGTCACCAACCGATTTCTTAGCGACGACGCTGATTCCCCGCTTGAGAAGTTCCTGAGCGAGCCAGACCGAATTCGTATCCACGCTGAAACCAGCGACAATTTCATCTCCAATAGTAAGGATAGCAGATTTCATAACACCAGTCGTAAGGCTATCATGATTGCAAGGGTAGCCACACCTGCGGCCAGATCATCCATCACAATCCCCCAACCACCCGGCCATTGTTGCAGCCGGCGGATAGGACCCGGCTTGGCAATATCCATCAACCTAAAAATGATAAAAGCGGACACATAGTACCATGGTATATGCGGCACAGTCAAGAGTGAACACCACATGCCTGCCACCTCATCAATCACCACGACGGAGGGATCATGAATTCCAGTCTGCTTTTCGATCATCCCTGAGGACCACACCGCCAGCAAGATAACACCTAATAGCAAGGCGAGTTGGAGCGCAACCTGCGCAGGAGCAGCAAACCACCATATCAAAGCGGCGGCGAGACTTCCCCAGCTCCCCGGAGCAGGCTTAAGGTAGCCAATGAACCCGAAGGTTCCGATGAAGATGGCTAGCGATTTAATAGCTACTTCGAATCACTCAGTGTTGGAAGTGACCAGTGTGCGGATAGCTGCACGATTTGCCACAACATAGTCGATGCCGGTGTATACCGTAAAGATGACCGTGATATACATGAGGATAAGGATCAGGTGGACACTCTCAATCAGAGTGGTGAGCGCCGTAAGCTCATAGGAGCGGAGGCTCAGGTAGCATAGAATGACGATGATGCTAGTGATTTGAACGGCGGTTTTACCCTTGGCCACCTTGCTGGTAGCCATAGGACGATCCTTCTTTTCAAGGATAAAGCGCATTGCTGTGACGAGGAGGTCTCTGAGAATGATCACCACCACCATCCAGACATCAATGAGATCCATGGTGACGAAGCTAATGAAGGCGGAGAGTACCAGGATCTTGTCCGCCGCGGGGTCCAGCAGTTTGCCTATCTTTGAGACCACCTGCAGCCGCCGAGCTAGATAGCCATCAATAATGTCTGTTATTCCGGCCATGATAAAAATAACCAATGCCCAGGGATATCCATTCTCACCACCCAGGAATAATATATAGACGAACAGTGGTGTTATGAGGATGCGCGCAAGGGTGAGAATATTCGGCACATAATAATTCATAAGTCCACCCTGGACATATAGGCACTGGCCAGTGTGGCTTCATCCGTGAATTCCAGATGAGAGCCCATGGGTACTCCTCGGGCGAGTTTCGTAACCTTCACCGGGAATGAGGCCGCTTGCTGACCAATATAAAGGGCTGTGGTGTCACCCTCGATACTGGGATGGGTGGCAATAATCAGTTCCTGCGTGTCAGGCAGACGTTTGACAAGACTATCGATATGGAGATCGTCGGGTGTGATGCCATCCAGAGGGGAAATGAGACCACCCAGGACATGATACAAACCGCGAAAGGCTCCCATCCGCTCGAAAATGAGGACGTCCAGCACCCGCTCGACCACACAAATGGTAGCAGCATCCCTCTGAGTGTCCAGACAGATTTCGCAGAGTTCCCGTTCGGCAATATAATGGCATTGGGGACACTCATGGACGCGCTCCTTCAGGCTCAGTAGAGCGTTTGCCAGCTCCTCCAGAATCTCAGCGGGACTATCCAGGAGATGAAATCCCATCCGCTGGGCTGTCTTTTTCCCAATACCGGGAAACCTGGCCAGCTCCTGCACGACCTTATCTAACGAGGGTGGTAGACCGTTCAATTATAGATCCGGTAGATTCAGTCCGCCCATCATCCCCCCCGTCACGGCATTCATTTTCTGCTGGGACTCTTCCTTTGACTTATCCATGGCCTGTCGCACAGCTGCTACGATCAAATCTTCAACCATTTCAGTGTCTTCAGTTATGAGTTTGGGATCGATCTTGATATTGATGAGTTCCTGCTGCCCGTTAACGATCGCTGTTACCAGGCCGCCCCCAGCGCGTCCCTCTATCCTGAGAGCCGCAAGTTCTCCCTGGAGTTCTTCAATTTTCTCTTGAACCTGCTTGGCCTGCTGCAACAGTCCGGCCATAAAATTACCTTTAGGAAACATAATCTGCTCTAGTATTCCTCTCCTTTGAATGTGTCGATCAATTCATCCAGGACCGATTTCTCCTCAGATGACGTATCCTTTGAATGCGATTCTTGCACGGTGGTTTCCGGAATTGTGGGCAGAATCTGTATCTGCCATCCCATCGTATCTTTAATGATTTGCTCGACGAGCTCCCGCTTGTCCATCAGGAGTTTCAAGTGAATGGATTGGCGGGCTGGCAAGTGTATCGTAAGACTGGTGCCCTCGAGCGCAGCTACTGCAGAATCGGTGAGCGTCGCCGCTGTCCCCTGGCTGTGCTTAGCAACCTCACCAAGAATCGTTTCCCATCGTGCCTTGATCTGGTTCAAGGCATCGGGTGGTAGCGATTGCGGCGTCCGTTGGTCCGAGACGTGATCCTGGTCTTCTGAGGCGTCGCCCACGTTTTGACCCTGTGTACGTCGTACAAAAGTGCGTGTGTTTGCTCTCGGAGGTTCTGAGGTCTGGCTAAAGATATCTTCAGCCGTCTGGGTCTTTTCCTGCGAATCCCGTGGTTGACTCGGGGATGTGGAACCTGCAGCGGCATCTGTCTCAGTTTGCGCAGTAGTTGGTCTACCTTTGTTAGCCGTAATGCCCGCAAGCACTTGCTGGATGGATACTACCCGGTCCAGGGAGGCCATCTTCAGCAGAGTGTGCTCTATCAGGACACGGGGCTGCTGAGCGTACCGTAGCTGCGATTCAGTCTCCATACCGATGTTCAGAAGGCTGATCAGATCAGCCGTTTCCATCCCCTCTGGAATCTCGACAAGCATGCCTTTGGAGGTAAGAGCGGCATCACCGGTTTCAATGGAAAGGATACCATCACGTAGGAATTGGTTGAAGCCTTGCGTTACTTCCTTGATATCATAGCCTCCATCGAAGGCTTTCTCTACCAGTGCAAGCACCTCCTTACGGTCGTTCTTGCTAATGCTCTCCAGGAGTCGGGCGTAAAACTCGTCCTCCACCAAGCCTAGCACTGCGACGACCGTCTTTTCATCAATTACATCGGAATGATAGGCAATAACCTGGTCCAGCAGACTTAATCCATCCCGTATGCTGCCATCAGCCTTTCGCGCAAGCGTGGCGAGGGCTGGTTCTTCATAGGCAACCTTCTCATCATCGAGCACCTTTTTCATCAGCCCAATAATCTCAGTCGTGGCAATGCGCCGGAAATCAAATCGTTGCGTGCGGCTCAGAATAGTCTGTGGCACCTTCTGCGGATCGGTGGTAGCCAAGATGAACATGATGTGGCTCGGAGGCTCCTCAAGCGTCTTCAAGAGCGCATTAAAGGCTTGCGTAGTGAGCATGTGGACTTCATCTATGATATAGATTCGGTACTTGCCAGCAGTGGGTGGGTATTTCACTGCTTCGCGGAGCTCCCGTATCTCATCGATCCCCCGGTTGGAAGCTCCGTCAATCTCCAGGACGTCAAGATTATTGCCCCGCGTGATTTCCTGGCAAATCTGGCAGTCATTACACGGACGGCCATCACTGGAATTGGGACAATTCAAGGCCTTGGCCAGAATGCGTGCCGTAGTAGTTTTTCCTACTCCCCGTGGTCCAGTGAAAATGTAGGCGTGTGCGATCCGGCCGCGATCTAAGGCGTTCTGCAAGGTCTGTGCAACATGGGCTTGGCCAATCAAGTCTTCGAAGACTTGTGGACGCCATTTTCGGGACAGAACCTGATAGCTCATTGGATTCCTGTACGTGATAAGGGCTGATTCGGTCGGATGTTGTTGGAGGGGGATGGGACTGTCACCGAGATCCTGCCACGGCCTTTGGTACTATCGGGTACATGGGTACCCTTGGGCCAGATAGGATTGAGGAGTCAAAACCGCTGTGGAGTTGAAGGGATTCGAACCCTCGACCTCAGCGTTGCGAACGCTGCGCTCTCCCAACTGAGCTACAACCCCATATTGTTTTATATCTCTGCTGAATTTAGACGGCCGTATAGAACAGTGCAAGGTGGTTTATTCTCACTTTAGAAGCCACCGCGGGCAGCTTAGGCTGTACTTATTTCTTCTCGCTTTTCTTCTTAGCAGCCTTGTCCATCTTTTCCAGCCGCTTTTCTAACTCGCTCATGCCTTCCTCATTGACAAGCTCCTCTGTTTCACCCTCGGAGCACTCCTCATCTCCGCCTTCCACTAATAGAGACTTCATCCGCTCATGATCTTCCCGCGCCTGGACAACCATCTCGTCAAAGAGGGTATTCACCTCCTCAGTGAACTCCTTAACAGTCCCCTCCAAGCGTGTTACCAGCTCATCAAATGCCGGTACCCCGTATTTATCCAGTATAGGAGCTGTTAATTCCTCGAGTCTTTGAAAGACCACTTCCCGGTTGGTTTGCGGTTCGCTTTTTGCTCCCGCCTGTGATGAGCCCGGTTTTTTGCGACCCTTGGTTTTCGCTCCGGTTGTTCGTGTCGCAGTTCGTCCTGCGGGTCGATCAGCCATTCGACTCCTCCGAATCTTTGCGATTTTTCTTAGCACTCAAGGTGCCATAGGCGGCGATGCCACTCCCTAATCCCATAAAGGGCACCGCCAAATAGGCCCACATATGGCTACCCGTAATAGATTGCAGGTACACACCCAAAACCAAGCCAAGCGCGAAGCCAAGCATGGTCATTCCAAACATGATGGTAGCAAACGCTCGAAACGTCATAATCAACGGAATGTTAAGTAGGTGTACGTATCAATCTTCTTTCTTGTCTCACGGGGCAGTTTTACCGTGTGAACGGGCGCTCGTTGTACCCGAAACCAGTGTACCACGAGTGGGGAACAGCATAGTCCCAAGAATCCACCCTTAAATCGATGTTCCCATTGCGTGTCAAAATCATCCACCTGCAAGAGGCGATTCCAGCCTTCGGCCAACACCATACCGACAAAAGCCATGAGTGCATAAGTCTTCGCATCTTTCCTTGCATCCGGAACAGGTCCCTCACGGTACCAGATAAAGATCACATCATCGAGTGATACCTTTTTCACAGTGTTACGCCGACTCCTGAGATTGAACTGATGTCCTACAAATCCCAGGTACTCGCCCCTGCGGGTCCTACCCGACTCCAAGACCAGGATCATGCTCACCCCGATGGGCAGTTCACCCATACTGGTCACTGTCTCTTCAAACACTCGTTGGCCACTTAGTTCCGCCCATACACCGGGATCTATGGGCCCTGTCAAATCAATGGCCAGGCCGAGGTCATAGAATTCACGGGGGGTATACGATCTTCTGATCCACCCTCGCTTGGTCTGGATCACGGCTTGATACCCGCGCTCCGTTTCCCGGAACTGGGCCGAGAGAAAGCCTCTCACCCTGTCAAAAACCTGGTAGTACTCCTGCTCGGGGATATCGATGGTAGTACCAACATATTCGCTTATGACCGGAATTTCCCGTGCGGCGGGAATTTGGCCTACCAGATCACCGCTCAACAGGATAGTACTAACTACCGTCGATAAGCTGAAATATTTCCTTGTCCTCAGGAAAGCGCCCCAAGGATTTCTTCGAAAAACGCAGTTGACCATCAATCACAAACTCGTAGACGCCACCACCACTGGGAATAAGGGTAAAAGATTCGACCCGGGTGCCGTAGTGCTCAAGGATTTGTTGCGCCAAACTGGCGGCTCGCGGCAAATAGTTTCATTGCTGACAATATTCAAGGCTGATTCGCAATCTATTCTCCTACTACTCTCCGTGTATCGTCATAACCGGTCAACAGGCCTCATTAGAAGCTGAACGCCGTTTCGACCGAGAGAAGCCGGACCTTCTCGTCCTTCGAATCGATGCTTCCGTTGCCGTTGAGATCCCGATAGGACTCCTGGAAGCTATAGACCAGGCTTACTCCCGGACCCAATTCATATCCAAACCGATAGCCCCAGGTCGTATTGGCGCTGGGCTTTTTGAATTCGAAGGGATTCGGATCATTGTTCCGAATGTAGTAGGCCACAGCCTCCGAGATCTTCGGGACCAGATCGGTGTTAACGGAGAGATTGGCGATGAAACTGTTGCTCTCTTCCGCCAGCGTATCGGCTTCCGTAGGTATAAGTTGCTGATAACCAGCGGTGAAGTTGACGATATTGAACAGATTCGCGGTCGCGCTCCCGTAGTATCCGGACAAGGCATATGGATTGGTGATACTCACCTGATCCTTTGTTACCACGGAATCCGGCGCGGCAGTGGCTCCGGAAGCAATGAATTGAGCCCGCTCAAGATCGTAAGTACTATTGAAGAATCCCGGCTGGAACAGGGGTGTGGTGTACCGGTATTCCAGACTCAAATTCAGGAATTTCAGAATCTGTGCTCTAAGTCCGGGACCAACCAGGCCAAAGCCACTCGTTTCGGCTAAGAGTTCCTCCCCAGCCATAGTCTTGAGGGTGTCACCGTAATTCAACATACCAGCTTCGGTGTAGGCCACCAGGCTGAAGGCATTGGAACTGAAGATGGGATAGCTGATATCGGCACTGATACCCAGAATTGATCGCGATTCAGTCTCCTTGTTAAAGGGCTCAGGCTTTCTATCGATACCATCGATATCATTGTTGGGTCGATCAGGATACGGGGAGTTATCAGTCCATCCATCTCCATCGATATCAAACTCGAGTGAATCACTATCAGCCAAGCCGTCGCCATCGCTGTCAGTGTCAAAGTGTTTGTCGTCGGGGAAATCATCTAGCAGATCCGGTACTCCATCTCCATCCTTATCCTTCAATCCCCCATACTGGTTCAGATCGGTCACCACGTTTATACCAAAAGTAAGCGGGAAGCTATCGGATACCCGATAAGTGCCCCGCAAACCCACAAGGCCACCACCTTCCTTCAGATCAGCGGTGAAGCCCTTCAGGCGCATATTACTCGTGATCCTGCCCCCAAGCTCAAACCCGACCCGGCGGACCTGCGGGAATTCCGTCATGTTGGAATAATTGCTCATGAGGGCCCCGAATCCGTACTGGACCTGGGGCATGGCACCGATCTTGAAGAAGAAGGGATCCTGATCAGTACCGTAACGCAGGTAGAGCAGTTTATCGAGATAATCCGAAGGCTCGTCCCACTCCTCATTCCGGAAATTCCCCTGTGCATCCATGTAGCCCACGAGATCGAGCCCGATACCGAACTTTCCGATGGTAAACTCAGGTCTAAGTGCCAATTGGTAATAGACGACGCCATCGATTGTCACGGAACCTAAGCCTAAGCCGAATCCCGGACCGGCCTTCTTGGCTGCCACGGCTTCCTCCTCAACCGCTTCCACGGCGGCGGCCGGCTCTTCAACGGGAGGCTCCTCCCCAATGAACAGATCCTCCAGGGGAGCTTCCTCGACACCAACATCAACTTCTTCCTCTACCTCAGGGGCTTCCTCTTCTTCGGGCGCCTCCGGCTCCGGTTCGGGCTCCGGTACCGCCTCATCCGGATCAACCGGCATCTCTTCCGGACTGACCGGGATTGGAGGCGTCACCTGCCCCCCTGCTGTAGAGATGATCATGGTATTGGGGGTCAAATTCTGCGTGATTTGGCTGATGGTATTGAAAATCTCTACTAAGCCTTCCATACCGTACGCCCGGTCTATTCCAGCAGCCAGGTCATGGATCAGCCAGAAGTCCGTACCCTTGACCGACGCAACCGACACCGGGGTTTCCACACGGAAGGATTTGATCGGCTGGGGCAAGGTGGAGCGAATGGTTCCATACTGCATATCAATAGTACGAGCATTCTCAGTCTCGACAAATTGGAACTGGCTGCTTTCCTTAAGTTTCAGAAGAGTCTTGTCGTCGAGGAAAATAAGTGAGGCGAATCCATTCTCACTGGCTCTAATGGCATCTCCATTGAACAGATCCATGGCGGGCTGCAAAGCGGTAGCAAACTGGGACTCCGCCTGCCGTCTGAGCAGCACCTCGCCCTGGGACTTGACTACGCGCGCGATAGGCTCCTGCTGGGCAAAAAGTGGAAGTGCCAGCATAACGGCCATGCTCGTTAAGATCATTTTCCTGAGGAATGATATTGAAAACAGTACAGACGATATGGATGTACTCATGGGATGCCTCTGAGATATTCTCATGAACAGATGGGATTCTGACTGCCAAATATAGCCTTTTCCGACCTTAGTTGGAACGGCCAATTCACACCCCAAGCCGACAGAATGAGCGCACCATATGAGAGTAGAAAGTGGATGGTCCTTCAGGCATAGGGCTGTGAACCAGCGGAGAGGGAGGGATTCGAACCCTCGACCCGGGATCACCGAGCACTCGCGTTCCAGGCGAGCTCCTTAAGCCACTCGGACACCTCTCCCCACAAAGGAATTTAGCCGCAGCGCCGAGAGCAAGTCAATCGGCATAAGGATGAACCACGCGGTATCTGGAGAGGGAATATAAGTGGACGCTGCGCATTCCTGGAAGCATGGATGAGTGTAAGGACCGCCTGGGGTGCATACTCCAGTCCTGATCGCGTCTCCATCGGATGCGAATAGACTGGAGCCGCTGTTGGGCCGTTTGTACATCGTCATGCTGCTCTAGATGGATCCACTCGGGATGAACCAGACGACGCCACCCCCCACACTGGAGTACCTCCTGAAAATGCTCCCGCAGATTGGGGGTCACACCCATGACATAAGTCCCCGTACTCAGGCATTTGAGGACATAGACGGTATACTTTCTTTCCATACGTTCCGCACCAACCGATCAGCGGAGGAGGAGGGATTCGAACCCCCGGACCGGGGTAACCGGTCAACGGTTTTCAAGACCGCCGCTTTCAACCGCTCAGCCACTCCTCCCTGCAACTGAGTAGTAGGTCGTGCGGAGAGGGAGGGATTCGAACCCTCGATACAGCTCGTCACCGTATACCCGCTTAGCAGGCGGGCGCT
>CP070656.1:2216359-2226653 GCA_020355065.1 Fidelibacterota bacterium | reverse complement strand
TCTGGTGCAACAGCGATCGTCTATTCGCTTGGATGCTGCGGCAGATGCCCTTCATACGGGAGGACTTTGCCGATGTACGGGCGGATATCTATCCCATTCGCTTATGGACGGTGGCCGTCTTTCTATTCGGCGTCCTGCCGCTGGCGCACAAACGACAAGTGGGACGTATCCTGATCGGGAACGAATACGATACCACTTTAAAGCTCAATCACCAGGGCATCACCCATTATGCCGCCCTATACGATCAGAGCAAATACTTCGACAATGCCCTGACGCGCTATTACTCCAAGAAGGACTGGAACAAGTTCCAGTTCTCCATTCTACGAAGTTTATCGGAGTTGCTGATTCTCAAGATCCTGGTTACACGCTATCCCCAGCTCCAGGCCCACCAGGTTTCCTGCCATGCGGCTCACGAAAAGGAGGGTCGGATTTATCCATGCGGGAATTGCGAAAAATGCCGGAGAATCGTGGGGATGCTCTGCGCACACGACGCGGATCCCACCGCTTGTGGTTATTCATCCGATCAGGTGGCACGGGCGTTGAGAAGTCTGGAACAAAAAAAGGTGAAGCAGTTGGGGATGGATGCCGCATATCTCTACCATTTGTTACTGCAGAAGAACCTGATTGCCCGAAATCCCCATACCGAGAGGCTGGCCAAACCATTCGAGTTCATTATGAAGCTCAGGTTCGATCAGCAGCGAAGTGACCTGCAGGACATCCCCGCGGACATCCGTCAAGCGCTCATATCCATCTATCTTGAATATGCCGGCGGTTCGGTTAAGCTGAACAACCGCCGTTGGGAACCATGGGACGTTCTCAACAGCGCGGCACTGAACCAGCCCTATCACTTCGAGTCTGTACAACAAGAGTCATTGGAAAACTAACCATGGAAGCTTCCGCATACCCTGAATACCTATGGGAATTCCTGACCTGGCAACAGATCAAGGAGCGACTCTCAATAGTCGATACCGCCATTATCCCTTGTGGATCGATTGAGCAGCATGGGCCACATCTGCCGGTAGACGTGGATTACCATGATGTGGCCTATCTCGCCCGCCAGGTCGCAGAAAAATGCAGCGATCCCAAACCATTCGTCCTGCCGGCCATTCCTTATGGGGTCTCCTACCACCACGATGACTTCAAGGGCACGCTCAGCATAACCAATAATGCCCTTTCACATTTCGTGTATGACCTGGGGTGCAGTCTGGCCCGCAACGGTATTCGTAAAATCATCATTTTGAACGGCCATGGTGACAATGCCCCCACGCTTAAGTACGCCGCCCAGATGATCAACAGGGATCAACATATCTTCGTATGCGTGGAAACCGGGGAGACCAGCGATAAGGACGTTTATGACCTCATCGATACTCCGAACGATATACACAGCGGTGAGATTGAGACCAGTACCACCCTGGCCCTCCGCCCCGAGCTGGTCCAGATGGATAAGGCGGTGGATGCCACCCTGGATTTCGGCAGCCGTTACCTGGATTTCACTTCCGCCCGGGGTGTACCGTGGTATGTCCGAACAAAACGCCTGTCCGATACCGGTATCATGGGGAATCCAACCAAGGCAACGGCGGAGAAAGGCCGCGAGATATGGGAGGTCATGATCACTCATCTCGTCAGATTTGTGGAGGAAGTGAAGGAGAGCGAGCCGGAGGATCTCTATCAGAAGCGCTACTGAGACATCATGAAAATAACCACCCTGGAATGCTGGAAGCAGGAGTTCCGCTTATCGGAACCCTACACCATCGCCTATGAGACCATCCGATCCTGCGCCAATGTATTCTTAAGATTGGAGACGGATGCAGGTATCCATGGTTGGGGTTGCGCTGCGCCTGATCTTGCCGTAACCGGCGAGACCGGCGATTCGGTGCTGGCTGATTTCCATGACCTGATCGAGCCCCTGCTGAAGAGTGCCGATCCCTTCAGTTACACCCGTATCAACGACGAGTTAATGACCCGCGTGCCCGGACACCCTTCCGCCCGAGCGATGGTCGATATCGCCCTGCACGACATCATCGCCAGGCAGGCGGACGTGCCTTTGTACAAGCTCCTGGGCGGCTACCGTGATTGCATACCGACCAGCATCACTATTGGTATCCTGCCCATTGATCCGACCGTCGAGAAAGCCCGTTCGGCGGTCGCGCAGGGCTTCCGCGCGGTCAAGATCAAGGGTGGCGCCGATCCGGACGAAGACATTGTAAAGGTGGTCAAGGTTCGCGAAGTGGTAGGCCCGGACGTGGAACTGCGCTTCGATGCCAACCAGGGCTATACTGTGGAAGACGCCATCCGCTTCATCAAGGGAACCGAGCAGGCTGGTATTGAACTTCTGGAACAACCCACCGACAAGCGCAACGAAGAACTGATGAAACAAGTCAGCCAGCGAGCGTCCATTCCCATTATGGCTGATGAGAGCTTAATGACGCTGAAGGATGTGTTTCATCTGACGGCCGGAGCATTCACGGATATGATCAACATCAAGTTGATGAAGGTTGGAGGAATCACCGAGGCGCTGCATATCAACTCAGTGGCCAAGGCGGGTGGCAATGAGGTCATGGTGGGATGTATGGACGAGAGTGCTCTCGGCATATCGGCGGGACTGCATTTCGCACTCTCCCGGAAGAATATCATCTATGCCGATCTGGATGGCCATCTGGATCTGATCGATGATCCGTTTCCCCATGCCCTACGTTTGCATGAGGGCATCCTTTACCCCACTGAAAAACCTGGTCTGGGTGTATAGCCTACCTCACGAAGCGGGACTCCCCAGCAACCCTTGGGATCTCAGATGGGGGCTGATGTCAGCTACATCTTCTCTACTTTTGCCAGGATATCCGGCACAGCGGCGTCCATCATGCTCTTGATCACGTCATAGCGGAAGGTCCGCTCTTCGAACGAGCGGTTCTCAATGGCTCCCAGAAAGCGTTTTTCGAATTCTTTCAGATATGAACCATAGATGTGGTAGCTGTCCGCCTGATGGACGTACCGGCCCAGCTTCACGTTCAGGCCGGAGAGCTCGGTAATGCGCTCGGCGATCCGCTCCTGCAGTTTCGCCAGGGCGAACATGTTCATGAAGGCAGCCTTGTACGCGTCATTGGACCGAAACCGGACATTGGTATTCAGGTGCCAGGTCTGGTTCTCTCCCTCCAGCATGCGACACCAGATACTCTGGAGGCAGGCCGGATCGTAGCAGGTCGTGTCCTCCCACACCTTCCAGGTAACGGCCTGGGCTCGGCGGGTATAGGGCACCTGGGCTATCTTGGTGGCCAGGATCTCGATCTGATTGTAGACCTCGTCCATCTGGGGAAGGGTATACTCGAACAGCCGCTGATGATAAGTGTATTCCCAGCGGGTATCATTAGGATCGTCGGGATCACGGATGAAATGGTCTTTGATGCCATCCAGTACTTCCATGACGTATTCCTGGAGATCAAGGATTCCGCCGGGCAGGTCCTTGTGGATCATGGGCTCAGCCAGCGGGTCATTGACCACGATAGTCATGGAGCAATCCTTACTGGGTAGGTCGTCGGGTTGATCATACTCGGTCTTGATGTCACAACCCTCGTTGTAGACGGTAATCAGGGATTGCTCCCAGGCTTCGGCGAGACCTTCCCCAGCTACGTGCAGTACTGGAATATGACCTTTCATGGGTGGGAATCCTTCTTCATGTGATTGACAAGCGACTGGAGCGTCCTGAGATGGCCGATCATTTCGAGGTCTGGCATCAGGCTGCTCGATTATAGGGCCGCCCCAAGTTTATTACGGGCGGGGTTCCGGTTCAAACGGTCGAGATGCATTCCACACCGCTGGCTGGTACTGGTGAATACTAGGTCTTCTCCCGCGGTCATCCCGCCCTTAATTTTACCCCATCTATGAAGCTGCAACGCAACTGGGCAGAGATGGATCGTGAGGCTCTCGCCGGTGTCTTGCAGGATACCTTCAAAGACACCGCCGCTTCACCCAATGAGGTCATTCTCGATATGCTCTATGATCAGGTGGAGATTTCCGTCCACGAGGATCAGGAGCAGTTCACAGCCTACAAGATCGAGGGCGAAAGCATTGTCTGGATCTGCGCCCGCTGTGGACAGAGCAACATCTTCACCTCCGACGAGCATTATACTTCCAAAGGGGGCAAGCTCTATTTCCAGCATCACGAGCCGGATTGCGGCTAGCATCATCTGATCTCATCGACCGCCCAGCCTGGCTGAATCCTATATTCTCTCGTGCCGGTATACACCATACGCGATGCGAGATGCTTGTTGATGCTCCCTATCAGCCTCTCTAACCCAATTAGCATAGAGTGAGGGAGTGACTTCGTCCACGGATTGGGAATCAGACCAGGTCGCAGGCCTCGGGCGGCATCCAGTGTGCGTCTTTCCCCTCCCACTTCACGTTGCAGCCAATGGGATTGGTCACGGGTGTGGTGACCGTCTTTCCCGCTAGCAGTTCATCCAGGGCCCGCTCCAGATCGTTCACCGTTGCCTGGGTATAATCCCGGGGATTGTCTAGCGCCCGGCCGGTGTAGACCAGCTTCCGGTCCTTATCGAACACGTAGAAGTGGGGCGTGCGCAGGGCGCCATATGCCCGGGCAATATCCTGGGTGCGATCATATAAATAGAGCCAGGGGAAGCGGTAGGTCTCCATGCGCTTGACCATGTTATCGAAGCTGTCCTCCTCGTACGTATTAGGGCTGTTGGAATTGATCCCGACAAACCGGACGCCTTTCGGTGCATACTTCTCCACCGTGGCACGGGTGGATTCATCCGAGCCCTTCACATAGGGACAATGATTGCAGGTGAAAAAGATCACCAGCACCTCGTCATCCTTGAAACCGTTCAGGGCATAGGTATTCCCATCGGTGGCCGGGAGCTCAAAATCCGGGGCCGGATCGCCAATCTGCAGCGTAAATGCCATGATCATGCCTCCTTCTCAAGTAGTCCCAATATGAAAATCCATTCCTTAATACGAGTGGTCTGATGCCGCAAACCTAAGGCATACTGCCGCTGGTCACAAGCAACATCGGCTCATTCGGTGGGTATGACTGCCATATGAACCAGAGCGCCGTCATCCTGACATAGCCTCAGGTGGGGCTCGGTGGTGTAGGTGTGTGCAGAAGAGGCGACTTCGCCCAGGCTATGACTCAGAACTCCAAGGTCAATCCACCCACGGGAAAGGTCTTGTACTGCCACACTACCTCCTTGGTGCCGTCATCGAAGTGTTGCCAACCCCAAGGATTATCACGGTTGAACACGTTCATAATATCCCAGAAGGCCACCAGATTCATCTTCTTGAAATAGAACCGCTGGAGGATCATGATGTCGAACCGGATGTATTCCTTCAGTCGCTGGGTGTTGAATTCCTGAGCCTGATATATGGCCCAGCTCCGGGTATGGTGGTCATAGGTCATGGGCGTATAGGGACGCCCACCCACGTAGCGCCCGCGGAAACTGATCTCGAACTCATCCGATGGGGCGATGGGAATCCAGGAGAAAAGTCTGCCAAATAAGCTTTCCTTATAGCGGGGGTACCAATCGTAATCCATGTATTTGATCTTGTACCCGCCAATCAAGGTAAACACGTGTCTGAAATCGTAATCCCAGGGATAGGTTTTGTCCTCGCCTGGATAGCGGGGATCGATCCCCTCCGCGACCGACCAGGAGTAGCTGCACGAGCCGTACCACTGGCGGGTGAACTTCTTCTGCAGGTAGACCTCCAATCCGTAGGAATGACCCTCGCCCGCATTGACGTACCCACCGAAGCTGTCCGATGTATCGGGGGTGGTCTCCGCGTGCGAAATAGGCAGATCCCCATAACGGCGGGCATAGAATTCAAACGTACTCCTGAAATCTTCGGCCGCCAGCCACTCCAGGCCAGCTACCGCTTGGTCGGTATAATAGCTGGTGAGTTTCCCAGGAGTCTCTTGGTAATGGATGAGCTGGTCGTAGAACGGTGCCTGGAAATAGCGTCCGGCACTGACATTCAGACTCAGCTTGTCCGTGAAACCGTAGGACAGTCCGAACCGAGGGGAGATGGTCACTTCTTCGGGTAGTGTGCCACCCTCCAGGCGACCACCGAGGATGATCTCGATCCGCGGAGTGGGGAACCAACGGATCTGGGAATAGAGTGCTGATTTAAAGATGCCCGCCTTTTTATCCCGTGTCAGGTCGTAGCCCGGGACAAGCGTATCCAGCGGCTGGACCACGGCGCCATCATTGCCAATGATGAACGTGTCAAAATAGTCCCGGCTGACGGATACCGGTTCGGCCATCGCATCCGCCGCGTAACCGTACTGCACAACGGGAGCGAAGTAGAGCCAATCCGAGAAGCTGAGCTGGGCGTGCTGGAGCTTCATCCCACCGCTCAGTTCCCACTTCTCACTGATCCGGTACAGGGCATCCACTTTCAGGGTGGACTCGGTCTCGCTGTCGTATTTGCGGACGTATTCCTCCTCAATCCCACCAGTCATGATTCGGGTGGCGTCGATATCGAAGAGCGTATAATTCCGGCCAAGGGAGGCCAGCAGGTAGCCCTGCTGAGAGAACAGATTCTTATAGGTAACTCCCAGCGTATACTGGTCACCACCGTAATTGGCGTAGTAAGTGCCCGGCTTTTCATCCTCGGGTTCTCCGGTAATGGCGATCTCATCCTTGCCCCCCAGGAAGTTCACCATCAGTTTGCGCCTAAGGTCGATATCGTAGACGACTTTCGCCTGGAGACTGGAGTAGCGGGGAATGGCCGCCAGCCCGATGCTCTTGATCACCAGGTCCAGGAACGACCGGTCGTATGACACCAGGTAGGAACCCTGCTCCGTGAACGGACCCTCCGCCACCAGGCCGATGCCGGACATATTGAAGTTGAACTCCGCCAGGTGACGGTTGCGGTTCCCCTCGCGGAGGGTCACATCCATGACGGAGGAGACTTTCCCTCCGTAGCGGGCCGGGAAGGCCCCGGCGTAGAAATCGGCCCGCTCCAGGAACTCCGTATTCACCAGGGCGACGGGGCCGCCGCTCTGCTGCTGACTTTGAGGAAAGTGATTGGGGTAGGGGATCTCCAGGTGATCCATGACGAACAGGTTCTGCCCGGGAGCCCCGCCGCGGACGATGATCTCGTTGAGCTGGTCCGTACCGCAGGCCACGGCGGGCAGGGATTCCATCATGCGGAAGACGTCATAGGCGCCCACCGGATCGGAGCGGATCTCCTCGATGTCGACCGTGCGGGCACTGACCACGGCGTCCTTGGTACGCTCGAAAAAGCCGGCGGTCACAATCACTTCCTCGCCGGCCAGCACCGTGGTTTCGAGGGCGAGGTTCACGATGGTTTCCCGCTGAGGTACCACGTGTATATTGGCCCGGGCCTGCTGCTTATAGCCGATCATCGAGACCCGCAGGGAATAGCTACCTACCGGGATACCCGTGATCCGGTAGTGCCCCTGCATGTCGGTGGCGGCCCCCAGAGCGGTACCCTCCACCATTACGTTGGCGCCGATCAACGGCTGATGGGTGTCGAGATCGGTGATCTGCCCGATAAGGGCACCCACACTCTGGGCATACAGACCCGGAGTGAGCATCATACATGCGATTATACATACAGCGAGTCTTCTCATTATCGCTCCCTGGTGTACTTTCAATAGGGTGAATACAGAGGGCTTAACGGAACGGGCTGCCGCTTTGGACCTTCGTCAAGGCCTCGGACACGACCAGATTGTTGGTGAGGACCCGATACTGAAGCATACGAAAGACGGTGAGGAAGTCCCGCCACTCGGAGAGCAGGCGTTCCGGTCCCTTGATGATCTCGGCAGCCTCCTCCAGGCTGGCCTTGATGTACTCCGGCAGAGTTTTGGTGAGCAGTTCCTGGGTCAAGGCCGCGATGATCTTCTCGAACTCGCCGGCGTCGAGCCAGACTCCCTCGCAGAGGGGACAATGGTCGATCTCGATCCGGGTGTCGCCGTAGTCGATGACCACCATATCAACGGTACACTTAGGGCAGGCCACTTGCTGTGCCTTGATCTTGAAGCGGTCCTGATGCTTCCACAGTTCGAAGTCCATCCAGTTCAGGTCCGGGTCGGCCTGGTCCTTGGCCTGCCGCAGCTCGTCCCGGTCGAACCAGGTGCCCCCGCAGGCGGGACATTCATCGACCTGGATAGTGCCGAGCAGTTTGACGGCCAGTTCGTGATCGCATTTAGGACAGTTCATAGGGATTCTCCCACACAGTGTTACCGGCTGCAAGCCGGCAGGAAGATAGTCCCGCCGATGGGTACATCCAAGGCAAACCAGCGGGGGTGCGTGATCCTAGCTGAAGGTCGGTATCGCTGATGGGGATTTATTGCACATTATATTCCATATTCTGGGACTTCGAGACCCCATCCATGCGGCCGGGTTGTGCGCGATATGCGCGCAATGCGCCGGGTGCGTGAAAGCGGTGATCAGTTATTAGTCGTTAGTTGTTAGTGATTAGTGAAGAGAAAAGAATAATTCACCGCCTGCGGCCCCGCCCCGCTTACAGCGGGACTTCTCCGTTGGCTTCGCCTGCAGACGGGACAAGGGCGGGATTCCATTGGCCCTATGGTGACCTATCGGGGTTGATGATCAGTTCGCCATCCCCGCGATGCGAATCGAGCTACAGTTCTATTTTTATACCTATGATGGTGGCATTGTCCTTGCGGCCGAAAAGCATGAGATCGGCGAACCCGAGGGTCATGGCCAGCCACCCGGTTTTTTCCATGATGCGGGCATAATCCCGGGCGGCGGCATCATCGCCCCGTTCATAGGCCAGGGTGCATAACCGGCCGGTTACGCCGGAGACAACCAGGCCGGTGACGCTGGACAGGAAGAGTGCGTTATGAGCCTTGTGCCGAAAGGCCAATGATTCACGCAAACGGTTGGCCTTGTAGAGCTGGTAGCCGGAAGCGAGGTACAGGCTCGCGGCGACGATGCTCCCGCTTGTATGGGCCGTTCGGTGACTGCCGTAGGTAATCCCCATATCGACATAGTTCTGTTCCACGGCGGGGTCACCCAACTTCCGTGCCAGGAGGTCCGTGCCGCAGCCGACGGTAAATACCGTTGCCACGAAGGCGCCCACTTCCGCCAACCGCTGCCGTTGATTGTACTTTGCCAGGGAAATGCCGTGCGCTGCCCGATCCTGGGCCGGCAACCGGCTTCCTGACAGCCCCGCCAGGAGCAATATTATCATCAGTGATCTTGTAGTATTCATGTCCGTAGCATCCTTATCATTTGCATGCGTATCGAGCTGTTCAGGTCTCACGTGAGAAAGAGTCCGCGCTGAAACGGGCGGAATTTACCTCAGACAGCCACCGGTTGGTATCAGTTCTCATCGATCCCGAACCGCATGCACGCGAGGTGGCCGCGCATAAACCTTGGAGCGGCGGCGAGCAGCGCTTAGTTTTCTTCCAGGCACCCAAGGTTCCGGAACTGCTCCCGCAGCACGGGTTGGTATCCAGGACCGGGGGTGGTGCCGGGTAAACAGGAGCCGGGCGGCCGGCTGCCGTAACCATCGAAGGAACAATCATGGCCTATTATCTCAAACTGTACACCGCGACGCTGGTGGCGTTCTTCGCCATCGATATGGTCTGGCTGGGCCTGGTGGCGCGCACATTCTACCGCAAGTATCTGGGATTTCTGCTGGCATCCTCCCCGAACTGGATCGCCGCGGTCATCTTCTACCTGCTATTCATCCTGGGGATCCTGGTGTTCGTGGTGCTGCCGGGCCTGAAAGATGACTCGCTGTCCACCACCCTGCTGCGGGCAGCGCTGTTCGGACTGGTGACCTATGCCACGTACGACCTGACGAACCTGGCCACCGTGAGGGACTGGCCGCTGCTGGTGACGGTGGTGGACCTGATCTGGGGGACGGTCCTGAGCATGGCGGTGGGTTGGGCCGGTGTCCTGGCCGGGCGGTGGCTGAGCTGACGCCGGCTGGGGGCGGGTCCGGGGGCAACCTCACCCCCGAGCCCCTTCTCCTTGAGGTTAGGGGGGAGAGTGGGATTGCCGCCCCTCGAGGAGCTCGTGGCAGCTGGCTTGCTATGAGGGAAAGTTTCTTCGCTGAGCTCCCCGCTTACGGCGGGACTTCCTCTGGAACCACTCACCCCTCCCGACACGAGTGTCGGGATCCCCTCTCTCTAAAGAGAGGGGGGAGAGAGACCTCACCCCTCTCGCTTCGTGAGGCCCCTCTCCGTCAACGGAGAGGGGGGGTAGCCCGCCTCTGGCGGGATTATAGACGGGACCGGGAGCAGCATGACAGGGAAAGGTGCGGGGGCTGGGGATGGGCGATCAGT
>CP070656.1:2203433-2216259 GCA_020355065.1 Fidelibacterota bacterium | reverse complement strand
CCATACAGGGTACGGCTGCTGAACTGATCAAAATCGCCATGATCCGGATCCATCGACGGCTTCTAGAAGAGGATTTTAAAGCAGTGATGATTCTCCAAATCCATGATGAACTTCTCTTCGAGGCGCCCGAAGATGAGGTGGACCGTCTGCGTGATATGGTTACATCCGAAATGGAGTCGGCCATGGAACTGGACGTACCTTTGAAGGTGGACAGTGGAGTCGGTCGTAGTTGGTATGAAGCACACTAGGTTCTTGTAGAGCGTGATATTCCTGAGCATTGACGGCGGTGCCTCCCTTACCCGGGGGGTTTTATTTACGGAGACCGGCGAGGTGAGAGGTTATAGTGAGACGGAAGCCACTTCCCTGAGCCGGATGGATGTTGATGCCGCCCGAATCCTGGGAGACTTCATCCTGAATCTGGTAAGTGGCGCAGGTCTCGTGCTTGAGGACATCGGACTGGTTAATGTGGGTGTGGCGGGGATTTCCAATGAAGATGCCCGAGAGCGATTGTTCCGGGAACTGGATCGGATGCGGGTGACGGAGCGGGCTATCGTCGCCTCGGATGTGGAGGCGGCCTTTGAGACGGTATGGGGAGCGTCGCCCGGGGTGCTGGTATGCGTGGGTACCGGTGCCATCGGCTGGGCACGGGATGAACAAGGCAACAGCTATCGTGCGAGCGGCCGAGGTCCGCAAATGGGAGGGGATCCCGGGAGCGGATTTTGGTTGGGCAAGACAGCTTTAGTGCACTTGATCATGCATGAACAGGCTGAGGATAACGACTTGGATATTCTCAGGGAGCGGGTCATGCAGACGTATGGTGTTGATACGATTGAAGCTGCAGCTCGCATAGCCGGCGAGGCAGAACATATGATATCCCGAACAGCCCAGCTCGGCCGGATCATCTGTGAACTGGCTGCAGAGCACAACGAGGTAGCCCTGGCTATTGTCCAAGAAGGTACCCAGTCGCTGGCCGATGACTTATTACATATGATTGAAGAGGCCGGTCTCCGTCAGGACCGGATGGAAATAGGGATAAACGGTAGTATTATTGTCAAGCACGCAATATTTCGTCAGGTATTGGCCAACGCTCTCAGCTACGATATTCCTGATATTAGCTGGAAGCCACCAGAGATTGATCCAGTCTTCGGAGCCGGATTGATCGCCGCTCGGATCAATCACATCACGGTGGATATGGATCAGCTGACATCCAACTGGAGTGATTACCATTTTCGTTCCCCGAGCTGATATTTATCTCAACCGCTTGAAGAACAACCTGCGGGGTGTGTCCAAGCATGTGGGCAATGCCAAGGTACTGGCCATCGTGAAAGCGGACGGCTACGGTCACGGCGTTGTTCCCGTATCACGAGCCTTAGCCGAAGGAGGAGCACACGGCTTCGGTGTGGCTGTTCTGCAGGAAGCCCTGGCACTGCGGGAGGCAGGTCTGGAACAGATGATCCTCCATATGGGTAGGTTCGATCCACGCTCACTGGATATCTACGCCAGCCAGAACATACGAGCGAGTATTCACAGCCTGGAGGATATACAAGCTCTTGTTGACCACCGTGAGGCTTCGGGAGAAGAGCTAGCAGTCCATATGAAGGTTGACACCGGCATGACACGGCTGGGCATCTCCTACGACGATGCCGTGGAAGCACTGGAAACCATTAAAAAACACCCCTTCATTCACTTGGAAGGTCTCTGGACGCATTTTGCCACGGCCGATGAGGCCGACCAGAGTTATTTACGTTACCAGTTGGTGCGATTTAATCAGTTTGTTCATATGGCCCGCAAACTCCATATCGATATAGATTTCTTCCATGCCGCTAATAGCAGCGCAATTGTTCAGGACGACACCAGCTATTTCAATATGGTACGGATAGGCTTATTGCTGTATGGAGTCAGATCATCGGAACATATACAGCCTCCCTTCGAGGTACAACCTGTCATGGACCTAAAAGCTCCACTGGTGAAGGTTCGAAGCATTAAAAAAGGTACTCCCATAGGTTATGGACGTACATACCGCACACCGGAGGACGGGCGCACGGGAGTGCTTCAGATTGGTTACGCCGATGGAATGCCGGTGAGTCTGTCGAATAAAGGATTCGTGCAGCTGGGGGGCAAGACCTATCCCATTATGGGTCGGGTATCCATGGATCTGTGTAACATCAAGTTGGATGAAGATGTGCCCCCAATCGGTGAAGAAGCACTCATTTGGGGATTGAGCGATGATCCTCGATTGTCTGTGGAGCATCAAGCCCGATTAGCAGAAACGATTCCGTATGAGCTGTTGGTTCGCGTTGGAAGCAGAGTGGAGCGTAATTATGTGGAAGAATAAGCAGTTGATTTTATCGGCGGCTATGATCCTGGTTGTGGCATCGTGTGTACACCTGCCCAAGCCGATCGAGCCGCCTGATGTGTGGTACGATCAGCCTGTGACGGCAGCCGACCTCACCTTGCGGCAGCAAGTGGCGCAATTGATCATGGTGCGTGTTGAGGGCTATTATTACAGCGCCGATAATGGCTACCGCCATAAGGTGGAGAAGTGGGTGGCTGAGGATCAGGTCGGTGGGCTCATCACATTCCGCGGCAGCGTGGATGGCACCTTTACCAATTTACAGCGCTTCCAGCGCATGGCATCCATTCCACTGCTGGTAGC
Source organism: Fidelibacterota bacterium (assembly GCA_020355065.1). GTDB lineage: Bacteria > Fidelibacterota > Marinisomatia > SCGC-AAA003-L08 > TS1B11. The sequence continues at coordinate 2,213,603 of CP070656.1, read as the reverse complement.
CTCAGACTTCGAGCGGGGTGTGGGGCAGCAGATCGAAGGTGCCACCCGGTTTCCATCCAATATGGCCGTGGCAGCTACTTACAATGAGCAAAATGCCTATCAGCAGGGGCGAATTACAGCTTTGGAAGCTCGGGCACTGGGTATCCATATCACCTTTGCCCCGGTGATGGATATCAATAACAATCCTGACAATCCGATCATCAATTTTCGCGCGTACAGCGATGATCCGGAGTTGGTCACTCGCATGGGAACGGCCTTCATACAAGGCGCCCAGGAGAACGGCTTGATCGCCTGCGCCAAGCATTATCCAGGACATGGCAATACCGCGACGGATAGTCATACCAGCTTACCGCTCATCCCCGGTAGCCGGGAGAGCCTGGAGCAGATAGAGTTGAAACCCTTCAAGGCTGCCACTGAGGCCGGGGTCAAAATGATCATGGTGGGTCATATTGCCGTGCCAGGACTGGATGACTCCAATCGACCGGCAACACAATCGAATGGGATCACGGAAGGCCTTCTACGGGGAGAGTACAACTTTGAGGGCTTAATCGTGACCGACGGGATGGAGATGGGTGCAATCACCGGCGGCCATTGGACCGGGGAAGCGGCGGTTCGCTCCATCGAGGCCGGCAATGACATGGTGTTGCTGCCCCTCTATGTGGATCAGACGGTAGATGCCATCGTGCGCGCTGTGGAGACCGGTCGCCTAAGTAAAGAGCGGATCGAGGCATCCGTTAACCGGGTGCTCAAGTTAAAAAACGACCTGGGGCTGTACGTTGAGCGTCGCAACCTCAATCGAGAGGACGTTCAAAGCCGGGTTGGCTTGGCCGAGTTCCGCGATACAGCCAAGAAGATCGCCCAAGAGTCGATCACCCTCGTGAAGGATGAGCAGAACCTGATCCCCTTCAAGCCTGATCGGCGCCAGACATTGACCCATATCCTGATTTCCATGGATGACGACTTGAAGGATCGCACGATCGCTTTCTGGCGTGATGTGGAATTCACCTTCGGTAAGAAACGGATCAGAACCATCTTCGTGAATGACAAGCTTTCAAGTACCAGGATCAAGGAATTGGTACAGCAGGCTCAAAGTACCACGCTGACCCTTGTTACAGCCTTAGTGCGTATTCATATGGACAAGGGTGTGAGCACCATTGACCCGACCCATCATGAGTTGCTCAAGGCTTTAAGTAAAGCGAAGGTCAAGTTTGCAGTAGCGAGTTTTGGCAGTCCGTATCTGCCCTCATTAGCGCCCATCCCTACCTATCTCTGCGCATACTATTACGGGGATATAAGCGTGCAGGCTATGGCAGATGCGCTTTTCGGCCGCGTACCGATAACCGGCCGGTTGCCGGTCACCTTGGAGGCACGTTACCCGCGCGGTCATGGTATCATGCGGGGAGCGCACACCCGAGCTTTCAGCCCGAGCCCAGATAGCTGGGATTTCAGCCCGGCATATGCTGTCCTGGATAGCGCTATCCGGGAAAAGATCACTCCGGGCGCCCAGGTCTTCATCGCTCGGGGGGGGCAGATTCTCGCTGACACGGCTTTCGGGTACTTCACCTATGCCTCTGATGCAGCGCAAGTGACGCGGCAATCCATTTATGACCTGGCCAGTGTCACCAAGGTGTTCGTCGGGGCCACCCTGGCCATGCAACTGGTGGACAGACGATATCTGGTATTGGACGAGCCGGTTTGGCACTATTTCCCTACCTTCAGAGGAGCATGGAAAGATAAGGTGACCGTCAGGCATTTATTGACCCATTCTTCAGGCCTGCCTGATTTCCTGCAATTCTGGACTATGGATACCCAGCCCAGCGAGGTATTGGATGTTATCCTGGGAACGGAGCTTGAATTCGAGCCAGGCAGCCAGTACCTCTATAGTGATCTGGGTTTGATCCTGTTTGCAGCGTTGACGGAATTGACGACGGGGGAGGGTATCGAGCAGTTGGCCCGTTCAACGGTATTTGAACCTTTGATGACAGAGCATACAGGATTCAACCCTCCGACAGAATGGCTAGATAATATCGTTCCCACCGAGTTTGATGATCAAATCCGGAAGGAGGTGGTCCGGGGTACGGTCCATGATGAGAATACTTACTTCATGGGTGGAGTATCGGCGCATGCCGGGGCTTTTGCCCCCGCTAACCAACTGGCGATTCTGGGCATGCTCTACCTCAACGGTGGTGTTGTACATGGCCGGCGACTGGTTCAAGAGGAAACCATACAGGCATTCACAGAACCTCAAGAGCTTCCCAAAGGATCAGGGAGAGCGCTATGCTGGCAAATGGCATCCAGTACTTCCCACGCTGGAGATCTGTTCTCAGAATCTGCGTTTGGCCATACTGGTTTTACCGGAACCTCCATCTGGATTGATCCCGAATCAGAGGTCATTGTGGTACTGCTCACCAACCGGGTGCATCCCTCCCGTGGTCGGGGTGGTCATGGGGACATGCGGAGGTCCTTCCACAATACGGTCATGCGCATCATCTTTGGCGACAACCATCCTGCCTGAAAGCTAGTCTATACGTATGAGGTTCGAGGGAACCTTATACTGGATTTACGTCTATAAAGGGAGCGAGACACGTCATATCCCAACATAGGAAGTGAGTTGACCTTATGTTTTTCCGAATACCTTTGAAACCATTGTTCCTCCTGTTATCCGTGTTCTGGGTAAGCTGCGGGTTTTTCGATCTGGTCGATGATGAGGGGATCGACGACGATCAGGATAATCATGCTTTCTCAGTTAGGCAGACGTCGGATGGGGGTTTTATCGTAGCGGGAGCCACGACAGATTTTGGACCTGGAGCTCTAGAAATCTACCTCGTGAAATTGGATTCGGAAGGTAACGAGGTGTGGGCCAAGACCTATGGCGGAGATTTGAATGACGCTGCCTTTTCGGTCTGCGAAACGTCCGATGGCGGCTATATCGTGACCGGATATATCAACCGGGGCAGCAGCATGATGACATCTAGTCTTCTGTTGCTAAAAGTAGATGCAAGTGGCGAAGAACTGATCAACACCTCCTTTGACGAACTCAACGTCTATGGTCAAGACACATATAATGAGCAAGGCTACTGGGTTCAGGAGACGTCTGATGGCGGCTACATTGCTGCCGGGATCGCCCAAACCATAGCTACTACGTCCCTCTACATGGTACGAACAGATGCTGCCGGGGAGAAAACATGGAGCGCGCTATTCGGCGGTCAGCAGGATCGAGGAGCAACCTCGATTCATCCGACTGATGATGGGGGCTTTGTTGCTTCAGGGTATCTTTGGCAGAACTCGATATATCCCACCGACATGTATCTCCTGAAGGTTGACTCTGCCGGGACCGAAATATGGAGCAAGTCATATGGCTCCCTGACAGGGCAAGAAGAAGCCATGTCTTCCTTTCTTACCACTGATGGTGGGATTATTCTCGCTGGGCAGACTGATAGCACAACAGATGTGAATCACTACCTTGTCAAGACGGATTCAGCGGGAAACGAGGAATGGAGCCGAATATTCGGAGAGGAGAATGATGATTGGAGTGCCGCCATCGAACAAACCTCAGATGGCGGTTATATCCTGGTCGGGACCACCTTTAGCGATCAAACTCAAAGCAATGACCTGGTCCTCAGGAAATTGAACAGCAATGGAGAAGAGATCTGGCGGCACACCTTTGGCCAGACAGGGGATGATTGGGGGCGCTCAGTCCAGCAGACGAGTGACGGTGGCTATATCCTCGCGGGCATAACCCGCCTTCAGGGTGAGGTGACCTACAATATCTTTGTTATTCGGACCAATTCGGCCGGGGATGTCCTCTGGGACCGGGTCATTACCGCCCAGGATGACTGACCGGCCATGCTAGACTGGGTTAGCCTGGTATTATCAGACGGGGAGGAAAGCTACAATTCTGAATTCAGCCGGGTAGCTGATTCACGTACCCTTCAGAATACGGCAGCCGGATAATATGTCCGGCTGCGCAGTCTATTCGTACCAGCGAGATGACCGGAGGTAGTCCTCCGCATCCGGTTTTCCCAGACGCTGATAGGCCTGGTACGCGAGCTCATAACCCTTGGCCAGATTGGTCGAATCCTCCTTTGTTAATGCCTGCGGAGATCCTTCCAACATGGGGATGATGATGTCAATGCCGACCATGACGAGATCAGGGTTTCTGAGCAGCGGCTGGTTAGCCCGATAAATGAGGGGCCAGAAGTCAGCTCTACCGTAATAAATCTCCGCCAGGTCCCAGAGGGTGTCGCCACGTTTGACTGCGTGGACCTTAGCCGGCATGCCCTCAACGGCCTGTAAGGGTGGTTCTTCCCTTGGTGCAAGGGTGGGAGGTTCGGGCACAGTGACCGGCTCTTCCACGAGTTCTTCCGTTGGTGCAATCGCTGGTTCTTCAACCGGTGCCGGAGGAGCGACTTCTTCCTCCACCACTTCGGTGGGTGGAGCTGCTTCTTCTTCCTCGCCTCCGCGGAATACCAGTAAAGCGATAACCACGACTGCAACCACGGCCGCCCCCACGATGGCGATGGTTCGGATCGGCAAGGGACGTGTGGGTCCGGGTGGTGCAGGCGGCTGCTCCTCTACGGGCATAGTAGGTTCTTCCGGTTCTGATGGTGGTTGGGTATCAGGAGGGATACCCTGCCCTCTTACTGGTGTTGCTTTCATGTGATTATATTCCCTGTTGACTTTTTTTTCCAAAGCTTGAGCTGGATGGAACAGCACTCGATTGTGTGCCGGGATTACGATGCTCTCTCCGGTCTGAGGATTTCGACCGGTCGTATCCCCAATCCGATGCAGCAGGAAGGTTCCAAAGTGGGCAATACGTACTTTGCCGTCCCTTACCAGCCCCATATCTATTGCCACCGCCAGTTCCTTGAGGAAGTCGTGGGCCCGGCGTTTGGATACCTCGGTACGTGCAGCCAGTTTATCAACGAATGCATCGAAGGTGATTTTTTCAGTCATTCCATCACCTCCACATCACTGAGATCTCCTTTAAGGCCTGTACCCGGGTGGAACGAAACCACCCGCTTGGTTGGTAGGATAATGAGTCCTTTATAGGACGGATTGTAGGCCTTATGTTGTTGCCGAATGTGTGTTCCAAAAGTGCCCAGGTCAGGAATCGTCACTCCCTTCTCTTCGCTCAAGGTTTCAGTCAAAAGTGAGACGGTGTCCTTGAGCAAATCGTGGGCCTGACGTTGGGAAATATCCAGTCTCCGGGCAAGTGTCTGCACAACTTCGGTATGGGTCATGGGAACCTTCTCCTCTGGTTCTTCCAATGAAGAACAGGAAAAATGGCAGGTACAGCCCAAGTATAAGAATAGGATTTTATATAATCAAGTGATTAAATCTCCGGTCGGGTAGACAGTGAATGATGCCAAATAGCAGCAAAATTGGCCTGTGCCGATCAGAATCGTTCATTGGAGGACAGCACTGAAGCATAGTACTTGGTATAGGCTTTGTTGGACGAAATGCTTATTTTCAGCGAATTCGATGTGGATGGTAACATCCGCTTGACCGTGTCCATTAGCATCGCGCCTACATCGTACTTGATGATATAGGAACACCAATGTCTCCTGCCATCAACACTCTAGATATCGCGATTATTGTTCTGTTTCTGGGCGGCACAGTGGGCTACGGAGTTTGGTCCCGACGCTACAGTAAAACCACCACCGCCTATTTCCTCGCCGAGCGTACTTTGCCCTGGTACGCGGTTATGTTTTCGGTGGTGGCTACCGAAACCTCTGTGCTAACCTTTGTCAGTGTTCCGAGCCTTGCTTACAGCGGAAACTGGTTTTTTCTGCAGCTGGCCTTCGGGTATATACTCGGCAGGATTGCTGTTAGCCTGTTATTATTACCTCTTTATTACGGCACTGGTGTTACTTCGATCTACCAGTATGTCGGCCAGCGATTCGGAATACCGGTACAGCGTGTAACCTCCGGGATATTTCTAATTACACGTATTCTGGCTGACGGGGTTCGATTCTTCGCTACGGCTGGCGTGGTGTTGGTTCTGTTACCATTGAGCCAATTTGAAGCCGTACTCCTACTTGGAGGGGTGACGCTCATCTATACCATGGCTGGAGGTATCCGGACGGTCGTCTGGATGGACACAGTGCAGTTCATTCTATACTTAGGCTGTGGTATTATTGCCCTTGTCTTCGCACATGGAATAATTGATGGCGGTATCGGCGCCGGTCTGAGAGAATTATCGAGTGCAGGTAAGCTGGAAATAATGAATTTTTCTCTACAGGGATTGTTCTCAGCTAAAACACCATATACGTTTCTTGCAGCGGTGCTTGGTGGTGCCTTTTTATCCTTCGCTTCACATGGCACCGACTACATGATGGTGCAGAGGATTCTCTCCACCCGCAGTTTGCGTTCTGCGCGCCTAGCATTGGTCGGAAGTGGGGTATTCGTATTGTTCCAATTTGGCCTGTTCTTACTCGTGGGAGGTCTTATCTGGATAGTGTACGGTGGACAACCCTTAACGATGGATAGGGAGTTACCCACATTTATCGCTGACCAGCTTCCGACGGGACTGAGAGGAATATTATTCGCTGGGGTTCTAGCGGCCGCCATGTCCACTTTGAGTTCCTCCATCAACAGCTTAGCCTCGTCTACGGTCAACGACTGGCTCAAACGTACCGATGATGTTCGATTGTCAAGATTGGTCAGTTTGGGATGGGGATTGGTGCTAATGAGCGTAGCCATGATGTTTCGTTCTCAGGATAATCCGGTAGTCGTTCTAGGATTGCAGATTGCCTCCTTTACCTATGGCGGTCTGCTGGGGCTGTTCCTCATGGGACGTGCGGGAGTCCGCTTCCACCCCGCCGCCCTGATCACGGGGCTGGTAGGAGCTGCAGCTGCTGTTGTGGGCTTGAAGATACAGGGGGTAGCTTGGACTTGGTTCATCCTTGTGGCAACAGCCGTGAATATCGGGCTGGCTTACGGTGTAAACGCAATCCTGGCACTGATACAAAGCGATACGGGGGATTAGCGTTATGAGTACCAGGAGCACAAACATTCTCATGGTATGTCTCTTGCTCCTTTGGGCAGCTATTTCGAATGGTAGTTCATGGCGCTATTCCCATGTTTACGAGCCGGTCAATCCGACTCAGCAGTATTATACCACCATCAATGGGCTCGATGTACTGGAGAATGATGATTTTACGCCCTTGAAGGGGAAATCAGTGGCGGTAGTTACCAATCATACAGGTCTGAGTCGAAAAGAGGATCATATCCTCGATCTCGTTGACCGAGAGGAAGGGGTGGAGCTCAAGGTGATTTTCGAACCGGAGCACGGCCTGACCGGCAGGGCATCCGCCGGGGAGAAGATTGACGATTCTCAGGACACCCGCACGGCTGTAAAGGTATACAGTTTGTACGGCCAGACGCGAAAGCCGACTCCGGACCAGTTGGCGAGTGTCGATATGGTTCTATTCGATATGCAGGATGTCGGTGCGCGCTACTATACCTATCCCAGTACCATGACTCTGGTAATGGACGCCTGCGCGCGAGATGGGATTCCTCTCTGGGTATTAGACCGGCCGAATCCGGTGCGAGGGGATATTATCGATGGTCCCCTTCTTGATCCGGACTATTCTTCCTTCGTCGGCATGCATCCGGTGCCTATTCGCCATGGAATGACCTTGGGCGAGTTGGCCATCATGATCAATGAAGAGGGGTGGCTGAGTGAAGGTCGACACGCCGACCTGACGGTTGTGCCCATGCTGAACTGGACCCGATACATGTGGTGGGATGAAACCCAGCTGACCTGGATCCCACCATCCCCTAACATCCCCAGCCCGGAAACAGCAATACTTTACCTGGGAACCTGCCTGTTGGAAGGGACCAATATCTCGGAAGGCCGGGGGACGCATGAACCGTTTCATATCTGTGGAGCACCCTGGATCGAAGGACGGGGACTGGCCGAAATCCTCAATAGCCAAGCTCTGCCGGGTGTTGTTTTCGAGGAGATTATCTACACCCCTAAATCCATCGAGGGTATGGCTACCCATCCCAAGTACCAGGACCAAGCTTGTGGTGGTGTGCGGTTGAACATCACGGATAGGGAGGGCTTCCAACCTATCCAGACCGCCGGAGTGATGATTCATATTATCAGGGAAAACTACCCCCACCAGTTCGAGTGGCATCAGGGACATCTGGACCGTCTATGGGGCTCCGATGCGTTTCGCCGTTATATTGATAACGGCCGCGATATCCGGGCACATCCTTCCACATATGTACAAGATAGGGATCGATTCTACAGCGAGCGTCAAGCCTATTTGATCTACGGCGAGTGAGGTCAAACCAACGATTCCATCGATCCCAACGAAAGGCTGATTCGATGATGCGATATAAGTATTGGATTTCCCTTATACTTCTATCTTTCCTGAGCCAGCTATTATCCGCACAGGAGCTCACTTTTATCACCATCAATATCTGGTCGGGGCTGGATTATATGGGCACGCTTAAGATGGGGGAGTATGAGTCCCGGAAAGTGCGTAAAGCCCGATATGAATCAATGCTAACGGAGCTGAAAGCGCATGATCCGGATGTCATTGCATTGAATGAGGCGAACCCGCTTCCCGGATATGCCCGTCGATTAGCCAGGGAACTGGGTTATGACTATATCTACAGTGTAGGCATGTCCGGAATCAAAGTTGGCTGTTTTGGCATACCGGTTAATTTCAAGGAAGGGGATGCGATTCTGGCGAGGAAGTCGCTCCATCTCAGGAAAGTAGGGATGAAGCGTCTGTCACCAGGTGCCGGCTTGATCAGCAATTGCATCTCGTTTCACTTCGCCGAATCGAATCAGGCCCTCGCTGGTAGCATAGAAATCGAGGGCCAACGAGTGTATGTCGTGAATACTCACCTGCATGCGGGGGTGCCCGATGAGGAAAGGTGGCGATGGGAGGCGGAGATGCTTAGGGATTCCGGTTCCATGACGGAAGAGGAGTACCAGAATTTCCTGGATACCTGGCAGGCGAGCGTAGTCCGCCGGCAGGATGAAACCCAGGTATTACTCCAGTGGATACGGAATGTGCTACCTGAAGCTGCACCGGTCGTACTCATGGGCGATTTCAATGCCGAGCCTAATTCAGAAGAGATCGCCTGGGTGCTGGCCGACGATTACGTCGATACCTGGCAGGAGGTCCACGACCCGGATAGCATGGGCTACACGTGGGAACCGAAACGTAATACGAACATTCAGGCCTTCTATACGCTTCCGGACCCCTATGATGCCTCCGTATCACTATACGAGAAGCTTGATGCATTGAATACCCAGGTGTCCCGACGTATCGATTATATCTTCGTGGGCAATGTACCGGTGGAGTATATTCAGCGCAGCGAAATTGTCTTCGACGAAGCCGTTGCAGGACAACACCCTTCCGATCATTTCGGCCTGTTGGCAACGATCCGATTTGAACCGTCTCGTTGAAAGGGCTAGACTGTGAAACAGAGTATATACTACCGCCGAATATTGCCATATTTCATGATCCTAAGCTTTTACATAACCTCGGCTTCTCTCATGGGTGCGGAGGCGGATACCACTGTGAAACCAGCTAAGCCGTATAGTCTTGGATTACTGCCCTTCGTCAGGTTCAGTGAGGACCAGGGCTTTGGTTTTGGGCTGGTCGTTCAATGGGATGACAAACGCAGCACGGATTACATGCCGTACTATTTATCGCACCGGGTATCCTTCGAACGCACGACCAGGAATATCCAGGACTACGTCTATCGGTTCGACAGCAAGTATATCCTGCCGGCCAGACTCCGACTGACCTTCGAAGCCCGCTACCAGACCAGTTTGTTTGAACCATATCACGGCCCGGGTGGCGCCCAGACCAGCTTTGATAACCGCTTCATTGCGTTCGATTCAAAGAAAGAGAAGCCCGAATATCCCGACGATTACCGCGGTAGGTTCTACTACATGTACGACAAGCGCTATCTACAGTTCAGTAGCATGGTACAGGGGTGGATAAAGGAAGAGCGGGGTTTGCGCTGGCTGGCCGGTTTACTACTTCTCAATACGAAGGTGGATACCATCACGTATAGTGACTATATCGAGGGTGATCCTGATCCTGGTGGGCAATCGTTACTTGCCTATCACTGGAGTACTCTCGGGTCAGATACGGCTGGGGGACAAGAAAAGGGCCTAATAGCAGGTATCGT
>CP070656.1:2189107-2203333 GCA_020355065.1 Fidelibacterota bacterium | reverse complement strand
GCAGTTGAAACGGGGAGATTTCGACTGGGCGAAGATCTTTGGTGAGCTGGGAGTGCGGTGGTTCCATACCGGGGGTATCTTCGCGGCCTTGTCAGAGACCACCCCAGAAGTGATCGAGGAGGCCATGCTTGCTGCCAAGGAGTACGGCACCATTATCTCCTACGATCTGAATTACCGGCCGTCTCTCTGGAAGGCCATCGGTGGTCAGGAAAAAGCTCAGGAAGTGAATCAGCGGCTGGCACAACATGTAGATGTCATGCTGGGCAATGAGGAGGATTTCACCGCTTGTCTGGGATTAAAGGTGGAGGGAGTGGACGACAGTTTGACGAACCTGGAAGTAGCAGGTTTCAAGAAGATGATCGAGACAGCTGTCAAGCGTTACCCCAATTTCAAGGCGATTGCCACTACGCTGCGGTCGGTCAAGACGGCCACCGTGAACGACTGGGGTGCCATCTGCTGGGCGGATGGGAAGTTTCACGAAGCCACCCACCGGCCTGGCCTAGAGATACTGGACCGGGTAGGTGGTGGAGACAGTTTTGCCTCGGGATTCATATATGGTTTGATGGAGCTGGAAGATCCCGAGAAAGCGGTGAACTATGGTGCTGCGCATGGTGCACTAGCTATGACTACGGCAGGTGATACGACCATGGCCACACTCAAGGAGGTGGAGAAAATCGTAGCGGGCGGTGGTGCCAGAGTGGTGCGATAGACGTACGCTGAAGGAAGCCACAAATTACCCATGATCAAATAGGTGGGCATGCAAGCGATTGGCCGGTCATCATCTATCGTAACCATTCTTGTCATGATAGTGCTGGGAGCATGCAGCATGAAGGAAGGTGATTCGGAATTAGGTAATCTGCTCCCGGATTCGGTGGGCAGTTGGGAAATAGGCCGTGGGGATCAGATCTATACCCGTGAGACCCTGTACGACTACATCAACGGAGGGGCGGAGCTCTATCTGTCCTACGGATTCAAGCGATCACTCAGTCGGTTGTATCGGATGGCGGGGGAACCAGATATAATCGTGGATCTATTCGAGATGGAAAATCCCCAGAGTGCTTTTGGGGTTTTCACCCATTCACGAGAGACCATCGAGGCAGATTTCGGTCAGGGGTCCCAGTATACGCCTGGATTTCTGACCTTTTGGAAGGACAGGTATTTAGCATCCATCCTTGCGAGTCCGGAGACGCCGAACTCCAGGGGAGCGGTCCTTCAGATCGCTGTCGCCATCGATTCGGCTATCGTGGGTGAAGGTTCTCTCCCAAGAATCCTAGCGCTTCTGCCGCAAGAGGGTCTAGCTGAACCAAGCATACGCTATTTTCGGCATCATGTGTGGCTGAACTCTCACTATTTTGTGTCGGATGAAAATATTCTAAATATCGATCAAGATACTGAAGCGGTGCTGGCCAAGTATAAGGGGGAAGGGACTGGACATTTGCTCCTCTTGGTACAGTATCGGGAGGAAACGGATGCCCAGGTTGCTTACGAGCGATTCGTAAGCAGTTTCATACCGGAGCGGGTTCGTCAACCTGCCGTGCAGTTAGAAGATGGAAGGTGGGCCACTAGTGAATTAATTGCTAAACTGGTTGTAGTGGTGCTTAATGCGCCGACAGAGTCAGAAGCCCGAGACGCGTTGGAGGAGGTGCGGGTCCATATAAATCAGTAGTAGTATTGAGGGTGATCAATAGATAGAAAAAGAAGGGGGTAGGAAGTGAGACAGAAAGGTATAACCCGGCGTGATTTTTTAAAGCAGACGGCATCGGCTGCCGTTGGAAGTGCACTTTATCTAGGCACCACCAGCCAGCTCATCGCGGCAATGAAGCAGGACAAGATAAAAGTGGTCCTGGTACGCCATAAAGCTGCTGTTGACAGCCAAGGCAATTCCGGTCGGGCTGTGCTTGAGCAGATGCTGGATGATGCGGTGGTGGCCTTGTCAGGTGAGGCCAAACCTGAACTGGCGTGGAAGAAGTGGATTCAGGCCGATGACATTGTGGGAATTAAAACCAATGTATGGTCACCTTTGCCCGTTCCGACGGAGCTGGAAGATATCTTAAGGGACAAGGTGCTGAAGAGTGGGGTAGACGAGAGGCGGATAGGTATACGGGATCGCGGCCTGCTGGGAGATCAGATCTTCACCAGTGCTACCGCATTGATCAATGTGCGACCGCTACGCACCCATTACTGGTCTGGCGTTGGGAGCCTGTTAAAGAATTATATCACCTTCGTTCCACGTCCCAGCGCGTATCATGACGATACCTGCGCGGATCTGGCCAGCATCTGGAAAATGCCGCTTGTAGAGGGGAAGACCCGATTGAATATCCTGGTAGTCCTGACACCCCTGTTCCATGGAACCGGACCCCACCACTTCAATCCACAGTATGTCTGGACCTACCAGGGACTTCTGGTCGGGACCGACCCGGTTGCGATAGACTCAGTGGGGGTACGCTTGCTCCAGGCCAAGCGCCGGGAGTTTTTCGGTGAGGACCGACCCCTCAATCCGCCGCCCAAGCATGTGTTCCTGGCGGATACGCGTCATCACCTGGGAGTTGCCGATCCAGCCAAGATCGAGCTCATCAAGATCGGTTGGGAGGAGGAGGTCTTACTCTAAGCCGGCAGCCTGCTTGAGGGCGGATTCCACACCCTCATCCTTCTCTTTTCTGATCAGGCGGAAGCTGCGGAGCTCCCGATTATATCCTGGCTTGTCGGACGAATCTGGTTCTCGGTGGTGACAAAGATGCCGGCGGTGCCGGTCAGGGGACACTTGGTTTCGCAGATCCCACACCCGATGCATAACTCTTCCACGACATAGGGATACTTGACCAGTTTCACGGTGCCATCGGGCAAGATGGTTTCCTTAGGATCAAGTTTGATGGCTTTGTCTGGAGTGGGGCAGTGTTCCTCACAGACGATGCAATCTTCCGACTTGGCGAAGGGGATGCAAAGATCCTTATCGAAGTAGGCCAGTCCCATGGGCGTGTGCTGCTTTTGCTCCAAGGAGAGGGGCAGGATGGCCTCGGTGGGGCAGACCTGACCGCACAGATTGCAGTTATATTCGCAATAGCCGGTCCGCATTACCGCTACTGGAGCCCACAGCTCCAGGATGCTGCTGTGGATACCATCCGGCTGGAGACAAGCACCGTTGGACTGGCAAATCCGGACGCATTCCAGGCAGTGAATGCATTTATCCAGAAACTTATTCTCAGGCAGTGACCCTGGTGGACGGATGAGTCGAGTATTCGCATCCTTGTTTCGGATTCCGATGCTTAACAGACCTAACGCAGCAAAGCTGCCAAGCGTGGTTTGGAGGAAGTGCCGTCGAGAGTAGTCGATGCTGCTATGATAGGGTTTGCGACTCCACCGATAGGTGATCGCGCTTACTTTCGGTGGGCACATTTCACTGCACCCAAAACATTCGATGCACTCCACCTTATCGGCCAGTCCTACATCGGCCTCAGGTATGGCGCCCATCTTGCATCCTTGATAGCACTTTGCGCAGTCCGGGCACGCAGGGCCAACAACGCGTTCGAAAACACGGAATTGAGCAAGAAATCCCAGGAGCGCTCCGGCCGGGCACAAGTAGCGGCACCAGAATCGCCGCGAGAGTTTTTCCAATCCCAAGATTGCTCCGAAGAAAAGCGCTACCCAGAAGACCTGCTGCAGGCGAGCCTGCTGTTCAGGCATCAGGACCGCCTTAAACCAATCATAGACGGCATAGGCTGGCGTCTCCAGGACAGGCAAGGATGCCGCTTTCAGCAGCGAGAATTCAGCGACGAGGGTCGTCAAGGGATAAATCACAACCGTAAGGGCTCGATTCATGATCGAGAGTGGGTCGAGCAAACCCCAGATATGTACCGAAAAAACGGCCAGGAGTACAGAGGCTGCCAGCAAGACAAATTTCAAAGGGTGCAGCTTGGTCCAGCGCTGCGACTGTGGATTCTGCGGCGATTTGACCAGGTGGCTGGCGGCATCAAGCGTGGTACCCAGGGGACATATCCAACCGCAGAAGAATCGTCCCAGGAAGGGCGTGAGTGCGAGTATTGCTAGTCCGGGCCATAGGAGCATGGAGATCTTGAGATCGGCGATGAAATTGAATAGCGGAAGGAGGGGAGAAAAGCGGAGGAGAATATCCGACGGTAATCCACCTGTGTAAGGGTACCGCGCCTTGACGAATAAGACGAGGAAGAATACCAGGAAGGCGACCTGCACTCCCCTGCGAGTTCGAGCCATTGTCACGAGAGGGAGATTCTTTTCAGGTTCAGCGTGTTGAGGTCATATTGGTTCAGATTGCGTCTCAGTGCTTCCCTCAGATACCCGATACTCGTTGGTGAAATGTCGAACAGTTGCGTGCCCAAATAGTCTGCGGTAACCGTGCAGGGGCTGATGATCAGCGTGCGGAGTTCCCTGACATCGTTCAGGCTCCCGCCGCTGGGGCCGTTCGCAGTCAGCACCCGATAGGCGTCGATAATGGTGAGAGTAGGAAGTATTTCGGCTGTGATATCGATCAGTTTCTGAGAAAAACCGGAATGGATGGTACCCCGTTCTCCACCCATCGCCCCCATCAGATTCTTCAGTCCGAGAGTAACACGGCACAGGTTGTGGTGCTTCGCTATCGGGACATTGATTACCTTGTCGGCATCCAAGTAATCGCGGTAGATGGGCCATTCGGTCAGGGTCACTCCATGGCGGATAGCCTTGTTTACAAACCGCTGAGTACGCACCTGGGTGACTTTGGCTCCCGCGGCTTTCGCTTGGGCTTCGATCTGGCTGTTCTGATAGCACCTGAGTGGGTTGTTGCAGGTTCGGTCAAAGACCTTGACCTGCTTTGCGCCAGCATGGAAACATTGTCGTATAACTTCGACGACCAGATCGGGATTCGTGGTTGCAGCAGCCTGAGGTGGGCGATCAAAACCCATGTTTGGTTTGACCACTACAACGTCACCGCGAGAGACAAAGCGCTCGATGCCACCCATTGCTTCCAAGGCTGCCCGGATCAGCTCCACAGGCTCGCCATTTTCTACCCAGACTGCATCAGGGGGTGATGGGGTGAGAAGGCCCCGAAGTAAGGTGGGGGTCGTTCCGACGAGTCCCAGGAGGCCGCCAGCTGCTGTCTTTAGAAATTCATCTCGTTTCATGTATTTTCATTTTTACTTCAGAAATTCATTTCACATCGATTCAAAGAGTGCGTATGGATATTACACATGGTATCGGAGAGCCTTCGCAGTTGAAGTAATGCAGGACGATGCTTATGCCATATCTGCTGTTCTAGTTTAGCGATTGAAAAGGAACCTACGGAAGGGACGCGGTGAATACAAGGGGGTATGTTAGGATTCTCGACCATTGCACATGGTTCAAGAAACCGATGATGGTGAGAACAGGGATAAACACTACATCGGCATCGGATCGGCTACCGTCCTGTGTGACCACAGGACACCGTAGGGAATTATCCGGAACCAATCCTTGGGAACACTCGATTCTGCTCTAGACTCGTGCTTTCCAGCGGTCGGTGCTTAAATTACTAAATCAATATACTGGGACCAGAAGATGGTCGGAAGATCAATGACTGGCATGCCTCATATTCGGAAGATGAGTGCAGTTCCGGTCGGTGTGCTCTTGTCTTCCAGCTGTGCCATCCTGTCTATACTTGGAGTGGAGGGTGCCTGGGCGAAAGCAACCTTGCGGAAGTTGACTGTGAGGGAAAAGATAGCCCAGTATGATCTTCTATAGCATTATCCTCTAGGAGCTCTACATGAACCTGGCATTTGTGGATTGGGTAATTATTGGAGTTTATCTGGTGTTCAGCATGGGCATCGCGGTGTACTATTCCCGACGAGCGGGCAAGAGCACCAGCGAATTCTTTCTTACGGGTCGGAATCTTCCCTGGTATATCGCCGGGACGGCGATGGTGGCGACCACGTTCGCTGCGGATACACCTCTGGCAGTGACCGAACTGGTTGCGAAGAATGGTATTGCCGGCAACTGGTTGTGGTGGAATATGCTGTTTGGCGGTATGCTGACGACTTTTTTCTTCGCACGGCTCTGGCGACGGGCCGGAATCTTGACTGACGTAGAATTCACAGAATTAAGGTATTCCGGTAAGCCGGCGGCCTTTCTAAGGGGCTTCAGGGCACTCTATCTGGGACTGCTGATGAACCTGGTCATCATGGGGTGGGTAAACCTGGCGATGGTGAAAATTCTGAGTGTTATGTTTCCCGGCCTCACCTTTTTCGGTATTAAGGCGATCTCCCTCCTTGGTTTTGAGTTTCCTGCGGCCTTGCTGTGGGTGGGCATGATCATGCTGGTTGTGGCGATCTATTCTTCCATGGCCGGTTTATGGGGCGTTGCCATCACTGATACATTCCAGTTCATTGTGGCCATGGGAGGAACGATCGCCCTGGCGGTGATTGTCGTTAATGTTCCGGAAATTGGCGGGGTGGCCGGTCTGAAGGAGAAATTGCCAGAATGGGTATTCCAGTTTACTCCTTCGTTGGGTGAACAAGGCAGTACCGTTGGTGGTGTGCTGACGACGACCGTGGCAGCCTTTATAGCCTACATTGGTGTCCAATGGTGGGCCTCATGGTATCCGGGCGCAGATCCTGGCGGCGGCGGCTATGTTGCCCAGCGGATGATGTCAGCGAAGGATGAGAAGCATTCCCTGTTTGCCACGCTCTGGTTCATGATTGCCCACTATGCCGTCCGACCGTGGCCGTGGATTATTGTGGCCCTGGTTTCGCTGGTGCTTTATCCAGAACTGGATTGGGCCCACAAGGGAGATGGCTTCGTGATGGTTATGCGGGACTACCTGCCGGCCGGCCTGCTCGGAGTCCTCATGGCTGCTTTCCTGGCGGCCTATATGTCCACGATTGCCACCCAACTGAACTGGGGAGCATCCTACATCGTGAATGATTTTTACCGGCGCTTCATCCGGGCGGAAGGTGAGGAGAAGTATTATGTCCGAGTGTCACGGATTACCACGGTGGCAACAATGCTCATTTCCCTGCTGATTACTTCCCAGTTAAATCGGATCAGTGGGGCCTGGGAATTCATCATCGGACTGAGTGGGGGTATCGGGCTGGTGCTGATTCTACGCTGGTGGTGGTGGCGCATTAACGCCTGGTCAGAAATTGCCGCCATGGTGGCACCACTGATTATCTACCCGCTCATTCATTTCTATCCGGAGGAGATCAGTCGAGTCTTTCCATTCCTTGAGTCCTTGCTCGAGTTCCCGAACAGCCTGTTCATCATCGTTCCCTGGACAACGGCGGCCTGGCTGATCGCGACCTACCTAACCAAACCCACCAACAAAAAGACATTACATACTTTCTATAGGCGAATCCATCCTGGTGGCGTCCTGTGGAAGGCGGTGGCTGTGCAATTGCCTGAGGTAGAGAGTGACAGCGGCTATCGGCAGCTATTCATAGACTGGATCGCCGGCTGTTTCCTGGTTTTCTTTGCCTTGTTCGGATTCGGCAAGATCATCCTGGGTGAGCATCTGCAAGGGTTGCTCTTCCTGATGATAGCAGCGGCAGCCGCGAGCGTTATATACTGGCATCTCTCCAGGGTAGGATGGGAGAAGGTGGGGGATTGATCCAGTGTCAGGATCCAGTGGGCCATCGGCGATAGAGGTGCTTGTGGTTATCAATAACAGACCATTAATCGGCAAGACACTGATCGATTATGACGGCGATAAACTGTTCGTACCGGCTTCAAATCCCTAGCCGACCGGGTTTGGTAAGTGCAAGAGCAGAGGTGCCAGCCCAGGCTCGATGACCAGGGCTGACAGCTATCAATACCCGCAGCAATCCTGATCAAACGCCAGCAGAGCAGGTGAAACAGTATCCTTAGATATGGGTACTATTTTAGTAAGGGGTGTTGACTATAGACCTACGTACTCCATCAGAAGAATACCGCTGTCATAATCCACGAAGCGGAGTTTAAAGTACTCACCATCCCCGGTGTCGACGATATAGACATAATCCGGGTGTTCCACAATGACCTTGTGATTATAGGGTGGCTCAGGATGGTATGTGAGTACCTCATATGTGCCACCATAACCAAGCCAGCGTGTATCGGCGTTTTCCTCCAGCCAGGTAATATCCACCGGTACGCTATCCACATCATCGAATTTCTGATCGGTGATGACACCCACCTGGGCACCGTCTTCGTAGTTGGTGAGTACACTTGGCATGTAGTACGTTATTCCCGAGCCGGGATCAGTAACCGGAATGGTTACGAATCCCAGGTGCCACTCGCCAGGTGTCACCGCGTTCCCGAGTGAGAAGTCGTAATAGACCGGTGCGGCGGAGGCAGACAGGTTGGTTTCCGATTGAGAAGCACTATAGCTCCCGTCGGTCTGCTCGATCGCATAGGTAAAGCTGTAAGCGCCCTGGCTCGCACCGTCGAGGCTGACCTTTGACCAGACATAGTCGGCGCCGCGGACGAAATAGACATGGCCCTTGGTATCAATCGTATGGCTGATGGGATTGTAGGTGTACCACTGATCTCCGATGAGCAGACTATCGGTGGAATCAGCGCGAAAACCCCCGGATGGTCTGGTAGCGGTATCGAATTCCCCGAGTGTGTCCACGAAAGCATATATGGCCGCAGCAGCATTCAGCTTCACTACGAAAGCAGGATTGGGAACAGTCTGATAGGTTAACGCGATATCGTAGGTTTCCACGAAATCTTCTGCTGTGAAGGAGAAATAGTGGCCTACCGCATTGATGTCATCTGTAATGACCTGCTCTACCTGATCCTCTTGATCCTCAGACTCACAGGCCCAGGTCAGAAGTACCGATCCCAGCAGGGCTATCATCCATCGCTGTTTCTTCATGTTATTTGCCTCCTTGGAATTTTGTTTCCAGTTCCAGATAGAATGTGCGACCCACGAAGGGGCCATATTCATCGTGCTGATAATTCAGCATATTTCTCAGGCCGGCGGAAAGTGCGATCCAACCTCCGATCCTTAGCCGGGCATCGTAGTCCACAATAGGAAGCGTCCACAGGGGCTCCTTTGCCCGGGTATAGATTTGGAGGACCGGGTCATAGGACTCCGGATGGTAAGGTCCGACGAACTTGGCTTTCAGGGCATAGGAGAAGCGACCGCCGGAGTGTTTATGACTCAGACGAACCATAGCCGTATGGGGTTGAGTATTGGGGACGAGCTTGCCGGTGCTCAGGTCACGATTATCCACAAAATTATATCCCCAGCTGGCCAGCCACGTGCGTGAAATGTTCCAGCGGGCCTGGATTTCCAGACCGGTAAAGCGCACCCGGTCGATGTTTCGATAGGTAAACAGTCCCGGCTCAAGCAGAAAATCATTGATCATGTCGTTGAATCGATTCTGATAGACGGTCAGGGTCACCTGGTATCGACCCGGGTGGTAGTACTCTATGCCCAGGTTATACCCCCGTGATTTTTCCGGACGGAGGTCCGGATTCCCGATGAGCTGGTAGCCATACTGATCGTGGGACCAATCCAGGTAGCGATCCATGAACGATGGCATACGGAATCCCCGGCCCCAGGAGGTGCGCAGTTTCCAGCGTTCGCCCAGATTGAACATAGCCGCCATCCGGGGGCTGTAGACGGGCTGGATCTCGTCATTATCATCCACCCTGATCCCGGATACAAGTGTTAGTATAGACGATACCGGCCAATCCCCTTGTACATAAAGACCGGTGGTTGTTAGCTGATGGCGCTCCCCGGCAACACGGTCATTCCGGTAGCTAGCTTGCCCGATTTCTGATCCCGCGCTGAGTGTGATTCGATCGCTTCGATAGATCAAACTCAACTCCAGTTCGGATTCATCATCGGAAGTGTTATTAATTTCGTCACTCACCGTGCGGACAAATTCCCGACCATACTGATCCTGACGTCCCACTGCTTTCACGTTCAGGGTAGGTGTAAGCTGCCAATCATGAGACAGCGAAACCGTTGCACGTTGAATATTTGTAGTAGCGGTGGTCACCGTACCCAACAGGGTGGTTTCCTCCGTACTGTAACGTGTGACCTTCATTGTGGTTGTATGCTTCGGTCCTGGTTCCCAGCTGACCTCCCCGCGCGTGGATAATGTGTGATAATCATCTATGTCGATATACTTGATGGATTTGTCCACGTTAGCCCAGAGGGCATCCAGGTCCAGCTGCAGCCTGAAGTTGCGCCAAGGTTGATCCAGATTGAGACGCACATCCCGCTTGCCCTGTCCCGTATCGAACGGATTCCTCGCCTCGTCACTACCGGAGAAGCGAGTGCGCAGGGATATAGGGGTGCTGACCAGCCGACGGGTGGTGATAATATTAACGACCCCTCCCATGGCCTCACTGCCGTACATCGCAGAGCTGGGGCCTTTTACAATCTCCACTTTATCCACCACGGCAGTAGAGATTTGATCCAGGGAGATGCGGTTATTGAATTTTCCGGTGACCGGTTGTCCGTCAACCATTACCAGGATATACTTGGCATCGATACCCAGCAGATTGACCGTCTTTCCACCTTCAACACCGGTCCCGACCACCACACCCGACCGCTGTTCCAGCAATTCCGCCATATCCCGGGCACCGGAGTCCACGATGTCCTGACGGGAAATCACTTCGGTGGTGATAGGTGTATTCTGGAAGACCTTTTCCGTCCGGGTGCCGGTAACCACCACTTCATTCATTTGAAAAAATGTTTCCCGGAGCTGGATGATGAGGGACTCGGTTTGAGGCAGGGCTACTCGAACCTGCTGATCGTCGTAGCCGATAGCCGATACCAGAAGGTGGACAGTACCCGGTTCCAGCCCTGTGATGGTAAAACGGCCTTCCCGATCAGTTGCATCCCCACGGACAGTGCCTACAACGACGACATTCACGGCGATCAGGGGCTGTCCAGTTACCAGATCCATTACCTGACCGGAGATCGGGACCGATTCGCCTGCCGCTGCCAGCAGCAAACCGGTCATAACCGCACTGCCCAAGGACCACAACGATGCTCTGCGTGCTGTAAGTTTTAACACGCTACAAATTTATTGCAGGATTGTGAATACCAGATAAACGCGATATGAAGATCGTAAGATAGACTAATCCATCGGGGGGAAGTGCAGGGAGGATTAAAGCAATTGCCAGCCACCGGCCAGGCTGTCGAATCCTCTTTTCCCTTCATTCACTTCTCGGCAGTCACCTAAATTCAACACAATGACTGCCGAGTACGTGCGCAATTTTTGCATTATCGCTCACATCGACCACGGGAAGTCTACCTTGGCCGATCGTTTCCTCGAACTCACCCATACGTTGACCACCAAGGAGATGCAGGCACAGGTGTTGGATGATATGGATCTTGAGCGGGAACGGGGAATTACCATCAAGGCTCATCCCATCCGGATGGTCTATCGGCACAGCGATGAGAAGGACTATGTCTTTAATCTCATAGATACTCCGGGGCATGTGGACTTCACGTATGAGGTATCCCGCAGTCTGGCAGCCTGTGAAGGGGCTCTGCTGCTGGTGGATGCGGCGCAAGGCGTGGAGGCCCAGACCGTGAGCAATGCCTACCTTGCTATCGAGAATGATCTTCAACTGATTCCTGTTATCAATAAAGCAGATTTGCCGAATGCACGGATTGAGGATGTAAAAACCCAGATCATTGACCTGGTAGGATGTGAGGAGAAAGACATTCTTGTTACGAGTGCGAAAACCGGTCAAGGTGTAGAAGCTATCATGGAAGCCATCGTGGAACGCATTCCACCTCCGAAAGGTACTCCTGATCGAGCAACGCGAGCCTTGATATTCGACTCGACGTATGACTCCTTCCGAGGGGCCATCGCTTATGTTCGCATGGTGGATGGTCAGTTGGCAAAGGGCATGATGGCCGAGTTTTTCGCACATGATCGCCGTTATGAGATAGATGAGGTAGGATATTTCAGGATGAAGCGCCACCCGGTGGACCGACTCTCTGCCGGGGATGTGGGCTACATGATCGCCGGTATCAAGGACGTGGCCTATCTGGAGGTGGGTGATACCCTCACCACCAGCCAAGCGCCAGCTGAGCAGCGACTGCCTGGTTATAAACCAATCAAGCCCATGGTATTTACGGGATTGTTTCCAATTTCGTCGGAAGATTACGAACTATTGCGCAGATCTCTGGATAAGCTGCGATTGAACGATGCCTCTCTGTCCTATGCCCCCGAAACCTCTACAGCTCTCGGTTTCGGCTTTCGTTGTGGTTTCCTGGGATTGCTACACATGGAAATTGTCCAGGAGCGATTAGAGCGGGAATTCAGCTTGGATCTGATCACAACGTCGCCGAATGTGGGGTACGAAGTGATGACCGATGAGGGCGACATCATTCAAGTGGCCAGTCCGGCAGATATGCCCCATCCCGGCGCCATTCGCGAGATAAGAGAGCCCTACGTAGCTGCCGAAATCATCACGCCTCCGGAATACCTGGGCAGCATTATGAAGTTGTGCCAGGATAAGCGGGGTTCCTACAAGAATACACACTACCTCTCGCCCAGCAAGGTTCAACTACGCTACGAACTTCCCCTGGCTGATGTGATATATGATTTCTTTGATCGCCTGAAGTCAGTCAGTCGTGGCTACGCTTCCTACGACTATGAGTTTATCGGGCACCGACCAGGTGAATTAAAGAAATTGGACATCCTCATTGCCGGGGAGGTGGTGGATGCCCTGAGCAGCATCATGCATAAAGACCACGCGCACGCCCATGGGAGGTTATTATGCAAGAAGCTTAAAGAGGTGATACACCGTCAACAGTTTGAAGTAGTGATCCAAGCCTCGATTGGTCACCGGGTGATCGCTCGAGAGACAGTACGCCCGCTGAGGAAAAACGTAACCGCGAAATGTTACGGCGGTGATATTACCAGAAAACGCAAACTACTGGAGAGGCAGCGCGAGGGGAAGAAGCGCATGAAGCAGTTAGGCAAGATTGAAATCCCACAAGAGGCATTCCTTTCCATTATGGAAGTTGAGCACGGCGACTAGGGATCCACCCCTCCATCGAGGGAATTCAATCCAGGGAGCTGATTCGACGAGTCATGGAGTATGATCGGCGCTATATTGTTGTAGGGGATGTACACGGCAACTGGCGTGACACGGAGGTACTGCTTGAGAAGGCCCAGTATCAACCAGCCCAGGATGTGTTGATTTTCGTTGGTGACTACAATGATCATCTACCCTACCCGGAGTTTTCTGTTCGCAAGCTCATAGATCAATTGCTCGAAATTCATCACCAGGCACCAGCGAGTACATTTTTCATCCGCGGCAACCATGATCTATGGTTTGCGGAGTGGTTGCGTCTTGGCGGAATGCCCCCTGAGATCTGGTATATTCAGGGTGGGCGAGAGACCCTGGCATCCTATGGCATCATGAGTTCAGGGCATTTGACGAGTACCGACGAAAAGGTACCTCGCTCTCACAAGGATTTCATTTGCAGTTGCGTTGATCAGTACTATCTCGACGAAAATGTGGTGGTGATCCACGGTGGATTTACGACCGAGCACCAGATGGAAAGGGTATCGAAAGGCGAGCAACTACATCCGGGGGACCTGGAGAGGATTGTCTGGGATCGTTACTTCATGTTCTCGGAAAATGAAGCTGCTCATGCCCATTATCATAAGTATTTTGGAGATCGTTATTTGATAACAGGCCATACCCCAGAGGGTCCGTATGTGAATCCCTGCAATTCGAAATGGATCCTGGTGAATGCAGCCAGCCGGGGTGAGCGGCTGTGCGCGGTTCTGCTGGAAAGTGATGCGGATTACTCATTCCTATATGCCTAGTATTTCAGCCTATAGCCGCCTAATCAATAAGATCGTTGTCGTTCCAGCGGGAACCTGGTAATAGCCATGGATATCGGCTGGCGTCATTATCCGCAACGTTCCCGATCTGCCTGGTACAGTTTGATATTCATTTTACCGATGGTTGTACTCTACGAGATATTGGCGATTGTGGTCAACTGGGAATCACCCATGCAGTTGCGCAACGGTGCTGACGTTCTGGTGAGGCAGTTGCTGGATCTTTTCGGTTTGAATATGCCCTACGTGATGGGTATTGTATTCGCTGTAGGAGTGGCTGCCGCCTGGCTGTGGCAGAGACAGCGATTGGGCTCGACGCGCATTAATGTGGCCTATCTAGCAGGGATGCTTGGGGAAAGCCTCGTGTGGGCGGTCTTGCTCCTGCTGATTCTGTCGGTAGCCGATCAGCTGTTAGTTATCACGACATCCGATACAGTTC
>CP070656.1:2180505-2189007 GCA_020355065.1 Fidelibacterota bacterium | reverse complement strand
CAATGTCCGTGAGTCGCTGGATGAGCCGGAGCCGTCATTCGGTATCGCCATGCGGGGGCGTCTGAACCAAGAGTTGGCGACGTCCCGGTGGAACATCTCCGGAGAAGTATTGGGACAGGCCTATCTGGATGTCCAGTTACTCGAGGAATCCAAGCTGCTGGTCAATTCGAATCTGGATGTTCGATACGGGCTGTCCAGAACACTTCAGATTCTGGGTCATTGGAACCATTTCCGGAAGTCGTTCTATGACCGCACCGGATCGTATGACTGGACCGACTACGACCTGTTCATGCAGTTCTCCCCGGCTACCAGATTTTCGGGGTGGTTCGGCTATCGGGGCCGGCAGAAAACACTGGCGGCGGTCGAACGGTTCAGGTTCCTGGAACACAACCTGGAAGCGAGAGGCCGCTATCAGTTCGGATCGAAAACCTTCCTTGAGGGTACCGTCCGGCACTACGAGGTTGACCATCGGGATATCCCCGCGGTGGGCGTGGCCGACGACACCTCCCTGGTGTCACTGGAATATTCCCAGGAGGATGAGGGTCAGGAAGGGTATCTTCATCTGCGCTACCGGGGCAAGGCGATCATGGGACTGCAGGTGGGGCTGGGTCGCGTCAATTCGAACAGTGTCATTGGCGAGTACCGTCTCATTCAGTACCGGATTTATCTCTCCGGCCAACTGCGTCCCACATCGTTCTACCACATCGTTTTCCGGCGCATAGAGAAAGATTACCAGTACCCGGAACTGGAGGGGATCACCCAGTACCGTGATCCGGAGGAGCCCGATCAGAACCTGGCGCACCTGCGTGTTGAACAAGTGCTGAGTGATGACAGTGTCGGTTACGTGCAGCTCAGCCTGCTGCGCAACGAGACCATCCTGAACCGGCGGTATTATAACAAGACCTTGATCGAAGTGGGCCTCAAGGTCGAGTTCTGACCGGCTACGAACGTAACGCTCCCCAGCGTTGCGGGTCATCGCTCAGAATCCCATATCACCTCCCCACCCTCAACTTTCTGAAAAAACTGTCAGCTTTCTGAGGGTTGGATCACAATCGGATGGTGCCGGAATCTCCTGAGTGAAAATTATTTTCACCTGCTCCTGATCTTCTGATCGTCCCCGCTCTCTCCACCCCGCTGCCTTGACGAGTCTTGCCCGATAATGTGGGCTGGACATGGCATGTCGTTTGCGTACTAGAGAGGTGGAATTCAGCAGCAGACCAGCGCATTGGATGGCCGTTGAATTCCGGACTCTTCTTCGCAGACTGTTCAACAAAGGATGGATACCATGGGACGCACATCTGGACCTCGCCTTAGTTACTTCCATTTATGTCTTATCACCACCCTCATCTTTGCACTAGCCAGCTGCGACCGGTGGGTATATGAGCCGCCGGATGACTTAGAGAAGACGGGCGCCGAAGAAGGCGGCCGGATGTTCTATGCTGGCGACATGGCGGTTGGGGCCGGAGGGTGCTCTGACTGCTATCCGGGTACGGAAAAGTTCGGTGAACTCACCTATAACGGTTTTGTCTCCACGGAAGAGGACAACCTGTCCACGTTCGGTATAGACGTGGATAACGGATCGTACACCTTCGGTCGGAAAAAGATCAATGAGGGTCATTTGCCGCCGGAGGAGTCGGTACGGGTAGAGGAGTACATCAACTACTTCCGGCAGGATTACGAACCGCCGCTTGATATGCCCTTCTCGGTCTACGTGGATGGTGCGCCCTCGCCATTCCGGGGGGACAGCCTGCATATCCTGCGGATCGGTCTTCAGGGCCGGGAAGTCGCCGATGGTGAGCGGAAGCCCTGGAATCTGACCTTCCTGGTGGACATTTCCGGCTCCATGACCACCCGGCTGGACCTGGTGAAGGAGAGCCTCTATATCCTGGTGGATCAAATGCAGGAAGGTGACCAGATATCGGTGTGCACCTACGCCGGCAGTGTGGGTACGGTGCTGACACCCACCTCTCTGGCGGAAAGCGACAAGGAAAGCATCAAGGGTATGCTCGCGGATTTGAAGGCAGGGGGCATGACGGCGATGGCCTCCGGCCTGCAGAACGCCTATAACGTCAACATGTCCGGATTCATTGCGGACGGTGTGAACCGCGTGGTGGTCTGCTCGGACGGCGATGCCAACGTAGGGGCCACCAGCCACGAGGCCATACTGGAGATGATCGGCTCGTACGTGGAGGAGGGTATTACCCTGTCCTCCCTGGGCTTCGGGCAGGGCAATTACAATGACTACATGATGGAGCAGCTCGCGGACCAGGGCAACGGCAACTATTACTACATCGATTCCCTCGCGGAGGCCGAGCGCCTGTTCACGGAAGAACTCATCGGCGTAATGGAAGTGATCGCCAAGGATGTGAAGATCCAGGTGGAGTTCAACCGCGACGCCGTGATCCGTTACCGTCTCATTGGCTACGAGAACCGGGATATTGCCGACGAGGATTTCGAGGATGAGGAGACCGATGCGGGCGAGATCGGGGCCGGCCACCGCGTCACCGCCCTCTACGAGGTGGAATTGAACGGTTCGGGAGCGTGGGACCTGCTGACTGTGCATCTGCGGTACAAGCTCCCGGATGGCGGCAGCGACATCCCGGTGGACGTGCCGGTTACGCAGGAAGCCCTGGCCGGCTCTTTCGAAGAAGCGGCTGAGCGCTTCCGGTTCACGGTGGGCGTGGCCGAGTTCGCCGAGGTTCTGCGGGGCAGCCCGTATGTGACCTCCTCGCTGGAGGATGTGGAACAGCTCGTTGCGCAAGCCCTCTGGGGCGGGGATGACCGGGACGTGGAGTTCCTGGAGCTCATCCGCAAAGCACAGTCCATTGATTAAGCGGCCGGATATGGTCAGGGAGGGGGACCAACATGAATAGGCAGAAGATCTTTTTCGTACTCTTTGCATCTATCTTGGCGTGGACGGCAGCGAATGGGAAAACGGCGGCCCAAGAACCGGAAATACTCATCTGCACCCAGTGTGCGGTTGAGAATGTCACGGCAAACAAGTATTGTATCAATTGCGGGGATCCGCTGGCCGAGGAGCTTTCGCGCTGGCAGTCCGAGCGGCAGGCGCGGGAGCGCCAGTTGAAGCGCTTCATCAGCGATCGCGTGGACCCGCCCCGGCTGTTCACCGTTCCGGCGGCCCGGGTGCTGGGCTCCATGGATGTGCGAGTCATGGGCGGCGGCGCCTTCGGAGTGGCGACCGACCGGTCCTTCCTGGGGACCGTGGGCATTGGACTGGGAGATATCGCCGAGGTGGAGTTCAGCACAGTAGGCATGGTCACCAACATCAGCCGGGGCTCCACCGTCTTTCCCACCTCCGCGTTCAAACTGATGCTCATTCCGGAGAACCGGTACCATATCCCCACCCTGGCCATCGCCTTCCGCAACTCAGCCAACTGGCAGGACGTCCAGAGTGACCGCAAGGTATTAGAGGCGCAAAGGGATCTGGTAGCAGATGGAATTCGGAATATCGGTTACGGTACGCGCTTCACCACCATGCATGGTGTCACCACGCTGCGTCTCTGGTCTCTCAGCATCCATCTGGGCCTCAGTCTGACCGATGTCCGGGTGCGGGATTTGACCGTGGAATCAGACTATTACGGAGTCTACGAGGCGCCAGAAGAGAAGCAGAAGAACCTGGTGGGCGGATTCTTCGGTTTTGACATCGAGCAGAATCCGCAGACCAAGTTGATGTTCGAGATCCAGACGGTATCGAATTTCCAGTACAATGTCGAGTCCAGGGAAATCGACGTTTCGGAGGCTTGGCTGGCGATCGGGGGGGTGCGCTTCTTTTTCAATCGCTGGTTGTCGACGGACGTGGGCGTATGGTACCAGAGCACGTTCAAGGGTATCGCGGACCTGCAGATCAAACTGGGACTGAACCTGTTCTTGCCCGGTGGCAGCCTGGGAGACAAGGTCTGGAAGATGTCGAATAAAAGCGATATTCCCAATTCGTGAAGCCTGTAGCCCAGTGGTCAGAGCGGAACATGGTCGGTTTGGATGGTGCGGGCTAGCCTTGTTGGTCCTGAGCCTGATACTCGCGTGCGCCGGACCGGAGGAAGAGCTGCCCGATCTGAGCTTGGATGACATTAGGGAACAGTACCGCATTGTCGACAGCCTGAACGTCTTGGTGTTCTCTAATGAACTGGATACCTCCGACGTCGACCGCTACGTGGTGCTGGGAAGGGATATACGGAATGGCGGTATCGTGATACGGCGTGGTGAGAAACGTATGGTTGGCTGCATTATGTTTCGCACGCTCTTCGGTCTGTTCTACGAGGACTGTGACAGCAGCGCGTGCAACGGGATCGGCGGCATCAAGGTTATCGATTATCAAGGCTACGCCGGGGTGCCCTACTATGTGGGCTGTGCCCCGGATACAAGTTCATGATTAACCCAAGAGCAGCTATCTGCAAGATTCACCAGAGACGCTATCCTATGGCGGTCTGGAATAAGGACAAAGGAGGGATATCATGCGGGTGTCATATGTAAAACTCACAGGCGTGTTCCTGCTGGCCATACTGATCCTGAGTTGCGAGAAGAATATCTACAAGGGCAGCGATATCTGGTCGAATGACCTGTTGCACGGTGACATCATCGGGTCGGTCAAGCAGAACGACAGCGGGGCAGAGGTGATCGTGAGCCAGAACGATCCGGTCGCATCGACGGACATCGATCCGGTAACGGGGGAATTCGAGCTATTGGAGCTGCGGACCGGCAACTACGACCTGAAGATCCAGACGGCCGGCTACCGCACCTACGACTACAAGAACGTCATGGTCAATCCGGGCGGCGTCACGTATATGGGCGAGATCGACCTGTCCACGGTACCTGATCTGGTATCCAGCCATTATCCTGAAGACATGGCGGAGCTGGTCTATTCCAGCCGCTGGCAGCGGCTCAATATCTCCATTCTCTTCACCCGCGAAATGGATCGGGAGAGCGTGGAGGAGGCCTTTGCTACGGATCCTCCCAGCGACGGTGTCTTTTTCTGGGGCCAGTACACCGAGGCCCCGGGGCCAAGATACTATTACGATTATGAACTTGGAGCGGGCGCCGAGAGGGCGGCCTTCGATGTGGGGGCCACCATTACCACCTACAGCAAGATCTCCAGTGTGACCTACCAAATGGCCCAGAAGGATTCCTACCCGGACACGACCTACACCATCACGCTGGGTACGGAAGCACATGACACCGCAGGGGTACACCTCCGCTTCCCCCTGGAGTTCTCCTTCAGTACGGTCCAGTCGGCGGTGAGCTTTTCCGGCATTCAGACCAATCCTTTCCACGGTGATGTGGACGTCAGTCCGATGACGAACAGCGTCTACGTTACCTTCCCCCGGCGCATGGACCCGGCCACCACCGAAGCGGCTATCAGTGTTGACCCAGCCCAGGAGTTCTTCTACCTGTGGCCGGAGAAAAACCGGATGAAGATCTACACGGGTGAGCCGCTCTGGGCGGACGAAACCTATACCTTTACCATCGATGAGACGGCGGAGGACCTCGACGGGATAGAACTCGGAGATGATTTCTCGTTTTCCTTCAGCACAGCTCCGGTGAGGGTGGCGTCCACCTCGCCGGGCAATTCCGAGGTCTATGTGACTCCGTACGACCCCATCACGATGTGGTTCAACACGTTTATGGTCAAGTCCAGTGTGGCCAGCGCCTTTTCCATCACTCCGGGGGTGGCAGGTACCATCGCCTGGGGCACCCAATACAATGATGACGTGAAGAACGCCCTGACCTTCTGGCCTTCCACCAATCTCAAGGTGAACACCAAGTATACGGTAACCATCGGCACCCAGGCTCAAGACCTGCATGGGACCCACCTGGGAACACCCTACAGCTTCACGTTCATTACCAGGCCGGAGTAGTAAGCAAGTTCTGCGAGGCATAGTAAAAGGAGGGATTGAGGTTGAAGACGCATACGCTGCTTTTAGCCATACTTATAGGTCTGATGATCCAGTTGCCGAGCCTGCTGACCGCCACGGATACGCGTGTGGAAACGCTGGGCGCATCAGGTGTCTTCTTGGAGGATGAAAGCAACATCTGGAACCATCCTTCGGCGCTGCTGAGATACACCAACCAACTGGTCCTGGGACTGGGGGGTCAGTCCAGTATCCTTACGCCCGCATCGGAATTAGCGACCCTGGGCACCTTTGCATTGCCACGTGGCATGGCCCTCGGCCTGGGCTTCGGCTCCGCGGAGCGAGACGTTACCTTCGCGCCGTTGAATGCGGAGGAACAGGTCCATCTGTTCTGGGGAATTTCCAGGGGAGAGCGGCGTTACGGACTGCGCCTCAGCAGGTTTGGAACGATCCGTGACGCTCCACCCCAGTTCGAGCGGTCAGTGGGAATCACCCAGTGCTATATCGGTTTGGAATCCATGATGAGCGCGGATCGACGGTTTGAGGTGACTATCCTGGCGGAAGACACCCGCTTTGCCGAGATCAGGAACGGGGACACGGATAGCGAATCCACCGCCTACTGGAAACTGGGCCTCCATTCGCGGCTTGTTACGACGTTGACCGAGAACGTCCGATTGGTACCTGTGCTGGAGGTTACCGTCGGACACCGCGGTACGGACCTCTACACCGATGGTGCGATATCCGAGACCAGGGAGGAGGGGTACTATGTCGCCCAGGCGGGTGTGGCCTTTGAACTTACCTCCGCGGATGATCTGCTGGTTATCCTGCATGTTTCCACGAAGGTCGACTATCTTCAAGAGACGACCTCCCTCAGCTCCGAGGAGTCCGGGATGACCATCTGGGATATTGCCTGGGTGGGCCTGGGGCTGGAGCGATGGGTGAATGCCTGGCTGGCGATCCGGGTTGGGGCCGGCTTACGTCTCCGGCTGGAGGACAGCAAGGAGTCCGGGGCCAGCAACTCGCTCAAGGAAGTGCATACCCTAACCGCCCACACGCTAGGCCTGGCAATGCAGTATGGTGGTTTCCAGGTGGATTTTGCCATCGATCCGACCTACCTGAAAAGAGGTCCGCATTTCATCAGCGGCACCTCGATGCCACTGTTCGGGAAGGCCACGCTGACCTACCGATTTTAGCGGAGTCAGCCGCGCCCAATCCGGATTCCAACGATTGCCCTTAGCTCCGTTTGTCGCCCTACTGCGTGGACCGATAGTAACCATGATAACGGCTTGAGCCGACCGGCGAATACGGCAGTCATACTGTGAAAAGAATCACATGAGAAAGTTCAAAATGAGTATATCTTCGCGCGATTTATATCGAGGTTCTGGAAGAATCTGCCATGAGAGTGATATTGTTCCTGTTGGCCGCCGGTGTTTTCGTGCTGTCGGCGGGTTATACCCCATTGCTGAAAAGGGATTCGGCCACCTATTACTTTGAGCAGGGTATCCGTCATGATGAACGAGAGGACTATGAACGTGCCGAGGAGGCCCTGCGGAAGGCGCTGACTATCAATTCCAACCTGGCCAACGCCCACCTGGCGCTGGGGGCGGTTTATCTCAAGACGGATCGGTTGAGGGAGGCGGAACAGAGTATAATGCAGACGATCCATACCCTGCCCCGATCCGGAGTGCGCGGTGCCGAGTACAAGAAGATACTTTCCCTGGCGTACAACAACCTGGGCGTTATTGAGGAAAAAAGGATTATTCGCGCACTGGCGGAACAGGATATCCCCGCGGCGGAGAGCCATTTGGCCAGCTCCCGGGCATTTTATCTGGAAGCCATGGAATTCGATCCCCAAAACGAACTGGCCTTCTACAATTGGCGGCGACTTCCGGCACAGATCATACGCACTACTGGAGGGTAACCGCCCCAACCTGATCGACTCCTATACGAATCTCGTTGAAGATGTATATTCGAATCAGTTCTAAAGTCAAGGTCTGTTCACCCGAATGTCGCCCCTTGGACGGCATCCGCGCCTTGCATACCATCCCTTGCACCCATCGGTTATACCGTTTAGATTTATGTGGTTATCCTAGAGGGTAACTCAGGCCTCCTCTACAGAAAGCAATGCAGGAGCTATCATGAAAGTCAAGTTCTGGGGGGTTCGGGGCTCAATTGCCAGCCCAGGATCGGCTACGGTACGTTATGGTGGCAACACTTCGTGCGTGAGTGTTCACATGGAGGACAGCCGAACACTGATATTGGATGCCGGCACTGGCCTGCGGAAACTGGGAGAGGAGTTACTAGCCGATGACTCCACGATCTACCTTCTTATCTCGCATAACCATTGGGACCACATCCAGGGTTTCCCCTTCTTCGGACCGCTCTATCAGCCGGAACGGAAGGTGTACGTCTTCAAAACCCCGCACGAAAAGCGGCGCCTCTGCGCGCTGGTGGATCAGATGGATGGTGCCCATTTTCCGGTCCGCGCCGATGAGTTACCCTCCCAATATGCTTGCATTGAAGAGGGCGTGCTCAACTTTTTAACTGCGCATGGATTCGATATCGCCCAGATCGAGGCCAATCATCCCGGTGGTGCGCATGGCTACCGTATTACGGATAACGGCCAATCCCTCGT
>CP070656.1:2174332-2180405 GCA_020355065.1 Fidelibacterota bacterium | reverse complement strand
TCGTTGTATGAATTGGTATTGAAAAGCAGCAAGGACGATGCCACCCTGATGAACAATTATGCCTACAGTATTGCCGAACGGCCACAGGTAACCTTTCGTCAGTTGTGGTATGCACGCCAGCTGTCCCGGAAGTCGTTGAAATTAAATCCCGACAATGCTGCTTTTCTGGATACCTACGGTTGGATTGCATACCGATTGAAGTGGTACCGAACGGCTGGACGGTACATCAGCCGGAGTCTGGAGATCAGACCGGATCATCCCGTCGTTCTGGAGCATCAGGCGGAGGTGTACTTGAATATGGGAAAACCCGATCAGGCCGAAGACTATTTCAAGCGGGCTGAACGCGCTCGCCAGCAGGAATCTGCGACGGTGGTCCGCACAACTGAAGACGAATAATCCGGGCAATCCTCACCCATGCATATATCCGCCATAGTTCCCGTCTATAATGAGCTCGACTCGCTATCCCAATTGCACGAGGAGCTCACGTCCGCGTTGTCACAATCCGGACCTTACGAGATCATTTACATCGATGATGGTTGTGACGACGGTTCCAGTGCCAAGCTGAAAGAGATCGCGGATCACGACTCCAGTGTAAAGATGATCTCGTTTTTCCGCAATTACGGGAAGGCGGCGGCATTGGCGGCGGGATTTGAAGCCGCGCGGGGGGACGTCGTGGTGACCCTGGATTCCGATTTGCAGGATGACCCGGCGGAAATTCCGGAGATGATCAGCATGCTGGAGGAGGGGTGGGATCTGGTCAGCGGATGGAAGAAGGTCCGTCATGATCCGTTGAGCAAGCGGATCCCCTCGAAGATATATAATGCAGTCGTCCGTCTTTTCACGGGTGTGCCCGTTCATGACTCCAACTGCGGCCTGAAAGTCTACCGTGCCGAAGTAGCCAAGAGTGTGGAAGTCTACGGAGGTTTACACCGGTACATACCCGCTCTGGCCAAGTACAAGGGTTTCCGGGTGACGGAGAAAGTGGTCCAGCACCGTCCCCGCCAATTCGGCAAAACCAAGTACGGATTGGCCAGGTACTTCCACGGTCTCCTAGACCTGTTCACGGTACTCTTTCTGGGGCGCTATTTTCAACGCCCGCTCCATTTTTTCGGTTTTGTGGGCTTACTGATACTCTTTGGTGGTATAGTTGTTTCAATCTATCTAACGGTGAACTGGTTTCTGGGGGTACCGATTGGAAACCGGCCGTTATTCTTCCTGGGGATCCTGCTGATTATTGTGGGCATTCAATTCTTCTCACTTGGCCTTCTGGCCGAGTTGTTTGTGCAGCAGCGCCACCGGGACCAACGCTTAGTGAAAGAGGTCTACCCCGCCGAGCAAGAGGCTCCCCAGCCCTAAGGCGATCATTCCGGTCGAGGTGACCGGGACCTAGCCGTGTGGTGGTGCGGTTGCTAGGTCGATAATCGTCTCGGTAAAAGCTTCCCAGCTGTAGCGCTGTTTTTCCCGTGAGATAAAGCGGGCCATGGCCGTCTGATCGGCTTCCTTGAAGTAGCTCACGACGGCCTCGGCGAGGGCTTGGGGATTGTCGGGTGGTACGAGCAGCCCGGTTTCCTGGTGGTGGATGATCTCCGGTAGTCCACCGACTGCGGTAACGATGCATGGGAGTTCGTAGTTCAGGGCAATGGAAACGATCCCGCTTTGTGTCGCGGAAAGGTACGGCAGGACGACGACATCAGCGGCGGAGAAGTAAAGATTCACCTCATCGTCGGGGATAAATCTGTCGGCCAGAATCAGGTGGGGCTCCAGGTCGAGGGTGTCTATTTTCGCGAGATACGGTTCCCGATCATCGTAGAATTCCCCGGCGATGATGCATTTGGCCCCCAGCTGCTGCACGATCATCGGCATGGCGTCCAGGAGTGTAAGAACGCCTTTATATTTACGAATGTAGCCGAAATACAAGAGCAAGGGCTCATCCCCCAGGCCCAAGCGGCGGCGGGCGGTTTCTTTGTCCAGGCGCGCTCCAAAGTTGTCGTAGAGGGGGTGGGATTTGCGGCGATACACAGCAGCAGGCTTCAGTTCCAGCAGTTCAGTTTCTACGGTTTCCGACATACAGATGAAGAGATCAGTATTCGCGACCAGATATCTGTTCAGGGATCGATCGCCCACCCGTCGTTCATGGGGCATCAGGTTATCGATGATGCAGAGTGATCTTGCCGTTGTGTTCGCTCGCAGCCGACGCATGACGGTGCCGAGAGAGGGAGCGAAATAGGGCATCCAGTACTTGAAGATGACCAGATCGGGTCCTAAGTATTTCAGTCGCTGAGCGACCTTAAGCCAAGTGACCGGATTGATGGGGTCGAGCAATCGTTCACGGAAGGCCGGGTCGGACGGCGCAGCGGAGTCGAACTGGCTGGTCCCAGGAAACAGCACATTGGGGTACTGATGCAGGAAATTGATGACCGAGACATCATGGTCAGTCTTCAGGTGATGATAGAGGAGGGTATTAAAATGCTGGATGCCGCCCCTGAAGGGGGGGAAGACTCCGAGGAGGGCAATGTTCATGGTGTTGGGAGGAGTGAGGTTACGGCGTCGTAGACCTCGGCCACTTTCAGGTCAGCCATACAGTCCTGGTCGCAGGTTTGGGCGAAGTAGCAGGTGCAGGAGGGCGGTTCCAGGATCCGGCCCAGGCCGTAGAGTTCGAACTCGTGGCGATTAAAGATGTTATTGAGCAGCACGATTTTCTTTTCCAGGGCAATCGCTACGTGCAGTGCCATAGTAACGGTGGTGACTACCAGATCACACTGGCTAAGGAGGCTCATGAACCGGTTCAGAGGAAAGGTACCCGGATAGAGGGCTTTGGAGGCCGCCTGGATGCGCTGGTTCTTTTCGTGTTCATCAGGACCGCCGAGAAGCAGAACATGGTAGCCGGTTTCCATGAGTTGAGAGGCCAGCTCGCTCCAGTAAGCCTCAGGCCAGAGGCGTGTAAGCCAACGCCGCCCACAGCCGGTATTCAGTCCCACCATGGCACCATCCGATGGAAAATCCCATTGATAGCCATCCTCTTGGAGTGCGATGTCGTACTTTTCTCCCTGGAAAGTGAGGCCGCAGATCTCGAATATTTCCTGTGGATAGGACTTGGTATTTGCCTGGCCGAGGTCATCGAAAAGACCGGTCAGAAATTTATGTTCGGCCAGGCTGTTCACCGGTGCGGGAACCCCATGTCTGAGAGTAAAGCCGCACCTTTTATCGGCCTGAATACGCTGTGCCAAGGCGCAAGCTTCCGCATCCTTATCCAGGTTGATGAGGACATCGAAATGACATTGTTCGAGATAAATGATACTGTCCAGGCTGAAAGGCAGCTTCTTATCTACCGTCGCTGGCAGGAACTCGGGGGAGAGAGTCAGCCAGAATATCTGGCTGTTGGGATATTCTGTTCCCAGGGCTTTGAGAAGGGGGGTGGTCCGGATGACGTCGCCGAGGGCTCCCAGCTTGATGATGAGGATGCGAGTGGTGATCTGGTCATAATGGGGGCAATCTTGGCAGTGGACACCCTCAAGTTTGTGGTACCGGCAGGGGATATGGCCTTCGAAATAGCGACAGTCATCATGGATGATCATCATAATCGAAATTAACCTGCCGAGAGGTGGCGAGGGAAATAATAGATTCCGATCACCATGCTCGGCGTATCCCCGAAGATCTAAGCTACGGGCTGATTACTGTTCAGCATAAATCCATCGCCACATTGAACCCGAGTGAATGGTATATTTTGAACCCGAAACGCCCTGAGATGATGAAAGAACCCAAGGTCGTCGCGATCATTCTAAACTGGAACGGACGGGAGCTCGTTCTGCGCTGTCTACGATCCCTAATGAAGCTGCATTATGGGAATATCAACCTAATCGTGGTGGATAACGGTTCCGAGGACGACTCGGTAAAGGCCATTACGGAGGAGTTCCCCGAGGTGCAGGTAGTGGCGCTCGCGGGGAATACGGGTTATGCGCGGGGTAACAATGCCGGATTAGATGTGGCACTCGAGCAAGATCCGGAGTGGATCATGTTCCTGAACAATGATACCGAAGTGGATGAGAACCTGATAGCCGCGTTCGTGGATGGTGCCGGCCATTATCCTGACGGCGGCATATTCGGACCGAAGATATATTATGGCGAGGAGACTGATCGGATCTGGTATGCCGGTGGGGAGGTGAGCTTTCCGCTGGGCCGTTCGCAGCACCGGGGTATCCGGGAGCACGACCGTGGGCAGTACGATAAGCCCCAGCGCACCGATTTCGTCAGTGGCTGCTGCCTGTTCATCAAGGCGGACCTGGTGCGCCGATTGGGTGGTTTCGATAGCAGCTTTCCCATGTACATGGAGGATGTGGATCTATGCTACCGGGCCATGCAGGAAGGTGTCGGCTGCTACTATTTACCGGACGCCAAGGTGTGGCACTACGTGTCCAGCAGCATGGGTGGGGAGCTCTCGCTGCGGAAGGTATGGCTGAAGTGGTGGTCGGGTATGCGCTTCTTCAAGCGCTACGCCAAGCCATGGCATTGGTGTACGATTCCGGGATATCAGGTCTATTACTTTGGGGTTCTCGGGCCGGCCCGGTACGTTCGCGATAAGTGGCGGAAAAGGTAAGCGTCACTCGGATGCGAACAGCTCCTGTGCGCGCTGATAATCGTCCATGGTATCTATTTCCACCCAGGGCAGATCCGCCGGCCAATCCCATGGCTTCCCCTTCCGAGGTAGTGATATAATAATCGCCGTCGGTTGAGCGCTCGATCTGAATAATCAGGTCCTTGACCAGGGAACAGGGAATCCCGGTAAAGGGTCCGAAGCCATTATCGCGCAGTAACTGATAGAAGTTATCGGCGTGCTTAGAGAATCATTCCTACCGGCGGATCAGAGCTGCAGGTCATCCGGGCTGTCCACATCCAGCCAGCGTCCCCGCGAGTAGTTGACGTAGATCTCCTCTCCGGCTTCCTGCATAGCGGTCAGTATGTGCACAAGGGAGGTATTCGTTTCCAGACGGCTTTCGTCTTGATAATAGGCTTCCAGGAAGGAACGCATGCGGCGGGAGCCTTCCGTGCTCAATTTCATCAAACCGATCCATTCCCCATGGGCTTCAGTATGGTCGATGTGTGTTCCGATGGCGTTCAGGGGCACGCAGCGCGACGCACCATAGCGTTCGGAGGGGGGTTGGTCTCCCAGCACGGCATCGATATCATGCTCAAGTTTCCGGCCATTGGCCCAGGAGGTATCCACAGCGATGACGATGTTCTCATTGGTATCCAGCAGGTCGTTCAACACATCTTCCTCGAAGAGGATATCCCCGAAGGCAATCATAACCGGACCGGCAATTTTCTCGACAGCCTTGTAAAGGGACGATGCGATGCCGCCTTTTTTCCAAGGCCGGTTGATGAAGCGATGGATATTATCTATTTGGACGGCGCCTGATTTGTAGCCCAGGACGACGGAGATGTCCTTGATGCCGCAGTTGTTGAAGGTATCCACCAGACGGCGTAGGAGGGGGCAGCCCTGATATTCCAGCATCGTCTTGGGCTTTTGCCTGGTGAGATCACCGAAGTTCTGTCCTCTACTGGCGGCCAGGATAACGGCCTTGGGTGTTTCTGACAAAGGGAGATAGCGTTTTTCAGCCTGTTTCAGCTCGTCAGCACCCTGGAGGCGGAAAAGTTCCGCGACCGGGGCGATCTTGCCTTCGATCCTAGCCAGCGACTGGGATTCATGCAGGGCGGCGGCTGCATCCTGCATAGCCGATACCGCGCTGCGCAGGATATGATTCGCCCAGATCACGACGCTGATCCCCAACTCCCGGAAGACTTCCGTGGGCGTTTTGAAATATTTTGTTGGCACGAAGATAATAGGGCAGCAGCGATCCCAGGCGGTCATGAAGCTGGTGATCTGGTTGGCGGTGTTGATCTTGCTATGAATGAGCAGGGCATCCGCGCCGGCTTCGCGATAGGCGCCGGCCCGTCTTAATACTTCGTCGAGCCCCCAGCCAGCGATAAAGGCTTCAATCCGGGCGATCACCTGGAAATCAGGATCGGTCTGGGTATCTTTGGCCGCCTTGATCTTGCCACAGAATTCCTGGATATC
>CP070656.1:2164000-2174232 GCA_020355065.1 Fidelibacterota bacterium | reverse complement strand
AATATCCGCCGTTATCTGATCACGGTTGGAGTGGTGGCCTTTGGCAGGCTGTTCTATGTGGTTCAATTGATCCTGGTCACCTTCCTGGTTGGCAGTATCACGGGATTATTCTATCTCGGTGCCGTCATTGACGTCACTCTGGTCGGATTGTGCTTCCTGTTCGCTCTGCGGGGTGGCCTCCGACCTAGAGATCTCTTCCTACCCAACCGCAGCCCGGCTGTTGCAGGCTGATACGCATTCTATCCCTGACGTTCCGTAAGCAAACGCCCCAAGAATCCGGGGGCGTTTGCCAGGTGAAAGGGATGGCCGAAAGGCCTAAAGCGCCAGTTTGCCTTCCTCAACAATCGTCTGCCCATCAACCGTGACGGTGCAGCCGGGGAGATGGGGATATACTGAAAAGTCGGTGCTGTTGTCACCACCCGCCCAGGTATTGTTTCCAACACCGATGGTGACCATTCCGGCAGGCATCCAAGCCACCATGCTGCTGCCGGTCGGGATGCGGACGTTGGGATTCAGGCCTATATCCATCACACCGAACAGGTTCTTACCGGCGCCCGCGGCGTCATAGCGTGCCTGCAGCGGTTCGAGACCTGATTCGGCGGACATCGATATAAGCGCGCCAGCCTCGAAGGTCAGGGTCATATTGATGATTTCCTCGCCCTGGTAGAAATGCCGGTCCACCACCACCGTGCCTTGAGCGGAGCCGGGAACCGGAACCAGGTAGACCTCACCTGCGGGAAGCCATACCTGGCAGGCGGCGCCGCCCTGCTCCATTTCCTCATCGGAGATGACACCATCACTCACCAGCGCTGGTCGTCCGGTGATGGTGAGCGTCAGGTCAGTGCCATTGGGGGCGGTGATCTGCAGCTCTGTTCCGGCTGAAAGCACTGCCTTAACCCGTTCGCCAGCAGCCTGGAGCTCGGAGTAATCCGTGTCGACTCCGTCCCAGAAAATAGATGAGAGTTTCTCCCGGGACAGGCCATATTGCTTGGCCAGAGCTGGAGTGGGGTAAAGGTCATTACCCAGGTTAACAAAACGGACGTTGCGCTCTCGCAGCCGTTCATTTACGGGCGCATCAACCTTGCCTTGCGCGGCGAATCGTTCCGGTGGAACATCGGCCAGTAGGCCCGGTGTAACGCCAACATCCACGAAGATTTGAGCCGTGAATATATCGGCTAATGCCATACCCAGCGCTCGCGGCTGGGAATCATACTTTTCGGGTACCTCGTCGTAGTACCGGTGTGCGTAACGCTCGCTTGCCAGCGTCACCAGTGGAAAAGCACCCAATTTGCGTACGCGGAGAGCGATATCTTCCAGCAGTTTCGCATCGCGCACACTGCCCGATACCCGCACCAGGTCGCCTTCGCTGATGTTGGCGCATTGGGCAACCAGTTTCTCTGCCAACGCGTCCGTATCAACATCAGCTTTTCCCTGGGGCGCGCAAGCAGCGATCAGAGCGGCCAGAAGCACTGAGGTTAGGATAGCCCCCATGGGAGCCAGGACTAGTCTCTTTGACATGATTTCCCCCCTTTTATACGGAGTGAATGATCTACTGCCAAGTTACCCGAAATATGGAGAGTATCCAAGGTGGCGGGTGAAAAACGGTCCCTATGTGGAGCTGCCTTATAATAGCGGGGAGACACAGAGCACGGGTTGAAATAAAAAAGGGGGCTCAGCGTTGTGCTGCGCCCCCTTTGATAGTCGATCAGGCCTGAAGAGTCCTGATATATGGTGTGGTCCTACCAGCCCCGGTTGCGGGACCCATTCTCACGAGACCGGGCCTCGTTGACCTTCAGGGCACGTCCACCAAGATCCTGTCCGTCAAGGGACTTGATCGCAGAAGCGGCATGCTCGTCACCCATTTCGACGAAGCCGAAACCCCGGAGTCTTCCGGTGTCACGATCGGTGATCAGGTTGACGGAATTCACGTTGCCGTAGGCCTCAAACAGTCCTCTGATCTCGGCTTCCGTGGCGTTGAAGGGTAGGTTACCAACATAGATGTTTTTCATCTCGTTCTATTCCTTATTCTCAAAGAGTTCCAGACGGCGTTTCATTTTTTTTGCCAGGTCTGAAACTGTTGTATTCTATTCCACACCCCATCTTTAGAGAGGTGCGTCGGATATTGGTTCCGGACACTCTCCGGCGATGAGATGAATCATGCTCAGTGTTACGAAGACTTCTTTGTGAACGGGAATGGAGCGAGAAGGGTTTTAAAACTGCAAGCTACAATAAACGATCAACCGAAGACTCCAGAATTCGAGCCGACGGAGGTTACACCCGTTCCGGTGAGTGTGCAAGAAGATAATTGCGAGATGTGTCAGGGACGGTCACATAGAAAAAGGGGGCACAACATTGCGCTGCGCCCCCTGTAGGATTCTATCAGACTCAAATAAGCCTGATGCCTTATGTGGACCTACCAACCCCGGTCGCGGGGCCGCTCCTGGCGCTCACGAGCCTCGTTGACCTTCAGGGTACGGCCGCCAAACTCCTGGCCGTCCAGGGCCTTCATGGCATTATCCGCATCGGCGTCTTCCATCTCGACAAAGCCGAAACCGCGGAGCCTTCCGGTAACCCGATCGGTGATCAGGTTGACGGCATTCACCGTGCCATGGGCCGCGAACAGTTCACGGATCTCGTCCTCGTTGGTGCTGAAGGGCAGGTTGCCTACATAAATGTTCTTCATCTGGTTCGTTTCCTCGTTCTCAAAGCGTTCCGGAGGGCCTCAGCATCCGCTGCTCCCGCACCGGAACCGTTAGGTTTATGTTTCCCGCCCCATTCCAGGAAAGTCACACCGGAACTCGGTCCCGTATGGACCGTCGCCAGAGATGAGGCGACTCAAGCTCAGACTATCGAAGGCTTCTTTGTGAACGGGAATGAAGCAAGGAGGGTAAGAGACTGTCAGCTACAATAACCATCAACCGAAGACTCCAAAATGCGAGCCGACGGAGATTACACCCATTAATAACGGTCTGCAAGAAGATAATGGACGCGTAAAGTTCTCTTCTCTCCCAGTGTAGCAGCAATCAATTGGCCTACCGGCATCCATTCCGTACATTATGCGTAGCTTCACATGAACCAAGCCTAGAAAAGCCATAACCATGCGGAAGCTATACTGGTTCGCTACAATTTTAGCTACGCTGCTGACTACAGGATGCGCAGTCCGGCATAGTTACGTAGCGCCCCATGCCGAGTTCGACCTTTATGATCGCATTGCCGTGCTCCCCTTGGAAGACCGCTACTTCTTTACCGGGAAAGGAATGCCGGTCGCCGATTCCCTGTACCACAGGCTGGCGACCTCCCCGTTCGAGCTGGTGGATTGGTCCCATACGCTGGAGGTTGTTACCCGGGGAAACTGGATTCCGCAACAGCAGAGGGATACGCGGGCGGTGGTAGATTTGGGACAGCAGCTTCAAGCAAGTGCCATACTCACAGGGTCCATTGATGAGTGGCGCAATAAGTATCTCTCGTCTAGTTCGTCTACTACCCGGGTATTATCGTCGACCCATAATTATGTCTCAATTGTTGGGCTCACCCTATGTCTGATCGACTGCCGCTGCGGTCATGTGGTCTGGACGGAATCCCGTCGTGGAAGTGCTATGGGAAGGGACAAACAAAACCTGGCCGCCAATAGGGCACTCGATCAGCTGGTGGAATCCCTGGTGGACAACTTCTGACCGAACCTGCTACTGTCTCTCATCCATATTCCCGGAATCTAATCCCATTTTAACATCATCGTAAGCGCCTCTTCCTCTTCAACACTCGTCCCCAATTCTTTTCCTTCCCGGTTCAGCATGTCCGCTAGCCACTGGGTTTCTTCCCGGTTCGCCCGTTGAATACGGAAGTTCTTGATGCGGGTAGGGACCAGTACCAGCCGCACCAGTTGGCCGTTGGCGGGATTCAAGTCGGCAAAGTACATAATGCCCAGCTCGGCCCGGTATTCCTCATGCCCGCTGATGCCCTCGTAATCGGTGATGAAGTCGCCGCAGCCGTAGAGGATCAGCTTATCTTGGTATACCTCGATGCCCTTGACATGGTGCGAGGAGTGGCCGTGGACAATATCCACTCCGGCCTCATTAATGAGGCGGTGGGCGAAATCCCGCTGCCTTGTAGGGATCTGGTAGCCCCAGTTGTGCCCCCAGTGGATCGAGGCCACCACGATGTCTCCCGGACGCTTCACTGCACTCACCTGCGTCAGGATGCGATTCATCGCGGCGGGGGACAGGTCCGCCAACAGGTTCACGCCGGGCTTATTCACTCCCGCCCGCCAGCCGGTGGGTATGCCACTGGACACCGTGCCATAGGAGAACACCAGGATCCGTCCTTTGCCCTCAACCTCCACTACGGCGGGGGCTTCCGTAGCCTCCAGGTTGTGACCGGCTC
The DNA here is from genome assembly GCA_020355065.1 of Fidelibacterota bacterium. Lineage (GTDB taxonomy): Bacteria > Fidelibacterota > Marinisomatia > SCGC-AAA003-L08 > TS1B11. The sequence goes on along the minus strand of CP070656.1, from coordinate 2,169,852 downwards.
CAGCGGTCTGGATACCCGCCTGTTTCAGGGTAGCGAGAGTCTCCCGCAGCCCGGCCTTACCCCAGTCGAGTAGATGGTTGTTAGCCAAAGCGCAGACGTCGATCCCCGCCGCCGTCAGGCAGGGCACGTTCTGGGGATGCATCCGGTAATGGATACCCTTAAAGAGGTGGTAGTCACCACTTGTGGTGATGCTGGTCTCCAGGTTGATGATCCGCGCGTCCGGCTGTTGGCGCCCCAGCTCCTCCAGAGCCACCCCCCAGATGTAGGCGTAGTCCACCGGCTGGGGGATCGGCCCGTTGGCTGCCACGGCCAGAGTCACGTACAGCCGGGCATCCTGGATGCTGGGCTCGTGGAGCCGGGGATTACTGGGGTGGGGTAGAACCTGGTCGACGCCGCGTCCGGTCATCACATCCCCGCACAGGAACAGTCGTATGGGCTCGCTGGGTAGGGAGGTCGTATCCGGTGTTGCGGGATCACCCTGACTCCCTCCATAACTACTTGAGGTGGGACCGACCAACAGCATACCGGCTAGTATGATACCGATGCTGAGGTGAGGTCGATTGCGCCGCAAGCCGGTAGGTAGGAAATTCATGGTTCCGCCGCTAGTTTACGAAAGAACCGGTCCCGAAGAAATGGATGGACATCCAGTCGGATTGATCTGAATATACCGCAGGTGGTTATTCCTACCCTCGCAGAGGCTGCGCACATAAATTTCACGTCAATAACCAATGCTGATGTAACCGGCCAGGGAGGCTGAATCATGACCAATGACCAAACATCCGAAACCACCACTACACAACCTGTCTCCAAGCTGATCATTGTCCGTTGGCTGGTGCGGGAGTATATGGGTACAGCCATCACGGGTGTGATCCTGTTCCTGGCCGCCGGCCGCATGGACTGGATCATGGGCTGGATCCTGGTGGGCATCACGGCGGCATGGGTAACCGCAAATGCCATTATTCTGATCCCCCGCAGCCCGGAGCTGCTCGCCGAGCGCCTGGGACCTCGGAAGGGAGGCAAATCCTGGGACATGATCATCATGATGATCGTCGCCGTCGCTACCATAGGGCGTTTGGTGGTGGCCGGACTGGATGACCGCTTTGGTTGGAGTACAGGCATCGACGTGCCCATCCAGGTCATCGCTGCCGTGGTGGCAGCTTTGGCCTACGCCCTGGTCACGTGGGCTACGGGGGTCAACGCCTTTTTCTCTCAGATTGTCCGTATACAGGAGGAGCGCGGCCACAGCGTGGCCACGGGTGGACCATACCGGTTCGTGCGCCATCCTGGTTACGTGGGCTCGATACTCTTCGAATTGGCGGTGCCTATTATGCTGGCTTCCTGGTGGGCACTGGCCCTCGGCGGATTGAACGCCCTGCTGTTTATTCTCCGCACCGCCCTGGAGGATCGGACCTTACAGGCGGAACTGGAGGGCTATCCCGAATACACCCGGCAGACACGATACCGGCTGCTGCCCGGGATTTGGTAGACTCACTTCACAGTAAAAGAGAGAATATACCGAAATAGATCGCGAACTATCGCCGGCGGCAGGTTTTAGTCTTTCCTTCATCTCCATGTCGAACGTTACCTCTGACGTGATGAAAATGCACCTTCCAGATCGCCCTGCCCTTTTTCAACGCGTTACAGGCGAAATGGCGTTTCCACCGAGGGATGCGCTGAGTCTCTGGTCGGGCGAAATTTTTGGAATGATGGATATTGTAGGGATTTTGTGGGATTTTTCACCGCTGAGTTTAATCCTGATTCGCTCCGGCACCAGCCCGCTCACCCCCGGCTTGATCTGCGCCCTGGTCCCATTGGAAAAAGGACGTCGATCGAAACGCCCCCGTTGCCGCCTTAACTTGTTACCAGTCGATAAACTTTGTACATTTCCACGGAAGTCTTCCCGAGGGAGAATTCACATAGTTATATCTGTCGGGCGGCAAAATCGGACATCTGTATAATAAGGAGGGTCGTCCATGTTTAAACGATTCCATGTTACATATAATCTGGTAAGCATGTCGGCGCTGGTCTTGCTCCTTGCCCTGATGAGCGGCTGCGCTCGCGAAGCGACAACAGAGATTCCCATCACCACAACCTCGGAGGAGGCGCGGGCCACCTACATCGAAGCCCGGCAGCTGGCTGAGAATCTGCGCCTGGATGAATCCCGTGCGATGTACGAGCAGGCCATTGAACAGGATTCGGCGTTTGCGCTGGCCCATTGGGCCCGGGCGCTGCTGGGTGTCTCCAACCGGGAATTCAGGGAATACCTGGATCAGGCCGTGGCCCTGGCGCCCAATGTCTCCCGTGGCGAACGGCTGCTCATCGAGGCCAATGAGGCTTTGGCGGAGGACAAGCCGACCACGGCTTTGAGACTGCGCAAGCAGTTGGTCCGGAGATACCCCAATGATAAGCGGGCACATAACACTTTGGGTGGATCCTATTTCGGCCTGGATGAAGTGGATCAGGCGATCACAGCCTACGAGAGGGCCGTGGAACTGGATGCCAACTATCCACCACCCTATAACACGTTGGGCTATCTCTATATGAACGATTTCCAGTTCGACAAGGCCGAGAATGCCTTCCAGAACTACATCCGGTTGATCCCCAATGAGGCCAACGTCTATGATTCCATGGCCGATCTTTACACTAGGATGGGTCGCTATGAGGATGCGATTGAGAATTACCGCATGTCCATCGAGCGCAATCCCACGTTTGCCTTCTCGCAGCGCAAGATCGGGATTAACCAGGTCTACATGGGCCAGTATGATGCAGGCCGGGCGTCCATGCGTGAGGCCATCGGTATAGAGGAGACTCCCATCGGCAGGGTGATCGACCTGGAGATGATCGCGTTTACGAACCTGTACGAGAAAAACCCCGATGCCACCCTTGCATCCTTGCAGGAGGCGCTTTCAATGGCGGAGGAAGAAGGCCTGGTGGTCAGGATAGCGCTGATCCATTCGGGGCTCTGCCGCCTCCATTTCTCGACCACAGGTGATCTGGACCAGGCGGAAGCTGAGTTGCAGACTTTCCAGGAGATTGTTCAGGAGAGCAAGATCACCGAGGGTGCCCGGGATTTCTTTTCCGAGTTAGCGCTGGGCCAGGCGGCTCAGATTGCAGCCCGGCGTGGTGATTTTGACCTGGCATTCGCCAAAGCGGAGGAGCTGGAGGCCAGTATCGCGGCGGGTGAAAATCCCACCGAGACCGAAGGCTATCATCAGAATATGGGTCAGATCTACCTGAAACAGGGTGATTTCTCCAAGGCATTGGAGCATTTCGCCCAGGCCAATGAAGATGATCCCTATACCTACTATCTGATGGCCAAGGCCGAGGCTGGTGCCGGTAATGACGAACGGGCAATGGAACTCTACCAAAAGGTAGTCGACTGGAACGAAGTGATCAGTCACAACGCGGGCAACCACCACCGGGCGCTGGGCTACGCGATGGCACGTCCCAAAGCCCTGGCCGCCCTGGAGGAGTAGCTCCGTCAGGTCTGAACCATAGGCCTAAGCGCGCTCACGGCCAAACCTTCGCTGCAGCTCCAGGTCGAAAGTTACCGGTTCGTAATCGAACGTTTCCCTCAGCAGAGCGTGATCCTGCGGCACCTGGGCGGCCAGGTCTTCGGGGAAATGGTTCAACAGCTTCACGCTCCAGAACAGGTATTGGACAAAGGGATTGAACGGCCGGGTGATGAGGCCGGCCAACTTCAACGGCAGGAGGGGAATGCGTACGAACTTCACCGGCTGGCCGGTAAAATCGGCGATCCGCCGGGCGGCTTCCGGGAAGGAGAGGGCTTCCGGACCGGTCATGCGGAATCGTCGGCTTCCTAGGTCGGTCCGCAGAAGCGCTTGCGCGGCGATCTCGCCCACATCATGGCGGGATATGGTCGGCAAGGCCGGTGGTCCCCCGCCGGGAACGGTCAGCCGCCCTCTACGATAAAAAGTAAAGAGCAACTCCATGGAGGGCGCGCAACCCAGGACGGTCCAGTTCAGACCGGATCGGGCCAGGGCGGCCTCGATCTCCAGCTTGATCTCACCCAGCTTGCGAATCCGCAGCCTGGTGATCACCTCCTCCCGCATCTCGTACCCGGAGGTGTAGACGACTCGCTCGGTTCCGGCCTTTCCAGCCTCTTCCAGCACCATCAGCACCCCGTCCCGTTCGATTTCCCGAATGTGCTTGACGCTGCCCCAACTCATGGCCGAGACACAGATCATGACTGCATTGACCTGCTTCAGCGCTTCTGTGACGGATTCCCGAGCAGTGATGTCCCCGCTGAATATTTCCGGCCTGTCTCCAAGGAGGTCTCTGGCCTTATCCGGATTCCGGGTGAGGACCCGAACCGCAGCGTTTTTCGCCAGCAGGCTGTTAACAATGCAGGAACCGTAATGCCCGGTCCCGCCCAGGACCAGGATCGGTGAGTAGTCTGAATCCATCGACGTATCTCCTGACATGCTGACCTATGATAAAACGATAAGTCGCTATCTCCAAGAGCACAATCTAAGACAAATCAGGATAAGGTAGCCCTTTCTGACTAACTTTATACTGTTCGAGATTGTGTGTATCACCAGAATAAGATAGAAGGTTTTCGGAGGGGACAATGCAATACCACCTGGGACGCTTATTCGACCACGTTCACCTGCGGGTAGCCGATCTGGAACAGAGCAAGCAGTTCTACAGCGCGGTTCTGCGTGCCCTTGGTCTCGACATCCTGGGGGAAGGACCGGGCTTTTTCCACGCTGACGAACTGTTTGTGAGCGATGACGCCGCGCCCGGCGGCCCGGTGCACCTGGCGTTCCAGGCGGAGGGTCCCGAGTCCGTTCAGCGGTTCCATGAAGCGGGCCTGCAGGCGGGCGGCCGGGATAACGGCCCTCCCGGCCCGCGCCACTACCATCCCGGCTACTACAGTGCCTACCTGCTGGATCCTGACGGCAACAACATCGAGGCTGTCTACCACGGGCCGGCGGAACGCAGCGTGGCTGCCGTGGTGGTTACACCCCGCGAATGAGCGCTCCAGTGCCCGCTCACCGTATAATGGTATACATGAACTCAACCTCCATTATGGCAGTCTTATAAGCCTCAATAGATCATTCAATAAAGGACCTCCCATCATGCCTTCTCATGAATGGATGGGGAATATAGATCTTAATGATGTAAAGAAGCACTTTCTTGATCCCCCCAGAGAATTCTCCCTCCTGCCCTTCTGGGCCTGGAACGATACTCTGGAAGACGATAAGCTGCGCTGGCAGATCGATGAGATGCTGGATAAGGGGATTTTCGGCGCTTTCCTGCATGCCCGTTCCGGAATCGAGACGAGCGACACACCCTATTTTTCAGAGGGCTGGTGGCATGCCGTCCGGACCACGGTGGAACACAGCGCCAAGAATGACTTCTTCGCAATACTCTACGATGAGGATAAGTGGCCCAGTGGCAGCGCCGGGGGACGGGTGGTTGCCGCCAATCCGGAATACGCGAAGAGAGGACTGAAAGTCGAGAAGTGGGAGCTCGCAGGCCCGCGAGCAATTACCCTGGATTTCTCAGGGGATACCCTGGCAATCCTGGCCGGTCGGCTGGTGAATCGACAAAGCCTTGATCCCGCGTCCATCGTCGATCTAACCGACCAGAAGGACTCTGATTGGCAGGTTCCCGAAGGCCTGTGGTGCGTCATGCACTTCAGTGAATGCATCGATACCGGGACACAGATCGATTATCTCAATAAGGCCGCCGTCAGGAAGTTCATCGAACTTACCCATGAGGAGTATTACCGCCGATTCGGCACGCATTTCGGCCGGACCATTCCAGGCATCTTCTTCGACGAAATCTACGTAAATATACCGGGCATCGACCTGGTCTGGTCGCAG
>CP070656.1:2157541-2163900 GCA_020355065.1 Fidelibacterota bacterium | reverse complement strand
TGCTCGCCAGGTACAAGTCACCGGAGCAGATAACGGGGAAGGACGTTGTGGAGTGGGCCGTCACGGGTGATTCCCTCGCATCGGAGATTGTCCAGCAGAGCGGGACCTATCTCGGGGTTGGCCTCGCCATCCTGATCGACGTCCTGAACCCGGAGATCATTCTCGTGGGCGGCATGGGGATGCGTCTGGGAGACCTGCTGCTGGAGCCGGCCAGAGCGGTGATTGCCCGGGAATCGCTGCCGGGTGCGGCGGCGGCCTGCGCCGTCGTGCCCGCAGGACTGGGCGAACGGATCGGTGATCTGGCGGCCTTATGTGTGGCACTGTACGGCAAGGTGCAAGCGGGCTAGGGTGGCCGTGGAGTCCGCTGGTTGGATCTGATCTTGGACACAGTCGAGGATTGAATTAAACTGAGAACCGTAGCTGGGTAGATAGATCCGTATGGTACAATTCGCACTGTTAGACTGGATCTGGATCATCCTGTTTCTGCTGCTGATGATCGGATGCGGTGTGCTCTTCTACCGACTGGGCAAGCGGTCGGAGTCGGACTTTTTCCTGGCGGGGCGGGGATTGCCCTGGTGGCTGCCCGCCTCCTCGGTCTACGCCACCCATACGGCCGTGGACACACCCATGTGGGTGGCGGGAGTGATCTACAAGCATGGTCTTGCGGGCATCTGGTATGCTTTTTTCTCGGCCTGGTGCGCCATCAGCGCGTTCGTGTCCACGCGCATATTCCGCCGATCCCTGGCCTTTACCCAGGCCGAGTGGCAGAGCCTGCGCTTCACGGGCCTGGGCAGCGAGCTGCTGCGCGGCTGGATGACCGGATGGCAGGTATTCATGACCATGTTCAACATGGGCTGGGTCGGGATCGCCATGGGGAGGATCTGTCAGTATCTATTCGGCTGGCCGACCTGGGTGGGACTGGTGGTCTTCTCCTCCATCTGCGCGATCTACGTGCTTACGGCCGGTTACTGGGGGGTGGTCATGGCCGACTTCCAGCAGGGAATCGTAGCCTTCTCGGCCATTCTCATCGTCTCGATCTGGGGCGTTATCACGGCGGGCGGTCCACAGGGCATCGTCAACGGATTGGCCGAGCTGGGGCAATCGTGGCGGTTGAATCCCTTCCATTTCACGGGCTGGCTGTCCGGTGATTTTCCGCTGGCGTGGTTCATCACCATGATGGTAATCGCGCTGATCGGTGGGTTCGGAATGGGCACCTCCATCGATTGGTACCTGGAGGCGCAGCGTATCCAGTCGGCGCGTACCGTGCGGGATGCCTCCTATTCCATCTGGTGGGGGACGGCGCTGGTGATCATTCGCAATTCGCTATGGGCCGCCGCCATCCTGGGTTTCTTCGTCATGTTCCCGAACCTGACCGAAGCGCGGGAATACGAGATGGGGTGGTTCCGCCTGGGATTCGATTATTTACCCGTGGGGATGCTGGGTTTCTTCTTTGCCGCCATCCTGGCGATCCACCTGTCCACCGTTTCCAGTGTCCTCAACCTGGGCGCGATGTACGTCACCCGGGATCTGTATCACCATTACATCAATACGGAGGCTCCCCAAGAGAAACTGGTGTGGATCGGCCGGCTCGCGACCGTCATTATCCTGCTGGGTTCATTCATATTAGGCCTGATGATGGAGGAGATCACCAAGTGGTTGATCTTCGCGCTGTGGATCATGGCTGCCGGTGTCTGGCTGCCGAATATCCTCCAGGTGATCTGGTGGCGTTTCAATGCCTGGGGCTATCTCTCCGCCTGGATGGCCAACCTGGGGCTTTCCTGGCTGGTGGTGTGGATCCTGCCGGCCTTCCACGTGATCCCACCCCTGCCGGACTACCTGCAGTTCTGGGCACTCATGGTGCTGACGTCATTGATCTACCTGCCGGTCACATTCCTGACGAAACCGGAGGATATGGGCCACCTGGTCAAATATTATGTCATGTCCAGACCGATCGGCTTCTGGGGACCCGTGCGGAGAGAAGCGGAGCGCAGAGGGTTGATGGGTTCAATGGAGCCGCCGCAGCAACCGGGAAGTTGAAAGGGGGAGTATGATGAAACTGATTCGAAGGGAATGGACGCCGGCTGAGGCTGATGAGTGGGCCCGTGAAGACTGGCTGGCGATCCTGCTCTCGCCCCTGGCCTACATCGGCCTGGCAGTAGGAGTGGCCCTGGCTATGCTGCTCATTCCGATCGGGTTTGTCATTCTGGCGATCGCGATCATCCTGATCATCCTCATGCACTGGGTGATCGATCCGAAGCTGAAACTGATCTCCACCGAGTACGAGAAGAAGCAGAAGCAGTATCTTGAAAGTCTGGAAAAAACCATTCGCTGGGAGGACGCAGAATGGACGAAGGACTAGGCGTCGTTATCGGCATGTCTATCGCCTATATCGCCTCATTCACCGGATTGGTCTTTGCCTGGATCCACTACCGGAGAAGAAAGGCCGGGGATTCGTCTTTATCTGAGAAGGAGCAGTGATTATGATCTTCCTGCTGCAGCAATCGACACGTCTCGGGAGTCCTGTATGGGGTGTGCTAATCCCCCTTTCAATCTTCCTCGTATCTTTTCTGGTCACCTGGCTGCTCTACCGTCATTTCTCAAAACAGGACCAATGAGGAGGGCGGGGAAGCTCCCCGGCTTATGGATGAGTTGTATACGATTTATCCGGATTTGGATTTGGCTAATCAGTCAAGGAATATGCGCAGTGGTTGAAGGCGGCACTTCGGAATCCCGTGGAATTCCTGCATCAAAACAGACGGTACCGGTGATCAGTGTGGGGGAGCGGGGGGCGGATATCGTGGGATTCTCCTCGGAGGCTATTCAGCAAGCAGCTGATCAATTGAGGACCAAGGGTGGCCGCGGTGTGATCCAGCTGACCCCCGGCGTGTTTCACATCAAGGCACCGATCAAACTCTACAGCCACCAGGAACTGGCGGGTGCTGGGCCGGAAACGGTGCTGCGGAAGGATGATGGGATCAGCAGCCGGTTGCTGGTCGATGCGGACTACGGAGAGCGCCAGCTGACCGTTACGGATATTGCAGGTTTCGAGGTCGGCATGCCGGTGCACGTCTTTGATGACGAGCACATTAATGCCTGGGACGTGTCCACCGCTGTCATCACCTCCATCACGGGGAACGTGCTCAGCCTGGACGAGTACCTGGTGCGGGATTACCGGGCGGACGAGGGTGGTGGTGTGTCCACGGCCAGCGCCATCGTGGCCGCGCTGGAGGCCGAGGGGGTAGCCATCCGGAACCTGACTATCGATGGAAACCGGGAGCGGAACGAGTTCATCAACGGATGCCGTGGCGGGGGAGTCTATCTCTACGACGTCCGGGATGCCCTGGTGGAGAACGTGACGGTCAGGAATTTCAACGGCGACGGCATCAGCTGGCAGATCACGCGTGATGTCACGGTCCGCAACTGTACGGTTTCCGGATGCAGCAAGGATGGATTTCACCCGGGGACCGGGTCTTTCAATACCCTCATCGAGGGCAATACCGCTTCACACAATGACCGGAACGGGCTGTATATCTGCTGGCGGGTACAGGATGGCAGGGTCAGTGATAATAAGATGCACCATAATAAAGCATCCGGAATCTCCACCGGTCATAAAGACAGCGATATGGTCTTTGAACGGAATCGGATATTCGAGAACGGTAGGGACGGCATCTCGTTCCGTAAAGAACGAGAGGCGAACACACCGCATCGCAATGTATTCCGGGGCAATACCATTGAAAACAACGGCACTGAGGGTGCGGGATATGGCTTCCGCGTTGAGTGTCCCGTGCAAGGGCTCGTACTGGAAGGGAACACCATCCGTGACACCGGCAGTGGTAACCAGAAGGCGGCTATCTACCTATTCAGCCGTGACCTGACCGTAACGCTGAAGGACAACGTCATCAGCGGGCACGGGGAAGGGGAGATCGTATATGGTGACCGGTAGGAAATAATCCATCCGGGGAGAGGGTTAATGATCGTTGTGTCCGATCCTGGCCCCTTCCCATAGGAAATCAGTGACCCATGCGATGACCAGCGAATCTTTCCGCAAGATATCAGGAGCCTTTCAGAAGATCCTGCCCGGCATTTTCCTGCTGGGATTCAATATCGGCACGGGCAGTGTGACGGCCATGGCCAAGGCGGGCGCCACCTACGGCATGTCCCTGTTGTGGACGATCTTTCTGTCGTGCACTGTAACGTACTTCATGATCGTGAGCTATGGGCGGTATACCCTGATCACGGGCGAGACGGCGCTGTATTCCTTCCGCAAACATATCCACCCGGCGTTGGGGATCTTCTTCATTGTCGCCCTGACCACAGCGGTGAGTGCAAGCGTGATCGGGGTGATGGGGATCATCGTGGATATCTGCCACGAGTGGTCGAAGATCTATCTTCCCGGCGGGATCCATCCGCTGTATCTGGCGGCCTTATTCATCTTCCTGGTCTACCTGCTTTTCTGGAACGGCACGACGCAGGGCTTCCAGAAGGCGCTGGCGGTGATCGTGGCCGTAATGGCGGGGAGTTTCATCATCAACTTCTTCATCCTGAGTCCGCCGCCGGTGGAGATCTTCAAGGGGATGCTGCCCCGCATCCCGGAGGTCCGGGAGGTTTCCGGCAGGGGGCCGTTCATGGTGATCGCCTCGATGGTGGGCACGACGGTATTCTCGGGGCTGTTCATTATCCGCACCACCCTGGTCAAGGAGGCTGGCTGGACGCTGAAGGACTTGAGGATTCAGCGCCGGGACGCGTTGATCTCGAGCCTGCTGATGTTCATTATCAGCGCCACGGTCATGGCCGCGGCCGCCGGGACGCTCTACGTGAACAGAATGGGACTGTCCCACGCCTCGCAGATGATCGAGCTGCTGGAGCCGTTGGCCGGCCGGCTGGCGACGGCCATCTTCGTCTCGGGTATCGTAGCCGCCGGTCTCTCATCCCAACTGCCCAACGTGCTCATGCTGCCCTGGCTGCTGTGCGATTACAACGGTACGTCCCGGGACATGCGGGTGGGGAAATACCGGATCATGGTGCTGCTCATCTCATTGCTGGGCTTCACGGTGCCGCTGCTGCAGGCGCCGCCGGTGCCGGTCATGATCGCCTCCCAGGTCTTCTCCGCCCTGATCCTGCCGGTCACGGTATTCGGAATCCTGTTCCTGAGTAATAAGAAAAGCCTGATGGGGGCGCATGCCAATAAAACGGCAAGTAATATTATCCTGGCACTGATCCTGCTTTTTGCCCTGTACATGAGCAGCATTGGGATCAAGGGCATCTGGGAGTCGCTCTTCAATTGAGGGGACTGTGTGAATGAAATACGTATACGGCACCACGAATCTCAAGCGCTATCAATTCCCCACCCACCGGAATGACCTGGTCATGGATCGTAGTGAGGCGGTCAACTCGGAGGTCTTCGTGGTGATCCTGGAGCCTGGACAAGCTCCCCCGCTCCACCAGCATGACGATACCGAGCAGATCTTTTATATCCTGGAAGGTGAGGGTACCCTGCTGACCGGTGAGGAGCGTGTCAGGCATCCTGTCGGACCGGGTGACGTAGTGCGGATCCCGGCGTCGACTTGGCACTCCATCGAGGCCAGCGGGGAAGGGACTCTGTGCTACCTGGCGGTGGACTGTTTCGTCACTCCCCGCCCGGCCAACGAGCAGACCTGGGACGATCATGTGAAGGTGCTGTGCCAGCAGCAGGGGTGGGATTATGAATCGGTGGTCACGTGAGACGAGTCGGTCACATCCTGGTGAACGGAAATTCGTGATTAATTCCTAAATCATCACCTAGCGTCGGAGGAGTCAGATGTATACACAATACTTGGGAAAGCCGGTTTCACTGCTACCCCTGCTCCTGCTGGTATTCGGTGTTGCCCTGCTATCCGCCCAATCCCTGCCACCCCATCCGCGTCTGATCCTGACATCCGATCGGATCGCCGCTCTGGAAGGTGCGATCACCTCGAGTCATCAGCACTTGTGGCAGCTGGTGCAGCAGAGTGCCGATGATTTCAGTATCGAGCCCATTCCGGCCATGACGGATGCCCATAACCGGTATCGCTACCTGGGCGACACCATGCCTGCTCTGGGTCTGGCCTCTCTGGTCACTGGAGAGCCTCGGTATCGTGAGGCAGCGGTACGTTGGATATCGGCCATGCTGGCGGTGCCGGAATGGACGGGCAGCCAGAACCTGGGCCGGTCCGCCTGGGCCACCGGCTGCGCCCTGCTTTACGATTGGCTGTACGACGACCTGGATGAGGCGCTGCGCAGCCGACTGCGGGACCGGCTGATCAGGGAATCTCGAATCATCATTGAAGACGCATCCTACTGGCGGGTGCTCAGCAATCATCTGTTCAACGAGACGGCTGCTC
>CP070656.1:2136008-2157441 GCA_020355065.1 Fidelibacterota bacterium | reverse complement strand
TTGGAGCGCGCCTTCGAGTTCAATCCCGCGGGGGATGGTTGATTCGGCATTGCCGGTGATGGGAAACCGATCGTCATCAACACCACCATAGGGCACGATTTCATTGGTAAAAAACATGTAATAAAGAGTTGCATTCAGTGAAAGGAAATCATTGCGATAGCCGCCGCCAACCTCTATATCGGTCAAGCTTTCTGGTTCGGTGCGTGGTTCATCCCATTCGATATAGGCGATCTCGCCCCCCTTCCGAACCGTATCAGACTGGGCAAACAGGGGCGCTTTCCCTAGATCATCAGGACCGTCCCACACGTCGAATAAGTCATCATCAGAGGGCTCCCTGCTGGCAGCTCCCAGATACACAAACAGATCCACTCCAGGCATAGGGTTATAGTTCACGCCAGCGCGCGGGTGGACGAAATGATAGGAAACGTTGTACGCGTTACGCAGTGAGCCGCTAAAATTGCCCGCTTCACGCTGCATGAACGAGTACGTTTTGTATTGGTACTGCAACTCACCCATCAGAGCGAGTTTTGACGACGGCTGGAATAGAACGTGGATAAAAGGTGAGACCCAGAACTTCTCACCGGTATAGGTATAGTAGGGATCCTCGGGATTAGCTGACTGAGGTAAGTACTTGGCCCACAGTACCTTGCCGAAGTGATCACTGGTAAAAGTGCTTATCTCCATACCCACAGATACTCTCCCCTTGTCAAACTCACTGCGCAGCGTTGGAATCCACCCATATTGGTCCTTGAGTACCCATTTCTGGCGCACCAGGTCAGTCCGCTCCAGCGTGAAATAGCCATCCTCACTTTCTAGGGCGTCATTCTCCCAGTCACCGTCGAGGTCGATACCGGAATAATATTCGAGCGAATCGGCCCCGAACAGATCTGGATCAAGGGTCTTGAACTCCTCAATACCGTATTCTTCCAGTTTCCTGGCATCCTTCAGTTGTTCATAATAGCCCTCGCCCCTGATGTAGAAAAAGCTATTCCTGAGGACCAAGTTATCGCCAATGCGCCACTGATAGTGGAGCTCATAGTGGGGCTGGTTGAAGTTGTCGGTCTCGTTATCATAGAACGAATATGGATTGTGTCTATGATCTTCAGCCAGAACGCTGGCAGGACTGGCATCCCAGGCAGCATGCGAGCGCTCGGGCCCGCCATAGACATTTATCTTCAGGCTGGTGTTCCTACCGTATCGAACAGCACTTAGAAAATACGACCACAGCTCAGACCAGGCGTCGCGGCGATACCCATCGGTGGTTATCCTGGAAAAGCGCCCGTAAAAGGAATAGGTATTATTGATCAGTCCGGAGAGAAAGTCTATACTGTACTTCCTCGTATTGTAGCTCCCTGCACCGACTTCCACTCCGAAGCGGCGCTCTCCCGGAAAGTTGGATGTAACCATATTCACCGAACCGCCAAAAGCGTTTCGTCCGTAAAGTGAGGTCCCTATCCCCCTCTGGACCTGGATATCCTCCACATTAGCCAGGAGATTGGGGATATCGACCCAGTAGACGTTGTGATCTTCGGGATCATTCAGCGGCACCCCATCAATGGAGACATTCACGCGCCGCTGGTCAAATCCCCTGAGCTTTAAAAAGGTGTATCCAATGCCATTTCCAGCGTCAGAATAGCTGTAGATGCCGGGCACCATTTCTAATAGCATCGGTATATCCTGGAGAGTCCCTCGCTCTTCGATCTGCTTCCTAGTTATATCGGTGAACGGGATCGGTGCCTGTCCTTTCCGTACGCGATCACCAGTGATGATGATCGCTTGACCAGGGATTACGGCCGGAGCGAGTAAAAAATCGATGTCTTCGCTTGCCGGCATTGCTACTAATGCCTTCGAGACAGTGTAACCGATCATACTGGTGCTGATGGTATACTCACCATCTGGAATGTTCTCCACGGTATACCTGCCACCTTCATCAGTCGCTGAGCCGATGCCCAGCTCTTCAACCAGAACGTTAGCGCCATGCAACGGTTGGAGGCTATCCTTGTCCAGTACACGCCCGGAAACGGTGCTTGCGGCGACCAGAGTGCCATGACAGATGAACAGGGTTAGGATGATTCGGTTTAGAAAGGAAATCCCCTTGCAGCCAAGGGGATATGTGAAGGTCGTATTCATCATGTGTTCCCTCCGCTGGTATTATCCAGTTCAGGTTCAAAGGGTTTGTTCTCAGCCATCCCCTCAGAAGGGACAGCACCCCATTAAGTGTCATATGTTACGATTTCAGAGGCTCTGATGCCAAGGGAATCCGGATATAAATGGTGCCAGGAATCAGTGCTTACGGTGACCGCATTCGCCAGTCTGCTTAAATGGATTGAATCCTTCTTCCGCCCGTGGTTACCTTTAATGCCAACTTATTCACGAGGTATTTCCATGAAGAATCTACCCGAAATCACCGTCAAAGCCGTCATTCTGGGTGTTGTCCTGGCCGTACTCCTGGGAGCAGCGAACGCCTATCTCGGTTTATTTGCGGGCATGACGGTATCGGCATCCATTCCCGCGGCGGTTATTTCCATGGGGATTCTACGCCTGTTTCGTGAACATAATATTCTAGAAAACAATATTGTACAGACGGCCGCATCGGCCGGTGAATCATTGGCGGCCGGCGCCATCTTCACACTACCGGCCTTGGTGATGATGGGCTACTGGACGAACTTCGACTATCTCTGGGTAACCCTGATCATGGGCCTCGGAGGACTCATTGGGGTGCTCTTCACCATTCCTTTACGTCGCTCCCTCATTGTCGAGGGTGAACTGACCTTCCCGGAAGGTGTGGCCACAGCTGAAGTCCTGAAAACCGGTGAATCGGGGGGACGCGGGATCGTTTATATCGCCATGGCCAGTATCGCCGGTGCTCTGTTCAAATTTGGCGAGTTAGGTCTGCGCGTCTGGACGGCCACTATCGAGGGCGCTGCGCGTGTGGGTGGTTCCATAGCCTATATCGGCACCAACCTGTCTCCAGCCCTCATCTCAGTCGGATTTATCGTCAAGCTCAACATTGCTACGCTTGTTTTCCTCGGCGGAGCTATCAACTGGTTCGTCGCCATTCCCATCGTCTCCAGCACCCAGGAATGGCCTACGTATCAACTCGAAGAAACACAGGTAGCGGAGACTCCCTGGAACGCCTTCCCACTCGAATTACAGGAACCGGAAGAAGGCATGACGGCCGAAGAGCTGGCAACCCTCGAGACGGAGAATGCTGCGCTTCGTGAACAAGTGGGTGAACCGGTGGGTGCCATTGATTGGGCCAGCCGGATCTGGTCCACTCGCACTCGTTACCTCGGTGTGGGCGCTATGGTCGTTGGCGGCCTCTGGGCCCTCTTGTCCCTGGGTGGTTCTATCATTGTCGGTATTCGCACGGGACTTCAACAGTTCCGGCGCGGTCCCGAAGCCGCTGCCATCGAGCGTACGGAGATGGACACCCCCATGCAGTTCGTCCTGACGGCGCTGGCAGTGGCCATTATACCGCTATTCATTCTCTACCAGGCCGTTGTTGGCCATCTCTATATCAGTCTGCCGATGGCTTTGATCATGCTCGTTGCCGGGTTCCTCTTCTCGGCGGTTGCGGCCTATATGGCCGGACTGGTAGGATCATCAAATAATCCCATCTCGGGCGTTACGATTGCGACCATCCTGTTCTCGAGTCTGCTGTTGCTCGGTTTGCTGGGCCGTGGTTCGGTCGCCGGACCTCCCGCCGCGATCATGATCGGTGCGGTGGTATGTGCTGCCGCGGCGATTGCCGGTGATAATATGCAGGATCTCAAGGCCGGTTTCCTGGTCAAAGCTACGCCCTGGAAACAGCAGGTGATGCAGGCTATCGGCACCATCTCTGCCGCCTTCGTCATGGCACCTATTCTGATGTTGCTCCTGACCGCCTATGGTTTCGGTCCGGCCACCCCCGAACACCCCAACTCCCTCCAGGCTCCCCAGGCCACCCTCATGCGCTCGGTGGCCGAAGGTGTCTTCGGCGGCAACCTCCCCTGGGACTTCATCTTCATAGGAGGCTTGGTCGGCGCCGCAGTGATTAGCCTGGATCAGTTCTTGAAATCCCTCGGTACCGGATGGCGGGCACCCGTACTCGCCGTGGCTGTCGGTATCTACCTGCCTCTGCAGCTGAGTGTGCCCATTTTCATCGGCGGACTCATCTCCTTTGCAGCGGAGATATTCTACCGCCGGACCCGCCAACCGGAAGATGTTGCGAACACACTTCGTCAGCACGGACTGCTGTTCGCCTCCGGTCTCATTACCGGGGAGGCACTCGTGGGGATTTTTATGGCCATTCCCATCGTGATTGCCGGGGACTCCGACGTACTAGCCATCATCGCCGAACCCTTGGGAGGCTGGCCCGGGCTGATCCTGTTAGGGGCGGTTATTGTCTGGCTCTATCGTGTGGTCACGCATACGCGACACGCTACCTGAACGTAGGGCAGCATACACCTGAGCCATCTTGATTCCACCGATCCTGCGAGGTGAAAGGGCACTGAGTCTAGCCTAATGAAACTGAACCTGGATTTCTTCCGTCACCTGCCCAAGGCAGAACTGCACTGTCACCTCGATGGTTCGCCCCGTATCGAAACCATACTCGAGCTGGCTGCCGAGCAGAAGATCGAACTCCCCACCCGGGATCCGGAGCAGCTCCAAGCTATGATATCGATCGGAGAACGCTTGGGATCTCTGGAAGATTACATCGATCGCTTCCAATTACCACTGCAGGTGCTCCAGGAACCGGAAGCGTTGGAGCGCGTCGCCTACGAACTGGCTGAGGATGCATGGAACGATGGTGTGCGGTATATGGAGGTCCGCTACTCCCCCATTCTCCACACCCGTGCCGGAATGACAGGTGCGGAATCTATCGAGGCGGTTAAGCGCGGTATGGACCGCGCGGAAGTGGACCTGGGTATTCGAGTTGGGATTATCATTTGTGGGATCCGCAGTATTTCTCCGGAGGTCTCGCTGCGATTGGCCGACTTGGCAGTGCAATTCAAACACAAGGGTGTCGTCGGATTTGACCTGGCAGGAGCCGAGGAAAACTTCCCGGCCAAACATCACCAGGAAGCTTTCTTCTTAATACTGAAGAATAATATCAATACGACGTTACATGCCGGTGAGGCCTTCGGCCCGGAAAGTATCCACCAGGCGATTCACTACTGCGGAGCCCACCGGATCGGCCATGGTACCCGGCTAATGGAAGACCAGGACCTGATGCACTATGTCAACGATCACCGCATTGCCCTCGAAGTGTGCCTCACCAGCAACGTGCATACTAAGAGCGTGCGCAGCTTGAAGGAACATCCCTTCAAGTACTATTACGATCAGGGCATTCGCGTAACGCTCAATACGGATAACCGTCTGGTGTCCAATACGACACTGTCAAAGGAGTACTTGAAGGCCAAGGAAACGTTCGGGCTCACACTAAACGATTTCCGCGATATTATCATTAACGGCTTCAAATCCAGCTTCATGAGCCATCAAGGGCGACGCGAGATGATTAAGAATGTTATCGAAGAATTGGAAGCCGAGTTTGGGATCCGACCACTGATTATCGCCTGATCACGGCCACCTTTCCTACCCCAGATCGACCATCGGCTAGATATGCTGCAATCAGGTAAACACCCGAGCCAACCCATTCTCCCGATTCGTTCTTCCCATCCCAAAAGGCCTGATAACCCTGGACGGAACCCTGTTCGGCGGTCAATTCCCGCACCAAGCGTCCGGTGGCTGTGAAAATCTTAACTGATGAGCCCTGACGTATACCGTCTATGGTAAGATAATCCACCGAAGGCAGGTAATAGGGACTAGGAAATATGATTAGGTTATTATAGCTGGTAAGACTTTTCTTGAAAGGTATCTTGAGGGTGGAAATACCTTTCGAGGTGGCAATATAGGCCACACCTTCCTCATCATCCAGATATATATCCAGAACCTCATCCGAAAGAAGCGAGCTGGTCTGGGTGTTTATTCCGTCAACGCTGGGCCAGAATGTGGTATTATCCAGCAGCACCCAGAGTCCACTCTGCGTGGATGTGATCCATTTATTGTTCTGGGCATCAACTCTGATCTTCGATCCTTCTCCGAAAGGAACCTCCTCGAGATACGGACCGTACTGTGTGAATGGAGTAAGGGAAAGATCAGGTTGTACTGTGTAGCCCATTACCCCATCCGGAGTAAGAGTCCACAATACATCATTTCGATCAAATGTCAGTGACCACACCGTATTGGAGTGATCCGGTTCGAGCTTGGCTGTGAGCTGTGTCCACTCATCATCGCTCTTATCCTCCAAAGTACCCCCATAGTCCAAGACTGCTATTCCTCCCCAGCTACTCCACTCGCCGATGACTTGGCTGCCAATCCATACCCGGTCTCTATTATCAAAAGTGATCTCCGTAGGCAGATAATTCAAGACGTTCCGGCTATCGGATATGGAAAAATGGGTCCACGTCTTATCCTCCGCAAGCACGGCTAGCACATTCTGCCGGATTTGTGAATACGGATTAGCGATCCAGACATTCGCCTGTGCGTCGAGAGCTATATGACGAACGGTTATATACCCATCACCAGATAAACCATCCAGGTGCCCATTTGTTGTATCATAATTTTCAAACGAAGATATATTGTCAAGATCAACTCGCAAAACACCAACCTGATTCGGAAGATTTCCTTTGAAACCCACCATGATCTCGCCATCGGGTAACTGGAGAATATTCCAGGACTGCTTGCCTCGATAGAAAATCGTGTCTGCTAAGAAAAAAGAGCTGGCTACTACCTGGGCGTGACCATGGTTCCTGATTTCATCAGGTCCGGATAGATAGCCATAACCAGGCACCAAATTGTACCATGAGAAATCGTTGTAACGCGCGATGCCGGGAAGTCCTGCCGCCACCAGCTGACCGTTCTGGAGTTTTAGGATAGCTGAGTAAGCCGGTCCACGCATTGTATTTGGGGGTAAACGTGTCCAAGTCCTCGTTTGATGCGAAAAACGGGACAGGCCTTGATTACGGATGATGACGTACCCTTCGTCTGCGGCAGAACCCTCCATATAATACAAGACACGCTCGTCGGCTCGAGGAGAATAATATCGTGACCCACGCGTTGTAAGGAACTGAAGATAATTAGAATGGGAAATTACAAAATCACCGTTTGGACGTCGCGCGAGGTGCTTAATTGCGCCTCCTCCGAACACACCATACAACTCCCACCCATGATCACTTCTTTGATGGATTTCGTTCGGGATCATATAGAAGTGGCCGGTCGAATCAATAAGATATTGGAGTACTTCATACTGAGCCGAAGGAATGATATGCTTCCAGGTGAGCGGATCTTTCAGGTTAGCGCGCATATAATTGTTCCCGAGAACACCGTTGTCTGTGCTAACAAATAATGAATCCCCCCACAGATCCAAGTCGTAAATATGATTGGCAGAGACAGGGAAATTGCGATAGATATCCATAAAGCTATATGTTTGTCCGTCCCAACGGAGTTCCACGAGTCCAACTTCCTGCCCGTTACGATAGGCTGCAAAGCCTCGATCCCTCCCTGCTTCGATATAAAGAATCTCATCCAGGTCAAGGTCGACAAACGTGATCCCCCCATCACCCAGGTTGAGGATCTGGATGATCCCGTTGGGAGCGGCGCCTCCCAGCCACATCCAGTCGCCGGAAATGTCTAAACTGCTCAAATCAGAATAAACCAGACCATCATTGGTAGTCAAGGTAGAAAATCGGTTCTCCGTCGGATGGTAAATCAATACCCCTCCGCCGGTAGAGGCATAAATCAGACCGTTATGATGCGCTATCGCTGTGGGACTTACAGTGGATGTGTAATGATGCCACTCACCGACCTGGACCTGCCCACGCACCAACGCGGGTGAGCTAGTAGCCAGGACGGCTACGGCCAGAAGCCAGCGGATCAAGTGAGTTTATCAGTGAGGTTGATCATCTCGATCAGGCTCTGCATAGCCTCGGCACCTTTATTCCCTGCCTTGGTACCTGCGCGTTCCAATGCCTGTTCAAGATTATGGGCGGTCAACACCCCAAAGGACACCGGAATTGGTAATTCAAGTGACAGCTGGGCCAAGCCGCGAGTGACTTCATTTGCTAACACATCAAAATGAGCAGTACTGCCCTTGATCAGAGCACCCAAAGCCAGAATCCCGGCATACTTTCCACTCTCAGCGAGGCGTTTGACCGTGATCGGTATCTCAAATGATCCTGGAACCCACACTACAGTTAGCTTATCGTGATCCCCCCCATGCCGCAGAAAGGTATCCTCAGCACCAGTAATGAGTTGTTGCGTGATCATACTATTGAAACGACTGGCTACGACCGCGATGGCCTGATCCTTAAGCACGAGTTCGCCGGTAATGGTTGGTGCCATAATCCACTCCTTATTGTAATATAAGATGCCCAAGCTTATCGCGCTTGGCTTCCAGATATTCCTTGTTCTCCGCATGGGCTGGGATTTCGATTGGCTCACGATCCACAACCTCAAGCCCATGCCCATCGAGACCAATGATTTTACGGGGATTGTTCGTTAATAGACGGAGCTTTCGCACACCGATATCCTTCAAAATCTGCGCCCCAATCCCGTATTCCCGCAGGTCGGGTTTGAATCCGAGGCTTTGGTTGGCCTCTACAGTATCTAAGCCCTGCTCCTGAAGATTGTACGCCAATAACTTATTCTTAAGGCCGATACCTCGCCCTTCCTGGCGTAGATAGACCAGTACACCTTGCCCTTCCGTATTAATGCACTCAAGGGCTCGCTCGAGCTGAGTTCCACAGTCACAGCGCTGAGAACCGAAAATGTCACCCGTAAGGCACTGACTGTGGACCCGGACCAGGACAGGCTTGTCCGTCGGGAAATCGCCCTTGATCAGGGCCAGGTGGGTGTCATTATGAATCGTATCCTGATAGACGGCCAGATCAAATGCCCCGAACTTGGTGGGAAATTGGAGCGTGGTGAGTCGTTCAACCAATTTCTCCCGAGTCCGCCGATAGGCGATTATCTCCGCCACGCTGATGATTTTGAGCGCGTGCTTCTGGGCCAGAGCTTCCAGCCGCTCCCCACGGGCCATGTGTCCATCTTCATCCACGATCTCCACCAACAGCGCAACTTCCAGTGCTCCGGCCAACCGCGCGAGATCCACACTGGCTTCGGTATGTCCCGCACGTTGAAGTACACCCCCAGGCTTGGCTATAAGCGGAAATAAGTGCCCCGGGCGAGCAAGATCATCTGCGGTCGCATCCGGATCAAGTATAACCTGCAAGGTCTGCCACCGGTCCTGTGCGGAAATCCCGGTGGATGTATTTGCCGCGGCATCAACACTAACCGTGAAAGCCGTCTCGTGTAGGGCAGTGCTCTTCGGGACCATCGGCGTGAGGGCTAGATGGTGGGCTCTCTCCTGAGTCAGGGGCACACAGATTAAACCACGTCCCTCGCGCATCATGAAGTTGATATCTTCCGGCCGGGCTTTTTCGGCCAACATGATAAAGTCGCCTTCATCCTCACGATCTTTATCATCCGTAACGATAACCATCTTACCTGCCGCCAGGTCTGTAAGTACGCCCTCAATCGCTTCGAACATGCCTAACTCTCTCCGAATCCCCAACTGCGCAGTCTCTCCAAGTCGGCATCCCAAGGCTCAGGCTCGGTCTCCATTTCCAGAAAACGGTCCAAATAACGAGCCAGTACATCCGTCTCTATATTTACGGCATCTCCAATTTGCTTCTTGCCGAGGATCGTCTGAGCGAGTGTATGAGGAATAAGGGCTACGGTCAATCCCCCAAGCGAGACATCACTGATGGTCAATGATACCCCGTCGACTGCAATGGAACCCTTGGGAATACAATAGCGCAGCCATGCACTGTCCATTGTGAGCGTCATCCGCACATCGCCATGATTCGTTACAATGTTGCTGACATATCCAATGGTCTCAACATGCCCTTGTACGATATGACCATGAAACCGGGCCTCGGATGACATCGCTCGTTCAAGGTTGACCAGACTACCGGTCGTGATTGTACTTAGATTCGTTTTCTGAAGAGTCTCCGGAATAACCTGGACCGTGAACGTTTCATCGGTCTGGTCCACTACTGTGAGGCAGACTCCATTCACTGCAATGCTATGGCCCACGGCCAGATCAGACAGCACTCTACGCCCACCTATAACGAGAGTATTATAATCTGCTCCCTGAGAACAGTTGATTACTTGGCCTATCTCTTCTACAATCCCGGTGAACATTAAGCGTCGTCCTTCTCTGTAATACGCAGGCTCACAAGCTAATCGATGTGCTCTTGGCTCTCGCCACAACCATTCGATCCGCACCCAACTTTATGTCTTGAGTTACTACCCAGTCCCTGGGTTTTGATAGAGTATTCCTCATATCGGACCTTTGGTGAATCGTCGAGTCTGCTTTCTTCGGCGATGTAAATAACACCATCTCATCCGCCAATGCTGCCCGCAGGAACTCACGGTGAACAGTGGGACCTCCTTCCACCAGAACAGAAGTTAGGCCTTTATCCCCAAGAACATCCATAACTTGGCTCAGATCCACGCCTGCCGTCGATGGACCCACCCTAACTACCTCTCCCCAGGAGGTGGAACAGGATTCCCCCTTAGCCGTAAAGAGCAGGGTAGGCGCTTCAGCATCCTGGAATAGTCTCAGATTCTGGGACAGTCTACGGTGACTATCCAGCACAATCCGTCGCGGATTGAAACCCGCCACCGACCGAACCGTTAGGCGGGGATTATCTCGTTGTGCTGTCCCACGTCCGATCAGGACACCATCCACTTCTGCGCGTATTTGGTGCACCCGGCGGCGGGCTTCTTGGGAAGTGAACCAGCGATCTCCTTCCCCGCTGATCGCCACGAAATCATCGCGGGTGCGCGCCCCCTTAAGAATGATGTAGGGTCTGCCTGTGGTTATCCACTTCGAAAAACCTCTGTTTAAGTGATCAGCTCTGTGAGACAGTACCCCTTCCGTTACTTGTACACCGGCCGATCGCAAATGGGCAATGCCACGACCGTTCATTTTGGGATTGGGATCACGTGCTGCGATTACCACTCTTCGTATCTCCGCCTGGATCAACGCAACTGTACAAGGAGGCGTTTTTTTTCCCTCGAATTCAACTGCGCACGGCTCCAATGTTGCATACAGGGTTGCATCACGAGCCGCCTCTCCGGCCGCTCGAAGAGCATTGACCTCTGCGTGAACACCACCGTAATGCTCATGATATCCCTGTCCCACAATCTTTCCCTCACGAACAATCACACACCCGACCATGGGATTGGGACTCACATGTCCCAATCCACCCCGCGCCAGTTCCAGGGCCTGCGACATGAACTGCTCATCATCAGACCCACCAGACTGCATCGTCTGACTGCTCTCAATCAACACATCCGAAGAGGTCATGTTTTTCGCTCAGCCTACCATCCTGAAAGGTACTGGGATAAAGCACAAAATGAAAATGGCCAGACACAGGATACCTATTCGCACCTCATGAGGCGTCAGGGGTCTGGTGATGTCCTGAACGGGCGGATGCCTCACCGTTCGCATCAATAAAAGAATGAGTAGTCCCCAGAAGAGCCAGTTCGGTGAGAGAAATAATCCCATAGGTATCAAGGCAAGGAAGACGATCCTCCCTACCCATTCCTGCCGCTGTCCAAATAACGCATAGGAGATGTGCCCCCCATCTAGCTGGGCGATCGGCAGCAGGTTGAGCATGGTAATCAATAGACCGATCCAACCGGCAAAACCAACCGGATGCAGCAGAACATCCTGTTCTGGGCCAAGTCCGGGGAACATCACGGTTGTTGCCCATTTCATCAGAAGACTCTCACCTAGAAAGAATCCGGCATTGTCGAGCTCTACCACACTGGATAGGTGCAAGCCAATAAAAAGGGCCGGCACGGCGACTATGAATCCGGCTATCGGACCAGCCGCGCCAATCTCAAGCAAGGCCAGTCGGTTGGGAATCGGTCCTTTCATCTTGATAAAGGCACCCAGGGTGCCGATGAAGGTAAGGGGTGGAGGGAGGGGTATGAAATAGGGCGGTGAAACCTCAATCTGATGCCTGCGGGCATAAGTATAATGACCGAACTCATGGATGCCTAGGATACCCATGAGTGTCAGACTGAACGGCCAGCCCAGCAAAATCGTTGCCGGCTGCTGAAATACGTCGTGCCCCTCCAGCAATGCACCAGCAGCCAAGGTGGTCAAGACCGTGGCCAGGAACAGAATGACGTGCGTCCGCGATAGACGGCGTGGAGTTGCATATCGCTGCTCCTGCAAAATAACGTACGACCGGCCATTCTGACGGTAATAGCTCACATCTAATCCCATTCCTTCTAAAGCGGTGCGGTCCGCATCTTCCGGGACGTTTTCTAATAGGTGATAGAAGACGATCTCGCCACCACGGAACTTCCCACGCTCCTCAATCGTCGCTACTCGCGAGAGGGAGTGGATACCCCTTTCGATCTGTGTAGACGAGTCCATTACATCCATTTATGTGAAAGTCGTGTCAAGGTTCCAGGAATCAGGGTAGAATCAAATACTCGGGATTATACCACTTACGTACTTCGTAGACGGGGGGTGGCAGATAGAGAGATTCCGGTGTCTTCGGAAGTGGCGGTTTGGCAATGCCTTCCACACGGATCGGAACCTCTTCGGAGGTACGGATAGTCAGCTCGTTAATCCAATCCCGACTGGCCTGGGTATATTCGGATACTACGCTGTCAGGAAAACCCATGGCGCGCAGTGAGGTGATTACGAGCGCTGAAATCACCGGGAGATAGAGATTAGCTGGATCCTGATAGAATTGATCGGTACCTCTGATCAGCTGATCGATTGCGAAACGACCCAAATAGTCTCGAAAAAGCGTGTTGGCCATGATGGTATCCGCTGACCATGCTTGCAGATAATGGTATAATTTGTCATTCAATATCCCCCTGACATAGGCTCGTTTCATCGGGAGTCTGAATTCGGGATATTCCTGTGTCAGACGATCCATCTCGCGCCAGTTATAGCCGTCCCAGAACAGCTTGCTCCCTTGCGCTGTCAGCGTCGACAACAGGACCACAATCAATAGTATACTTCTGTTCATTCGCGGAAACGTGTCGGAGTCGAACCGACCCCCCGCTCTACTGCGGGTCAACAGTTTTGAAGACTGCGGCGCCCACCGGGACGCATACGCTTCCTGGTTTACTTGCCCTGAACCAAAAAACAATCGATATCGTAATTCTCTTCCAGCAGTCGGCCGGTGGCTTCAGCCTCCTCACGGGATGCAAAACCCTCTATCATCACCAAGTAGAGCAGCCGTTCACCAGAGCGTGTCCGGGTTATGCGTACCCGGTAATTTAGGGACTCCAGCACTTGTTTCCGCCGCATTGCGTTTTCGCGCACACTGAAAGCACCAGCCTGGAGTCGAAATTCCGGTTCGGGTTGAGCTGCTCGGATCCCTTCTCTCTCCCGCCTGGAAATTCCCTCTGATTCCTTGGTTGATTCCGCCGCACTCCGTAAGCCGGATATGGATGGGCTCGCTTGAGTGTCCGAGGCCTTACCGGCCTCCAAATCGAATTGGATATCGGGATATTTCCGGGAGAAGACCTGGGTATAGAAAAGTGCCGTATCACGGTTACCTGCAACCAGTAATGCATTTAAGAACAGTCGTATGCTGGGGTATATCAGGTCAGAGCGGGGATGATGAACCGGTATCCGTTTGAGGTACTGGGTGGCTTGGATATACAGGCCCCGCGCATAAAGGTATTCACCGATTTTCAGGAGCGCATCGTCGGCATAGGGACTGCTGGGATAGAGCTGTGCCACCCGTTTGAACATTTCAATGGCTGCATCCCCGTCCTGGGTAATAAGTCCCTCCAGATATAAGATACTTCCATCATTCGGATGCTCACGATACAACTGCGGTAGAGCCGCAGCCACTTCTTCCACCTTTCCCTGGTTGGCGAGGTCGAGGTAGTAATCAAGATCCTGACCCCCTACGGGAACGATAATCAGGAAGATCGGGAAGGTAACGAGAGGGATTCTACTCCAGGTTTTCCAGGGGATCACTGCTAGGGTCCAGCCAGCTCATCAGGGAACGACGTGTCTCTGGAGGCACGATTTGCACGTTGGCCTGTAAGCGAATCGAATCTACGAGACGATCCAGTTCAGGCATTAAATTCTGATTGGAAGCCCTCCTATAATCGAGCTTGAGCTGAATAGCTCGAATCAGGGGGCTTTTGGCCGCATCAGCTGAGATCGTACTCAGCAGCTGCTCAGCTCGGTTCACATTGCCTCGTCGAACATAAAAGTTGGCCAATCCGGCCACACTATCCAGGTTCCCAGGCTCCTTCTCTAAAATCTGCTGCAGAAAAGGTTCCACATCGTCAAACCGGTTCAGGTAGAATAACGTATCTTCCACGAAAGGCAGGACCAGGTGGGTATCGCCAGGAGAACTCTCGACAAAAGCAGTCCAATAGGCTACGGCTTTGGAATATAATTTGGCGACTTTCTCTTCCAGCTCCTGCCGCTGTTTGGATGTTGTTGGGGTGTCCGATCTCTCGGTTGCCTCGAGCTCACGTCGCCCGGCTAGCGCCTCATCTGCGTAGGTCTTCGCCAGGAAATATTGGGCTGGTGCAAACGTCTCATCGATCTTCAAGGCCTGCCGGTAGTGCTCTCGGATGGCCGATGGCGATTGTTCCTCGCGCTGATCATATCCCTGGCGAAAACGGCAGTACGCCAATAAGCGGGTATCCTCCTTCTTGGCCGCTTTCTGCCATTGCGCAAGATACTTACCGGTGGATTCCCAATCCCCCAATTGGCGGCAGAACCACACTATCTGCCTCAGCGCCCACGCGTTACGTTTCTCCAGCTTCAGAATCGATTGGGCTCGTTCCACAGCCTGCACGTACTGCCCGAGATCGGAATGATCCATCGCTAACTCTTTGAACAACTCCATCCGTTCATAGGTGGTCAGATTCGTCCGGGCCAATAAACTCTCGTGCAGCTTCAAGGCCCGGTCCGCGGCACCCCCTTGACGCATGACCTGACCCAATTTCAAATAGGCCGAGACGTGATCCGTATCCCGCTCGATCACTCGCTTGAAGCATTGATAGGCTTGCTTCAAATTACCCCTGAGTAGGTGATCTAATCCCTCGGTATAATGACTCTGGAGGTCACGTCTGCGCCTGGGTCGGGTCACGCCCACTGCTGCGAGCAGTAGAATGATTACCGCGGTAATACCTATGATGATATAGGTGGTTATGGTCATGTCTTTTCGAATAGGCTAGGAGGTTTTCTCCTCAGAGGAGGACGCTGCTCCCTCCAACTTTGGTGCTGCCTCCGGTTCCTCACCGAAGATATCCTCATCCAGGGCTGAGTGGCGCAGGTTATTCAGTTCGGCCCGTAACTTCTTCAATTGCCGACTTTGGCCCCTGATCTCCCGCTGCTGGGTGATGATCTGGATCAGACCGATGCCAAATCCCAGCAGGAGGCCTATGGCCAATGAACTGACCAGTATATGCGCTAAATTTATGTCTTCTAAAGCTTTACCCGGAAATAACCAAATAGTGGAGTACTGATCAGAGTTGTTACTCAGAAATACAGCCAGGGCTAGCACTACCAATAAGCCCACCAAAATCTTAAGCAAGCGCATGATAAGCCTCCTCAGAGGTTGCTATGTGACCTTGTAACGCGATACCGTGAGTACTGTCGATCCGAACAGCTACAAAATCTCCGATGTGGACATTCTGCTTATCAAAAACCACCCAGTGATTGCCATCCGTACGTCCCGCCCATTGTGCGGTGGATTTCTTGCTTTCCTTTTCCACCAATACCTCTGCCACACTGCCAACATGGGTTCTATTTCGTTCCAGAGTGATACGCTTCTGTAATTGTATCAGACGCTCTAGCCGCTCTTGTTTCACCGCTTCGGCTACTTGATCGGTGTATTCGGCCGCCTTCGTTCCGGGCCTCGTCGAGTACTTGAAAGTAAAGGCCGTATCAAAACCTACTCGCTCCACAACCTCCAGGGTCGCTTGAAACTCAGGTTCCGTCTCCGCCGGAAAGCCCACGATGAGATCCGTACTGAGAGTGCATTCAGGCATAGCCGCCCGTATTCGATCCACCAAGGCACAATAGTCTGCCTGGGTATAATCTCGGTGCATCCGCTTGAGAATACGGTCAGCACCGGCTTGCAGCGGCAGGTGGATCGATTTGCAAATATTGTCGTGGCTGGCCATGACTTCGAGTAAATGGTCGTTAACATCCGAAGGATGCGGGGACGTATACCTGATCCGTCGGATTCCTGGTACTGCGGCAACAGCCTGTAGCAGATCGGGAAAACGGGTGTCGCCATTATGGTAGGAGTTCACATTCTGTCCCAGGAGAGTTATTTCCCTGAAGCCCTGCCGGGCTGCGTCCTCGGCTTCAGCGATAATGCTCTCTATAGAGCGGCTCCGCTCCCGGCCACGGGTAAAAGGCACCACGCAGAACGTACAGAACTTATCGCACCCCCGCATGATGGATATCCAGGCGTTCACGCCCGATTGTCTGTAGGGTAGCAGCTGATCATATACTTCCCAGCGGGATAGACGGGTATCCACATACGTGCTGGGATCAGTCTGACGGTGCTGAAGCACCTCGGGCAGCCGACGATAGCTATCCGGGCCCAGGATCAAATCGACATAGGGCTTGGATTCCAATAGGCTGTCGGCCAGATTCTTGGCCATACAACCGAGAACACCGATCAATATGGAAGGATTACCGGCTTTCAGGGCGGCCAGCCGGTCCAAACGGTTGTGCACAGTCTCCTCGGCCTTCTCCCTGATAGCACAAGTATTCAACAGAATGACTTGGGCATCACAAAGCTCGTGTGTTCGTTGGTATCCGGAGCGCTCCAACAGCCCTGCGACCAGTTCGGAATCAGCCACATTCATCTGGCAACCATATGTCTCAAGGTAATATCGCATCGCCTCTTGAAATTTTCGCCCCCGAAGTTACAACGGCGCCCTTGGGGGGCGTAGCACTTTCCCTCCTCTGGTTACCCTTCGGAATAAGGCAACGGTTTAGAAAAAATTGGTGGGATTCTGATGCTGATTGTAGAGACGAACTTCGTAATGGAGGTGCGGTGCAGTGGAGCGGCCCGTGTTACCGGACTCGCCGATTTTCTCCCCCCGCTTCACCCGCTGGCCTTCGTCGATGACTATACGCCGCAGATGGCCGTAGATAGTATGAAAGCCATAACCGTGATCGATCTTGACATAGAGCCCCAGATTACTGTCCCAGCGGGCGGCAATGATCTTGCCATCCGCAGTGGCATGCACCGGCGTTCCGGACCTGAGTGAGATGTCCTGCCCTTTGTGAAATTCATAGCTGCGGTTATAAGGGTGCCGCCTCAAGCCAAAACCACTGGTGTACTCGCCCCTGGTGACCGGGCGGATGGACGGTGTCTTCCTCAGCTTGGCCAGGTCGTTCTTTAACGAATCCCGGATCCCTTCATAACTTAGCTGTTCCAGTCGGGCACCGCGGGCGATCGCGTCAAGTCGCTCGGTAAGACTGGCCAGCGATATATCCT
Organism: Fidelibacterota bacterium; assembly: GCA_020355065.1. Classification (GTDB taxonomy): domain Bacteria; phylum Fidelibacterota; class Marinisomatia; order SCGC-AAA003-L08; family TS1B11. The sequence continues at coordinate 2,139,862 of CP070656.1, read as the reverse complement.
TCGAGGGCAGGAGGTAGTCCATGTCCGTCTTGACCTCGACCATGCTGCCCCCAATGCCGACTTGACGGATCTCCTCAGGGATATCCGGGAGATCGGCATGCGCCCGCAGATCCTTATCCATATCCGATAAGGTCTCTACCTCATGCTGAAGCACTTCAATCCGGTCTTCAAACTCCTCCACCAGTCGCTGGAGGGCAAGATTATCCTTGCGTAGTTTGGCCACCCGGTGAGCATGCGCCGTCTCCAGGAGCAGATGGGAACCTATATAGAACAGCACGGGTATGAGGATAAGCAGGGCGATGAGACACCAGGCCGCCACACGGCCGGAGATCTCAAACTGTCGAAGGCCGGAACGTCCCTCCCGAAGGACGAGGAATTTCAAGTTAGCTGGAATGAGTGAAGGGAATCGTTTTGGCCGTTTAATGGTCCAATTCCACATACTTGTTATTATTTTAGCCTTGAACAGCTATTCTATGCAATAGAAACCTAATCTGGCACTGTAATCGGGATTTAAGCACGTGATATATGTCTCAACCCGCCTAATTCCCTTCCTATTATCATCACAAGTGTGAACTCACTGCCGGCTATCCCCACCTCTTGTCGACGGCCCAACGATTATTTCTTGGTCGTTTGTGCAGTCTTTGTGGTTTTTTTGGCAGCCGGTTTCCGAGGCCCGGAGGTTGCCTTTTTGGCGGTGCCGGCGGATTTTTTCGCCGTCTTTGGTGGAGCCGCTTTTGAAGCTGCCTTTTTCGTAGCAGCTGGTTTCGCAGCTGGCTTTGTAGCCGGTCTCGCAGTTGCCGCCTCTGCGGGCTCTTGCGCAGGTTCCTCCATTTGCGAGGCTTGCTCTATTTCCCGCTCCTTATCAGCAATTTGGCGGGACAGGCCGGCAATCCGGTCATGCAAATCCTTCACACCGGGCTGGTCTTCCAGAACACCCTTCTTTTGACCATCCAGAATCTGATATGCTATTCTGCCCAGATCAGCGTGCAGCCGACCTCGCTCACGCTGGAGCTGGTAAATATCCACTTTCAGCCGGCCGACCTTGCTGAGCTCTTCTGCCTTGGTGGCTGCTGTCTTGGTAATCTCACCTGCTTTCTCGGCGGCGGTGTTGGTCCAGGTCCTGATCTGCTCGCCGAGGTTTTCCCATATGGTCTTCATTGCTTCGGTCCTTCTATAATTTCAAGCAGAGTAATATATCTGTATGGGAATGATTTAGCAATCACAATCACGGATGCGTGAGCGCTGTACGATCCGAAATTAACGGGGCAGTCCTCCCCAGGTTTCCGGTCAGTTCTCATCCAGCAGCCGCTGCAGCAAATCCTTCACGACCTGTGGATCACCTTTACCCCGGGTGGCCCGCATGACCTGTCCCATGAAAAAGCCCTGCAGCTTGGTCTCGCCCTTCCGGTAGCGCTCGAGCTCCTCGGGCAGGCCTTCCAGAACCTGGCGCACGGTCTCCTCGAGTGCACTGGAATCTGAGACCTGGGCCAGCTCGTCCCGTTCCACGATAGCCCCTGCAGACAGTCTTTCCTGGAGCATCTTGTCGAACACACTTTTACCGGTATTGCGGTTGATGGTGCCTTCGGATACCAGCTGTACCAGCTCCGCCAGGGCTTCCGGCGGCATCGGAAACTCGCCGATTTTCTGCTGCTCCTCGTTCAGCACCCGCAGCACCTCGCCCCGTACCCACTGAGCCGTCTCCTGGGGAGTTACACCCCCCTTCACCACCGCTTCGTAATAGGCGGCCAGCTCCCGGTCACTGGTAAGGGTTTCGATATCTTCGAACCGTAATCCGTACTTCTCCGTGAACCGGGCCTCGAGGGCTGCCGGCAGCTCCGGCAATCCGGCTCTGATCTCCTCCACGTGGGCGGGATCGATGATCAGCGGCACCAGGTCCGGCTCCGGAAAGTAGCGGTAATCCTGAGCTTCCTCCTTGGTGCGCAGGAGGTGGGTTTCACCGGCGGATTCATCCCAGGTCAGGGTGCACTGTTCCACCTCGCCGCCCTGCTCCAGGATGCCCACCTGCCGCTCGATCTCGTAGGTCAGGCCGCGCATCACGCCGCGGAAGGAGTTTAGGTTCTTCATCTCCGTCCGCGTGCCGAATTCTTCCCGGCCCCGCGGCCGCACGGAAATATTCGCATCGCACCGCAAGTGCCCCTTCTCCATGTCCGCCTCGCTGACTCCCGTATACTCCAATGTCTGTTTCAGACGCTCCAGGTAGCGGCGAGCCTCCTGGGGTGAGCGGATATCCGGCTCACTCACGATCTCCACCAGCGGCGTCCCGCACCGGTTGAAGTCGATATAACTCTCGTCCTCCAGCCCGTGGATCGCCTTCCCGGCGTCCTCCTCCAGGTGGATGCGGGTGATGCCCACCGTTTTGGACGTGCCGTCCTCCATGTAGAAGGACACGCTGCCGCCTTCGCACAGCGGCTCCTCGTACTGGGAGATCTGGTAGCCCTTGGGCAGATCGGGATAGAAGTAGTTCTTGCGGGCGAAACGGGACAGGGAGCGCACCGTGCACCCCACCGCCTGTCCCAGCCGCAGGGCGAACTCCACCGCCTGCTCGTTCAGCACCGGTAGCACCCCCGGGTAGCCCAGGCACACGGGACAGGTCCGGCTGTTGGGCGGCTCCCCGTACGTACGCTGGCAGCGACAGAACATCTTGGATTCCGTCGCCAGCTGGGCGTGCACCTCCAGACCGATCACGGACTCCCATTTCTGTAAAATACTAGCGAGGGATTGAGCTGTCATGATCGATAATTGAATTTACAGCAAGGCCAGCCGCAATTCACACTCCGCTACAGCACCGCCTTCCTTACCGACATGATCCCCTCCAGCGCAACCAGGGCTTGCAGCTGGTCCTCATCGGGAGCGCTGTCCACCTTCACCACCAGGTAGGCATGCTCCGCGCTGCGCTCGCGGTTGAGCAGCGCTTCACCGATGTTGATGCCGAAGTCACCCAGGGTGCTCCCGACGCTTCCCAGCACGCCGGGCACGTCCCGGTTGCGGATGAACAGCATCACCCCTTCCGGCTGGAGCTCCAGATGGTAGCCCTCGATCTCCACCACCCGGGCATGGTGCTTGCCGAACACCGAGCCCGCCATGGAGGAGGCACCCTGATCGGTGGTCACCTCCACCCGCACCAGGTTGGCATAGCCGGTATCGCCTGATTCGAAAGCATGCGTGAAGGCGATCCCCCGCTCCTGCGCCACCGCGCCGGTATTGACGAAGTTCAGGCGCGTGTCCAGCATGTGCTCCAGTACCCCCCGGAGGGCGGCCAGGGCCACCGGATGGGGATCCTCCACGCTGCCGGCACAGGTCACCTTCACCGATTCCACGCTGCCGTCCACCAGCTGGCTGAGCAGCCGGCCCATATCCATCGCCAGGTCCAGGTGGGGCTCCAGCTGCTTGAGCAAAGCCATGTCGGCCACCGGCATGTTCAGCGCCCCATGCAGCTTTCCATCGATGAGGAAATCCGCCACCTGCTGGCACACCGCCACCGACACCCCCTCCTGGGCCTCTGCAGTGGACGCTCCCAGATGAGGGGTAAGTAGTATGTTCGGGGCTTTCAACAAGGGATTGTCAGTCTCGGGCGGTTCCTTGGAATACACGTCCACCGCCGCCCCGGCAATGGTACCCTTCTCCAGTGCCGCGGCTAGGTCAGCTTCGTTGACCACCCCGCCGCGGGCACAGTTGATCAGCCGCGCCGAGGATTTCATCATTGCCAGCTGCTTCGCACCGATGAGGTCGCGGGTCTCATCGTTCATCTGCACATGTAGGGTGATAAAATCGGATCGTTCCAGGAGTTCCTCCAAGGAAACCAATTGGATTTCCTCAGACTTGAGTAGCTGCTG
>CP070656.1:2126311-2135908 GCA_020355065.1 Fidelibacterota bacterium | reverse complement strand
AACGGCTTAACAAATAGTCCCGTATTCAAGGCTTGTCTGTAACTCCGACTAGCTCAGGGAAAGCCAGGCTCATTAGATGACCGCTGTATCGATCGCAAATGTCCTATAATGTCTGTACAGAAATGGGTTTCCTATGAGGACCAGATACCATCCGCCGAATGAGGAGCGCAGAGCGATCTACCTACGGGCTAACCAGGTGGGATACCTGCCCGATGACAACAAAGTGGCGATCACCTTCTTACACCGCGTTATAAGGGGATGCTAAGTTGAGATTATCGATATGAGCTCGGGTGAAACTGTTTGGAGTCCATGAGAATATCGAGAAGGTCTGGGCACGAGGGGAGAAGAATCCCTACCATTTCGGCGTGCCCTTCATTTGGTATTCCAACAACCTGGTTTCGGCATTCATCAACCACCTGATCCTCTATGAGCGTATGACCGGGGACACACGTTACCATGGCTTCATGCTAGAAAACCGTGATTGGCTGCTGGGCCGTAGTCCCTGGGGTGTAAGCGCTTTTGTAGGGATCCCGGTGGAGGGTGGCAACATACCCCTCTATCCGCACAGTCCACCAGCGGATATCACTGGTAAACCCATCACCGGGGGGATCAATGACGGACCCGTTTACACTTCCATCTTCAGCCAGCTAAAGGGGCTGAGGTTGACCCGTGAGGATAAGTACGCACCGTTCCAATCCGATCTGGCAGTATACCACGATGACCTGGAGGATTACTCCACCAACGAGCCAACCCTCGACGGCACCGCCTAGGTCCTGGTATTTATGAGCTTCTTGGCTAGTCTCGGCACCATGACGCCAGATCCCTGACACTCCAGGGGACAGTTGATAGTTCCTCCAATAATACCAATTGATAAGAGGCCCCATTAAAGGGGCCTCTTATATCACCGTAGATGGCGTCAGCAAGCAGGAACGCGACTCTCACCTTGAACAAACTGGTGTGCGGCGTCCCTCTGCCGATGTTTATTTTTTACAGCCTTCGATGAGCTCGCTAAGAACGCGGTCGCTGTCCTTGATAGAGGGCTGGCAGGTTGCAGCGCTCTTATGACCCCCGCCGCCATATTTCTGGCAAAGTTCCCCACAATCCGTCGTAGACGTACGGTTGAAAATGGAATAGGCCACGGAGATGGTGTTGAACTCACCTTTCTTGCCATCGGCAATCCTGATTGAGATGTTGCCTTTCTCAAGACCCGGTAGGGTATAGATCAGGAACCGGTTCGCAGCAGGGATTTGCTGTCCGCGTACATCCGTCACGATCACATTCCCATCCAGATGGGAGTGCTCCTGATAGAATTCAGCGGCCTGTTGCTGCATATCCAGATACCGCTTGACTCGCTCCTCGGTATCCGGCAGCTCCAGAATCTCATCAACGGTATGTTTGGTAAGCAGTTCCGGCAGCTGGGAGCTCCATTGGAAGTTGCTGATGCGGAAATCGTGGTGTAAACCCAATCCAGTCCGGGGATCAAGTAAAAATCCAAGTAGAAAGGTCCCGCTAGGATTGGTGACTTGTTCCCGGGTTAGATCAGCGCTGTCGAGTAAATCGACGTCATGGACGGTCTTCTCGAATTTCTTCAGTTCCGGATAATCAGGCAGGAAATAATGGTAGACCAGTCCTGCCGCGCTAGGTGCCACTTCCACCCGTCCTTTGAAGTCTGTCGGGAAATCGGGTTTTTCGATCTCACTGGAGTGATGGTCAAACCACATATAGCAGTTTGGATGATAGGGCAGGTTACAGAGAATATCCTGATCTGTGACCTCTACCTTCTGATCCTGCATGTCTTTAGGGTGGGCCTGCGTGGATTCATTAGCCAATCCGATGTCCATCAAGATGGCTGCGCTCAGTGTTCCGTCTAAATCACCACGGTAAATGACTCGCATCAGTTCCTCCTCAGATTTGGATTATTAGGCGAAGTAAATTTGGCTTTCAATTTAATAAATGAGCTATTTTTCTGATAGTATGAATTCATCTGACATTCCAATTACTCATCTCTTGGGAGACGACCCGGCGGCTACTTGAATGTTCCCCACATAGCGCGATAGCGTTCATTGATCATCCCTGTTGTTAGGTGTTAAACTGGTGGGCGTTATTTCCCTTGGAATGCAACTACAATCTAACTAGTGAGTTCGAGGCACACAATAAATGAATAAGACTGATCTAGCAGCGATAGCCAACGCTATGGTCGCTGAGGGTAAAGGAATCCTGGCGGCGGATGAGAGTACCAGTACGATCAAGAAACGTCTGGCGAGTATTGATGTGGAATCCACCGAGGAGAGCCGCCGCGCCTATCGGGATCTGCTGTTCACCACCGAAGGTGCGGAGGAATTCATCAGTGGTGTGATCTTGTACGATGAAACCCTGCGCCAGAAGGCCGGTGATGGCACTCCTTTCCCAGCTCTGCTTAATAGCAGGGGGATCATTCCCGGAATCAAGCCTGACAAAGGCGCTAAGCCGATGGCTGGTTTCCCGGGGGAGAAGGTGACGGAGGGGCTGGATGGACTGCGTGAGCGTCTGCAAGAGTACTACGACCTCGGGGCCAGATTCGGCAAATGGCGTGCGGTCATCACTATCGGAGATAATATACCCACCCGCACGTGCCTGGCGGCTAATGCCCATGCCCTGGCTCGCTATGCAGCACTTTGCCAGGAAGTAGGATTGGTACCAATCGTCGAACCCGAAGTACTGATGGATGGAGCTCATACTTTGGAGCGCTGCGAGGAAGTTACCACGGCCACACTGAACCTGGTTTTTGCAGCGCTTGTAGAGCATGGCATATTTCTAGAAGGCGCGATTTTAAAGCCCAACATGGTCATCTCGGGCAAGGAATGTCCCAAGCAGGCCGGCCCGAAAGAGATTGCCGAAGCGACAGTGCGCTGTTTCCGCCGCTCGGTTCCAGCCGCAATACCTGGGATCGTGTTTCTGTCGGGTGGTCAGAGTCCGGAAGAGGCCACTGAGAATCTCAACGCTATGAATGCCTTGGGTGAGCAGTTCCCCTGGGAACTGAGTTTCTCCTATGGCCGCGCTCTGCAGGAGCCGGTACTGAAAGTGTGGAAAGGTAAACCAGCAAATGTACCTGCCGCCCAAAAGGCTTATTATCACCGGGCGAAGCTGAACGGTGCCGCGCGTTATGGAACCTACACCCGGGAAATGGAGCAGGCGGGGTAGACACGGGCAACCCACATACCGAATCATCCAGCTAAACCAGGCCAATGCCCTGAGAGCTGAAGTAGGGAGCTCAACGGATTGAGGTACAGCTCCCCTAGGATCAAAATCTGTTGTATTCAAAGCCTGGCTGAGGCGAGAATGGCCATCACATATGGCGCCTCCGCCCTCGGCTTGGTCTCATCAATGCCCAGCGGCCCGGGAGTTATCCCCGAACATCTTATTGCTGAAATTACTTCCGCTTTGCCTCCCGCGGTCAGCTCCTTCTTGCTCACCAGCTATCATGATCCTAAAAAAATCATTGCGCAGCAGATAAGATGCGGCGCGAATACGATCCAGCTTTGTGATTATCCCGATTTGGGCGCCTATAGGAAGCTTAGAGATCAGCTGCGAGGCATTTCTCTGGTCCAGGTCATCCACGTGATCGGAGAAGAGGCCTTGGATAAAGCCCAGATAGTGGCAGACCATGTGGATGCGATATTGCTGGATTCCGGGAGGCCAAGCCAATCCGTGAAAGAGCTGGGTGGTACTGGCCGGACCCACGACTGGAGTGTTAGTCGCAGGATTCGTGAAACAGTCGCCGTGCCTGTTTTCCTGGCAGGTGGTCTCACACCCGCCAACGTTGCCGATGCCATCCGGGCAGTACAGCCATATGGTGTGGATGTCTGCACGGGCGTACGAACTGATGGACAGCTGGATGAAGTGAAGTTGACCGCTTTCATCAATGCTGTGAGGAACGCCCCGGGCAGTTAGGACCGCAAGATTAACTATGGTATGCGGGAACGAATCGCCAAAACTCAGTATCACGGTTCTGCCGGAGAAGCTGGCTATCGTCGATTTTTCACCCTCAGAACCTCATCCAGAACCACCACCCGCGACTACCTTCTGGTCTTTGACGTATACCGATGATGAAATCTCGATTGTCATGCCCGAGAAAGACCTGCAGTCGGGATGGAAAGCGGATACTGGTTGGCGCGGTTTAAGAGTGGCTGGTCCACTCAGTTTAGACCTGACAGGCGTGCTTGCATCTCTCACCCAACCCTTGGCGGCCGCCGGGGTGAGTATCTTTGCCATCTCAACTTACCATACGGACTACTTGCTAGTAAAAGACACTGATTTAAGTCGTGCCGCTGAGGTTTTACGAGCGGTTGGACATACTATTATCTAAGACTTAGCACTAACTCCCTCCCCTATTCTGTTGTACTTTCCAGATCGTTGAACTGCCATGGAGCCAAGAGCTCAACCACATCCGCCTACGCAAATGAAACGCATTCGCATCACGATCCGAGGTGCCGTGCAAGGGGTCGGTTTCCGGCCTTTTGTATATCGCCTCGCCAAAGAGTTAGCCCTAACGGGATCGGTGGCTAATACTGCCAGGGGTGTCATAGTAGACATTCAGGGACCCAGCGAAGCCCTTGATACCTTCGCTAGTCGAGTGGTGGAGGAAGCCCCTCCAGTCTCCGGCATTACAACTACTGTGACGAGGGAAATACCTATTATACGGAACGAATCGGATTTTATAATACAGTTCAGCGATGACTCGGAGGAAAAGACCGTCACGATCCTCCCCGACCTGGCAACTTGTCCGGATTGTCTAAGAGAGATATTTGATCCGGAAGACCGCCGGGCCGAATACGCCTTCACCAACTGCACTAATTGCGGTCCACGATTTTCTATTATCAACCATATTCCGTACGATCGGCCGAACACGGAGATGCGGCACTTCGACATGTGCCCTGATTGTAGCCAGGAGTATCACGAACCTGTGAACCGCCGTTTTCATGCCCAGCCCAACGCCTGTCCGGTTTGTGGGCCTCACCTTTCACTCGAAAATGTCTCACTTACGCAACTGGAGCAGGTGTTCCAGTGCGCCGCCCAGCTCCTCAGGGAGGGTCAGATACTTGCACTTAAGGGGCTGGGTGGCTACCAATTGCTCTGCGATGCCCGCAACGAAGATGCGGTCCGAAGTCTGCGCGAGAGAAAAGGGCGTGAAGAGAAACCATTCGCGCTCATGTTTCCCGGCTTGACTATGGTACGGCGATTCTGTCAGGTCAACGGGGAGGAGGAAACACTCCTGCTGTCCTTCGCGGCACCGATCGTACTTGTAAAGAAGACGGACGACAACGGTCTGGCTCCATCGGTTGCTCCTGATAATCCGTATTTAGGCGTGATGGTACCCTACACCCCACTCCACCACCTGCTCATGGCGCAGCTGGACTTTCCGGTAGTATGCACCAGCGGCAACTTCCATGACGAGCCTATTACCACCTCCAATGAGGAAGCTCACGCCAAGCTTGACCTTATCGCGGACGTCTTCCTTTCCCATAACCGTCCCATCGCCCGGCATCTGGATGACTCCGTCGTGCGCTATACTCCCCGCGGTATTCAGTATTTCAGACGCGCCCGAGGATATGCCCCTTTTCCCCTGCACCATAACCGAGATATGCCCAATATCCTTGCCGTAGGAGCTCACTTTAAGAACCCGATCGCGATATCATTTGAGAAGCAGACGATTCTTAGCCAACACATCGGTGATCTGAGCACTCCCGAAGCCCATCGTGCTTTCGAGAGGGTGGTCGTCGATCTCCCCCACCTCTATGACTTCGAGCCGGACCTAGTCGCCTGTGATCTACACCCGGATTTTCTCTCATCACAATATGCGGAAAGTCTCAACTTGCCGATCATCAAGGTGCAACACCATCACGCACATATAGCCGCCGTCATGGCCGAGCACGGGATTGAAGAGCCAATTCTAGGCATTTCCTGGGATGGTACCGGACTGGGCACAGACCAGACTGTCTGGGGTGGAGAATTTCTATGGTGTGAGCAAGGCCGATTCGAGCGAGTTGCCCATGTAGGCACCTTTCCGCTGGTAGGTGGCGATGCCGCCACTCAAGAGCCGCGGCGCTCGGCACTTGGCCTACTCTACCAATCAGGTCTTGAAACCGACTTCCCACATGGATTTACGCCGGAGGAACTCGTTGTAGTACAGCAGGCCCTGGTGAAAGGGATCAATGCCCCTCTCACCTCGAGTGTAGGGCGCCTGGTCGACGGTGTTGCGGCTCTGCTGGGTCTGCGGCAGATCACTAACTTTGAGGGACAATCAGCCATGACCTTGGAGTTCGCGGCCAGGGGCAAACTGAAGCAGGCCTACCCATTTGAGCTGAACGGGGATCTCAATTGGAGGCCTATGCTTAGGGCTATTATAAATGATCGTGACCGCGGTGTGGCACTATCGGAAATCGCGGCGCGTTTCCACGGTACACTCGTGGAAATGATGGTAGCCGTTGCGAAAATTGTCGGGTGTGACCAGGTAGTGCTGTCCGGCGGATGCTTTCAGAATCGCCTGCTGTACGAAGGTGGAGCAGCCCGGCTCGAGCAGGCTGGTTTCACCGTGCTTCTGCCTCGCAAACTACCGGTGAATGATGGGGGAATCTCAGCGGGGCAGGTATGGGTAGCCTCTTTCCAATGAACTGAAGCGTATAATAGAATAGCTTATTTCTTACTTGCTCTGCAGGTGTGCTACTTGTAAATACCCGTCTATGTCACTTATTCAATTCATCCTCTCTCTTCTCCTGGGAGCATTCGGTTGGCTGGTCTCCCACTATTTCAGACTTCATCACCAAGAGCGTATCCCCGAGCAGGTATGGTGGATACCCAGGATATTCCAAATGAGAGGTTGCCGTTGTGATGAAATTGTAGATACCCGCTTCGGCCAGACACTCGGACGATCGAATGCCTGGTGGGGACTCTGGTACTACCCTCTGCTGGTGCTCATGCTCGCTGGTCACTGGTTTTTCGACCTCCCCGGAATCGGACTGCTATTCATCATTGTTCTGCTGGCATTCGCTTTCAGCGTCTATCTTGCCTGGGGATTGTACATCTTGAGAGTGTTCTGTCGCCCCTGCCTGGCTGCCCACTTGGTAAATGCGGCTCTCTTTGCCATTCTTCTGGACAGCGTATACCCGCTTTTTATTACCCGCTAGCCGTCAATTCAACTTCAGGCAAGCTTAGCTATACAAAGGCAGTGTTATATCCAAACTAGGGCTGTTGTGTGGATCCGCGAGGTGCGCTGACTCTCCCGCTTTGAGTTACCGCTGGTACCAGTTTCTGGAAGAGAGTCTTATACTTGTCTTCGTCCCTGGATCGAAAGCCAGTTCTGACCATCTGTACTATCCCCCCGGGTGAAATGAGAAAGATGGCCGGCAGGGAGTAAACGGCATACCTGAGTCTGTCGGTCCCATCCACGTCCACCGCAACCGGCAGCTCGATCTGCAAATCATCTTTCCAGCGCCTGAAAACCTCACGATTACCACCGATTCCCAACAGAAGGACATTGAGTTCGGCATCGGAGTAGGTCTTGTTCAGAGTGTCCAGAAATGGAGCCAGCCGCCGGCAGACACTGCACATGGGGGATACAAAGCAGAGCAGCATATGCTGGGGAGTCCGGTTCCAGTCGGCTTGACTGACTCGGGAGCCGTCCAGCAGTTCGCCCGTGAAGGCTGGTGCTGGACGGCCCACTTTCACACCCTCCCTAGCGTGGTAGATAACAGAATTGATGAAAAAGCCCACAAGAACCGAAATAATTACTAAAACAATGATGCCCAGCGACGTCATTGGTGTATCACCCCCAGCCACCGACTAATGATCTGTTCTCCAACCTCCAACGCCTCTGGCATGAGGGCCTCAATAGACGCACTGAGGCCGATGTGCATCTCGAGATTTTGTGGAGGAACTCCGATGAGCACAACTTCATCGGGCATTTTACCGTGCAGGCGGGCTAAGGTGAGAATCTCGCTCAAGCCGACCTGGTGGGCAGACATCTTCCGAAACACTAACGCCGGAAGCTCGTCATCACGATAGGTATAGACCTTGACCTCCTGCTCGGTGGGAATGATGGCATCGTAGACCAGGAGATAATCCGCCGCCTCCACAAAGTTCAGCAGGTAGATGCCCTGCGTACCGCCGTCGATCAGTTCCACTTTGGAGGAGATCGTACCCCTGCTTTCCAGTCGGCGCACAGCTTCTACACCGAAGCCCTCATCGGCAAACATGATATTGCCAAGCCCAAGGACGGTAATATTCATCTACGCGATATCAGAATCGGGGCATGGGACCAGATGCCGATACCCGATCCCACACCCCTGGTTGTCATGCAACCGCTGCGGAATTGTCGCCTGTTCTGGCTTAATCAGCGAACAATTCCGGGCACTGCTCGACGCGGTGCTTGTAGCCAGTGATGATGGACGAGGTCACACTGGACCGGTCGACCACATCATGGCGCACTACCGCATACAGATGCAGCACCAGATAAACCGGGAATACCCATGCCACGAGGTGGTGCATGGTATGCATGCTGAAACTGCTGCCGAACAGCAGTACAACCCAGCCAAAAGTGGCATCGATGAATCCTCCCGGATTATTCTCCCCGTACATCGCCAGCCCGGTAAATATCATGAATATGGAGCCGCAGAACACGAACAGGAAGTGCGTCAAAGCCGCCACCGGATTATGGCCGCAATAATTGGGCTCTTCCTTTTTCAGGAACAGGTAGCTGGCCAGCTGATCCTTGAAAGGCTGACCCCACCAGACCGGTTTCCAGGGTGTAAAGCCGGCGAAGCGGGCGTAGTTATCCTTTCCGAACAGCGCCCAGTACAACCGGAACAGGAAGTTCGCGATAAAGATAAACGCTGTTGAGAAATGGATCATCCGAATCCAGGCCGTACGGTGGTACCAGGTTGCCTCTCCCACGGGCGGACTCATCAACGGCGCCGCGATATACAGCCCCGTCAGAAAGAGCACTGTAATACAGGCCGCATTGACCCAGTGATAGATCCGCACCGGTAGGCGCCAGACGTATTGTTCTTCGTACATCGTTGCCATGCTTCTCCTCCTATACCACCTTGACCTGGGTGATCTCGTTGCCTTCCATATCGAATATATGCGAGGCACAAGCCAGACAGGGATCGAAGGAATGAATGGTCCTGAGGACTTCGAGGGGCTGCTCCGGATCGGCCATCGGCGTGCCCTTAAGGGCAGCCTCATAGGCTCCCGAACGTCCCTTGCTATCCCGCGGCGAAGCATTCCACGTCGAAGGAACTACGATCTGGTAATCGGCGATTTTCTCGTCTTTGATGTGGATCCAGTGTCCCAGAGCACCGCGGGGGGCTTCGGTGAATCCGAATCCCTTGCAGTCCTTGGGCCACCGCTTGGGTTCCCACTCGTCCTTGGAGAACGTATCGTAATCACCGGTTTTGATGTTGGCCACCAGCTGATCATAGAACTTGCGCATGAATCCGGCCGTCTGTTTGCACTCGATGCCCCGAGCGGCGGTGCGGCCCAAGGTGGAGAACAGCGCCGCTTTGGGAGCCTTGAGCTTGCCAAGGACATGATCCACCAGACCCACGATCTCATCATTGC
>CP070656.1:2115125-2126211 GCA_020355065.1 Fidelibacterota bacterium | reverse complement strand
GCCGGATAGCTCTTGGTCTCGATCAACCCTAACGCTTCCGTGGCGCCATATTCCTCAGCCATAATTGCCTCCTGATCGAAATGATTTCCTCTGCTACTTGAACCGCCGTTCAATCACGACGCTCGGTCTCGACCTCGCGACCGGCGACACTCTCGATAGCAGAAACCGCTGCGTCGTACCCGGCCATGATGTCACGTTCTTCCCCGCCTAAATAAACTCGCCCAAAGCTGCCGAAGGCTCGGACTTCCAGAATATTGATGTGCGCCGCTTTTTCGGCTTCGTTTGCCGCCAAGGAGGCGTACCCAGCTGGCTCAACTTCCAGCACATATAACGTCTGGCCAGCCAGCAGCATATGCCCGTACCTCATTCGGTTGATGAGCTGAACCTGGTGAGCATCCACATGCCGGATGATCTGACTCGAGACGACTCGTGGTTTGATACGTTCCGATTCTTCCACTTCCAGGGCTTCCAGAATTGCCGCTCCGGCGGCACGCACCTCGGCCTGTACTTCATGATGGACCTCCAGCAGGCCGTACAGTCGCTCCACGACCTGCATTCCGGGACGCACCTTGGTAGCTTTCAACGCGACGTCGGTTATGCGGTTTATCTCGATGCCCGGTGAGATCTCCACCCATAACGAAGTATCGTGTGGGAGCGGTAAGAAGCCACGCGCCACTGTGCCCAGATAGGCAGCATATTGCGGCTGCAAGCTGTCCAGGAATATATATGAACGAAGATCGACTGCCATTACTGCCTTCCTTTCCTAAGCCTACTCAGACGCGCCTTGAAGTATCTTCACACTAGCACTGGCGCCAATACGGCTGGCGCCTGCCTCAATCATCTTCTGGGCATCGGCGTACGTGCGGATTCCGCCAGCTGCCTTGACTCCCATCCGTGGACCAACGACTCTCCGCATCAAGGCCACGTCTTCGGGCGTCGCACCCCCGGGACCAAATCCCGTTGAAGTCTTGACGAAATCCGCTTCGGCTACCTTCGCAAGTTGACATGCGATGACCTTTTCCTCATCGGTCAACAGTGCTGCCTCGATGATCACTTTCAGAATAGCGTTGGAAGCATGGCACACACGCGCCACAGAAGCGATGTCCCGCTCCACCAATTCGTAATCTCTGGACTTCACAGCGCCCACGTTTATCACCATATCAATTTCGGAAGCACCTTCCCGAACCGCTTGTTGGGCTTCGAATACCTTGGCCTCCGTCGAGGTGGCACCAAGCGGGAATCCGATCACCGTACAAACCAGGACACCACTCCCTTCCAGGAGCTGGGAACAGAGCTTGACATACGCGGGATTAACACAGACCGATATGAAGCCATACTTCCGCGCTTCGTAACACAGTTGTGCAATCTCCTCCTGAGAAGCTTCCGGTTTAAGGAGGGTATGGTCGATCATGTGGCTCATACTGCCATCAGTAGGCGCGACACCTAAGGTAGTGGCAATGCGATCGGCGCCGGCAATTACCACCGGTTGCACCCGACTTACATAATCTTGAGCTGAGAGTGGGGGCACGTCTGGCTTTCCAGCGCCGTTCCCGTTCGGCTCGTTACCTTCCTGTACCAGTATCAACACCTGCCGGGTGATCTGTTCGATGATACGCTCCAAGGTCTCTTCGTCGATCTGCTTCATCAAATTCCGTCCAACGCTCAGCCGCTTTGTAAAAAGCGACGTTCAAAGTCCATAATCTTCTTCACTCGGCGTGCGTGACGCCCGCCCGAAGCAGGAGTCTCCAACCAGGCTTTAACGATCTGACGCGCCAGGTTGGCCCCGATCAATCCCGCCCCCAATGTGAGTACGTTCGCGTCGTTGTGCTCGCGACTGTTGATGGCGGTCGATATGTCGTAACACATAGCCGCCCGCACACCTGGAACCTTGTTGGCCACCATGCATGAGCCAATGCCCGCACAGTCCATTATAATCCCTCGCCAGGCTTCGCCCAGCTCTACCAAGCGAGCCACAGCGAACGCGAAATCGGGATAATCCACCGATGCAGTCCCCTCGGTGCCACAATCCACAACCGAATATCCCTGCTCTTTCAGATACTCCATCAGCATGCCTTTCATGTCGAATCCACCGTGATCAGCGCCGATGGCGACAACCTTCGCCACCTGTTCGGTCGGCTTGGCTGGATCTTGTCCACTCACCGGATTCGGTTTCGAAGGCTGCTCCATAAAAGTAATCTGGCGATCAGTGGCCACCTGACGAGCCAGCGGGGTAATCAAAGCGCCATCGGGAATGGGCAGTTCACTCCTGAAGGGCAAGTCACGAACATCCAGTTCCGTGACCAACGGGCGTTTCGCAACCGGAGTGTTCCCCGACTCTCGTCCCAGCGTGCGATAGACCACCTGCCGTACCATATCTTGAACTCTCGATTCGTCCGTCACCTACGCCCTCTCAGTTCCGAATAAGCCGTGCCCATGGTCCACTATACGCTGGATTCACCTCGCGCTTCCCTAATCCTATCAATCTCGACCTCAAAATAGGCGCGGTCGCTTCGAAACAGACCATGAAAATATTCCAATGGGGATCCATCCTTCAGATAGCTCACGCTATCCAGGCGCAACAAGGGCGCACCGACCTCGATCCGGAGCAGTTTCGCCTCATACTCATTGGCAACCACCGCATCGATCTTACGATACCCGGACGCAACCTGTAGGCCGCACTTGGTCTCCAGGAACGCGTACAGAGATTGATGGGTCAGGTCGGCGTTGACCAGTGCACGGCAAATGTCGTAGGGTAGATATGAAGTGACCAGCACGATGGGTTCTTCCTGGACATAGCGCAGACGAACAAGTTTGATCACCGGGGTCATAACCTCTATGTCCAACCGATCTGCGATTTTCGCGGTAGCAGGGATCATGGCCTGCTCAAGTACGTCGGCGACAGGTTCCAAGCCATGCTCCACCATGTCCTCGTAAAAACCGGCCAAGGAGTGCACCAAGCTTTTGCTACTGATCTTGGGTTCCGCGACGAAGGTCCCCCTCCCTTTCTCTCTCATCACGAGGCCCTCGTAGGCCATATCTTTCAATGCTTGCCGGACGACAGTACGGCTCACTCCAAAGAGCTTGCACAGCTCCACATCACCGGGGATCCGTTCGCCCGGTTTCCACGAACCGCTCTCGATCTGCTCCATTAGCGCTTGCTTCATCTGCATATACAATGGGAGGGCGCTGCGACGATTGATTTCAGTCCGCAATCCGGGTATCTCGTCGATCGTCACCGTATCCCATCCTATGCTTGTCTTGTAATAATGTTATTACATCCTTCATATAATGTCACTACATTTAAAATAGACACAAAAAGCGGTCCTGTCAAGTACAATTTACACGCTAAACCATTGGTTAAGAATGGCATAGAAAATCAGGAAGACAGGACCTGTCTTGATGTCGTTTCCAGCCAGTTTATCTAGGGAGGACGGTGTCAGCTAATGGATCCGGATGCGTGACCGGATTCAGTGGCACCGATGATTTCCCTTACATTTCGAATCAGCTCCAGAGCGCCGGCTTCAGATGCCGCTTCGGCAAAGAGGCGGATAATCGGCTCCGTATTCGATTTCCGTATAAGAACCCAGCGATCCGACCACAGCAGCTTAAGACCATCCAAGGTAATTGGCTCGGCATCGGGAAAACGCTCTGTCATGCGGCGCGAGACTTCCTCCGAATCGTACCCGTCCACGGCGATCTTGTCTTTGATCAAATAGTATTCCGGCAGCTGGGACAGGATCGTGCTGAGGGACGCCTCTTCCTGGGCCAGCCGGTCCAGGATTAGTGCCGCTGCCACCAGTGAATCGCGACCCAGATGGGATTCCGCCAGGATGACGCCGCCGTTCCCCTCCCCTCCGATCTCACTTCCCAGTGTGCGCATCAGATCCACCACATGGACCTCCCCAACCGGGCTGCGTTGCACTTCGACACCGTAACGCTGGGCGACGTGTTCTAACAGCAGGGAGGATGACAGGTTGGTCACGACCGGGCTCCGGCTGCTGGTGCGACGCAAGAAGCCGTCCACTGCCAGCACCTGGGTCAATTCCTCACCCGGTGCCATACCCGTCTCATCCACCAAGGCCAGCCGATCGGCATCCGGATCGGTGGCCAGGCCCAGATCAGCACCCTGGTCCACGACCGCCTGTCGCAGATCGGAAAGATGCTCCGCCAAGGGTTCCGGGCCGCGCGGAAAGGTGCCATCCGGCGTGGTATGGAGCGTCACCACTTCACAACCCAAGGCTTCCAGCAGGGTCGGCAGAGCGTGGGAAGCTGCCCCGTTTACCGCATCCACCACCACCTTGAACCGTTTGCGTAAGATCGCGTCCACGGATATGCAGCTCAGGTTGAGTGTATCCAGAAGGTGCAACCCCACGGCATCCAGGCTCAAACGGCTGCGAACTCGACGAATCGGCATCTCTGACGGGGCCTCAATTCCATCGGCTCGCGAAAAAAGCTCCGTAACCTGCTGTTCATTCAGGAAACATCCATCGTGACCGATGAATTTCAATCCGTTATAGTCGACGGGATTATGCGAAGCGGTTAGGACGATGGCTCCCGCCAGGTGTTTCCGCGGTGTGATGAACTGTGCCGTGGGCGTCGGTGCCAGGTCAGCCAGGATCACTTTCCGGCCAACCTGTCGCAGGGCTTGAGCGGCAGCATTCATAAGCCGCTCTCCGTGCGGCCTACTGTCGCGAGCCAGGAGTACAGGCCCGGGGGTCTGCAGCTCCGCGAAGGCCTGTGTATACCGGAACACGGTGGCGGCATCCACGTCCTGTCCCACCACCCCCCGCACACCGGATATCGAACGGATCAATCCCAAAACATCAGCCTCTCATAACGCCTCGGAAACGCGGCGATGAAGGCCAAAGAGGCAGAAAATGGACGAGTAAGGATGCCATTCTTGTTCACGTAAGGAGAATAAGGTTAAAAAGAAAAAATCCAGACTGGAAGTCTGGATTTAAAGCTCGGAAAGTACTGCTGATCGGAGGTGTCGGATTAGCGATTCGCGATCGCCATGGTACGGCGCATACGGCGCAATGCCTTGGAACGCTTGATGCGCTTCTCGGCCGAGGGCTTCAGATAGTACGAATTGCGCTTGATATCCTTCAGGATACCGGCCTTCTCATACTTCTTCTTGAACCGCCGCAGGGCCTTCTCCAAGGGTTCATCTTTTCTGACGGTTACTTCAACCATCTAGACTGTGTCACCTCCTTCAAGTTCCAAATTCTATAGCCTCTTAAGTTAGCAAAGTTCCATCGAGAATACAACGGCCGTGCACGACGTATAAAAACATGAATATGGATCAGCGTTTAACCAGCCGCCGCACCGTATCCGAACGATAAGCCGCGAAGACCCCCAAGCCGCCTTCGATACCCTGGGAGCGGCCGGTGTCCCCCATACCCAGGAATATGAAAGTCGTCTCATTGGCCCCTCCTTCGGGACTTATGAAGTAGTCGTAATACCGCTTATCCATCGCCAACACGCTTATCTCCACCTCGAAATACGGTATGAGTGTGTCGGCCTCCTCCCAGCAATCAGGCACGATCCGAAAAGTCCAGGAGGAATCATCCTGAACGATGGCGTGTTTCCAGACTTCACAGGCATGCCAGGCGTAGCCGGTATCCGGTACAGACCTGATGAGTACTTGCACATAGTTAGCGGTGTGCGTCCAGGCGACATCGAAGGTCTTGCGCACCTGCAGGGTATCCGACAGCAGGTCTGTTTTGATGGCCACCGGGGGTGGGATAGTGCAGGTCCCACTGACTTCCAGACCATCGGGAGTTTCCACCGACAGTTGGTAGGTCACCCCGGTGACGGGGAAAAAGTTGGTATCAACGGGAACGTAATAGCCGGTATATTGATAGCGGTCGACCCGATCGTCATACCTGAAATCGTACGTAGCACCACCATCGGATAGAGTCACCAGGGCATCGGTTACACTGTAATAAGAGATCCACCGGGTGCGTTCATGACATATAGTAGAGTCATAGTATTCACTGTAATGGCACTCGGTAAACGGATCGCTCCTTTCTCCTGTGGGACCTTCCAACGGCAACGTGCGCATGACCTGCACCTCCACCACACCCCCGTCGTCCGGCGAGAGGATTGCCAGAACGTTCAGCTGGGATTCAAAATCCTTCGACCGGACCAGCTCCGAATCCCATCCCCGGCAGCCAAGCATGACGAGGAGCACCAACAGCATCGTCGGCCTAAAATTCATACCGGACTCCTATGGTGGGGAAAATGGGGAACATAGGAATGGCTGACCGCTGAATACCCAGGTCCTCATTGGCTTTCGGATCATACTTCTCTGTGTAGAAGTACTGAAAAACGTTCATGTGGTTCAGCACGTTGAGGATCTGGAAGTAGACCTCCTTGGATCCCGTTTTCCCCATAGGCCGGCGCTTGACGAAGCTGACGTCCCACCTTTGATAGGACGGATAGCGAGCCGAGTTTTTTCCACCCAGCAGAAACCACTCCCCTGAAGTGCCGAAGTGCTCTTCCCAATAACGTCCATAGTATTCTTCAAAAGGTATATATCGCGCCAGGATGGGAGTGTAGGGATTCCCGGTCGCATAGCTGCAGGCGGTGCTGAAGTGCCATTTCTCGCTGAGCTGCCAGTCCGCCACCAGATTAAGCGTGTGGGTGCGGTCGTACTTGGGGGCGTACCAGCCGTGTTCAGCCGTACGCCACCGGGTCTGAGCGTAGGTATAGCCGATCCAACCGCGGATCTTGCCGGAGCTCTTCTTGGCCAGGAATTCCAGCCCGTAGGCGGCGGCTCTGGCGGGGTGGAACTCGCTGAGAGCCACTTCCATCCCCGGTTCAGCATCCGGTTCCATGAAGAAATAATAGCCTTGCTCGAGATACACGAGGTTGGTAAAGGATTTGACATAGGCCTCTACCTTGAGCAGTAGATCATCCGAGGTGAGATATTCGACCCCCGTAATGAAGTGGTCCGACAAAGGCGCGGATCGGTCCGATGGCGTTGGCAGCCACAGGTCGATGACGCGGAAGTTCTCATCACCGGGATTGGCGGTGGTCAGGTACTGGTAGTACCGACCCGCCGAGGCGGTTAGGGCCAGATCCGAGCGCAGGAACAGCTTGGCACCCAAGCGCGGCTCCAGGTCCCAGTCGTCGTGCAGGCTGTAGCTGGATGTTCGCAGACCCGCCTTCACCAGCAGCCGGGGGGCGACCTGCCACTTATCTTCCAAGTAGATGGCCTGCTCGACAGGCCGATAATCCATCCACAGGCTGGTATCTTTGCGGCTTTCAGTCCGGCCGTTTTCGGTCCAGCGCCAGGCGAATGTCCAGCCCAGGTTGAAGTGCAGCCATTTCCGGGTGGCACCGGCCAGGATCGTATGGCGGCTGTTGGGCAGATAGGTGAGCTCCACCCGGCCTGTTTGATCTCCCACCAGATCAAAGATCTCAAAGCGGTTTTCACGGCTTGATTCACTCACGACACCATCGTCGTATATAATCTTGTCATATGAATAATCCGTCGTGAGGATTCCATACCTGAACCGGCTGCCTGCTAAGTAGACCTTGGACACCAGCCGCGGGGAGACCACCCAGCGCCAGGCGATGCTGCGGGTCGTATTGCCCCAGCTCCAATCAAATGCGAACCGGTGCTTGTACACATCGCTGGCTATATCCTCCTCCAAGTACCTGTCAGGTGTCTCGCTGTCATATTTGTCCACGGCCTTCAGGACATCCCGTCCCTTGAACAGGCTCACCGTAACGCGGTGACGGTCCCCCAGGTCCAGGTTAGCCTTGGCCTGAAGGTCGTAGAAGTAATAGGGGAATCCGACGTATCCCCGTTTTTTGGCGTGACCGGTTGCGTACGCTACCGCGTCCACGATCTGGTCAAAATATGTGCGGCGGCCGGCCAGCATGAAGGAGCCTTTCAAAGCGCCCAACTGGGGCAGAGGCCCCTCCGCCAGCAACTTGGAGGAGATCAGGGATATGTTGGCTTGACCGGACAGCTCCCTGGCGTTGCCATCCCGATTGATGATCTCCAGCACGGAGCCCATGCGGCCGCCATACCGGGCCGAGAAGCCGCCCGCGATGAATTCCGCCTCCTTGATGGCCTCGGTATTGAAGGTCGAGAATACGCCCCCCAGATGAAAAGGATTGTACACGGGAATACCGTCCAGCAGAATGAGGTTCTGATCCGGCGTGCTGCCCCGCACATACAGCGCGCTGGAGTAGTCGCTGATGCTCTGCACACCCGGCAGCAGCTGGAGGGTGCGAAACACATCCGCCTCCACGAAAGCGGGCGCCACCTTGATCTCCCGGGTGTCCAGGGTGACCGTACTCACCTCCACCGACTGCCTGAACCGTTGGCGCTGGGCCGTGATGGTGACCTCCTCACCCGCCAGCACGGTCGGGGCGAGCTGAAAATCCAACCGGATATGATCCTGCTCCCGTAAGTCGATCCGCCTCGATGCAGGTGCATACCCGATGATGGAGGCGATCACCTCAAGCGTGTCCCGCGGCAGGCTGGTGATCACGAAGTACCCGTCCCGGTTGGTGGCAGCTCCGCGTTCAGTGCCCTTCACAAAAACATTTACGAATGAGAGGCTCTCATGATTGGTACTGTCCCTTACGAAACCACTGATTGTGCCGGCCTGGGCGTGCAAGACTCCCGCGCCGATTAATATGCACAACAGGGAAGGCAATATTTTGTGAAGGAAGAAGTCTTTGTTAGTGAGCGTGTCCAACTTGATTGCCAGCATTCGACAAACGATTGGCAATCTGAATATAATTGGATACGGTCACGTTTTCAGCTCGCAAATCGGACAGGTCAAGGGATTGCAGGATATCGCCGAGCGACAATTGATGCAGTGCATTGGCCAGCTTCTTCCGGCGCTGCCCGAACGCCAGTCGCACCACCTGGGCAAATAGCTGTTCGTCCTCGATGGAACCATGCTGCTGAGCAGGTTGCAGACGGATCAGTGCCGAAGACACCTTGGGCCGCGGCCGGAAGACTTCCGGCGGCAGATCGAAGCACTTACGCACCGCCGTAAACGCCTGCACCATCACGCTCAGCCGGCCGTAGACCTTGCCCCCGGGAGCCGCCGCCATGCGGTCGGCCACCTCGCGCTGTACGATAAAGTGGGCGTCCCGCCAACGGCTGCGCTGCTCCAGCAATCGGAACAGGATGGGCGAGGTAATGTTGTACGGCAAACTGCCGTAGATACGGCATCCGATAGGGAGCACCGTATCCAGGTCAATCTTCAGAATATCACCCTGGATCACGGTTACGTTGTCGGGAATCCGCTCCTTCAGCGATGCGACCAGCAGGGGATCTATGTCCACGGCCGTCACGGCTCCCGCCTCTTGTGCCAGGGGGATGGTCAGCTCCCCGTGGCCGGGTCCAATCTCCAGGAAGACCTCTTCCTTCCCAGGCTGGATGGTGGCTATGATCTTTCGGATCAGGTTGGGATCGACGAGGAAATTCTGCCCCCAGGTCCGGCGGGGACGGGGACCTCGCGGCCGGGTGATGCGATCCTTAGCGGCCATCCATCCTCGCGAATAGTTGCCGGGCATTAGCCGTGGTGACCGCCGCTACCTCCCCCAGAGAGACACCGCAGGTCTCGGCCACCTTCTCCGCCACGTGCCGCACGTAGGCCGGTTCGTTGGTCTTGCCCCGGTAGGGCACCGGGGCCAGGTAGGGAGAGTCGGTCTCTACCATCACCCGCTCCAGACCAACTGCTTCCAGCACGGCCGCGTTGCCGCTCTTCGCAAATGTGACCGTCCCGGTGAAGGAGATATGGAATCCGAATCCCAGCGCCTGCCGGGCGAACTCTAGTGTGGAGGAGAAACAGTGCAGCACACCCTTGGTATGCCCCACATCTTCCAGGATGGTAAACAAATCTTCGTCCGCATTCCGGTTGTGGACCACCGCCGGCAAGCCCAACGACCGGGCCAGTTCCAGCTGCGCCCGGCAGAGGCGGCGCTGATCCTCTGGCGGACTCAGGTTGCGGTAATAGTCCAGGCCGGTCTCACCGATCGCTACCACTTTCGCATGCCCGGCCAGGTTCTCCAGCTGCTGGAGGACATCAGCCGGTGCGTCCTTCACGTCGTGGGGATGCACCCCCACCGTGGCCCAGATATTGGGGTATTGCTCCGCTAACGCAATGGACGCCTCGGAGGTAGCCAGGTCCAGCCCCACGCAGATGATGGCCTCTACCCCGGCATTCTCCGCCCGCTGGAGTACCTCATTCAGCTTATCCTGGTAGTCCTTGTAGAAGAGATGAGCGTGGGTGTCGATAAGGTGGGGCGTCATGTCAGCGCTCCCCGATCGGCGTAGTTAGCCGACTTTAAGGCCGGACGGCAAATTCGGATCATCCACGGTTGCCAGTACCAGCTTCCCGTCCTTGCCTTCGGCCGCCAACAGCATACCCCGGCTCTCCTCGCCGCGAATCTTGGCCGGCTGCAGGTTGGCCACCACCACGAT
The DNA here is from genome assembly GCA_020355065.1 of Fidelibacterota bacterium. Lineage (GTDB taxonomy): Bacteria > Fidelibacterota > Marinisomatia > SCGC-AAA003-L08 > TS1B11. The sequence goes on along the minus strand of CP070656.1, from coordinate 2,115,752 downwards.
CCGTCGACCCACCAGCTCTTCGGCTTGATAATGCTGGGCGATCCCGGCCACGATCTGGCGCTCCTCGTCCCCCAGCGAGATCTGCAGCTTGAGCAGCTTGTCTGTTCCGGCCACGTTCTCCGCGGCCAGCACCTCTGCGATCCGCAGGTCCACCTTCTGGAAGTCAGCAAAGGTCACCACGTTCTCGGGCTGTTCCTCACCGGGCTCCGGCTGGGTGACCACCTCCAGCTTGTCCAGCCGCGGGAAGGGAGCTCCTCCTTCCTCCAGGGATGTACCAGGCTGCAAGCCACCCCAGGTAAAATCGGCCAGTGGTATGTCCGCGGCACCAATCATCCGCCGCACCATATCCATACGGCTGGGCATGACCGGATGGAGCAGCTGGGCCGCGATGCGCAGCGCCTCCGCGGCATGATACAGGGTGCTGCCGGTCTGCTCCTTCGCGGTTTTGATCTGATGCCAGGGTTGGGTCTTTTCCAGGTAGGTATTCACCTGCCGTACCAGATCCAGGATGGCTTCCACGGCTTCGTGCAGCCGCATGGCGCCGATCAGCTCCGGAACCCGCTCTACCACCGCTTCGGTCCCGGCCTTCAACTGCTCGCCATGGTCTTGATAGGGCTCGACCGGACT
>CP070656.1:2108027-2115025 GCA_020355065.1 Fidelibacterota bacterium | reverse complement strand
CCACCAGACGGGCCACGGGAATACCCGTCCACCGGCTCACGATCTCGGCAATTTCCTCTTCCGTGATCTCCTCCCGAATGAGTCGCTCCCGGCCCTGCTCCGTGGACAGGTGGGCCTCTTCCTCTTCGAGGAGCTTCTGAGTGTCCGGTAGCTTGCCGTGCCGCAAAGTGGCTGCTCTTTCCAGATCGTACTCACGCTCCGCCGCCTCCATCTCCCGGCGGATGTGCTCGATCTCCTCCCGTAGTGCCTGGACCTTGGCAATGGCTTCCTTCTCCGCATCCCACTTAGCCCGCAGGCCGGCGGCCTTGGCCTGGAGATCGGCCAGTTCCTTGCCCAGGGCTTTCAAACGCTCCTGGCTGGCCTTGTCCTTCTCCTTCTTCAGTGCCGCCTGCTCGATCTCCAGCTGCATGACCCGCCGGGTGACGTCGTCCAGCTCGGCCGGCATGGAATCGATCTCAGTGCGCACCATGGCCGCCGCTTCGTCCACCAGGTCGATGGCCTTGTCGGGCAGGAACCGGTCGGATATGTAGCGGTGGGAAAGCACTGCCGCCGAGACCAGGGCGCTGTCGTGAATTTTTACCCCGTGAAAAACCTCGAAACGTTCCTTCAGGCCGCGGAGAATGGAGATCGTGTCGTCCACCCCCGGCTGATCAACCAGCACCGGCTGGAAGCGGCGCTCCAGAGCGGCATCCTTCTCGATGTGCTCCCGGTACTCGTCCAGGGTCGTCGCTCCGATACAGTGCAGCTCACCCCGGGCCAGCATGGGTTTGAGCATGTTGCCCGCATCCACGGCACCCTCCGCCCGGCCGGTACCCACGATGGTATGCAGCTCGTCAATGAACAGCAGGATGCGCCCCTCCGACTCCTTGATCTCCTTCAGCACCGCTTTGAGACGTTCCTCGAATTCGCCCCGGTACTTTGCCCCGGCCACCAGGGCGCCCATGTCCAGGGCGAAAATAGTCTTTTCCTTGAGGTTCTCCGGCACATCGCCCCGCACGATACGCTGCGCCAGGCCCTCCACAATAGCGGTCTTACCCACGCCCGGCTCGCCCATGAGCACCGGGTTGTTCTTGGTCTTCCGTGACAGAATCCGTACCACCCGCCGGATTTCATTGTCCCGGCCGATCACCGGATCCAGCTGGTCCGAACGGGCCTCCTTGACCAGGTCACGGCCGTACCGCTCCAGCACTTCGTAGGTCGCCTCGGGATTGGCACTTTCCACCCGCTGCTTGCCCCGCACACCCGATAAGGCCTCCAGCAAACGGTCCCTGGATAATCCGTATTCTTTGAATAAATGTTCCACCGGAGTCGATTTGCTTTCCTCCATCATGGCGAGCAGGAGGTGCTCCACGGAGACGTAGGCATCCTTGAGACGCTTGGCCTCGGATTCAGCCTTGGCCAGCAGATTGTTCAGCTGCTGGGTAACGTAGATCTTGCCCATTTCCCCGCCGGAAACAGTCTGGCGGGGGAGGTGATCCAGCAGCTCCTCCAGGCTCGCCTGGAAGGCTTCCACCGGCACGTCCATCTTGCGGAGTAGACGCACGATCAAGCCCTCTTCCGGCTGCACCATGGCCGCCAGCAGATGCAATACGTCAACCTCCACGTTGCCGCGTGCGGCCGCCAGGCTCTGGGCTTCCATCAGGGCTTCCTGGGATTTCTGGGTGAGACGGTTAAGGTCCATGACTATATCCGTTTCTTATGATAAGTGCCATCGTTCTCATCTTGTGATGAGCAAAGGTTATACCGGCCCGTAACTGGTTGGTTTCCAACGAATAGATGGCATCCTTCCCCAGGACCTTCATGTCATATCGGCAAGCAGAACTGCCATTACGACCTGCCTCTCCGTGCACCGTCCGAATCTGGGCTGTTCACGTAAAACACGCTGGGTAGATTACCCTTGTGCCAAGATTTCAACAGCTACAACTTGGCACGCATGTAAGGAGCCCTCCGATGAGTCGATTTCTCATTTTCATCTGCTCTCTGATGTGGTTGTCACTAGGTTCAGCCCAGTCCCAGCTCACCATCGGAGCCGATAAACGCACCGACCTGGAGGTAACCATCTACAACAGCAATATCGGCTTGGTGAAGGATACCCGTGCCTTTACGCTCGCTCGCGGCGGGCAGACCGAGATATTGCTGGAAGATGTGGCCGCCCAGGTTCAGCCCGAGACCGTTCTGCCATTATCCCTTAATCCTCAGAAGCAGTGGGTGGTGCTCGAGCAGAATTACGAATACGACCTGCTTACGCCCAACACCCTCCTGGCCAAATTCGTCGGGAACCCCGTGCGGCTGGTAACCTACGATGCGGATAACAAGGTGGTCGAGCGGCAGACGGGTACCCTGCTGTCCCTTAACCAGCGACCCATCTTCCAGGTGGGGCAGGATATCCATATCAGCCATCCCGGACATGTCATCCTGCCGGAGGTACCCGAGGAGCTGGTAGCTCGCCCCAGCCTGCGCTGGTTGGCGGAAGGAGAGCGGGGGAGTCATACCGTCCAGGTGAGCTATCTGTCAGGAGGCCTGAACTGGAAGGCCGACTATGTCATTAAGGTGAATCAGACCGTGACCGCCGGTGACCTCACCGGTTGGATTACCCTCAACAATGAGAGCGGCATCGCCTATCCCGACGCTTCCGTGAAACTGGTGGCCGGGGATGTGCACCGCGTTCAGCCGGAAGCCAGACCTCGAAGGGCACGGGAAGTGCTGGCCATGGCAGCACCCAAAAGGGAAGTCACCGAAGAGGCGTTCATGGAATATCACCTCTATACCATTCCCTGGAAGACCACCCTCAAGCAGAACCAGCAGAAGCAGATTGAACTGCTGAGCCGGGCCGGAATCGCGCTATCGAAGCATTACACTGTGGATATCCCCGCTCACCTGCCCCAGGGTCACCAGCCGGGCAAAAATAGGCTCCCGGTGAATGTACGCTTGGCGTTCCCGAATAGTGCCGCCAACAATCTGGGCGAACCGCTTCCCGCCGGCATCGTCAGGATCTACAGCGAAGATCAGGCCGGTACGCTCCAGTTTGCCGGGGAAGACCGCATCGACCACACACCCCGCGATGAAGAGGTAAAGATCACCCTCGGCAAAGCCTTTGATCTGGTGGCCGAGGTGCACCAGACCGAGTTCGAGGATCTGAGTGACCGGCGGAACCGGCGCTACGAAAGCGGCTTCCAGGTGAGTCTGCGAAACCGCAAGGAACAGGAGTCCGTAACCATCGATGTGTTGGCACATTTCCCTGGCGAGTGGCAGATTCGGGAGAGTTCTCATGATTATACCCAGGAAGACGCCTTTACTGCCCGGTTTGTGGTGGAGGTGCCGGCCGGTGCTGAACGCACCTTGAACTACAAAGTGCGTGTGACCCTATGAAGCGCATCCTGATTCTCGGCGGGGGACTCATCGGAAGGGCCATCGCCCGCAACCTGCAGCGCGACCGCGATCTGAAAGTGACCGTCGCCGACCGGGATGCCGATACCTGCACTATGTTGACTGACCGGTTTGGAATGGATGCGGTCGAGCTGGACGCGGCCAACTCGAAAGCCCTGGCCCGGCTCGTCGATGACACTGACTTGGTGGTAGGCGCCCTGCCGGGATCGCTGGGCTTCCAGGTAATCGAAGCGGTCATCAAGGCCGGGAAGGATCTGGTGGATATCTCCTTCTTCCCGGAAGATCCCCTGCCCTTACACCAACTGGCCGAAGAGCACGGCGTGACCGCCGTGATTGATGCCGGCGTAGCTCCCGGCTTGACCAATCTGGTCGTCGGACGCTATCATCAGGAATACGATCCCCTCGACAGCTTTACCTGCTATGTCGGGGGCTTGCCGGAAGTCCGCCGCTGGCCGTTTGAGTACCAAAGCGTCTTTTCGCCGGCCGACGTCCTCGAGGAATACGTCCGCCCGGTGGTGATGAAAGTAGGGGGGCAGCTGGTGACCCGGCCCGCACTCTCCGACCTGGAGCTGGTGGACCTGCCCCACATCGGCACGCTGGAAGCGTTCAATACCAACGGCCTGCGAACCCTGTTGGCGACCATACCTGTCCCCGACATGCAGGAAAAGACCCTGCGCTATCCGGGACACGCCGACCGGATGCGCATGCTGCGGGAAACCGGCTTCTTCAGTCGTGAACCGCTGAAGGTGGGCAAACAGAGCGTGATTCCGTTGGAAGTGACTTCCCGGCTTCTCTTCGATGCCTGGCAGCCGGAGGGTGAAGGGCGGGATGTCGTGGTCGTCCGGGTGACCCTTCACGGGTCGCTACAAGGGCGCCATATCACCACCACCATCGATCTGTACGATGAGTACGATGAACTGACCCAGACCTCCGCCATGGCCCGCACGACCGGCTATACCTGTGCGGCGGTCACCCGCCTCCTGCTGGATGGCACCTACCGGGAACCGGGCATCCGCCCCTTGGAATTCCTGGGCGCCGATAAGGAAGTCTACCGGCGTCTCCTGAGCGACCTGGCCGATTGGGATGTTACCTTGGGTATCGATCAGGTCGCTGATGATTAGCGCTGGAATCGGCTATTCTGGCGGGATCGGAGTGTCGAGGGGGGCCGTTGAATCTGCGGGTGCCGGGGATGGATTCCCTTCCATGGACGGCGCAGTGGCCGGCAGTAATGTCGCGGGGGCTATGGTCTCTGCCGCCACCGGGAGGATGACCTCACCTTCCGCTGTGAGCTGGAATCCCGCCAACAAGGCGGTATCGATCCGGACCGGGTAGGCCCGCACTCCCAGCTCGAGGGTGCTCTCGCTGAGGATTTTCTCCCGGTTCTCCTGTATCCAATCCTTGGTGAGTCTTGGCCGCAAGGCCTCGAAGGGAGGCAGGTTTTCCGGTTGGTAGCCGGAGATCAGGGCCAGGATAAAGTAGCCATCCACCGCCAGGGGACCGATCGGTTCCTCCGTGGCGGCAGCTGCGGCTTCCCTAAGAGTTTCGGCTGCGAATCCGTAGAGCCGCGGAGGCACCCAGCCCAGCTCACCCCCGGTACGCTGGGCCCACTCGCGCTCTGTGTGCCGCTCGGCCAATGTGCCGAAATCGGCCGCTCCCTGGTCCATGGAATCCTTCAAGGCCGCCGCCAGAAGAGCGTCCCGGACAACGATCTCCGTCATGTAGATCAAACCAGGCCTGATATAGTGCTGCCGCCGTTCCATCAGCAGCTGGCGCAGGCTGTCGTCAGGAACCTTGTACCGAGCTAGGATCCAGGTGTGAATCGAGTCCTGTGTCGCTCGGCGCATAGCTTCCATCCGTAAACTTTCGGCCGCTGCCGTGAGGGCGTCACCCCTTTCAAGAGCGGCTATCAGTTTCTCCGCCTGCTCCCAGGTCAATATCCGCCGCGTCAGCTCCTCCAGGCTGGCAGCATCCGTTACCGCTATCCACTCCTCGGGAAGCAGGAGGTCCCGGCGGGCGAGGATCCATTCAAGAGTGAAGGCCTGATTGTCAAGGGTGAACAATTTCTCGTCCAGGACGCCGGTGAGAGCAGGATTGGCCGAACGTGCGATGTAGTAACGGCTCAGAATTCCCGACCGTACCACCTTCCTGATCGCTTTCTTGCGCCAGCTGATCTTGGCCGTCCTTGACCAATGAACCAGGCTGTCCCTGACGGCGGTCACGATCTCCAGCGGTCTCAGCTCGGCACTGATCCGCTGGTAATGCTTCACCCGCTCGAAGTGGCCGTGATTGGGGCGGTACTCCTTGCCCAGCAGCTGGATGATGTGGAATCCCTCGGCCGATCTGATCGGTTTGGAGAACTGGCCGGGAGTCAACAGGTAGGCCTGCCGGGCGTAAACTGGGTCCAGCTCCTGCGGATATCTCCACTCGGACCGCTCGGGATTCTCCAGTAGTTTGCCGCCAGGGGAAGCCTGCAGGACCAGGGATTCGAAGGACTCCCCGTTCTGCAGCTTCTTCAGGTAATCCATGGCGGTGACACTATCGGCCAGTGTAAGGTGACGGGCCAATAGAATGGTATTCCGGTAGCGATATTCGGCTTCTACGCGCTCAGGTGGAATGGAGAAGCTCTCGAAGAAGGGACTAAAGGCAATCCCCTCCAGTATAGCCTGTCTTCTGGCCAGCAAACCCGGTCGCAGAATATGGGGGTCCTCGTATAGCTCCATCTCGTCAGCCATCCTGGCCCAGATCGTCTCCACCTGCCATGTCTCCAGGTGATCCAACCTGGTCTGGAACGTGTCCGGTTGAGCAGATTGCGAGAGGTAGCTGCGGTATCCTTGCAGGAAATCATCGAATGTGAGGGTATCGGATCCCATCGTGGCCACCACCTGGCCGGGCATCCGCAGCGGCATGATTACCATGGCCAGGATGATAAGGATCAAGCGGTTGTGGCTCGGGGTCATTCGGATAGGATCCAATTGCTGGCGGGTATCAGTTCTGGCTGCTCACGTGCGAGGACAGGGGGGAGGCAGCTGACGGTTTATGGGCAGGTGAGCGGATTGAGTGGTACCCTGTGCCCTCGCAGACGCCCCCGAACTGGTCGCTGAACCTGGGATGGTAGTTCGAAGGATGAATCTCTCGTTTCGTATCATTCAGACCGATCTGGCAAATTGATACCGAAGCTATTCAGGTGATTTCTCCTTTGAAACCCTTTTTTATACCAGCGGTGGGGGGACTAGTGCTGGTCAATATGACGATTTATGATAGGTACCCTGACCAAGAGGATTACAAAAGGGTGTTTCAAGCGCACCTGCGGTATAGTAGCTTTATAGCATTGAGCCCCGGTAGCTCAGCTGGATAGAGCAACGGCCTTCTAAGCCGTAGGTCACGCGTTCGAATCGCGTCCGGGGTACTAATAAAAACAAGGACTTAGGAAAACTCCTGAGTCCTTTTTCATTATTGACAGTAATGGACAGGTCTTGACGAGAGTAGTCAGCAATTGTCAGGAAAATTGCACTCTCATTGCATCGTACCCAAAATCCTCCTCGTAACACGTAGTTCTTTTGAGCCGTAGGTTGCGCGTTCGAATCGCGCCCTGGGTACCATTAAAAGCAAGG
>CP070656.1:2100545-2107927 GCA_020355065.1 Fidelibacterota bacterium | reverse complement strand
GCACTCTCAAACCTTTCCTCCGGACCTTTTCCCTCCCAAAAGTCCACCACAGCGCCGGACTGTTTGCCAAAAACAATGGTAAAAGGTACCGCCCCGGTCCATTCCCTGGCAATTCCGTCAATAAAGGGACCATCCTTCTGGTCCTTGATGAAACTGAGACCCGTTACTCCCTGACGATCCAGGAAGGCCGTGACCCGGTCAGTATTATCCAGCCAGTCCACGCTTACAAAATATGTGCGCAAACCCTCTGCTTGGTACTTCTCAGCCAGAGTCACGATCATCGGGAATTCCTCCACGCAGGGTGCACACCATGTAGCCCAGAAATTGATGAGAACCGCTTCCTGGCCCCTATGCTCAGCTGCCTTCTCTAAAATGTCTGCAGCTGTCGCGCGCTGGAGAGTCAGGGGGGCGGCCGAGCGGCCGCAACCGGTCACCAAACTCATCAAGGTGACAGCGAGCGCCCATTTGGACAGAGACGTCGAAAACCAGGACTTCACTCTGGAATATGAATGCATCATGTTGTCTCTCAGATGGATGAATTATTGTCCGTTGGTGTCCTTGCGTACATCCTAATTATTACTACCGCCAAGCTTAACACCCTGATACTCTTGTGTCGAGTACCAAAGCCATGATCGTTGACAGGGTGGTGGTGATCTTCAACGGTGAAGCTAGTGGATTATTCCTGGAAATATTGTCAGCCACCAATCATTTCGCCGCATTCCCCCCCTTGACCGAGCAAGGAAAGATGAGTATCCATCCCCTCTATTGGCGTTAAATTGTGTTGGCATTTGTCCTTCTGAGATGGATGAAACACTTACACTTGATGAGTTTGCCGCGCTGGACCTGCGCGTAGGAACCATTCTGGAAGCCCGGCCTGCACCTGGAGCACACCAGCCGGCTTATCAGTTGCAGATCGACTTTGGTGAATTGGGAAAGCGCTCTTCCAGTGCACAGATCACCGATCTCTATCAACCGGAAGATCTGGTCGGACGGCAGGTAATCGCCGTGGTCAATTTTCCCCCGAAGCGGATTGGCGGCTTTGAGAGTCATGTACTGGTTCTGGGGGCCTATGAACCTTCGGGTGCCGTACGCCTGCTTCAACCCGATGGACACATCGAAGAAGGTGCGCGCTTAAGGTGATCAAATCCGTAGTATTTGACATGGATGGTGTCGTGGTGGATTCCGAACCCCTCTACCAGCGAGCGGAAGAAAGCCTTTTCCAGGAATACGGCGTTACCATTCCTCCGGAAGATTGGAAACTGTTCCGGGGCTGCACGGAGGAACGTTTCTACGAACTTGCCCGCAACCGCTACGGTATCACAGCGCCCCTGGAACAACTGCGTGTGAAAGGAAGACAGCGTGTCTTGGAGGAATTCGATGCTGGTTTGGACTATAACCAGGGGTTCCTTGATCTCCACACGCGATTGGCGGATCATTACCGGCTTGGACTGGTCACCTCCACACCTGGTGATATTTTCCAGTGGATGGAACAAAAGATCGGTCTGGACAGGTATTTTGATGAAGTGATTACCGGTGGTATGACCGTCAACAACAAGCCGCACCCCGAACCGTACCTTGAAATGATGCGCCGTCTAGGGGTGACCCCGGCCGAGACGGCTATCGTAGAGGATTCTATCAATGGACTCACATCGGCAATAGCCTCCGGGGCTTGGACGATAGCCTTGACCGGTTCCGTCCCCTTGGAAGACATGCCGCCTACCAACGCCGTTATTCACTCACTGGAAGAGATAACCATACCATTCCTCGATAACCTTGTCGCCGAATCCCATGAATAGAAGGAAATCAGCCAACGCGCTCATCTGAAAATACCCGTGTCCGCCTCGTACCTCTATCGGACGAAATGATAGATCAGCTTGTCCGCTGGCGGGCTGAACCGGAGGCGCGTGAGCATCAGCCCATCACCCCCATGAACCGGGACCAGCTAACCCGCTATCTGGATGCCAGGCAGCCGCGAGACTTGACCAAACTGATCCACAACGATTACATCCTCATTATCGAAGATGCTGATAACCACAACGGCGTAGGCTGGCTGACCATTGAAATCCTGTCTAGGCTGCATGGTTTGGCTCGTTTGGGATATACCATAGGCAGGGACTACTGGGGACAAGGCTACGCCACGGCCGCAGTGCAAACTGTTGTTCATCAACTGTTCACTGAAACCCCCATCGAGCGCATTGAGGCGGATTGTTCTATTCACAATCCAGCTTCCCGTCGCGTTCTGGAGAAGTGCGGCTTCCGGTTCATCGGCACGAAACGAAAGTACCTTGTGATCCAGGGTGAGCGTGTCGACCACCACTACTTTGAGCTCTGCAAAGATGATTTCCACACTACCTAGATTCTCCAAAGATGGCGGTTCCTCCGCCGTAGGAAAAACCTGACATGCCCACTGCGTATGAAGACGCCCTCCACTTGCTGGCCGGAACCGGCCCCGAATACGGGGAGGGCGTACCCAACAGCGGTCCCATTGTGGCCGACAGCCTGGTGGATTTGGGACGTCCACACTTGGTGAACGACTGGATCAAGGAATATAGTCAGCGCTTAGAGGCACTGCCCGCCACTGCAGTACCCATCTCCCGTGAAAATTGGCGGCCGGCACTGAGCGATAGAAATCGTACTGCGGATTGGGGGAACTTTTTCCACCGCGAGCTCAAACAAGCCTCTTGGCGCATAATCATCACGGACTGGATGCCGCGTCTTGCCTCCGGCATGGCTGGCGGGACCGGCTTCGGGCTTCTTCGCGCCGCACACGCTGCCCGTAACCTGACTCTCGAAGAAACCCAATATTGCCGAGCGGAGCTGGCGGAGGGTTTGGGCTACTGGTCGTCCTACTACCTGAAGCTGCCTGGCATCCTGAGTACCGGGGCTACCGGTAATCTTACGCCGCTCGAAGCCCTCACCCATATTAAATGGCAGCACAAGAAAAGACCACCGGAGTACGACTTGGTCAGCCAGGGCTTACATGGCCTGAGCAGATTCTCCCCCTTCGCAGGTGTTATCAACTTGGTACACTTACCCGAGCGCCCTGAAGACCTTATTACCGAAACCACGGCATCCATGGCACGGGTCTTCCTGTCAAATTGTTCCGACCCTATGAAACTGGTTCCCTTCATGCTGGCCCTCATGGTACCGAGTTCCCTTCGTCATCTCATTCCACATCTGGAACAGGACACAGCCATCACCCTGGTCCGTTACGGCTGGCAGTTCGCCGGTGCTATGTACGCCATCTATGGGCGGGTGAATCCGGCGGATTCATGGGAGCCGCCTAACACAGACAAGCAACAGCTGATTGAACAGGCCTGTTCCAGCGGGCATGAATACGCCGTGATGTTTACCGCCACCTGCCTGCGGGAGTTCGCTCTCAATCCCGATGATGTCTATCTGGCCGCTGCATCCGAAGGGATACGGCGGTTGTCGGCTGCCCAGCTTATCGGTCCCGCTGGCAAACCCGCGTCCTGAATTCAATTACTATTCCCCGAGGTACGGCGCAGACAGTACCATTGGTGACCCTCACCGGCAACACTAAATTATGGACGTAACTGCCGCCGCTACTCGAAAGGTGCCATTGTTCAATCCATCACTCGACAGGATACGCATGAAACGAACTAGATCGACAAAGCCTTGTGTACTCGTACTGCTGGCCGCCACACTGCTCGCGGTCTCTTACTTAAATGGACAGGACCACGGATTCAGCGATGATCGTGCCACCCTCCACGGCACTCGCGATCGTGATTATGACCTGAAGCATATCAAGCTGGATCTCACTTTCAATCATGCTGAGAAATCGGTGATGGGGACTGCCACCACAACACTGACACCCATTAACGATAACTTCGACCGGGTGGTGCTGGATGCCGTGGACCTCGCCATTACGTCGGTAAGCGTTGCCACCGACGTCACCATCGAGGAGGCGCCAACCAGAGGAAGCCAACCGGTGGCCTTTACTCTGGCCGACGACCACCTCATTGTTGATCTGGACAAAGCCTACGCTAGCGGCGACTTGATCACACTTGAGATCGCCTATTCCGCCCATCCCCGGCTCGGACTGTACTTCGTACAGCCTGATAGCGCCTATCCAAACAAACCTTGGCAAATATGGAGCCAGGGTGAGATGGAGGAAAATCGCCATTGGTTCCCCGGCTATGATTTCCCCAATGATCAGATGACTTCGGAGATGATCGCAACGGTCCCGGAAGGGAATCTGGTCATCTCCAATGGAGAACTGCTGAACATCACCCGGAACCAGGAAGCCGGGACGGTGACCTACCATTGGAGAGAAAGCATACCCCATGTGAATTATCTGATATCCATCATTGCAGGCGAGTTTGCCGAAGTGCGGGACGAATGGGAAGGAATCCCACTTCAATACTTTGTTGAACCTAAGTACATCGACCTTGTGGAAAGGTCGTTCGCCAAAACCTCGGATATGATGTCGTTCTATTCTGAGACCATTGGAATCAAGTACCCCTATGAGAAGTACGCTCAAACCTCGATCGCCGATTTCATGTGGGGTGGAATGGAGAATGTCAGCGCCACCACACTCACGGAGTATACCCTGCATGACGAACGCGCCCATTTGGATTTCTCCAGCGACGGCTTGGTAGCCCACGAACTGGCGCACCAGTGGTGGGGCAACTTGCTGACAACCAAGAACTGGAATCACATCTGGCTCAACGAAGGGTTCGCCACCTATTTCGAGGCACTGTATACCGAACATGATCAGGGATACCGGGCCTTCACCCTCGAAATGGATGAGAACCGACAGTACTATATGAAAGAAGATTCTAAAGAGTACCGGCGCCCCATTGTCACCAGCTGGTATGAAAATCCGGAAGAACTGTTCGACCGCCATAGTTACCAGAAGGGATCACTGGTACTGCACATGATTCGCACACTGCTCGGGGAAGACTTGTGGTGGAAATCTATCCGGCATTATGCCAGGACCTACGCCGGCCATACCGTCGAAACCAACGATTTCAAGCAGGCCATCGAAGATGCCACCGGGCGGTCCATGGACTGGTTCTTCGATCAGTGGGTATATCACGGCGGCCACCCTGAATATGAGGTGTCCTGGACTTGGGACCGCAAGCAGCAGGCTGTCGCATTGGAAGTACGCCAGGTGCAGGAGATTGATGATGTCACACCCCTCTTCCGGATGCCCATTGAGATCTCAGTCACTGGCGATTTCGGTACCGAGCGATTCACGATCCAGGTTAATCAGAAAGAGGAAACCTTTCATCTGCCTCTCCTGGAAAAGCCCCGGAGGGTCGAGTTTGATCCCAAGGACCATGTGCTGAAAACGCTCCATTTTACCAAAAGCAAAAAGGAAATCCTGGACCAGCTGGCCAATGCCGGTGACCACAGCCGTATGCGCGCTGCCAGATGGCTGGCCGATTATCCGGACGGCAAGGTCACCAAAGCCTTGGGCTCTGCACTCCGCTATGATCCTTTCCGCGGTGTCCGGACTGCCGCCGCGCGCTCCCTGGGAAGTATTCGAACCAAAGCCGCGCGAGATTCGCTGCTGGCCAATGTACGCGCGGAACACCCACGCGTCCGGCGCGCTGTCGTGGCCGCGCTGGGAGAGTATGTTGGTGACAAGAAAATCGCAGCAGCTCTTGAGGACGTCTTCAGGAACGACAGCAGCTACTACACCCAGGCTGAAGCCGTTATGGGTATCGCCAAGCTCGCCACCACAACGGCCTATGATGTCTGCGTCGAGGCCTTGGAAATGCCATCGCATAAAAATGTCATCCGCACTGGCGCACTCTACGGATTGTCAGAACTGGGTGATCCTCGTGGAGTGGACCACGCCCTGGCATGGGCGGAATACGGACGCCCTCCCGAGGTTCGTGCCAAGGCCATCACTGCTTTGGCAAAACTGGCTCTTGTAAACCCCGACCAACGGAAAAAGATCGAGAATACCTTGGTTTCCTTGCTGGAGGATCCCCATTTTTACGTACGATATTCCGCCATGGAAGCCTTGGGGAAATTGGGTAATCCAGCCCTGATTCCATCGTTGGAAACCAGTCTTTCCCGGGAGGTTCATTTCCGGCTTCAGGATGCGGCCCGAGATGCAATTCGGAGAATCGGTCGGACTGGTACCGACTAGCTGTAATAGTGTACCTGGGCTAACTCTACTGCAACCTCATACGTGGCACAATAATCACTTCTTTTTCAGGTCATACCATTGCGTGTAAATTGTGTCCAACCGACGAGAAAGGGATCTTTGCGTGCGCATTCTGCCCGTGACCAGCAAGCGAGATTTACACCGTTTTATTGATTTCCCTTACCAGCTGTATAAGGATCATCCCTACTGGGTACCCCCTCTGCGGATTGACATAAAAACCCAGTTGTCACCGCAAAAACACCCCTTCTACCGCCACGCTGCTCACGCCTTCTTTCTCGCTACGAATAACGGTCGCGATGTCGGACGCATCGCGGTCTTTCACAATCGCAAGCATAACGATGTATACAACGTGAATATCGGGATGTTCGGATATCTGGATATGGTGGACGATCCGGAGGTGACGAGTGCAATCATGGAAACCGCCCGAAATTGGCTGCGACAATTTCAGGCTACCGAGATGACCGGGCCCTTCAATCCCGACGTGAATGGCGTCATGGGCATTCTAACGGACTCATTCGACTCACCGCCCATGATCCTTATGAGCTATAATTATCCGTACTATGCGGAGCATCTTGAGCAGTTGGGATTCACCAAGGTCAAAGATGTATGGACCTACGAGATGTACGCACCGGAAGGCATTCCCCAACGGTTGCTCGATCTGACTGAGAAAATGCAAGCCCGTGGTCGCTTCACGATTCGAAGCATTGATATGAAGCATTTCTGGGATGAGGTGGAACTGGTAAAGGATATCTATAATCAGGCTTGGGCTGAAAACTGGGGCGCACTTTGGATGGACAACGATGAGTTCACCTATATCGCCAAAGACCTGAAACTGCTGGTGGATCCGGATCTGACCTATGTCGCCGAGGTCAATGGAGAGGTGGCCGGCTTCTCCATAAGTCTGCCAAACATCAACGAGGCCCTGATCCATATACCCAATGGACGCCTGCTCCCATCTGGATTATTTAAACTCTTGTGGTACAAACGCCGCATCACATCGCTGCGGGCCTTCACACTCGGAATATTGAAACCTTACCGTCGGTTGGGGATCGATGCTGCCTTCTACCTGAGAACCTTCAAAATCGGCATGTCAAAGGGTTACACGTTGGGCGAGGCGTCGTGGATACTGGAAGACAACGCGCCCATGATTAACGCGTTATTAAAAATCGGTGCCAGAAAAGTCAAAACCTACCGGATTTATGGCCGCTCCGTTGCAGAGGATTAAGACGGCCGGTAT
>CP070656.1:2090029-2100445 GCA_020355065.1 Fidelibacterota bacterium | reverse complement strand
CTCACCTATGAGCGCCAGGGCCATATGCGCCAAGGGAGCCAGGTCTCCACTGGCCCCGACGGAACCCTGCGAAGGGATGGCTGGGAGGGCATCGGCGTTCAGGAGCGCCACGAGCTGCTCCACAACTTCAAGACGCACACCGCTATACCCCTGACTGAGCGAAAGTATCTTTAACAGCATGGTCAGACGCACCACATAGGGTTCCAGGGGATGACCAACACCAACGGCATGGGAGCGGATCAGATTACGTTGTAATACCAGGTGATCTTCGGGGGGAATGCGCACATTGCTGAGCTTCCCGAAACCGGTATTGATACCGTAGATAGGTCCTTTTTCCGTGGTCAAGATGTCACGAAGAGCATCGTTCGATTTTACAATTCGTTCCCTGGCATGCTCGCTCAAGACCACAGTCGGAATCGTTCTGAGGAACTGCCTGAAATCCTTGAGGTGATAGTCCTTGATATCAATGCTGAACTGTTCCAATGCTCAACCCCTGTGATAGACGATGCAAAGCTAATCTAATTATGTTCCGGGTGGAAAATTACTTTCTCGATTAGTTGTGGGATTTGCTCCGCATAGGAGAAGGGTATCGTAGCCACCGGCAGAGCATCCAGGAATGTTTGTCCATACCGCCTCCGCAGAACGCGGGAATCGGCGATAATAAAGATCCCCTCGTCGCTTGAGGTGCGAATCAGACGGCCAAAGCCTTGCCTGAATCGGGTGACGGCTTCCGGGATCTGGTATTCCTGGAAAGGATTACGGCCCTGCTCCCGCAGGTACTCGATCCGGGCTTCCACGACCGGCTCGGTAGGATTCGCGAAGGGCAGCCGGGCTACGATGAGCATTTCCAGCAGGTCCCCCGGGAGGTCGATACCTTCCCAGAAACTGGCGGTACCCAGGAGGATAGCACGCGGGCTTTCCTTGAAAGCTGCCAGTAGATTCCGCCGGCTGCTGCCCCCGAATTGAGTGATGAGGCGTCTGGACGTGCGGAAAAGTCGCGGATAGAGAATTTCATGCACGGCCCTGAGTTGGGCGTAGGAGGTGAACAACACCAGTAATCGTCGCTCGATGCGGTCGGTAATGGCATCAATAAGTTCGGCCAACTCACGCGGATATTCCTGGTCGGTAACATCCACCTGATTTTCCCAGCCCAGGACCACGCATTGCTCATCATAATAAAAGGGAGAGGGAAACTCGAGCTCGTCAACAGGCCAGGTTTCGAACTCTTCATCCAGACCTATCTCGTTCCGATAGAATTCGAAGCTGTCCCCCGCACTAAGGGTTGCCGAACAGAGCACCGTTCCAGGACGGTGCTCAAAAATCGTGGATCGCAGAAAGTCCGAGACCATCAAGGGCGCACACCGGAATACTACCCTGATCTGCTCTGATACGGCCTGTACTTCCCGTGAAAGAACCATCTCATCGCTGGGAACGGCTGCAGTGATGTGCTCGAAGGCAGTACGGAGGCTCACAGCCTCACCGAGATCGACACCCACCTCATGAACCAGGGACTCACCCAGAGAGATATCGGTCTTCGCCAGCAGCTCGTAGATGTCCGTCATGATCTGTACGAAGGATTCAAGCGCCTGGCCGGTGGCCTGTACGTCCTTATCCAGATTTCGGAACTCTAGGTTAGGATCGGTGTAGCGTGCTGACTGAGTACGGAAGCCGGAAGCCGTGGAATCCTGGATCTGATGTTGGGCAATATAGGTTTCCAGCAAATCAGTGGCTTTTTTTTGGAGGCGACGAGCAGCGGACTGAATGTCACTGTATAGATCCCTATCTTCATCGAGTACTTGTAAGGCATCACGCAGATGCTTGCGAAAGATCTGGCGGTAGCGACTGCGTGTGTAATAGTCCGTCAAATGCCGTACCAATCCCTCACTGAATTCCATGGTCAAGGCCTCAGTGGTTACCCGGGGCAGGTTGTGAGCTTCATCGATCACGAGCATATATTCATCAGGGAGAAGTCCTACATCACCCACGGCATCGGCGATCAGCAGAGCATGATTAACGATAACCAGGTTGGCTTGTCGGGCCGCGCGCCGGATGGGTCCCAGGAAGCAGCCGTGAAAGCGGCGACAGGTGTTCCCCAGGCAGAAACCGCGCTCACTGCGGAGCATGCGCCAGAGGCGTCCCCCCCGGTTCCTGTTGAAGCCCGGACATTCATCGACGTCGCCGGTCTGAGTGAACTGCTCCCAGATGATAATGGGCAGGATATTCTCAACATCACCCGGGCCCAGGAGGCGGCGCGCATTCGCGGTGACAAACTCCAGCCGAGAGCGGCAGAGATAATTGCCCCTCCCCTTCAGCATAACCACCTTGATCGTTGCATCCAGCATTTGAACCAAGCGGGGTATTTCCTGGTAGAACAGCTGATCCTGAAGATGTTTCGTGTGGCAGGATACCACCACCGGTTGCTGGTGCAGACTGGCATGATTTACGGCTGGCAGCAGGTAGGCCAGTGACTTCCCCAAGCCGGTACCGGCTTCAGCTATCAGAATGTGGCCATCTTCAAACGCTTTCCCTACAGCATCAGAGAAAGATACTTGGACGGGTCGGGACTCAAACTGGTCCCACCCCTCAGCCAGTATTCCATGTTCACCAAAAAAGGCTTTCGGTGTCTGTGGTCGGAACTCGTCTTCCTTCCCCTGATGCTCGAATATTGCCCGTGGCACAGGCCGTTCCACCGTGGAGACATTGATGCCCTTAAGATGACCGGTAGAAGACATCACGTTGGCCAGACGGACGTAGAGATGCTTGTTGGGAAAATCCACGTGCTGCAAGACACCGAGTAGAGACTGGATAACAGGCAATGGATAAGCAGCCGCTTCCTGCACTAGTCTGATGAAAATATGACCCGTGTTCAGGGCGTCGTTGTACGCCCGGTGAGCTTCCTTATGTTCAAGATTGTAATAATCGCACAGGGCAGCAAGATTGAAGCCCGTGTGATGGTAGAGAAACGTGCGCGCAAGGGTCATCGTATCGTAGAGGTGGTTGTGTACTTCTTCCGGTAGGCCGAGGGCACGGTAGACACCCTGCAGGAAACCCAAATCGAAGCGGATATTGTGTGCGACGAGCGCGGAATCACCGATGAAATCGAGCAGGTCCTGTCCTACCTGTTCAATCGTTGGCTCATCGGCTACCATGTCATCGGTGATACTGGTGAGGTCCACGATCTCCCGGGGAATGGGCTCCTGCGGATTAACCAGCTGCTGGAATTCCTGGACCGGTTCCCCACCCCAGAAGCGCACGGCTCCGATCTCAATAATCTTGCACGACATGGGGTCCAGACCTGTCGTTTCGAAATCAAGGACGACGAAATCGTCCAGTTCCAGCATCGTAAGAATATTAGAGGGAGACATAATTCAGAACTATTAAGCTAGGATGGAATTGATCCTGCTCATAGCGAATTTCCAGCAAGCACGCAAAGCACTACCTATGAGCTGATGTTAGATGATACTATTGGTCCATTTTCTATGCTTACAAACCGTAAGGTACTGTTGTGACAGCGCCACACGTGCCTTAGTTTTAGCCGGAACATATCGTTATGACCACTGCGCTTACAGCCCGGCCTTCCCTTAAGCTTGAAGATATACAGAAGCATATCAGGGACCAGTATGGCCTCAGCGGCACCCTTCAGCCGTTGCCAGCCGAGTGGGATCAGAACTTCCGGCTCGATGCGGGTGATGCAGGCACGTACATCATCAAGATCGCCAATGCTATAAGCGGAACCGAACTCCTGGAGTTCCAGAACGCCGTTATCGATTGGTTGGCGGAACACTGGTCTTTTTCTGCCAATCCCCATGTCGTGAAAACACTAGCCGGAGAATCGATAAGTACAGTTCATGTTGCTGGGCAGGAATCCTTCCGCCTGCGGGTTCTCACATACCTGCCCGGCCAACCTCTCGCATCCATATCGCGGCGTACCACACAACTGTTGGATACACTTGGTTTTGTATTGGGAGACCTCGATAAATGCCTGGCCGACTTTGAGCATCCCGCCATGGATCGCGACCTCCCCTGGGACCTGCGGCGAGCCGAGTGGATCAGCGGGCACACTCATAGGATCCCCGACATCAAGCAGCGGGGAATCGTGGAACGAACCCTCCTCCAGTTCCGCGCCCGTATCACCCCCCTCCTGGCGGAATTACCTATTAGCGTTATTCATAATGATGCCAACGATGAGAATGTATTGCTGGAAAAGGATCCCGCCGGCGATTGGCAGGTTTCCGGACTGTTGGATTTCGGAGATATGCTGCGGACGTGTACGGTGAGCGAACTCGCGATTGCCTGCGCCTACGCCATCTTCGGCATGGAAGATCCCTTGACAGTCATCGCCCGTATTACGCGGGGATACCACCGTGCGCACCAACTCTCGGAAGCTGAGATCAGGGTCCTCTTTCCCCTGCTGTGTACGCGGCTGTGTGTAAGCGTCACGACATCAGCTATCGCCGCGCAGGAAGATCCGGACAACGATTATCGACGCATCAGCGAGAAGCAGGCCTGGGAAACCCTGGAGCGGTTGGAGACAATCCCATGGACGGAAGCCGAGAAACAGCTGCGAGCAGCCTGTGGCCTTCCGGAACGACCTGTCCCGACGTACGGCCGCCAGGAATGGGCGCACGATTCCCTCGTCGCAGAGCGGAAGTCGCGGATTGGATCGTCCCTATCGCTCTCTTATGATGTGCCCCTGGAAATCGTACGGGGTAGCGGTCAGTTCCTATTCGACCGCAACGAGCAGGCTTATCTCGACTGCGTGAACAATGTCTGTCACGTAGGACACAGCCACCCGAAAGTCGTAGCGGCCCTTTCCGAACAAGCGGCCATCCTGAATACAAATACCCGGTACCTGCACCCATACCTCGTGGAGTATGCGGAGCGTCTCACCGCAACTCTCCCGGAACCACTGAAGGTATGCATTTTCGTCAACTCAGGCAGTGAAGCCAATGAGCTGGCACTTCGTATGGCACGAACGCATACGCAGCGGAAGAATGTTATTGTCCTGGAGGGCGGCTATCACGGGAATACGCAGACACTGGTGGATGTGAGTCCCTACAAGTGTGAGGGACCTGGCGGGTGCGGTCTGCCCGGCTGGGTTCACAAAGTCCCTAAACCGGATCCCTATCGAGGCACCTACCGCGGGACGGGGCCGGATATCGGCAAGTCCTATGCCCAGAGCGTTCGGGAGACCTGTGAACGGCTGGTAGGCAGCGGCCAGCCCCCAGCACTGTTCCTATGTGAACCGATTCTTGGTTGTGGTGGCCAGATCGTTCTACCTGACGGTTATCTCCGGTTGGCTTTCGAGTATGTGCGATCCGCGGGGGGCGTGTGCATCGTCGATGAGGTGCAGGTTGGCATGGGTCGGGTCGGTACACACTGGTGGGCCTTCGAAACCCAAGGTGTCGTACCGGACATCGTTACGCTGGGCAAACCCATCGGTAACGGTCATCCCCTTGGCGCGGTGGTTACCACTACTGAAATCGCTCGATCGTTCGATAACGGCATGGAGTATTTCAACACCTTCGGTGGCAATCCAGTGTCCATGGCGGTTGGAATGGCGGTCCTGGACGTGATCGAGGAAGAACAGCTGCGGGAACGAGCTGCCCGGGTCGGCCGATATCTCATGGACGGATTCCGCCGTCTCGCAGACGATCATCCGATTATCGGAGATGTGCGGGGTCTGGGTATGTTCATGGGTGTCGAACTGGTCGTGGATCGGGAGACTCTGGAACCGGCTACCGATGAGACAGCCATGCTGATCGAAAGGCTCAAGCACGATGGAATACTGCTCAGTGCCGAGGGACCTTTCCATAACGTTCTCAAGATCAAACCGCCCTTGCAGTTCGAGGAAACGGACGCCGATCTTCTACTTGGTGCCGTAGATCGTGCGCTGCATCAATGGCAACCCTAATATCAATTCAATGTAACCATAATCCCTGAGGTGACCATGAATACCAATCCTACCCCCGAGAACAAGTCGCAGCCCGATGCGGCAACTGCGGGAATTGGCTTGAAGGCCATCCTGCGGTTCATTATATATATATTTCTAATGCCCCTGGCGCTCTTCCTCTCCGCGGGGACACTGGATTGGGTGAATGCGTGGATACTCTTTGGATTCACGATCATTACTACCCTTGCCAGCCGGCTCATTGTGCTGCGTGTTCATCCAGACCTGCTGGGGGAACGAGCCCGCTACGCTGAAGCGGAGGATGCGAAAGGGTGGGATCGCCTTATCGTCGCAGTGGCAGCTATTTATGGCCCCCTGGTGGTCTGGATCGTAGCGGGCTTGGACTGGCGTTTCGGTTGGACATCTCCCATGCCCCTTTCATGGCAGATAGCAGCAATGGTAGTGATTCTGCTGGGATACGGTGTGGGTATCTGGGCTATGGCGGTAAACAGATTTTTCTCCGCCGTAGTGCGAATACAGACAGACCGGGGACACACGACGGTCACTACCGGCCCCTATCGATTTGTGCGGCATCCCTCCTATATCGGCGGGCTGCTGGCCTACCTGGCCATACCCGTGTTCCTGGAATCAATCTGGGCCTTAGTGCCGGTAAGCATTAGCGTGATCCTGACCATTGTACGTACCGCCCTGGAAGACCGTACCTTGCTGGCGGAGCTGGAAGGCTATCGTGATTACGCCCAGCGGGTTCGGTATAGACTCATCCCGGGAATCTGGTAGTTAGCCTAGCCACCGCATCCTCCTCCCGGAAAATACTATTGCCGAAAATTGATTCTGGATCGCGGCAGCCATTAGGCATACTGTAGACGAGTTGCTCTCATTGAACAGCAGCAGATACTTGCATATAGGGCTATAATGGTCCTAATTTAGATTCCCCACGAAGGAGTTCATATGACAGCGATGGAAGTGCAGACGCTCATCGAAGAGCATCTTACGGATGCCCACGTGCAGGTATCCGATACCAGGGGCAATGGGTCCCATTTCAAGGCAGTGGTTATCTCTCCGCATTTCAGGGGTAAATCGTTGGTCGAGCAGCACCGCATGGTCTACAAGGCCTGCAACGATTACCTGAAGCGGGAGATTCATGCTCTGCAAATCGAAACCCATACCCCGGACGCGTGGAGCGAACGTTCTTGACAGATTGACGACTTGGAGAAGGAGATTCATGATGGAACTGGCTGAACAGATCAGGAAAGATATTGCGACCCATCCCATTATCTTATATATGAAGGGTACCAAGGAACGCCCGCTATGCGGCTTCTCACATGCCGTGGTGGAAGTGCTGAATCATTACGGGGTGGACTACAAAGACGTGAACGTACTTTTAGATCCGGAAATTCGTATCCAGCTCGCCGAATATTCCAGCTGGCCCACGATACCGCAGCTGTTCGTCAACGGTGAGCTGGTCGGCGGGGCCGATATTGTGCGGGAACTCCATTTTCGCGGCGAGCTCCTGCCGGTGCTGGAGAAGGCGGTTCTCAGAACAGCCTAGTTACGGGATGAGGGTAGCTCGAAGCTACCCAGGTGTGAGCTGCTGTTCGATGGTCTCGCGGACGTACGGTACAATCTGAACCGGACCCAACAGACCGGACCGGAGGCACTCTCTCTCCCGCATGACCGTACCTTCATGATTGAACCGGCTGCGCAACTCTGTTAGATTGCAGTCGTGGATCTCCCATTGCCGGCGATTGGCCAGCAGATTGGCCACCACAATCGAAACCGTATTTTGTCCCGAGTTCACATATGAGGTGATGTCGGCTGAAAATGGCGGCCAGGGTCGATAGGTGACCAGCTTGTCATTCACCCAGATCTCAGCACAGTGGCCTACGTCTCCCAGCTCGAGTATTAATTTGATATCAGATCTCAAGTACAGGTCCGGAAGATAAAACTCCTTGTAATAAACCGCCCTTCCGGAGTACCAGGCCAGGCCTTGCTCGGTCCATGATCCGATACGCGTCCCACCCTGTTTGCAGATTATTTTTATCGGCTCGAGGAGACCATCGCCTTCTTCTTCGGCACGCACTTTGACAGCAAGGGAATTCAGATCCTGGGAGGTGAGATCGGATATATCGATCTCATCGCTATCACCCGGGAAGTTGACCACTTCACCATTGATAAACAGCGTATAATCTCCCAAGATGTGAGGCTTGGCCACTGCCCGGGCTCCCATCGGCAGGTATTGACGGTACCACAGAGTGGCCGGCAGAACCGTTGACACACCCGGCCTCGCCAGTTCTCCCCAAGGCCCCAGCGGCGGATAGATATACGGAAAGGCGGGATACCACACACCACCATCCACAGATGCTTCCCATTCAGGATTAGATATCAACTGTTCAACGCGGCCATCAGTGAACAGGACCTCACCCTGTAATAGCAATCCTTTACAGTGCGGAACGGTGATCTCAAAAATATTCCGGCCTTCCTTCAATAAGGGAGTGAGGTCAAAATGCTGGGGCTCTTTCCAGTCGGATCCCTGACCCACGAGGTGGCCATTAAGAAACAGGGCAAAGGATTCATCTGCCGTAAGGGAAATCCAACCGGAGGTGATATCGCCCTTCAGGTGCAATTGGCGGCGAAAAGTGACCATCTCACCACCGAGCACCCCCCAATGCCTCTGATATCGGTAGTAATTGATCCAGGCACCATCCCAGCCGGTCAGGTAGCGACGGCAACCCCGATCGGGGCTATGCGGATCCTTGATCTTGACCGGCCGCCAATTTTCCCAGGCGAAATCATTACCCGCCCATCCGAGGTCTTCCCCATCCTCACCTGGGCGCTCCCAGCGGACCTTCATGACCGGAAGATCAACTGTTGAATCGAAGATATCAGGTTTCCATTGCGCGTCCAGCTCGTTGGGTGCGATGATGAATTGCCAATCGCCGCTGAGTGCAACCGGTTCCAGGCAGTCCTCAGGCTTCAGGGGCTTGGACACCTTTATCCGATGACCCTCTGCAGACTGCTCCAGCTCCAGGCTAATTTTGTTGATATTGCCCCGCCGCCAGCCCTCCACCACCATCTTATGCGCATCGCAGTCTGAAATGCTGGGCTCTAACAGGTTGGAATGAGAGATCAAGATACCCGGGCCTTCGTCATCCATCGGCCGGCATACGAGGTACTGGGCGTCCCAGGGCTTGAATGAAAGGGGAATGATCAGCCTGTCATCCACACGGGCGTAGTTCGTCAGGGTTCGGACCTCTCCGGTCTCGGGATCCCATAATTCCGGGATTCCCCTGTCCCGGATCGCCAGCGAGAGGGTACTAGGCTGTTTTCGTTCGTTGACCAGGAAATATATTTCTCCTGCCGGCGTACTGCGATGAAGCATCCGGAGTCCATGCCTACCACCGGATAGTACCTCAACATCGGGATTGATGCATTGGCGCAGAATCTCGGGGATGTGTCTGACTGCTTTCGTAAAGTAAGCCTTCCCGCTCTGGGCATTGGTATGGACCACATAATCCTGACTGAGGTCGGCATCGGTCTCAAAATAGCCGATGCGGAGTGACCGGGGATCAAAGTCAAAGATGTGCCGGAAGATTTCCAGGATATGGCCGTCCTCCTGGCCCTGTTCCATGGAATCCATCGGAAGCTGATTCAGAGCGATGATGATACCACCCTGATCAAAAAAGGTCTTGATCTGTTCGGCAACGCGCCTCCGGATCGTAGTGAGCGGAGGAAGGATCAGCACCGCATACTCTTCCTCCGCGATGTGCAACCGTTGCCCCTCGACCTTCGAGGACAGCACGGCTTCCGGATCGAGAATGTCATAGTCAGTTAGATTCTCGAGCAGGATCTCCTGAATAGAATTGTACTGTATCTCGAGAAGATCACCCGTCTCTCCACCGCCCAGAGTCCCTACATCCTCCCTCGTGCTCATGCCACTGGCCCACAGTGAGGTAATCGGGTAGAGGATACCTACATCGCACACGTGCTTTCCCAAGGAACCCATGAAGGAGATCCGCCGGCCGAAATCGGCCAGTTTCCGGAAATACTTCCAGTAGGGATTCTGAAAAAACCAGCTGGGGGGCCAGTCATCCATACACTCCGGCTTCTGATCGCTGTAGTGGAACAGGTGGGGCACAAACATATTCAGCCCGTACACAGCTAGTAAAGCCAGCCCGATCTTATACTCATGCGGAGACACTACCCAGCCACCACCCCCCAGGGCTTCCACCATGGCACGCTGCTTGTCTCTGGTATGGACCAGGGAGCTCAGTTGCTTGGCCTTATACCACCGTACTCTCCGGGGAAAGGTGTAGCGGTAATCTTCATTATCCGTCCCCGGGATTTGCACAGGATTCCAGGTCGTAAAATAATTGCCCTGGTTCTGATAGTCCCGGATCGTCTCAAGAGTGTGACCGGGCAGCCATATCTTGTGGTCCTGGCACCAGGAGGCAATCTGTTCAAACCAGTCCTCCCTGTAAAGGGTACTGAAAACATCAAAATAATCG
>CP070656.1:2087109-2089929 GCA_020355065.1 Fidelibacterota bacterium | reverse complement strand
TAACCCGACCCACCACCAAAGGCTGGTTGGCGGGATCGATCTTATGCAGAATGCTCAGGATTTTATCCTCCGTCCCGCTTTCGGCAAAGATGGCCAGCTTGCCCTCGTTGGCTACGTAGAGCGGATCAAGCCCCAGCAGTTCGCAGGCGCTTTTGACCGGGGCATTCACCGGGATTGCATTCTCTTCCAAACTAATGGTCACGCCCGCTGATTGGGCAATCTCGTTCATCACGCTGGCCAGTCCGCCTCGGGTCATGTCTCGCAGGCAGTGCACGGCCTGGCCCAATTCCTCAATCAGGCCTTCCACCTCCCGGTGCAGGGCCCGGGTATCGCTCGCCAGGTCGCCTTCCAGGGTGAGATTTTCCCGCTGGCACATGATGGTCATGCCGTGGTCACCCACCGGCCCGTTGATGATCACCACGTCGCCCGGTTTCACATGACGTGGATCGATGTGTGCATTGGGTAGCACCCAACCCACTCCGGTGGTGTTGACGAAGATGCCATCGCCCTTGCCGTGATCCACTACTTTCGTATCGCCGGTCACCAGTGCCACGCCCGCCGCGTCGGCCGCGTCGCCGATGGAGACCAGCACCTGACGGAACGATTCCATGGAGTAACCTTCCTCCAGGATCAGGGCGCAGCTGAGATACAGCGGCCGGGCCCCGCACACGGCCAGGTCGTTGATGGTGCCGTTCACCGCCAGATCACCGATGTTGCCGCCGGGGAAAAACGTGGGTGTAACCACGTACGAATCGGTGGTGAACGCGATGCGCTCGGAACCGAACTCCAGGATAGCGCCGTCGTGGATATTCTCCACCTTGCCGTTAGTGAAGTGGGGGAGGATGACCTCCTGGATCAGTTGGGCCATGCGGCGCCCGCCGCCCCCGTGGGCGAGGGTGATCTTCTCGTTATCTTCGAAGGGCAGGGGACAGTTGAGTTTCATGATGCTTGGGCGGTCGCTCCCTGATAGCGATAGTACGCCGCGCAGGCTCCTTCGGTTGAGACCATGGTGGCGCCCAGGGGCGTATCCGGAGTGCACTCCTTGCCGAATGCCGGACAATCGCCGGGCTTTTTCCAGCCCTGGAGCACCTCACCGCTGATGCAGATCTCCGGTTCCAGGGTTTGAATCGTGTCCACACTGAACTTCAGCTCGGCGTCGTAGGCGCGGTATTCCGGCTGCAGTCCCAGTCCGCTCCGGGGGATCTCACCGATGCCCCGCCACTGCCGCGGCACCACCCGGTAGACCTCCTGGATCACTGCCTGGGCGGGCTCGTTGCCGGCCCGCTCCACGCTCCGGCGGTACTGATTCTCCACCTCGTGGCGCCCCTCCTCCAGCTGCCGGATCACCATTAGAATGCCCTCTAGAATATCCAGGGGCTCGAATCCGGTCACCACGATAGGCACTTGATATTTAGCTGCCAGTGGCTCGTATTCATGGTAGCCCATTACGGTACAGACGTGCCCGGCCGCCAGGAAACCCTGCACCTGGTTGTCTGGTGCGGTGAGGATGGCTTCCAGGGCTGGTGGGACCAGTACCTGGGATACGATCTCGGAAAAGTTGGCCAGGCCCAGCGTGGCCGCCTGCTTGATAGCCATTGCGTTGGCCGGGGCCGTGGTTTCGAAGCCCACCGCGAAGAAGACCACTTCCTTGTCAGGATTTTCCTTCGCAATTCTGAGGGCATCCAGAGGTGAGTAAACAACCCGAACGTCACCTCCCTCCGCCTTGACGGTGAACAGATCCTTCTCGGACCCGGGAACCCGCAGCATATCCCCGAAGCTGGTGAAGATCACGTCTGGGCGACCGGCGATGGCGATGGCCTTGTCGATCTGTTCCAGGGGCGTCACACAAACAGGACATCCGGGGCCGTGCAGCAAGGTAATGGCATCCGGGATCAGGTCCTGGATGCCGTACTGCATGATGGCATGGGTTTGCCCGCCACAAACTTCCATGATCTTCCAGGGCCGGGTAACGACTTCTTCGAGCTGCTCCAGGTATAGCCGGGCTACTTCGGGATCACGGAATTCATCCAAGTATTTCAAGGCAGCGTGCCTCCCGGGATCAGGCCTTCTTCATCCAGGGTGATACCTGCCTCGCGTGCTTTCCGGATCATTTCCTCCCAGGCTTCAAATGAAGCCTGGGCCGCTTCCTCGTCCAGTATGCTGATGGCAAATCCGGCGTGGACGATGGCGTAGTCACCCACTTGAATTTCGGGCAGATAGGCCAGACAAGCCTTGTTGATTACGCCACCGTAATCGATGCGGCCCATGGTCAGGCCTGCCTCCTCAAATATCTCCACAACCTTCCCTGGTATAGCAAGACACATGTTCACACTCCTCTAAAGCAAGTTCCTTCAGTCTGCATAAATGGTGTTATGATCCTTTGGCAACGGTGTCGCTGTCGCGAATGGCGAGCTGATTCTCATGGAGCCAGGCGATCCACTGCTCCAGCCCCTCGCCTGTCTTGGCAGATAGCGCCATGAACTGCAGATCGGGATTGACCTTGCGGGCATGTTCCATGAAGGCATCCAGGTCAAAATCGACATAGGGCAGCAGATCCACTTTATTGATGATGCACAGATGCGCGTCGCGGAGAATGGTGGGGTACTTGAGCGGCTTATCCGTTCCCTCCGTGGTGCTCACGATGACGACCCGGCGGGCTTCACCCAGATCAAACAGGGCGGGGCATACCAAGTTGCCTACATTCTCGATCGCCAGGATTGCGCCTGCCGGTACGTCCAGCTGCTCCAACGCGTCCTTCACCATCCGGGCGTCCAAGTGGCAGCCGGTGCCCGTATTGACCTGGATGGCTGCTGCTCCAGC
>CP070656.1:2080839-2087009 GCA_020355065.1 Fidelibacterota bacterium | reverse complement strand
TTCTTCCAGTGTGGGGATCGCGACCATTTGGCCAAGATCTACGATCAATGCAGCGTGGTGTGTATGAACAACATGTTCGCCTATCCCATGAGGGGCTATACCTGGTTCCACGATAATAAGCCGGATTCAGCTGCATCGGTACGACTGCCCTTCGAGATCGATTACAACTACTACGTAACCGATACTTCGATGCAAAGCAGCCGGGATGACGAACTGCTGCGGATGAGGGTTGGTCCGGATGGATACTACTGTGACTCGAGCAGCCTTCCGGGCGGTCCGCATGCGATCTACGGGCATCCTATGATCGCCAGACCGGATTCGGTCATTACACCCTTAGGAGATACCCTAACCTTCGATGCGACACGGGAGACCATGTTCGAAGCGGAGGCCGCTTACGATTCCATCCCCGACATGTGGTTCCAGGATGCCTATCCGCTCTTTGCAGGAGTTGGCGTGGCAACTGTCTTCGCTTCCGTGGTGACACCTGAGGACTTCATGCTCCTGGACGGCATCAACGCTATCGGTGCCGCCAATCCGGACTACGCTCCGGACAACGACTTCTTCGGTTACCTGCGGGATGAGAATCCTGATATCGGGGCCATCGAGTTCGAGGGCACCCCGTATTCGGTACGGGACCTCGAGAACCTATTGTTCCCCGAGGAATACGCCCTGTCCCAGAACTACCCCAACCCGTTCAACCCGGTAACCACAATCGAGTACAAGTTGCCGGCCGCCGGCTTCGTGAAGCTGACCGTTTACAACCTGCTGGGGCAGGAAGTGATCCGGCTGGTGGACGGAGTTCGCAGGTCTGGGACTCACTCGGTTACCTGGAACAGTCGTGACAGCCGTGGCAATACCGTTCCCACTGGCATATACCTCTGCCGCCTGGAAGCGGGAGACGTCACCAAGACTATGAAGATGCTGCTGCTGAAGTAAGGTCGTCCGCGAACGATCTATTTCGGAGCATAGCATG
The DNA here is from genome assembly GCA_020355065.1 of Fidelibacterota bacterium. GTDB lineage: Bacteria > Fidelibacterota > Marinisomatia > SCGC-AAA003-L08 > TS1B11. The sequence continues at coordinate 2,086,036 of CP070656.1, read as the reverse complement.
TAAGTGTGAGAGGGGATTCGATGAGGAATCCCCTCTCTGCTTTTTAGAATCCGGTTCGATACATTGGGTGATCAGCTCATCATCAAAAGCTGGTCTTTTTAAAAAGAAGACGAAGAGGATACTCATCGTGGATATATCGTATAAGGCACAGGTACGTTCCATGCTGGGTTGCTTGCTGTTCAGCTGCACAGTAGGCGAGAATGCGGCAACGACCTTGAACGATAACGTTCAGGTGACCGTTCCCACCGGGCGCGATTCGACGATCGTCATCCGTTTTGCGCAGCCGCTCGATGTGGAGAGCATCACCAGCCGCGGCTTGAAGCTCACCAGACAGCATGTTGATGGGAAACGGTCCATCGAGAAGGACCTGGAGGTGACGGTATCGCGTGTGACCGCCCATCAGGTCTACCTTGAAACCACCGCTTCACTGGCCGAATCCGGTCTCCTCAAGATTACCTATCAGCCGGGCGGGAACTGGAAGTACGCCGACGGTACGCGGGTTGATGCTTTACACACTGTTGTTGGTGCCCGTCCCGGTCTGGTTGAACGCTGGGGGCATATCGACCAGCGCCGCTGGGTGGGGCCGAACCTGTGGGCTAACCGGCTCCAGGACTGGCAGGTCCGTAACGGAAGACTGGAATGCATAACCGCTACGGCTCACCCGCCCATGCGGACCGTGCACGCCATCACGAGGGAAGTGTCCATTCAAGAGGGTGAGGAATTTCATCTGGCCGTACAGGTCAAGGGTCCGGTGAATGCTCTGCGTGAAGACCAGAGCCTGGCGGGATTTTTAATCGGTGCCGGAAATGGCTGGCTGGACTACCGGGCTGCCGCTGTGGTGCAGGCCTTTTCCGGTCTGGGGGGCGGCCTGCTGTGCGTAGTGGATTATGCCGCCAACCGGCTGACCTTCCGCAACAACCATGATGAAGAACACGGCCACGTCTACCCGGAACTGGATGGCATCGAGTACATCCCGGGAGAGAGCTCCATCGACAGGTGCGAGGGGGATATGCTTCTCGAGTTGACCGTCCGTAAGGAATCTGACGACGATTACACCCTCGCCTTGACAGGCTGGGACGTGCGGCGGGGAACATTCCTGGGAACGGCCGTGCTGCAGCATCGTCCGGCCAGTGACATCCGCGGTTCCCTGGCGCTGGTGGCTCATCCCGGGAAAGCCGGATTTCAAGCACCGCTGGCCTTCGCGGACTTTCGCTGCTGGGGTCCGATGATCCGGATACGCACTGACCGGCAATTCGGACCGGTGGCCGGTGCACTGTATTCCCTGAACGGCGACGTGCTGAGGATGGCGATACAGTTCATGCCGCTGGCCTGGCCGGGGGTCTTGCTCGACCGCCACCCGGCGCCCCTCCTGGCCCGGCTGGAATTCCGCAAGCGGGGCAGCGGGACGTGGCAGAAAGCGGATGTAGCCCGGATCTCGCAGCCCGAATACATGGCCTTTTTCCGGATCGAGCCCTGGGATGGCTCCCAGGAGTATGAGTACCGGGTCACGTTCCGGGACAAATGGCAGAAGGATCACGTATACCCGGGAATCATCCGGCGTGATCCGGTAGATCAGGAGGTGGTCTCCTTCGTGGCGCTGACGGGTATGGGTGTCATGGGTCGGCGGGCCGATTCGGATCGCCTGGGCGAAGGCGCGGAGGCCGTGGAGGATCAGCCGCCCAGCGGACGCTGGACGCCCAGCAATATGTGGTTTCCGCACAGCGAGACCGTGGCCAACATTAAAGCGCAGGATCCCGATATCATCTTCTTCACCGGGGACCAGATCTACGAGAACAATCCGACCAAGCCGGACCGGCGGGACCGCTTCCCGGTGCTGGACTACCTGTATAAATGGTACCTGTGGCACTGGTCCTTCCGGGAGGTGACCAGAAATCGCCCGGTGATCTGCCAGGTCGATGATCACGATGTGTATGCCGGGAACGTGTGGGGGTATTCCGGGGCGTTGAACCTGACCGGTTATAATTATGATACCGGCGGCTATATGATGGATCCCCTGTTCGTGCAATTGGTTGAACGTACCCAATGTCTCCATAATCCGGACCCCTATCGCTTTACGGAACCGATGAAGAACAGCATCCAGACCTACTTCGGGAGCCTGACCTATGGTGGGATCAGTTTCGCCATCCTGGAGGACCGGAAATTCAAATCTCCTCCGCCGCTGGGTTCCTACACTCCCACGGACGAGATCTTGCTGGGAACGCCGCAGCTGCGGTTTCTCGACGAGTGGGCTAGTGATAAGGCCAATGCGGCCGTGAAGGTCGTGATCAGCCAGACCACCTATGCGTCCACCCACACCGCCTGGGACGATCTGGGAATGAAGGATTATGACTCGGGGGGGTATCCCAAGGAGGGACGCGATCGGGCTCTGAAGGCCTTTCGGAAAGCCCGGGCATTTATAGTTGCCGGTGATCAGCACCTGGGCACGGTAATCCGCATGGGGATCGAGAAACCGGGGGACGCCGCTCTGCAGTTCTGCGTACCGGCGGTCGGTAACATCTATTGGCGCTGGTTCTTTCCCGAACCGCTGCTTACTCAATGGGAGCAGAGCGGGGTAGTCCCGGATGTATCGGGAGACTACCGCGATGGATTCGGTAACCATTTCCGTATGATCGCCGTGGCGAATCCGGGAAGCCCGGACGTTATGAGATTGGGCAGAACGCGGGCCTGGCTGCCCCAGGATGACGACGTGATCCGGAAGCGGGTCAGCAAGGGGGACGGCTACGGCCGGGTAGTCGTCGACAAGGCCAAGCGGCAGATCACTCTGGAATGCTACCCGTTTGACGCCGATCTTAGCCACGGACAGGCCGCACAATTCCCCGGGTGGCCGCAGACCTTCGGCTTCGATAAACTATAAGTACAGGGATGAACACCACATCAAGGAGCACACCATGCAATATGGAAACACGCTTTTACGGACACTGCTCACGGGCCTCCTGCTGGCCGCCATGCTGACCTGTACCCGTGAGGTTGGGGTGATCCACTTCGAGCAACAGGAAAGTGGCACTCTCCGCCTGACACATCAGGTCATTAGTCTGGAGATCCTGCCATCCACCAGGATAGTTGTCCGATACCGCTCTGATGATGGTGAGGAGCTCTCGTTGGTGACTACCGATCCCGATCATTCCCCGGCAACACATTTGCCGACCATCGACGGCCAAGCGGTCGATCAGTTCGTACTGCAGCCTGAGTCGGTCCGCTTCGAAACCGTCAGGGATATGCATGGGGAGGGGAAAGGATTGACCGTGCGTGCCCAGGCACAAGGTCCGCGGAATAGTTTGATCGAAAAGGTGCTGCAGATCAACTTGTATGAGAGATATCCCGATGCCGCGATAGTGAATACCAGCTACCTAGTTCTGGAGGCGGATGCCCCGCTCAGGCTGGATGAAGTCACCAGCGATGCTTTCCGGCTGGATCGCCGACGAGTAGCCCCCGGCGAGGAAGCGTACGACTTCTGGGGCTTTTTCGGTTACGGCAAGATCGTGCCGGGCAGTCACGGGCATCGCCGGGCTAACGTGCTGCCGGTCACGGCCGACCTGCAGCTGCGCAATGATTCGGAACTGATCAGCGGCGTCCCGCTGATGGACATCTGGGCACCGGAGATGGGTATGGCGATCGCATCGGTGGAAAAACGGGCCCACATTATCAAGATGCCGGCTGCGGTGGACGAAGAAGGATTGGTGAACATCTCGCTGCTCCAGCAGCCTCGACAAACGCTGTCAGCAGGTGATTCGTACACGGCCCTGGAGACCGCGATCATCGTTCACAAGCTGGATTATGCGACTCCTTTGATGCGGTATGCCAGCCTGATGGCGGACCGGGGCATCACTCCCAAACCGTGTCCCCAATTCGGCTACGATCCATTCTGGTGCAACTGGGGCTACAAGCGGGACTGGCAGCTGAGTCACGGCTTGGACCGGCTCGAGGCCTTCCAGGAATTGGGCATCAAATCGGTCACTGTGGATGACGGCTGGTTCGACAATTTCGGGGATTGGGAGGTGTCGCTGGCGAAGTTCCCGGACGGCGAGCGCCAGTTCATCGAGTGGGTGGACCGCTTCCATGAGAATGGATTGCGGGCCGTCATCTGGTGGGTACCCGGTATCGCCGGACCGGAGCTGGCCCGCCAGCACCCCGACTGGCTGGTGCTGGATGCGGAAGGGAATCCGGTACCTTCCCACTGGAGAAATGCCCTGATGCTCTGCCCAACCGTGCCGGAGGTCCTGCATTTCCACGAGGACCTTACGGAGAAGTTCATCACCGAGTATGGATTCGACGGCTTCAAGCTGGACGGGATCTACGTGGCACCCCGCTGCTACAATCCCGGGCACAACCACAACTCACCGGACGACTCCTACGCGGCGTACGAGGATATCTTCCGCGTAATCTACAAGCGTGTCAAGGAGCTTAAGCCAAAGGGCGATTTCATCCTGGGGCAGTGCCCGTGCGGGGCCCTTGCCAGTCCGTACTACCTTCAATGGGGCAATCGACCGGTCACGGCCGATCCACCCCATATGACCATCTCCACGCGCTACCGGGTCAAAACCTACAAAGCCCTGCTGGGCCCCACAGCGTGCGTCGATAACGATTTCCACGAACGCTACAACGACTATTTCCCGGTGGAGGTAGGCTGCGGCGGCCTGGTTACCACCAAGTACACGGTGCTGTCCGACTATGAATACGGCCAGTTCAAGAAGTGGTACGGTCTATACAATCAGCACCGGCTCAGCTCGGGTGAGTACCTGCAGCTTTACGATGTGGGCCACGACACTCCGGAAACCTACGCCGTAAGAAAAGGGGAGAGCTATTATTACACCTTCCTGAAACCCGGGATCAACGGTCCGGAAGGAGTACCCTGGTTCGAGCACGAGGTTGAGCAGCGTGCCGAGATGCTTCGCCGTTTTGAACACAAGCTGGGGGAACTACCTCTATGGCAAGGCAAGGTTGAATTGAGGGGATTGGAGAATCGGTTGTATACAGCCTACAACATCGAATCAGGCGAGACGCTGGGGAGTGTACACGGGCCAACCGGTGACCTTGAAATTACCTTCCGCGACCACCTCATTATACGGCTTGATCCAGGTTAATTAAGTTCTCTGGCGATGGTTACTGCAATGATCTGATAACTCAGCCGCGGCATATACCAAGCCCCCATCCCAGATAATTGAGATAGGGGCTTTGG
>CP070656.1:2054851-2080739 GCA_020355065.1 Fidelibacterota bacterium | reverse complement strand
GCCAGGGTGGCAGCCATCAGGCTATCCGTTGAGAATGTGAAGACATCGGTAGCCGTGTTGGGCTTGGTCGTCACCATCCGGAATACGCTTCCTGTTTCAGGCATCGTTACCACACCTGCTGGCCAGTCAGCAGCGGTCACATCGCCGCCGTTCCACGATATAAATGTCATATTCAGCAATACGACTCTGGTGATCTGACCAGGAACTGCGAGGGGTAGTCCAGGGCCGGTTGCCCAGATATATGCCCCACTCGCATTGGGATCAGCAGTAAGGGCAGCTACCATGGCCTCATAGCCGGCACTACCAGGCGCTCTGTCAGCATGCTCCAGGACATAGAATCCCTCCATGTGTGGATCATTATCGGCACCTGACATCGGGCTATCTTCCTGTAGCATGCTCCATGCACCATCGCCATCATCGTCGTTGAATATGCCCATTAGCTGAAAGTCGTCCGCCGGATCGTTGACATCACCAACATTCCAGATTTCCAGCGGCGTATCAACCACCAGTTCTGTATCCCGATTAAGCATCTTGCTGCCGGTAGCGGTAAAGCGGAACTCAAAATCGTCAGGAATCAGATATTGCATCCCACCACTCGGATTTCCATATCCCCCGGCATAACGAGTCACATAAGGATAGAAATCCTGATAATCGATGTTGTCATGATTGCTGGGACCGATGAACCACCACGTTCCATCTGTCATCATATCACCGGGATAATCGCCCGCTGGATCAATAAGCCCTGGATACCCATACCATTGTGCACTCGCGCGTGCAGGTGTGGCAAGAGTCCCACTCGCATTTGCGGTAACATAGAAATCCTTGAACTCGTTTGGCGGTCCACTTACGATGATCTGTATCCCATCGACAATCGGATTGGCATCCTCGCCAACATCATCCCCGGTTTCCATATCGAGCCCGCCCTGGATGGGATTCCCGGACACCAGCACCGTATTGGTGGTGGTGTTGGTCACGTCCCAGACAAGGGCTGTACTGTCCTCATTCAGGTGGAAGGTAACTTCGTAGTCATCGCCCGTTAACGCCAGAGGATCGATCACCAACGCCCTGGCCGATCCGTCCGATGCACCTGCAGTGTGGCTTGCAGTGATGTCACTGACGGTTGCCTGGGCTACCGGATCCTGGGTCGTGGGAACCTGGGGACGTATCGTAATGATATTCATCGGACTCTCTAGTGTCTTCGGAATACCATAGGGATTATACCCGTAGGCCGTCACAGCAAAATAGTAAGCCCGGTTGGTCTTGAGAGGAATTCCACCTCCCAGGGCGTCCACCTCCACGAAGAAGTTGCGGCGAATGCCACTATCGGACCCAAATTGTACCCGCACATTGACATTCTCGCCCCGAACAGGGTCGAACACCACATCATATATCTCCTGGAGACCATCAATAAGATCGTAGGTGGCTAGCCGCTTGACAGCCCCCTGACCCGTGGCGGTTTCCACCTGATACACGTTGTACCCCTGGAAGACGAACTTCGTGTCTTCTCCTTGGAAGGTCGTATCGATCTTGTCTATGACCTGGACGAAGAAAAACGACGTATCGGCGGTAATGGTGGTGTCCGTCCCAACGATAGTCGTATCATACGCCACAGTGAAATCGATATCTGTGACGTAGCTCGTATCATAGGAGACCGGAACGGGCAGTTTGTCAATGACATCGACCGCCTCGTAGGCCTCTGCCGCATTCACGCCATCATCCCAGTTGAGGATGATGGATTCTTTATAGGGTGACACGGAAACGGTGGGATTGGTCGGTGATTCCGGCAGTGCGAACTGGATGTCATAGGCCAGCTGCGCCAATGCATCTACTTCCTTCAGCAGAGCAATGGAAGCCGCCCAGTCCGCGCCCTGGGCAATTACGATTCCGTATACCACCTCCTGTGAATCCCCATCTGCCAGGTTGAAAGGACCGGTGTTCATCAAGTATCGCCGGTCATCTGAGGAGTGGTCATCAGCGTCAACCCAGACGCCGTCGCCAAAACCGGTATTCTCTGCCGGTTCGTCAGGATAGGCAAATGTAGTCACCTCTCCCGTCTCTGAATTGATGAAAGGATCACCCGATTTCTTCAGACCTTGCATGAGGTTATAGGCTTCGTCGGACGTATTGGGATCGTTCCAGTTTGGATCATCCGTGTTGATGTACTTATTGAACGAACTCATGGGCAGGTTCTTATACCCAGGGTGGTACTTGCCAAACGCAAAGGCCGTATCACCGGGCGATTCCACTATGGGTCCCTGGAAGAAATCAAAGCCCAAGGCCGGCGCTTCCGTACCATAGTCGTCATCCGCCCCATCGTTATAAACGTACCCTAGACTCAGGGTGGTATCGCAGCCTACAAAGTCATCACCTGCATACCCTAGGTCAGGATCGTTCCATAAACCGATGTAGGTTCCAGTGATGTCATTGCCGCCCTTGTTGATGATCAGGGCTTTCACGAACATCATGTCACCGAAGGCATCCGGTCGATCATATCCCCAAATCGTTACCTGGACTTCGATTCCCAGTGGCAGCGTTTTGAAGATCTGCCCGTGTTCGGCTACATCCCCATCATTGATGACATACCAGATAACCTGGTCACCGAGAAACTCGGGATGATCGGGTCCCAGGGGCATCGGCGTGTACACACCGTCACCATCCTCGTCAACCCACGGGGCGCCTAGATCAACCGGCCAGTTCTGGAAGTCCTCGCTCGCCAGGGGATCAGCCAGGTCGCCCTTGTTCACGATGTACAGCTGGTGGATTGCATCTCCGGAATTCGAACCGTAGGGTCCCGGTACGAACTCAGGGGCGAACTCGCCCACCGCCGTGCGGATGTCAGCTCCAACCTTCCCGACAACCCAGATCCCCGATGCATAGTCAATATACAGATGGGAGCCTTTCGGCCATTCCATCCCGGAGTGACCCGTAATACGGTGGGATACGATCATCCCGTTGTTTTCCAGGTCATCGTTGATCCGGTTGCCGTCGAACTTCCCGGTGTCCTTTTTGAGGGTCTTGGCAAGGGAGGGCTGAACCCCAGCCCTTTCCGCCGCCATCAAGACACCAAGAAGCAGGACCAGGCTGACCGATACTATTCGAAGTGTCTTATTTACGCGTGAGATTGAATATCGTTGCATCTTACCATCCTCAATTAAGTTGAGAGGTTAACACAATTCAATAGTTCGGCCTTCATGGATTAAAGGCCGTAGGTCAGACCGATGCGCACGATCCGGGGATTATCCCATCTGCCTGGGTCCCGAAGCCGGTCATCGTAGTAGCTGGCACTCTCCGGTCGGCCCAGAAGCCATACCTGACCCGCAGGTGTTTCCAGCCAGCCATCGGTGCCTGCCTCTCCCGTCGTAGGATAAACATCTATGACGTTCTCACTATTAAAGGCATTGAGAACGAGAACATACAGGGAAACACCGCTGCCGGCGATGGTATCGAGGTCTAGCCGTAGGTCCATACTTGACGTCCACGGCCCATAGCCGGAATTGATGCCCGCAACTGGAGCATACCACCCGCGGCCGAAAACCTCGGACTGTTGGAGTGACGGCGTGTAGGCCAGACCGCTCCCAAACCGCCATAGCGCATTGGTACCCAACTCAAACAGCCCGAACAGCTGCCCGGTGCGATAATCCACCATGACCGAACCCGTATGGCGCTGATCGTAGTCCAGTGGATTGACTGCGGTTGGGTATTGGTCGCCGGTCCAGGCAATGTTCCAGTTCGTGATGGGATCAGAACCCGTACCGTTCGCCCACTGGAGAGTATAGCTGGCCCGGGCCATCAGACCCCTGATCCGACGCACCGTCAGACTGGCAGACACACCCTTGACGAGACCGTAGTCGCCATTCTCGTATTGCGCCCAGTTGAATTTCGCATTATCTACGAACGCATTATCGCGGTTCTTCATCAGGGTGTAGTCACGAACCTCTTTATAATACCCGGTAATGTCAAGTGCCGCAAAATCCGACACCTGCTGGGCGAAGCCAATTTCGTACTGCGTGGTTCTTTCAGGCTTCAGCTTCCCATTTGGTGAAACGACCATGTTACCTTGTGTCAGATTGGCCGCCAACCGGCTATCCGAAAGGTAGAGCCGATTCAGAATCGGATGCTGCACGAACTCCCCGTACTGGGCATGCAGTACAGTCTGGTCGGTCACAGGGAAAGAGAACCCAACGCGGGGTGATAGGTAGGTATACGGTTTCGTAACGGAGAAACCGGAAGTTTCCCGGTCAATGTGGCCGTCTTTAAGGTAGAGGTAATCATAGGTCTCCGGTACGTCTGTGGCGAAATCGAAGTAGTCATACCGGATACCCACATTGAGGATCATATCCTCCAGCTCTATCTTGTCCTGCAGATAGAACCCCAGGATGACCGGCTTGCCCGGCGGCATCGCGCTCCTGGCATAATTGTATTTATCGTTCTCCTTGCCATCCAGAGTATAGCCTGTATTCAGCGTATAGGCGTTACGATAGGTCTGAAAGAACCATTCATCGGTTGTGATATCGATGTAGTTGGGATTATCTGACGCCAGATCGTCCGCCGTACCCTCGATAAGATCGACACCCGCATTGTTCAGGCGGGCCTTCTCTGTCTCCTCGAATACCTCCATCGGCTGGAGAAGGATATAGTCTCGGAGGGTGTGCGCACGATATGACAGACCTGCTTTGATCTCGTGGTTCCCCAATTGGTTGACGTAGTCGCCCTTGAGACCCATATAACTCGAATGGCGCTTCCGGTAATCGTCGTACACGGTGCCGTAACTGTCGAAGTTCACGAAACGGGCCATGGCAATGGGATTTTTCCCGTATGATCTGAGCCACTCATTGCCCTCGGCGAGGGGATCGCCGTAGGCCAGGAAATTATCACGGTGCCGATTATCCATCTCTTCCCGTTGATAATCATAGTAGCTCAAATTGGCCCTGATGAATGAACTCTCGGTGAGTGAGAAAGTGAGGTTGGCATACCCCGAGAGCGATGTGGTTTCATACAGAGGGTGATTCTCCGTGTTGGCCATGGCAAACGAGTTCGGGAAGCCCGTAAACTGAGTCGATGTCCAGGGACGGCTGGATGTAGCTGTATAGTGCCCACCGACCTTAATCCTCAGCGGTTTGAGGTCGATAAGCAGATTGGCAGCAAAGGCATCCCGGTCATAACCCGTATCAAATTTTCTACCGTATAGCTTCTTGTAATTATCATAGGCCGTCAGGTAATAGGTCGTATCCGGACCATTCTCCCCGTATACGATCCTGGTTAGCCTCTCAACATTCGCGATACCGTCGTTCCAGGTCTCGTCATCTTCGTCCGTTAGACCATCGTTGTCGTTATCGAGCCCGTCTTCACCCAGATACCCCCACACGGTGTCATCCTTCACATTGTAGACGAACTCAAGAAAGTCCGGATCGTTCTCTTCCAGGCTCTCATAACTGTAGCCCAGAACCTGGACGATCGAAGTGTCCCCATTGTGAATGACTTGCTCGTAAGTGGTCTTGAGCGGATTACTGGCCCTGCGGTCAACACTTGGGAAGGAGGATATGGACGGATTATTATCTTCCGAGTGGAGATGCTCGTAACTGCCAAAGAAGCGCATACGGTTTCCGAAAGATCCGCCGAGGTTAACATTATAGAGCTGGTAACCATAACTGTAGAGCGCATCCTTGTCCGTACCAGGTTTGCTGGCACCTAGGTCCTGGACGTATTCCGCCGACACCTCCCATTGTTCACCGCCCGTGCGGGTGGTGGTGCTTACCATGCCGCCGTTGGAGTTACCGAATTCCGCATCGAATCCTCCCGACTGGAATGCGATTTCCTCCATGGCACGGTTGCTCACAACCGTCGTGTTCGCCAGGTTCCAGGGATTAACCGTGTAAACACCATCCACATAGTAGGAGATGTCGCCCTGCCGGGCGCCACGGACATAGATATTGGCGCCCGCCGTAACTGCCCCGGTCTGGAGTGCAATCAGATTGCCCACACCCCTCAACGGAATCTTGTTGATTACTTCGGCATCAATAATTCGGGTTGTATTCGTGGCATCCTGAACGATCAAAGGCCGCTCTGCTACCACATCAACCACGCCGAGCTCCAGAGCCTCACTGCTCATGCCAAAGTCAGCCTCGGTGGTCAGTCTCTTGTGCACCTCAACGCTCGAGAGACGCACAGGCCGGTAGCCAATGAACTCGCACCTTACGGTGAAAGTCCCAACAGGAACGCCCAGGATGACGTACCTACCGTCAACGTTGGTTGCCGCACCGAACGTCGTTCCCTCAACGAGCACATTCGCACCCGTTAATGGATCTCCGGTGGCTTCATCCGTCACCTTTCCCGCAATTTTGCCTGTTTCCTGACTGAACAGGTAAATGGGAACGAGCAAAATGACAGCGGTTTGTAGTATCCGTTTCATGATTGCTCCTGCCTTCTTATTTGATGATGTGATGAGGGGATAGTAGCTTCGTTGGCTCCCGGGGTGTAGAAGACGCGACACCTTCTACAATCGCCATTATAAAGATGTATAAAGCTGCCCCCTGAAGAGCATCTCCTGTCTGTGGTCCCTGGCACACGATTCAATAACCGCGAACTACCAATATCTTGGAACGCTACGAAGACTCTCCCCACTACTAATTAATGAGTTGAATCCAATTCTCTGCGAACATGTATGACTGCAACGAGTAGTCGAGCGAAGTATACAACCGAATTTGAACCGAGGCAAAGAAAAATTTGACCTGCATCACACCACGGAAAGGGTATCAATCCGCGCACCCGACGAGACGGGATCGCCCTTTGGGAACGAACTGAGAATATGACACTATTTCAGATTTCAATTCGTACGTTATTTTTGTCTCGGTATATCCCCGCTTTTTATCAAACTTGGACCATGTTCATTGGTTACAGTTCATTAATGTAAATAATCAAAAAATATATATTAAAAAGAAACAATTGTGCATTTCACAAAGGCTTGGGCTGGTTACCTGGTTGGATGATCGCAAGCAGGAACCTTGCTTCATTGTCTTCTCGTGGTGTAACCTTCCCTCCAATGAACAAAATAGGTTCACAGTCAATCGGCAGAGACATTGTCTTGGGGCTTTTCCTGTTCCTGGTAGTGGATCTTCATGCTCAGTTGATAATCCGAGGTAAAGTCATTGACGCTGAGACGGAAGCACCCTTGCCTGGTGCCAATATTCTGGTGAGTGATACATACGACGGAGGTACTACTAGCGATGCTGGTGATTTTGAATTCTCTACCAGCGAAACCTATCCTCTCACCCTCAGCGTTTCCCACATTGGCTATGAAACACGGATGATTCTCGTAACTGACAATATCCCCATCGTGGTTGAGCTACATCCCTCCGCGGTTCCTGGTGAAGTTATTACTGTTGAAGGAGCGAAACCGCACATAGACAGAGACCTCTCAGCACCGGTGGATATAATCACCCTGAACGATATTGAGACCGCAGCCACCCGGGACTTGGAAGAGCTCCTGCGACCATTGGCTGCTATAAAGGTAACAACCACTCAGTTCGGGAAACAAACTGTGAGCATCAGAGGATGCAATCCGGAGGAAGTGGTCATATTTCTCGACGGGATACCCCTTAACAACGCCTACACTGGAGCCGCTGATCTCTCTGTCGTTGATCTGAATGACATTGCCCAGCTGGAAATCGTAAAAGGGGGGAGCTCAATACTGCAGGCGCGAGAAGCCTTGGGTGGTGTTATTAATCTTACTTCGCGTAAACCTGATGGGAATCATGCGTCCTATGCGAGGGGATATGGACTTACTGATAGCAAGGATCACGATCTAAGCTACTCCGGCTCAGTACGTCTGGGCCCCTTTGCGGGTGGGGGACGATACTCCGGAAAATCTAGACTCTACGACGGTCGCACACTCTTTACCTCTCTCCACAAGATCGCCACCGCTGGATGGTATACCGGTGTTGGTGAGACCATGGGGAAAATGCTTAACCTGGAAAACTATATCGAGTACCCCCATGGGGCTATTGCACAGAGTGATCTCACCCAACTCAAGGGGATCAGCTTTAAAGGATCCCAAGGCTTTATTAACGGCACACATCTGGCTGTCAGTCACCGGAAGTGGACGTGGCTTGACAACTTTTATAACAACCGGGAAAGCAACCTGAAAGACCAAACCGAGTTCTACCTGGCATCTAAAGAACTTACTATGGGGCTATTCGAGGGTACCGTTCAATTTGAGGCTCAGAAACAGACATTCGTCGGGAAAGCGACCGCACTCACCCAAGGCCATCAACCTCAAAGCACCGATGACGCACACCTGGACCGGAGAGTACAGGGTTTATCTATCGTCGCGAAATGGGTGGGTGATCCCGATCATCAGGCTGTCGACCATATAAAATGGGAGGCTGGGTTCCGTCGGGACGCCATCAGGACCTACCATGATCAAGAGACTCTGGTGTATACAGAGTCCCATAATGAGCCTATACCTTCGGATGATTCGATAGTGGATCTTTCGTACCACGATCGAGCTCAGATTTCACGCATCGGGTGCCAGATCACGGGGCATTTACCGAATCTTGAATATGATCTCTTTTTGGGGCAGGGCAGTAATCAGCGGGTACCATCCCTCTATGACCTTTTCCGCTACCAAGAGGTGTCATCCAATCTGCGTAAGGAACCTCTGGAACCTGAACTGTTCAATAGCACGAATATCGGTTGCCAACTGAAACTACCTGGCTTTCCGGATAGCCCTTTGGTATCTGGGATTGAGTTCCGATTCGACTATTTCAACAATCGGTACTGGCAAAAGATTGGATATCGCCAGGTGCCGGATAGTCCACCCATTCCGTTTAATAAGAATAGTGCACAAATTAGTGGGAGTGAGATAGGCGCAAAAGTTGCGTGGTGGGATAATCGCCTGGCCGCGCTGGCAGACTATCAGTGGATCTCGCTTAGCGATCCAATGCTTTTTCCGAACAAATCCCAATACCGGCTGATATATCAGATCGACTTTAAGCTGCCTTGGCTCATTGTACAGTATGATTATCTGCGTGAGGGCCCACAGTACGTCGTTGTAAATGGATGGCCAGCCACCAATCTTGATAAACGTCAAAACGCTAACCTGAATCTCACGCTGAGGTGGCAAATCTGGCGGCTTAAAATAACTCTGGCCTTCACGATCTGGAACCTGTACAATGATGACCTCCCCTACGCTGATCCAACTGAGAATGTTGCTGTTCCCTTTGCGTATTATGAGGTTCGACGAGAACTTGTCATGCTTAAACTGGACTTATGAAACATCGTCGACCTATCCTACCCGTACTTTATCTGCTGATCTGGATAGGCTGCAAGGGACCGTTTGATACGCAGGTCTCTCCTGACAGTGATCTGTTCAACCTCGAAATTGAGTACGACGGCAGGCTTATAATTGATACACTCCATATATCACTTGCTTGGACTGAAGTGACCGTCGAATCATTCGACAGGTTCACCATTGGTCGTTTAAATATGGACTTGAATGATACCGCCTGGACTGTCGTGGCGATATTGCAGAATCCCTTTGCAAACTCATTTACCGATACAATCGACGATGACGCCACCTTCAAATATCGCGTTCGAGTCTTTAGCCAGAATAATGACTACCGCTCTGCAGAATCCCAAGTGAGCATCAGACCTACGACACACATCACTGTCCCCACCGACTATGACTCAATTCCCGAAGCCCTGGCCTCTAAGATCGTGGATGATAAGGATAGCGTTTTCGTGCTTCCTGGCCACTATCTGACCTCATCCATTCACTTCTTGAATAAAGCAATCCATCTGATCTCAACCCAGGGAGCCGTAAATACTATTCTCCTTGCTCGGGATTCGGAAAATCTACCGGTAGTAATGATGTCAGCTGGACTCTTGCAAGGTTTTACTATTACAGGCGGAAAGGCTGCATTGGGTGGCGGTGTTTTCGCCACCGGTTCGAGCGTCATCCGGCAATGTGTAATTGCTAATAACGAAGCCCTGCGTGATACCAGGGGTGGATTGGGAGGCGGTCTGTATATTGATGATTCCGTACGAGTAGAGAACTGTCTGATTTGGATGAACAGCGCAGCGTTAAGCGGCGGTGGTATTTATACCGATGCATCATCTCTTTATTCACGAATCATTAACTGTACCATCTACGACAATCAACCATCAGGCATTCATGTAAATAACCAGGGTAATACCGTTATCGAAAACTCCATTGTATGGAATAACACACCTGCTGGCAATATTGTAGCGTTTGGAAACGCATTGGTGTTTTACACTGATTCTTCTCCTGAATGGGCAGCACTTGATTCCACAAACATGAGCAGTGAACCATCGTTCACGAATCCGCAATCGGGAGATTTTCACCTTTTACCAAGGTCTGTATGTGTCGATGCCGGCAATCCGGATCAGAATTATAATGATCCAGACGACAGCCTTAACGATATGGGTTGTTTCGGCGGACCCGGTGGTGACTGGTTACCATTTGGTCCAGTCGAACTCCCCTTAGGAGTAGATCCTTAGGGAGACTCCATGGTCAACTCCTGCTGAAACTGATAATCAGAGGCCTTGCTTTCGTCATAACTTCTAACCAAGAATAGGCTTCGGCCCATGTTCAAAGTGGCAACAAGTCCCGGGGAACATGCATTGCTCAAAACGAACGCCGAATCTGAGCTTTGATGGTCAGATCTGAAATGGATCCTTTCGCAGAATCTCGAGACGCTTGGAATCTCTAGCCCATGAATCTTACAGGTTTTCCCATGAGTACGGCCTCACCTGATGGTCCACTTGGTATCATGCTGATATCATATGTGAATACAAGTAATATCCGCAATGACCTAATTGTGTCCAATCAAGGAAATACACCATGATACGATCTCTCTATAGATCACATAATAACTGTGATGGAATCAGGCGGGTACCCAGTATACTTCATACAAATCGGCTCGGTATGCCCCAACGCAAGATTTTGTTTTTTCTGGGCCTGCTTCTTCTACTTGCCTGCAGTGGCAGTAGAAAAGTTCTCCAGGAAAAACTCGATAGCCGGATAACACTCGGGGTGATGGTACCGGAAATTCTGGGCGAGGGGCGAAACAGACTGGAACTGACCGATATGATCTCCATCCGTCAGATACCCGATGAAAGGCGGAGGACTATGCCACCGGCAGCCTTATACGAGCAGCTGTTGCCAAATATAATTCAAACGCTCAATCATAAACTCCCCAAGAACCGCATTATCCTCGTCGAGGAAATCCCTGTGGAAAACGGTACTCCGGCCTATCTAAACATGGGAGCTGATTTTTACGCCGAACTGCTTTTGGTTGGAAGTTATGAGCGTACTGTCGACGCCGAAATACCTACCTACCAGCTCCAGATGAACGCCTACCTCGCATTTTTCGACGTTGATGAAGAAGGGAGTATCAGGATCTTAGGCCCCGCGAATGGTTATCGCCTCACAACAGCTACATCCCCCGTTATAGGACCTTACATCGATACAATACCCGATATTGATCAGCTTCGCTCTGACTTGCCGCCGGAAATACTCCTCAGCGATCTCCGGCTGGGAGTGAACGTCGGTGTGCGGAAACTGATCGATAGATTACTGGGGACCAAGTAGTCGCTATCCGTTAAATGGCTAGCAAATCCCGGAGTGAATCCTCGCTCAGAGCATATATGATCCGCTGATATCTGATCTTGTCCTCCGTTCACCGGTCTAATACTCATCCTGCGACCTTGGCGCCTCCTGTTATGCTCAATCCCCTTATACTCAACATTTATGAGTAACCTAAATCGGCTCTGCATCCGGTGTTTAGGGTGTCAGCTGCTAGCCATTTTATTGTCTCAGAAACACTGACCGCCAGGAATCCGGAATCCTACTCGCCTGCCAGAACTCCTCTTTTACTCCCGATAAAAATTATCGATTTATGACGCTCGTAGATCATAACGAATCTTCGTAGATTATGGCAACCATAGCCGGTCATTGTAATTTGCCTCCCTGGAGACTATTTTAACACAAAACGTAATCCTGGCTCCTCAGGGTATCACCCATTCACGCTGGAACAACAATATTGAGGTTGTCGACATGAAGTTTGAGAGAATATTCACGGGAGCACCTTGGGAAACACAAATTGGCTATTGCCGGGCCCTCAAGGCCGGTAGCCAGATCTTCGTGACCGGCACGGCACCCATTGACCACCAGGGCAACGTCGTCGCTCCCGGGGACGCCTACACCCAGGCCCGACGTTGCCTCGAAATCATCCAGGCTGCGCTGCACGACCTGGGGGCCGCTAGCAAGCACATCGTCCGAACCCGCATGTTTACCACCGATATCAGCCGCTGGGCTGAATACGGCCGGGCTCATCGGGAATTCTTTGGGCAGCACCCACCCGCCACCACCCTGGTGGAAGTGCAAGCCCTCATCGAGCCCGAAATGCTCATCGAAATCGAAGCCGAGGCTATTCTAGGGCAATCGTAGTGGCATCACCAGTGAGAATACTTACGAATGAAGGGACTACTCGTCTGATTGGACTTGGCGGTGCAGAAAAATAAGTCCACAGAAACTGGGCAGCGAACTCACCCTGCCTACCTCGGCCTCCTTCGCAGCGGCGAGCTGGCCGAACGTGTGCAAGAGGCTTATCATCTGCTGTCACTGTGTCACGTGTGTGCCTGGCGTTGTAAAGCGGATCGCACCGCCGGTAAGGAGGGCGTTTGTCATACCGGCCTTCTGGCCCGGGTCAGCAGTGTCGCACCGCACATGGGAGAGGAAGACCCCCTCCGCGGGTGGCGCGGCTCGGGGACGATCTTCTTCTCACTGTGCAACCTGCACTGCCAGTTCTGCCAAAACAGCGATATCAGCCAGTTTCCCGGCGGCCGGGAAGTGGAACCGGAGGAGCTGGCCGCCATGATGATGGAATTGCAGGACCTGGGCTGCCACAACATCAACTTCGTTTCACCCAGTCACGTCGTGCCCCAGATCTTGGCCGCCCTGCTCATCGCTGCCGAGCGGGGCTTGCGGCTGCCCCTCGTCTACAATACCGGGGGCTACGACTCCCTGGAAATGCTCCAACTGCTGGACGGGGTGGTCGACATCTATATGCCCGATATGAAGTATGCGGATACCGATACAGCTCGCCAGCACTCGAAAGTGGTCGACTATCCCGAGATCAACCAGGCCGCCGTGCAGGAGATGCATCGCCAGGTGGGCGACCTGGTGCTCGACGAATCAGGGGTCGCCACCCGCGGCCTCCTGGTGCGCCATCTGGTCCTCCCCGATCAACTCGCCGGTACGGCTGAAATTGTGCAATTCCTGGCACAAAAAATCTCACCCCATACCTATCTCAATGTCATGCCCCAGTATCGTCCTGCATATAAAGCCCACGAATATCCTGCACTTACCAGACCTATTACTGGGGAGGAATATGAAGCAGCCCTCCAGCTGGCCCGACAGGCCGGTCTGCATCGCTTGGACGAGCGCCGGCCCCTCTGGCAGATTCTGAAAGCCTTCCGGTAACACCTCGCCCACCGACCGGACTCATCTGACATCCACCCTCGGCCGCTCTACTACCATAGCCGGTTAAACAGGTATTGGCCCCATTTGCCTTGTACCAAACTGATGGCGACTTCTAAATTTCGGGGCTTTTTGATCCCCCGCTATGTTACACTAACCGAATGCGTGCTCATTAACTGGATAAGTAGCCTATGGATCCGTTTAGAAACCTGCCTGTTAGAGTATTTGATCGTGATGCCGATATCACCGGTGTCGAAGCCGCCATCGCTGAACTAGAGAAAAACGCCGGACGCGAATATCCCCTGGTCATTGGCGGCCAATCCTATACCAACGATCGCAAACTGAATACAACCAATCCCGCCAATCCCGACGAGCTGTTGGCGACTTTTCAAAAAGCTACCCAGGCCCAGGCCGATGAGGCTATCCAACTGGCCAACCGCACCTTCGAGTCCTGGAAACATACTGCTGCCCGCGATCGTGCCAATATCCTGCTCCGGGCAGCGGAAATCCTGCGCCAGCGGCGCGATGCAGCCATCGCCGTCATGATCCTCGAGGTGGGTAAAAATTGGATCGAGGCCGATGCCGACTTGGCCGAAGCGGTGGACTTCCTCGAGTTCTACGCCCGGGAAGCCTTGCGCTACGCTGAACATCAACCCATCGTCCCCTTGGAAGGCGAGGAACCGGAACTGTTCTACATTCCCCTGGGGACCGGTGCGGTCATTCCCCCTTGGAATTTTCCCCTGGCCATCCTGACCGGGATGACCTCCGCTGCCATTGCAACCGGCAACACCGTCGTCCTCAAGCCTGCCAGCGATACACCCCTCACTGGGCAGCTGCTGGCCGACACGATGGTGGAAGCCGGACTGCCCCCGGGCGTCCTGACCTACCTCCCCGGCAGCGGGAGCGAAATCGGTGATTTCATCGTGGAGCACCCCCGGATTCGATTCATTTCCTTTACCGGCAGTATGGAGGTCGGACTGGGAATTAACGAACGGGCTGCGAAAGTCGCTCCCGGACAGATCTGGATCAAACGGGTGGTCGCCGAGATGGGCGGCAAAGATGCCATCATTGTGGACAGCGATGCAGATCTTGATGCCGCGGCAGAGGGAAGCGTCGCCTCCGCCTTCGGCTTCCAGGGTCAGAAGTGCTCCGCCTGCTCTCGGCTCATCGTCCATGAGGCAGTCTACGACTCGCTGATCGAGAAAGTAGTCGCCGGAACGGAAGCCCTCACCGTCGGTCCACCCAAGGACCGGCATAACTTTATGGGGCCTGTCATTAACCAGGCTGCCATGGATAAAACGTTATCTTACATCGATATCGGACATCAGGAAGGTCGTCTGTTGATCGGCGGTAACCGGATCGCGGACACCGGCTACTTTCTTGAGCCAACCATCTTTACCGATATTCACCCTGAATCGAGATTAGGGCAGGAGGAAATCTTCGGACCCGTCTTGGCCGTCATGAAAGCCAAAGATTTCGACGAGGCACTGGATATCGCCAATAGCACCATTTTCGGCCTGACAGGCGCTGTCTACAGCCACAATCCTGATCACCTGAACAAAGCCCGGGATGCTTTCCACGTCGGAAATCTCTACTTCAATCGGAAATGCACCGGCGCCTTGGTCGGTGTGCACCCCTTCGGCGGATTCAACATGTCCGGCACCGATTCAAAGGCAGGCGGGAATGACTACCTCGGATTATTCCTGCAGGCCAAATCGGTCTCCAGGAAAACCTAGCACGTCCAGCGGCTCAAACAGGCACTTGAACCGGCAGCTGATTCCAAATTCTTGGGCGTTAGATGTAGCATGCAAAGGAACTGATTATTATGACTAAAAATAAGACTCGGACCATCATCATGGGGGCCGCCGGGCGGGATTTCCACAATTTCAATACCCTCTATCGTGACAACGAACAGGTTGAGATTGTGGCCTTCACCGCCACCCAGATTCCCAATATCGACGACCGCAGATATCCGGCCGAACTGGCCGGCTCACTCTATCCACTTGGAATACCGATCTTACCTGAAAGTGACCTGGTCCAGCTTATCCACGAACACCAGGTCGACGAAGTTGTCTTCTCCTACTCTGACGTCTCTTATCAGTACGTCATGGGCCGGGGTGCTCAAGTCAACGCCGCCGGCGCTGACTTCCGCCTGCTCGGGATCCACGCCTCCATGCTCACCGCCTCAAAACCGGTCATCGCCATCGGAGCCGTACGAACCGGCTGCGGCAAAAGCCAGACCACACGACGGGTCGCCCAGGTTCTGAGAAATTTTGGCAAACAAATCGTGGCTGTACGTCATCCCATGCCCTACGGCAACCTGGCAAAGCAGCGGCTGCAGCGCTTCGGCTCACTCGCCGATCTGAACACTCACGAATGCACCATCGAAGAGATGGAGGAATACGAGCCCCACATCGCCGAGGGTACCATTATCTATGCCGGCGTCGACTACCAGGCCATCCTGGAAGAAGCCGAAAAGGAAGCCGATGTAATCCTGTGGGACGGCGGCAACAACGACACCCCGTTCTACAAACCGGACCTCATGATCACCGTCGTGGATCCCCATCGCCCGGGCCACGAGCTGGAATACTACCCGGGAGAGATCAATCTCCGCATTGCCGACGTCGTCCTCATCAATAAGGTCGACACGGCCCCCGCTCAGGGCGTGGATCTGGTTCGTGCCAACGCCAAATCCCTCAATCCGAATGCCACCATTATTGAGGCCGAGTCACCCATCACGGTGGAAGACCCCGCTCTGATCGCGGGCAAACGCGTGTTGGTGGTCGAAGATGGACCTACGCTCACACATGGCAATATGAAATTCGGTGCCGGGATTGTGGCCGCTGAAAAATACGGGGCCAGGGAATTGGTCGATCCCCGGCCTTTTGCCGTCAACAGCATCTCCGATACTTACCGGAACTATCCCGATATCGGCGTCCTATTGCCTGCTATGGGCTATGGGGAAGATCAAATGCAGGACCTGAAAACCACTATCAATAATTCGGATGCTGAATCCGTGATTATCGGAACACCCATTGACCTCCGCAGGATCATTGACTTTGATAAACCTTCCACCCGGGTAACCTACCGGCTCCAGGAAAGAGGTCATCCAGACTTGGAGGATGCCCTTGCTAAATTTGCTTGAACCGTAGTTCCTCCCATGCCACCTGTACTGAAAGATAAAACCGTACTCATCGCCATCGGTGGGAATGCGCTCTCCCCCGGCGAAACCACGGGCAATATTCACCAGCAGTTTGCTCAGACACGGGCCGCACTGCACACCATTTTGCCCTTCATTCAGCAGGGCTACCGGCTGGCCATTACCCACGGAAACGGGCCGCAAGTCGGCGAGGAATTGCTCCGGGTCGAGCTGGCTGCCGATCGTGTGCCGGCTATGCCCTTAGGCGTTTGCGTGGCCGCCACCCAGGGCACCATGGGCTACATGATCGAACAATCCCTTCAGAATGCGCTCATCGATGAGAGCATTGAGCGCGATGTGGTCTCGATCATTACCCAGGTTGTCGTGGATGCCAACGACCCCGCCCTGGCGGAACCAATCAAGTTCATCGGTGACCGCTATTCCCGCGAAAGAGCTCAAAACTTGGCCCAACGATTGGGCTGGAAAATCGGCCAACAGGAAGAAGGCGTCTGGCGCCGGGTGGTACCCAGCCCCGTACCCGTTCGCATCATCAACAGTACCTCCATCAGACATCTCGTGGAAATGGGTTCCATTGTGATCGCATCCGGGGGCGGCGGTATCCCGGCCTACGTGATGAAAAATGGACATTTTGAAGGACTGGACGCGGTCATCGATAAGGATCTCGCCGCCGCTGTTCTTGGAGCAGACATCGGGGCTCAAGACTTGTATATTCTTACCGATGTACCGGAGGTTTATCTTCATTTTCATACCGAACGCCAGCAATCCATCCGTCAGATGTCTGAACAACAAGCTCAAACCTATCTAACCGAGGGTCATTTCCCGCCGGGGAGCATGGGCCCTAAGATCGAAGCCGCCCTGCATTTCCTCCACGGAGGAGGTCACAAAGTGATCGTGACCAACATTGAGACGCTCGAACTCGCCGTGACCGGAGCAGGGGGGACCACTATTCATGTATAGAAGGACATCGATATGAAAGTGCACGAGTATCAGGCCAAGGGAATTTTCAGCGATTTTGGCGTACCCATTCCCCGGGGCTATCCCGCTTTCTCTGTGGATGAAGCCGAAGAGGCCGCTAGGAAGATCGGTGGCCGGGTCGTCGTGAAGGCTCAGATTCACGCCGGCGGACGCGGAAAAGGGGGGGGCGTCAAGCTCGTCGATAGCCCCGATGATGTGCGCCGGGTCGCCGGAGAGATCCTGGGCATGCGCCTCGTGACCCATCAGACCGGCCCCGATGGCCAGGAAGTCCAGCGCATCCTCATCGAAGAAGCCAAACCCATCGCACGGGAACTCTACGCCGGGATCGTCCTCGACCGCACCAACGGCAAATATGTCCTGATGGTGTCAACCGAAGGGGGCGTGGAGATTGAAAAGGTGGCGGCCGAGACACCCGAACTCATCGTCAAGGAGTGGATTGAACCCGGTCTGGGTCTGCAGCCCTATCAGACCCGCAAACTCGCCTACGCGCTGAAACTGGAGGGTGAACAGGTCAAGCAGGGCATCAAATGCCTCCAGGCGCTCTGGCGAGCCTTCGAGGCCAATGACTGCTCCCTCATGGAAATCAATCCCCTGGTCGTCACTGAAGATGGGGAGGTGCTGGCACTGGACGCCAAGATCAACTTCGACGACAATGCCCTCTTCCGTCAGCCGGACATCGTCGGCCTGCGGGACCTCAGCGAAGAAAACCCCCAGGAGGTGGAAGCCTCCAAATACAATCTGAATTATATCAAACTCGATGGCAATGTGGGCTGTATGGTCAATGGAGCCGGTCTGGCCATGGCCACCATGGATATCATCAAACTCCACGGCGGAGAGCCGGCCAACTTCCTCGATGTGGGCGGCGTCGCCAGCTCCGATACCGTCGCCAATGGCTTCCGACTCCTGCTCAGCGATGCCAATGTGAAGGGCGTCCTGATCAACATCTTCGGTGGTATCGTCCGCTGTGATCGCATCGCCCAGGGCATTATCGACGCTCTGAAAGAAGTGCACGTGGAAGTGCCCGTGGTGGTGCGCATGGAGGGCACCAACGCCCCCGAGGCACGAAAATTACTGGAAGCCTCCAAGCTGAAGTTCATTGTCGCCCAGACCCTCGAAGACGCCGCATCGAAAGCCGTGGCCGCTGTCACAGGAGGTCAGGCATGAGCATCCTCGTTAATAACGACACTCGACTGATTGTACAGGGCATTACCGGGAGTGAAGGTAGCTTCCACACCGCCCAGATGATCGAATATGGCACACAGGTTGTCGCCGGCGTTACGCCCGGTAAAGGTGGACAGAAGGACGGGAACGGGATACCGATTTTCAATACCGTGGCGGAAGCCAAGGAAGCGGCCGGTGCCAACACCTCGGTGGTCTTCGTCCCACCTGCATTCGCGGCTGATGCGGTCATGGAGTCCATCGGAGCAGACTTGGACCTCGTGGTCTGCATCACCGAAGGCATCCCCACCTTCGACATGGTCCGGGTAAACCGGGCGCTGACCGAGAGCAACACGCGGCTCATCGGTCCCAACTGCCCGGGTATCATCTCACCGGGTCAATGCAAGATCGGTATCATGCCAGGGTTCATCCACACCCCTGGCAAGGTGGGCGTGATCTCCCGGAGCGGAACCCTCACTTATGAAGCCGTCTATCAACTGACCGAACTGGGCATCGGCCAGTCTACCTGCATCGGTATCGGCGGTGATCCCATCATCGGTTCCACCTTCCTGAACCTGCTGCAACTATTCGCCGGGGATACCGGAACGGAAGCCCTGGTTCTCATCGGCGAGATCGGTGGCTCGGCCGAAGAGGAAGCCGCCGCCTGGATCCAGGAAACCGGCTTCTCCAAACCGGTGGTGGCCTTCGTGGCGGGACGCACCGCACCACCAGGACGTCGTATGGGTCATGCCGGCGCCATTATCTCCGGCGGACAAGGCACCGCACAGAGCAAAATGGAAACCTTGCAGGCCGCCGGTATTGAGGTCTGCGACAGCCCAGCGCGAATAGGTGAAACTGTAAAGCGCGTGCTGGCTTGAACCGGAAGACCTCTAGTCTCAGGAGGAAGTTTTGGGAAACCTGACGCTCGCGATTATCAAACCGGATGCCCTGGGAGCCCGGCACCAGGGAAAGATCATTGACCGGATTCTGGAGGCTGGATTTGAAATCCAGGCGGCTAGAATTATCAAAATGAGCAAATCTCAGGCGGAAGGATTCTACCAGGTCCATCAGGGTAGACCGTTCTTTAAAGAACTGACCACCTTCATGTCTTCCGGGCTTTGCATGCCCCTGGTCTTGAGGAAAGAGAATGCCGTCGCCGAATTCCGCAACCTCATCGGCGCCACCGATCCCCAAGAAGCAGCCCCAGGCACGATTCGCAAAGACTTCGCCACCAGTGTGGGAGAAAATGCCGTCCATGGCTCAGATTCGGACGAAAACGCCGAGAAAGAGGTTGCATTCTTTTTCGCCACTGAGGATATTTTGGCTAATCTCTAACATCGAAGGGGGTGTGATTGTGAAACGCCACCTCAAAGTCCTTGCAGTTCTTCTGATTCTTAGTTGGCACGGCTGCCAGTATCTGCCGTGGGGCAAGAAAGAATCCAAACCCATCTTCGTGGGTGAACCGGAAACCATTATCGTGGAACCTCCGGAAGATGCCTTCGATATAAGCTATCGGTGGAGCATTCTCGACCTGCCCGACGAAAGCCTGCTGGTACCCGATTTCTCCTCCTACTCTAATCTGTTTACCTTCACTCCGGATGTCATCGGGGATTATGCCTTCGCGGTGATCGTTATCTCCTATGGTGAAGAAGTGTCAGACCATGAGTTCTATTTTACCGCTATGGAGGATACCTCCGTGGTACCGAAGGAGGAGCCGATCGCAGCCGCCCCTACCACGCCAGCCACAGCAACCGAACCCGAAACAGCTCCTGCTAGGCAGCCTGAACCGTCCGCTCAACCAGCCGCCCCCAAGCCAGCCAAACCGGCACCTGCATCTAGAGTTACCAGGGCTAAACCTCCCGAAAAGAAATACCGGAGCGATGTCGTCAAAGGCCATTTCACCATTCAGGTGAGCAGCTGGAAAACAGCCAAACAAGCCCAGAAAATCTTGCAGCAGGTCACCGATGCTGGCTATGACGCGTACATCCAAAGGGTTTGGTTGGAGGATCGTAACGAGGTCTGGTGGCGTGTGAGAATCGGCGACTTCACATCTGTCCGGGAAGCCAGGGCGCTGCTGACCGAGATCAATGCGGTCTACCCGGGAGCCTGGGTCGACAACGTGCGCAAAGAGGACATCGACCTCCAGCAGTAACGCCTGAAACGTAGTTCTTCACCACACTGTTAAGGGAGATATCTGGCCGTGTTTGAGCCCGAAAAGCTGCACTTTAACGTTATTGACCTCCTGGGAGCGCCCAGGAGAGCCCTTAAGGGGAATAAAATAGGGGCCCACCTGATCGGACTCATTGCCGGATATCCCGGATACTTCGTACTGACCTATATTGCCTTCTGGGTGGACGGCCAATCGTTTTCAACTATGTGGGACCGCTACGGCCTCTATCCCTTCTTCCCGTTGACTGAAGGAGTCATCACCCACCCCGGCGCGTGGGTGGTCTATGCCCTCGGACTCCTCCTCTGGTTGGTGGCCACACTGCTGGCGGCTACCCTCGTCGCCCGGATCACCTATAAAGAGCTCAAGGGCGATCCATTCTATGCCCTCCATAATGGTCTCGCCTTCACCAAACAGCATTGGCGGGTAGTGATATTCTCCCCGATAACCATGATCCTCATCCTAGCCTTCTTCCTGGCGATGGCCGTCCTCATGGCCTTGGTGGGAAAAATACCCTTCGTAGGGGAAGTCATCTTCGTCGGATTCCTTCCAATTTACTTCGCGGGCGCTATATTCACGCTCTTCTCAGCCGTGGTATTGGTTGTCCTGATCCTCTACATACCTGCTATTGTTGCTCTTTGGGAAGATGATACCGTCGGAAGCACCTTTCAGGCCTACGCGATTACTTGGAATCATATCTGGCGGGTAGTGATTTACTCCGGGATTATTGCCCTGCTCACCGTCATCGCTGTCATGGTGTACGGTACGGTCCTCACCTTGGGATATCGTTTCATCACTTGGGTGTTTACCGCCGATTGGCTCATGGGTGAAAAACTGGCTCCCATCCTCGCCTGGGCGGAACAAATCGTCTTCTCCAGCTCAACTTGGCTGAACAATGACTGGGTCGGTCTGATCCTCTCCTCCTCGACCAAACTGAATAGTATCGATCCGGCTGCCGCCACCGGTTGGCAAGCCTTCATTGGAAGTCTGGTTGCCTTGATACTGCTCTTGATTTACGGCTCGGCATGGGCCTATGGACTCGCCATTATTAGTGTGGGGCAATGCCTATCCTTCCTGATCTACAAGTTCAAGACCGATCATGAGAATCTGCTGGAACAAAGGGATGAAGAAGAGGTAGAGACAGAACAACAGGCCGATCCAAGTGCCGGTGAAACCGCCGCGGGAGAGGACTTACCGACCGGGGAGCAGAATGCAGACCCTCTCGAACGCTGAGTACACGGTCACTACATGACCAGATGTTTCAGGTGTCAATGCATGGGATATCGGCGTTCAAATGGTAGGTTATCATGAGCAACCACCGTTATACGACACTACCATTGAGGCTCTTTGTGGCAAGTGGTAAATCAAAAGTCTGTTGTTCTCGAAATAATAGGTTATTAATTTAAACGTTTATGAAAATTTTGCGAGGCGACCTTCAGCATTTCGAAGGACCTCAGGTTTTTCGGGTAACTCTTTTTGACATTGGCATCAACGATCTGGGGAATCCTGGGACAGAAGTTGAGATACAACTCGACGTTCATCAGCACGGAGACGATCTCCTCCTGCAGGGAACACTGCAAACCGATCTCATTCTAACCTGTGATCGGTGTTTAGGCAAGGCTTCCCTCCCCATCCAAGGGGCTTTTGCTGTGTGGCTGGTTTCCACGCTGCGTCCGGACTTGCAGACCGGGGCAGATGACATCCTGGTACTGCCACCCACGCAGCAGGAAGTCGACCTGTCTGGCCCGCTGATGGAAACTATCTACGTCGAATTACCTCAGAAACTGCTGTGTCAGGATGACTGTAAGGGCTTATGCCCAACCTGCGGTGCCGACTTGAACAACCAATCCTGTGGATGCGTCACGGAGGAATTCGATGAACGCTGGGCAGGATTGAAGGCCATTAAACAAAAATTAAGGGAATGAGTGAGATAGCATGGCTCATCCGAAACGAAAACATTCACGTAGCCGCTCCGGCAAGCGGCGCTCACAATGGACCCTGAGTGCCCCTCAGACGGCCAACTGTCCGCAGTGTGGACAACCTAAACTGCCCCATCATGCCTGTAGCAACTGCGGGTATTATCGGGGACGACCCATTATCACTCCCCGGCAATCCTAGGTTCGACCCGGCACCATGCGCATAGCCCTTGATGCTATGGGCGGAGATCACGCGCCCGAGCAAACGGTTCAGGGAGCCTCCGATTTCCTCCAAAATTGCCCCGACGAGAACATCACCCTGATCTTGATCGGACCGGAGGATGCCGTGAAAGCCCAAGTGAAAAAACACCCCTTTGATCCCACGCGCATCGAGGTGGTCCACGCCAGCCAGGTAGTGGATATGCACGACCGGCCCGCACGCATCGTGAAGTCCAAACGCAATTCATCCCTCGTGCGCGCCGTGGAACTGGTGCAGAGCGGAGAAGCCGACGGCGCCGTCAGCGCCGGTAGTACCGGAGCCCTGCTCTCCGCCTCGTTGTTTCTGCTCCATCGCATCCCCGGAGTTCGTCGCCCGGCCGTTTGCCCCCTCATCCCCACCGCGCACGGCGGCTTCCTACTCTGCGACGCCGGGGCCAACGTGGACGTCAGAGCCCGTGACCTCGTGCATTTTGCCCTCATGGCCCGCGCGAACTCAATTCACTTGTTCAATCACCCCCGGCCTCGCATCGGCCTGCTCAACATCGGAACGGAGGCCGGCAAAGGAAACGAATTAACGGTGAGAGCCCACTCCTTGCTCGCCGAACACGTGGATAATTTCGTGGGCAATGTGGAAGCCCGCGACTTGTTTGCTGGCGTCGCCGATGTGGTGGTCTGTGATGGCTTCGTCGGCAATGTCCTGATTAAAATAGTCGAAGGAATGGTCCTGCACGTGGCCGGCTGGGCCCGCGATAAACTCAAACAACATCCCATCGCGCAGCTGGCGCTGCCGGTAATGCGCCCCGCACTGAAAGATCTGGCCCAGGAATTGGACTACGAAGAGCATGGGGGTTCCCCCCTGCTGGGAATCAATGGCGTGGTCGTCATCGGGCATGGCACCTCCAGCGCCCGGGCGATCATGAATGCCATTCGGACCGCAGTACGTGCTCATCGTGAAAATCTACTCGAAAGTATTCGTCGAGGTATTGAAGCACATCTGGACATCTTTGAGGAACGACATGTCGTCACAACAGCGTAGAACTGCGAAGATTACCGCCATTGGCAAGTATCTGCCGGATAAAATTCTCTCCAATTTCGATCTGGAGAAAATGGTCGACACCACCGACGAATGGATCTGGTCCCGGACCGGAATCCGGGAACGACACTTGGTGAGAGATGGAGAGGCTACCTCCCACATGGCCACCCAGGCGGCACTGGATCTACTGCGCAAACGGCAACTGGATCCTAAGAAAATCGACTGCATCATCGTCGCCACCGTCACCCCTGACATGTTCTTCCCGGCCACCGCCTGCCTGGTCCAGAATAACCTCGGCGCCACTCGGGCCTGGGGCTTCGACCTATCCGCAGCCTGCTCCGGCTTCCTGTTCGCCCTGGACACCGGCGCACGGATGATCGAATCCGGACAATACTCCAACGTCCTTGTTATCGGCGCGGATACCATGAGCGCCATTCTGGATTATACCGACCGGGCTACCTGCGTTCTATTCGGCGACGGAGCCGGCGCCGTTCTCCTGGAACCCTGCGAAGAGGGCACCGAGGGAATCATTGACTCCATCCTGCGCTGCGATGGTTCCGGCGCCGAGTACCTCTACATGGAAGGAGGCGGCAGTCTACTTCCACCTACCGCCGAAACCGTCGCAAATAAACAACACTTTTTAGTCCAGGACGGACGGGCGGTTTTCAAGTATGCCGTCAAGTGGATGGCCGATATCAGCGCTGAAGTTGCCGAACGAAACAGTCTCACTAGCCAGGATATCCGCCTCTTTATCCCACACCAGGCCAACAAACGCATTATCGACGCCAGTGCTGAGCGCCTCGGCCTGACCGAAGATCAACTGCTCTCCAACATTGACCGCTACGCCAATACCACCGCGGCCACCATTCCACTGGGAATGGCCGACGCCGTCGAGGATGGACGGCTCCAACCGGGAGATAATGTGATCCTGGCCGCCTTCGGCGCCGGCTTTACCTGGGGCGGCATGTACATCCGCTGGAGTAAAATCCACTAACCATGGCCGTCTTTCTCTTCCCCGGGCAGGGGAGCCAACAGGTCGGCATGGGACGGGATCTCTATGAACATTACCCCGAGGTCCGTGATCTATACGATCAAGCGGTGGAAGCCTTGGGATTTGACCTCCGCCGCATTTCCTTCGAAGGTCCCGAAGAACAACTCAAAGAAACCCAGCTCACCCAACCGGCCCTCTTTGTGCATAGTGTGGCTCTCAATCTACTCCTGGGAAATTTGGGCGTGTCTCCCGATGCCACGGCCGGCCATAGCGTAGGCGAGTATTCGGCCGTCGTGGCCGCCGGTGCCCTGGACTTCATCGACGCCCTGAAAGTGGTCAAAGTCCGCGGTGAACTCATGTCTCAAGCCGGCCAAATGGCGCCGGGAGCCATGGCGGCCATCCTCGGCGCCACCGAAAACCAGATCCAGCAGATCTGTGAGGATGCCGCTGCAGCCGGAGTCATCGTGCCTGCCAACCTGAATAGCCCCGGCCAGGTCGTACTCTCAGGACATCAAAAGGCTATCGACCAGGCGATTAAATTAGCCGGGGAAATGGGCTTGCGACGAGCGATCAAATTGAACGTCTCCGGTGCCTTTCATTCACCGCTGATGAGCTCGGCCAGACAAGGCTTGCATGTTGCACTGGATTCTGTCGACATTCAAGATTCAAAGGTACCGGTTTATCAGAACTTAACTGCTAAACCGGAGCGCTCGGCAGCCAGAATTAGAGAGAACCTTCTGCTCCAACTGGAAAATCCCGTGCGCTGGG
>CP070656.1:2035407-2054751 GCA_020355065.1 Fidelibacterota bacterium | reverse complement strand
GAAGTTGAGATTTATAATACCGGAGTTAGCCCGGGAATGCATCTTTGAGCAGATTCAACCGTTTAGGGCACTTTCTTTATATCAGCGGACTTGGGATAATTGTTCTTATAACATCCCCCTGTGATGAACCTTTACCAGAAGATGATGGGGAGGAAGCTGGTATTCCGCTTGTTTTCTACTCTGAGCGCGATGGGAACCGGGAGATATATCTGACGGATTCCAGGGGTGAGGATTTGCGCCGGTTGACCTACCATCCGGCAGACGATGTTGATCCTAAATGGTCTCCCGATGGCCAGAAGGTGGTGTTTTCATCTGACCGAGGCGGTGATTTCGATATCTACCTGCTATATATTAAAACCGGTGAGATCAAACCGCTGAGCGTTTCTGAAGGTGACGACGTCCATCCGGAGTGGTCGCCGGACGGCGGTCGCATTGTTTTCCAGTCCAATCGCCGCGGGAATTATGATATTTTCATTATGGACTCTACAGGGGAGAACCAGCGTGGTCTGACGACAAATCTCCTGGCGGATATTACGCCCCAGTGGGCGCCTGATGGGGAGCGAATTGCCTTCGTTTCCTATCGTGATGGAAACGCCGAACTCTATCTGATGGATCATAGTGGGCTGAACATGAGGAGGCTGACCATAAATCCGCGACAAGACCAGGAACCAAGGTGGTCACCCGATGGCACGAAAATAGCGTTTTCAACCCACAGGAGCGGTGATGAGGACCTGTATGTTCTGGATATTACGGACTCATGGGAGAGAAATCTCACCAACACCGCTGGAGACGACTGGAATCCCTGCTGGTCTCCAGAAGGAGAATGGATTTATTATTATACTTTTATGGATGAACAGATCTATAAAGTGAACCTCAAAGGGGATGCTCCGATCCGTCTCACGAGCGGCCCGGGAAGCTGTGTTGACCTGACTGTTTCATCCGATGGTGAACTCCTTGCCTTTGCATCCGACCGGGATGGAGATCTTGAAGTATTCGTTCTTGACTCGAGTGGTGCTCAACTGGATCAGATTACATCGTCAGCAGGTGTTGACCGATTTCCTCGATTCGGGCCTGGTGAGCGCGAGTGATTGCCGGGTACCTATTTGATGCTGCGGGAATACAGTATGCACAGCATACAACAATCACTGGTGTGGATAGTCGCCGATTGAGATGGAAGCATCCGCCTAAACGGTGAATGGTAGAACCCAGCCCAACTTGAAATCACTCACTGCCATAATCTGGGATTGGAACGGCACTCTGCTCGATGATGTGGACTATGCCATCGGCTGCATGAACAAGCTCCTGGAGCGGCGGGGCATGCCCCGGTTGAGCCGGGAGCGGTACCGCCGGATTTTCGGCTTTCCGGTGGAGCAGTATTACCAACGCCTAGTATTCGATTTTACGCAGGAGCCATTTGCCGAGCTTTCGAGGGAGTTCATCGGTCATTACTACCGAGAGCTGATGCTGCCGGGAGTTCACGAAGGGGCTCGGGAGCTGGTCACGGACCTGAATCGGGCGGGTATTGAGCAGTGCATTCTCTCGGCGATGGAGAGGGAGCCCCTGCAACACCAGCTGGCGTCCAATGGATTTCTGGAACGGATGGCATATATCCAGGGTCTGGACCACAGCCACGCGACGAGCAAGATCCGGGAAGGCGAGCTACTGATCGAGCGACTGGATCATCCGAAGCAGCAGATTCTGTTTATCGGTGACACGCTCCATGATCGGGAGGTGGGAGAGGCACTGGGACTGGAAACGGTCGTTCTTACCCACGGCCACCAATCCCCAGACATATTCGCCGGGGGCCGAAACAGGCAGCTGCGCGATTTTGATGCTCTGCGCGGCTATCTGCGTGAGCGCCACCACATTCCAGACGGATCTCCTCCGCGAGCCGGGTGATCCCGGCAGCGCTGCTGTTGTGTCAATTTTAATACACTATCAGGTCTAAGGCGGGAGGCTATTCCTGATTGGCGTTTGGCGTCGGGGGCGGCTCGCTTGCGGCTTCATCGACATGGGGATCCGAGCTGGCCGTTTGCGGAGGCGCGAAAAAGGGGGCCCATTTGGCTTCCGGGGAGGGTTTGGTCAACAGACTGACCAGGATAAGGAGGCCGATGGAGATGAGGACTCCCGGAATGACAATGTACTCACTGCTGGCGAAATCGAATTCACTTCCGGCCAACGACATGGTGAAGTTGACGCCCAGGCGGTTCAGAATTGCGATCCCGATAATACTTCCCAAGCCGCCGGCGATGCAGGCCACGCCGCCCTGGGGGGTTACGCGCTTCCAGAGGAAAGCCGCCAGCAGGGCCGGTGTGAGACTGGCGCCGACCAGGGAGTAGGCGTAGAGGGCCATGGAGAGGACGGTTTCGAATTGGGTCAGCAGGAGCAGGCCGACCCCCCCGAAGACGACCACGAAGGCCCGCTGGAGGTTGATCATCCGTTTTTCGCCGGCATCGGGCCGGATGAAGCGCTGGTAGATATCCCGGCTGACGTTGGTAGAGGGTACGAGGAGGAAGGTGTTCCCGGTGGAGAGGACGATGGCGATGGCGGCGGCCAGCAGCACGGCCCCGCCCAGCACGGGCAGGCCGTGGCGAGCGATGTACAGGATGACCGTTTCCGATGCGGCCCGGCCGACGATGGAGGTTTGTTCCATAAGATCAGGATAGGCGGCCCGTCCGACGATGGCCAAGAGGGCCAGGGCAGTCTCAATCACGATCACCCCGATCACCATTCCCATGACGGCCTTGCGGGCGGCATGTTCATCCTTGGCAGAGAAGAACTTCTGGTACATCCCGCTTTCCCCAAGGAGGAGAAGGAAGGTGGGCAGAGCCACGCCCAGCACCCACAGGAAATTGTGTCCTCCCAGCACAGTCATATGAGCTGAAGGCAGACTAGCCGTCACCTGGCCGATGCCGCCCAGCTCGAAGATCATATACGGCAGGCCAAACAGGACACCCAGAGTGATAATGGTGCCGTTAAAGATGTCTACGGTGACGATGGACACCATGCCCGCCAAGGCGGTGAACACGACGATAGCGGCCGCGGTGATGTACATACCCTGGGTGGGTGAGATGGCACCATCGGTGACGATACTGAGGATCCAGCCCCCTCCCCGGAACTGGTAGGCGGCGATGGTCACGTAGGCCAGGATAATCGCCAGGGTTCCGAGGACCCGCGCGGCGGCATTGTAGCGCTGTTCCAGCAGGTCCGGGACGGTGTACTGGGCTATACGCCTAACCCGGCCGGCGATAAAGTAGGCCACCACCAGTCCTACCCAGGCCCCGAACGAAAACCACAGCATGGAGATTCCAGACCGGAAGGCCAAGCCGGCCCCTCCAAAGAGGGATCCGGAGCCTATCCAGGTGGCCACCAAGGTGCCCACCAGGAGAAACACGGGGACCGATCTTCCCGCGACCATAAAATCCTCATGGCTTTTCACCTTACGCGAGCGCCACAGGCTTATGGATATGAGAATGAGAGGATAAATGAATACAACGGCGATCAGCAGGTTCACTTGGATACTCCCTGTGAGATACGTAATCGGCTATTGCGTCCTGTCCTCATGCGAGGCGAGGGCTTAAAATTTCTCATGCCGCCGGGGCTTGTCTCCCAGGCTAGATATAGACTGTCCCTTCGTTCAGAGGTAGTAATGCAAGCACTATCAACAGCGAAGGGATGCAATAAGTTACAGCTTGCCGACCGCAACCGCTATGCGCTCCAAGGCCTCTTTGATGTTGTCAATGGAATTGGCATAGGAGAACCGCAGATAGCCTTCCCCCAGGGCACCGAAAGAGGTGCCGGACAAAGTGGCCACAGCATACTGTTCCAGGAAATATTCTTCAAGTTCCTTACTTGACCTGGGCAGGCCCTGAACATTGGGGAATACGTAGAAGGCCCCCTGAGGATTCCGGCAGCTGATACCTTCGATGGCGTTCAAGCCGTCCACAATGACGTCTCGTCGACGGCGGAATTCCTCCACCATAGCCCGGGGTTCATCCTGCGGTCCCTTGAGTGCTTCCACACAAGCCATCTGGACGAAGCTGTTGGTGCAGGAATTGCTGTTGGTCATCAGCCGGGTGACCCAGAAGGCCAGTTCCTCAGGCATGACACCGTATCCGATCCGCCAACCGGTCATGGCGTAGGTTTTAGAGAAACCGTCCAGAAGGACGACATAATCCCTCATGTCCGGGAAGGATAGGAGGGAGATATGTTCTCCGGCGTAGATGCTGCGGCTGTAGATCTCATCAGCCAAGACGGTGAATTTATGTTCGGCGACCAGTTCCGCAACGCGAGCCATCTGATCGTGGTTGATGATCCCGCCGGTGGGATTGGCGGGTGAATTCAGAATCATGAATGTGGTGCGGGGCGTGATGAGAGATTCGAGCTCCTTGACGTCGATGCTGAAGTCATTTTCTTCGCGGATGGGCAGGGGTACCGCCTGGGCACCCATCCAGTTGATCACCGACTCATAGATGGGGAAGCCCGGATTGGGGTAGATGACTTCATCGCCGGGATTTACAGTAGCCAGCAAGGAGAAGAAGATGATGGGCTTGCCCCCGGGAGTCACGACCACGTTGTCCGGTCCGACATTCACGCCTCGGGTAGTGTTGATCTCCTCCGCAATGGCCTGGCGCAGTATCGGCAAACCCGCCGAGGGTCCATAGTGGGTATAGCCCTCGTCGAGGGCGGCTTTGGCCGCTTGTTTGATATTGGCCGGGGTATCAAAGTCCGGCTCGCCAATATCAAGGTGGATGACATTCTGGCCCTGGGCTTCCAATTCCTTGGCTCTGACCAGGACCTCAAAGGCTGTCTCAGTTCCCAGCCGATCCATACTAGAGGAAATATTCACGTAGCTACTCCCTAAATCTGATTGCAGGTTGCGGGACCGTTTAAGGTGCTATATCAAGTTATTATAAGATCAGTTTACGCAGATGTTTAATCGGTGGCGATCCATGAGAGAGCAGTTCTTCATGGAAGCGTCCCAGGTCGAACTTATCCCCCCGTTCAGCCTCCATTTCCTCCCGCAGTTGCCACATGAGGGTTGTCCCGACGAAATAGGTGGACAATTGGGTGGAGGTGAGCTGGGCGCGTACCCACTTCAGTTCGGCTTCCGATTGTTCCTGGAAGGTTTCGTCCACCAACAGGTCCAGGACCTCAGGGCGGGTCATCCCGTGGGCATGGATGCCGGGGTCGATGATGGCGTTGGCGATGCCCCGCAGGTACCATTTCTTCTGGATCAGATCGTAGGCAGGATCACCGTGGCCGAGCCCGGCCTGAATCATCATTTTCTCACAATAAGTAGCCCAGCCTTCCACCATGACGCCGCTGCTGAATATGGATCTCAGGATCGAGGGGTGGCGATTCGCGTAGTACAGTTGGACGAAATGCCCCGGCAGAGCTTCGTGGATCGTGAGCATCATCACCGAGATGCGATTGTATTCCCGGAGGAAGCTCTCGACCTTATGGTCTTCCCAATCCGCTGGGATGGGGGAGACGTTATAGTACGTTTTCAAGCCTTTTTCCAGGGGGCCGGGCGCTTCCAGGCTGGCAATGCTTACTCCCCGCTGGAACTCGGGTGTGATGCGGACCTGAAGCGGCTGGTTCGGATCGAGGGTGATGATCTGTTGGCGCTGTATGAACTCCGTCACCTGCTGGATCGTTTCCTCGACATTTTCCAGTACGTGTTCCCTATCGACGTGGTCGTCGGCGATCTGGTCCAGGGCCCACCGGATAACCTGCAGGGTATCGGCGTGATTGCGGGGGGCTGCCGAGGGGTGTTCCTGCAGGTATAGAGGCCAGGCGAGCACAAACATTTCCTGCTGTGTTTTATGGAGCTCGGACCAGGCCATGGTGACGATCTCTTCCGACACCAGGTCTTCGCCCAGGGTCAGCGCGAGTTTGCGGTAATAGAGCTCGGGGCCCAGCCGGAAGTCGCGTTGTTCACGTGCCAGGAGGTCGTCCTGGAGCCAATGCTGGAACGCGGACAGGGCAGCGCGCGCGGTGTCAGCGGCCGGACGCAGAGCCTGTTCCTGCTCGGGGCTCAGGTCTCCCAGCAGTGAATAAAGTTCCGTGGAGACGAGGTTCATGGTGCCCTCTACCTGCCGGATGGCCGTACGTGTATGGATGTCACTGCTTCTCTCCAGGATGGATTCGGCCTGGTTGAGCACCTGGGGAACGTCCTGCAGCCGACGGACGAGATTGGGGAGGCGGTCCGAGACGGGTGCGAAGTCTTGGGAGGCCAGCAGCATAATCCCGAAGCCGATCTCCTGGACCACGGGGATGGGATTCCAAGTGACCTCGCGCAGTTCCTGCAGTTCAAAGAGGCGTCGATCCAAGACATGCTGTAGGATGTGGTAGTCGACATCCTCCTGAACGGAAAGCGTGGCCGGATCGATCTGGCTGAGGCGGACCTGAAGCTGCCGGATCTGGCGGGCGGCTTCATCCCGTGCCTGTTTGGAATAGTCGGAGAAGTAGGCGTCGTATTCATGGACACCGATCCAGGTAGCATCTACCGGCGAGGTTTGGAAATGCCAGTCCAAGAATTCATCCACAAGCTCCTGGAACACCTGGCGGGAAGGATTGCAGGCCAGCAGGGATAAAACGACGAGAATAACCGGTACAGATTTCATCATGACACTCCGGTGTGGGACAGGTTGAAGGTACCATAATTTGTTGTTGGAAATCCAGAGTCCGTCGGTTATCTGCCCAATTTACGTGTTTGTTCTCTTTCCTGATTTCCGGTAGATTAGGAGTCCGAATTCAAGAGCTAATCAGGCGCGGAGCATCCGACATGGATTTTGAACACCATGTTTAAAGGGAGGATTATGAAGCTCAAGCTGCATTGGCAGATATTCATAGCGATGGCCCTAGGAGCCGGATTTGCGCTCCTCGCTGGGGAGAAAGCCCTCATCGCCGCCCCACTGGGGGAGATCTTCATGCGGCTGCTCAAGATGATCATTGTACCGCTCATTCTGACCTCCATTACCACGGGTGTTGCCCAGTTGGGGGATAGCCGCACGCTGGGCCGGTTGGGAGCCAAGACCTTCGGGTACTATTTTCTCAGTTCGATGCTGGCGATCCTGGTGGGGCTCATGCTCACCAACATCATCCAACCCGGTGTGGGTGCGGAATTGGTCGGCATGGAGGAGCGTCCCGACGTGTCGGAGCTCAAGACTACGGGATCACCCGGAGAGCTGATCATCCGAATGATTCCCACCAATCCCTTTGCCGCCGCTGCCGAAGGGGAGGTGCTGGGTGTGATCTTCTTCTCCATCCTATTGGGATTTGCCATCACTAAGCTATCGGGCAAGCCCCATGAATTCATGCTAAACCTATTTGACTATAGTTTCCAAGCCATCATGTGGCTGACCCGTGGGATCATCCGGTTGGCACCCATCGGTGTGTTTGGACTGATCTCCAAGGCCGTGGCTACGGCAGGATTCGGACTCTTCAAGGCCGTGGCGATGTATATGGTGACCATCGCATCCGGACTGACGATCCACCTGTTCATCATTTTGCCCCTGCTGATATTGCTATTCACCCGCTATAATCCGCTGCTGCACTTCCAGGCCATGTCCTCGGCCATGGCCACCGCGTTTTCTACCAGTTCCTCGGGCGCAACACTGCCAGTCACCATGAACTGTGTGGAGAAGAACGTGGGAGTTTCAAACCGTATCATGAAGTTGACGCTGCCACTGGGGGCAACCATGAACATGGACGGTACGGCGCTATACGAATGTGCCGGGGTGCTATTCATCGCCCAGGCGCTGGGTTTTCCACTGGCCCTTATGGACCAGCTGACCATTGTATTCGTGGCATTTCTGGCTTCGGTGGGAGCGGCCGCCGTGCCTTCGGCGGGACTGGTGATGATCTTCATCGTGTTGAATGCCGTCGGCCTGGGGGACGATCCACGGGCCCTCATGCTGGTGGGAACCATGCTGGCGGTGGACCGCCCTTTGGATATGTACCGCACCGTCGTGAATATCACGAGCGATTCGGTCGGTGCCGCGGTGATCGCCCATTCCGAAGGAGAGAAGCTGAGCTATTCCATGGTCGCGGAAGAGTAGGCAACCTGAGACCGGACCGGATTGGGCGATAATTCAGTAATCCTTGACGGAAGCAGGTTGATCGGTTAAGTTGTCCGCGGCTCTTTCAAAGACTTTGCCCGTGGACTGACCTGTAACTCAGATCCTTCAATCTTACTCAGTAGGGCGCCATATTCGATTAACGCAGCGCAGGCCTTTCCCGATGCTTCGGGATGAAGGAAGCCTGTTTTAGTTGAGAGGCACCCACCGTTCATTATCGGACGGGGTCTGGAGTGCACGTTGGACCACGGGCATTCTTTTATTCCGTGCTGGTCAGGCAGAAGCGAGCAGGGAGCTGCCCTGATGGTCAAGAATCCTGGCTGCCGTCGGCCCTGGCCTGAAGGGTCTGAATGATATTCTTCGGACCCCGAACCGTAAGGATGGTAGTATCCTCCTCATAGGATCGATCTTTGACCTCCAGCGACTGATAGATCGTATCCAGCAGTTTGACCGCCTGGATGGGGATGCGCAGTTGATCGGTTACGAATTCACGGGAATATGCTTCCAGGATAGCTGATTCCAGCTGCTCCAGCCGCAGCCTCCGAATGGCGGATACAATCACTCCTTCCGGGAACTGACGCTGCAGCTGCGTCAGGCTGCTACGATCCGTGATAGCGTCCAGTTTATTGAGAACCGTGATGCTCGGCGTATCGTTGAGCTCCAGGTATTCCAGGACCTGATTGATGGTTGTGAAATGCTCCATTGCCTGAGGAGTGGCAGCGTCGATCACCTTCAGCAGCAGATCAGCTTCGGCGACTTCGGCGAGAGTAGAGCGGAATGATGCGATGAGGTGGTGAGGCAGTTTGCGGATAAAGCCGACGGTATCGCTGAGGAGGATGGAGGTGTTTTCATCGAGGGTGAGTTTCCTAGTGGTGGTGTCCAGAGTGGCGAACAATTGATCTTCGACAAACACCTCGGCATCGGTCAAGGCATTCATGAGGGTTGACTTGCCTGCGTTGGTGTAGCCGACCAGAGCTATCCGGAAGGCATTCCGTCGGCGCCGGCTCTGGACGGCACGTTCATCGGCGATGTGTCTCAGTTCATCCTGGAGCTTCTTGATCCTGGATCGGATCAGGCGCCGGTCCACTTCGATCTGGGCTTCCCCAGGTCCTCCTCGTGTGCCGATCCCCCCCATCTGCCGTTCCAAGTGTGTCCATTGCCGGGTCAGCCGGGGAAGAAGATACTGGAGTTGAGCCAATTCCACCTGTGTTTT
The DNA here is from genome assembly GCA_020355065.1 of Fidelibacterota bacterium. Lineage (GTDB taxonomy): Bacteria > Fidelibacterota > Marinisomatia > SCGC-AAA003-L08 > TS1B11. Next base: position 2,045,454 of record CP070656.1, on the reverse strand, counting down.
GGCTTCGCGGGTACGTGCGTGCCTGGCAAAGATATCGATAATCAGGCCGCTACGATCGATGACTTTAATGCTGTCGCCCGCCACATGCTGGAGATTTTTCTGTTGGGAAGGAGTGAGGTCATCGTCGAAGATGATGAGGGTGCATCCAAGTTCAGCGGCCTGCCATTTCAGGGATTCGGCCTTGCCCTTGCCGATAAAGGTGGTGGTATCAGGACGAGTTCTTCGCTGGGTGACTTCGCCGACGACCTCACCGCCGGCCGTTTCGGTGAGGAGGCGGAGTTCCGACAGGTGTTCTTCGACGGTCTGGCGGGAGGTATCGTCCCAACGCACACCGACGAGGATCGCCTTTTCTCTAGGGCTGTTCGGATCTGCCCGTCTGTCGAGGTGTGTGGTAGACATGTGCGAAGATAGTTTCCAAGATCAGCAGGAGAATCAGAAGATAGAGGAAGGGGCGCCATAATTCCCGGCCGAAACGAGCCTGTTGGATCCCTACATCCAGCGCGCCATCCGTTGCCAATACAAAGGTCCGGTCCGGATCGAACAGGCTGCGCAGTGCGGGCTCATCAAGGACTCTGGCCGTGAGTTCCTGCTCCGGGATGTTGACCCGGAATTTGATCATTTCCACCTGTGTTAGTTGATTGTCCGTCCGGAATCGCTGTGCAGTCAGGGTGTAAATGCCTGGACTCTGAAGGTCTCTGAGCATGACGGACCGCGTAGAGATATCGGGAATTAGTAAGCTGGAGACGCCATTGGGTGCTGTCAGACGTAAGGGCTGGGTCGTTTGTTGAGGATTTACGGATAGAGCCGGAGTTTGCCCAACCCGAACATCGGTAAGATCTGAGTTAGCAGTGCGCCAATAAAGAAGGTGATGCCACATGGGGATGAAGCTTGCTTTCAAGGGCAGATCGGTCCATTGCAGGTGGAAGGGGAAGGCGAACAAGAAGATATGGCCATTGCGATATCCGGAGCGAACCAGCACCGGTCTAGCTCCCTGAGCTCGAAGCACGACCTTATCAGCGCCGCCGGGCTCAAGATTGTACAGGCGGGAGAGATTGGGCGAGGCATCTGCATCCAGTTCTCTTTGGAACACGTTCTGGAGTATAGACGACCTCAGGGTTCTGGGATCAAGTGTCAGGGGTGCCAGATAGGCCTGGGGTGCGGGAGTGCCAACGGGCAGCCCCAATTCTTCTTTCAAGCTGAGGAGTGCCTGCTGGTCCGCATCCCCGGTGCCGGGTATGATCACCAAGGTGCCTTCATTGGTGAGGAATTCTTTCAGCTGTCTGAGCATGAGGCGGGGGACGGATCGAGGCTGGTTCAGGATGACCATATCCAGTTCCTGGGTGGGCCAGGCAGGATCGGTGGGACTGATGATCTGCAGGTTGATGTACGGTGTTTCCGAAGCCAGGGAGGCCAAGGCCAACCGGGTGAAGGAGTGCTCCAAGTCGGGGGGCTCGATCAGTAGAACGCTCACGCGAGGGGGTATATAGGCGTGGAAATAGAAGCGGTTGTCTCCAGGACGTGCATCCCGAGCGACTTCTCCGTAGCCCTGCTGGTATCCCGGTTCAGTGGGAGCAACCTGGAAACTGACCGTTTTCCGAGCTCCGGGATTCAGATCGACGACCAGCTGTCCCGAACGGACGTCATTCAGGACGACTTGGATGGGCACCTTCCGTTGGGATTTGCGGCCGGTGTTCAGGACAGTGACGCCCACTTCCATAAGTTCGCCTACGAGGGGGATGACGGTTTCCACCTCAGCGGCCACAACGGCGGTATTGCTTTCATGAACCGGCACGGGCACCAAGAAGAAATGCCAATCCTGCCAGATCGAGGTATCGCTCCTGAATAGCCGGAGTGTCTGTTGTTGATGGGTCTGGAAATCGCTGATAAGATAGAGTTCCCGATTGGCATAGAGACGAGCAAGATCCTGAAGGTTTAACGTGCTGAGTGAATCGATCACAGCCTGGAGATTATCAGCCAGGTAGCCCGGTCTGATCAGATCGGCGATATCGTCGATAGCCGGCAGGTTGGCCGCTGATCCCTCATAGATGGTTTTCGCATCGGAGGAGCGCAGGATCATCACCTGGCCCTGGTTGCCCTGTTCCGCCAGGACACGAAATAAGGATTCCAGTGCGGTTCCAGTGCGCCATTGGTCGCCTCCGGCGCGGGGTCCCTCTTGAGTAGGCAGGCCGCTCAAGCTGAATGAATCGTCCACGACGATCACGGAGAGGATAGAGGCGCGGTCCCCGATCCAACCCTTGAAGTATCCCTTGACGACCGGGCGGGCGAGAAGCAGTACCAGCACGAGTAGCAGCAATGTGCGCAGAAGAACCACCAACCACTGATGCCAACGCAGACGCCGGATGGACTCGTGTTTCATTTCGCGAAGGAAATGCAGGGTACTAAAGGATACCGTGCGGGTTGAGATGCGACTGATCAGGTGGATGATCAGGGGAAGGGCAACCGCTGGGAGCGCCCACAGGGCTTGGGGAATGAGGAAGCTCATAGTCCGACGGTCATGAGCAGGGTCATGATCCCGGCGGAGAACACCGGGATGGCGATGTTATCATTCACGAAGGGCCAGGGGATCAGTTCCGCCACGGCAGCGGCGGCGGGGCCAGCCACTGTGACCAGCGGGGAGAGCCGGGCCGGTATGACAATCAACAAGCAAACGAAAAAGCACGCCAGGGTTCCCTCCAGGGTTTTACTACCTATAGGGATGCGGCCATAGCGCTGTCCGATCACAGCGGCGGCAGTGTCTCCGATGCTCATGAAGAACATGGCCGGGAGGGCTGCCGCCGGGGGAAACAGGATGGCGGTGAGAAGGTATCCCAGAAAGACGTAGGTGCCGCCCGTGGGGCGGTGTGCCTCGGAGGGGCGTGTCACGAAACCGAAGAACCGCTGGTAAAGGCGGCGCCCCCAGGTGGTCTTCATGCGGGTGTACTCAAACAACAGCATGATCAGGGTCATGACGACCAGGATGATGATGGCGGTGTCACGTCCAAGGATCCAGTAGCCGATGGGGATCGCACTAGAAATCAGGTGGATCAGCTTCCGCCAGCGTTCCTGGCGAATAGACAGGAGGTTCATCCTTATAGTTCCCGGTAGCGCAGGAGGATGTCAGGGGCTCCGAAGAGATTTGAGCCGACCACGGCAATATCGATGCCGGTGGAAAACACCCGATCGATGGTTTGGGTATTCACGCCCCCATCGACGGCGATGAGGTACGCATGATCCTTCCGGGCCGCGACGGCTTTATGCATGTTCTCCAGCGTGTTCTCGATGAAGGATTGAGCACCGAATCCCGGAAAAACCGACATGATGAGTATATAGTCGATAAGATTCAGATGGGGCAGGAGGATGTTAAAATCGGTATCGGGATTGAGTGCCACGCCGGGGGAGGCGCCGAGCGTTCGGATAGTGGACAAGTCGTGGTCCAGGTTTTCACTGGCCTCGACATGGATTATCAGCGTGTCCGCTCCCGCCTGAACGAACGGTTCGAAGTAGCGGTGGGGTTTCTCGATCATGAGGTGGGTATCCAGGCGAAGGTCGGTTAGGCGATTGATGGCCTCGACGATGAGGGGACCGAAGGTTATATTCGGCACGAAATTCCCGTCCATGACATCCAGATGCAAGCGGCTGGCGCCGGCCTCTTCGACGCTATGGATCTGTTCATCCAGCCGGGTGAAATCAGCCGCCAGGAGGCTGGGCGAAATAATGCGCTTCACGGGCTTTCTCCATTCATAATAGATTCCCAAGCATTCTGCCAATATACCTCGGCCAAGCAGGTGATGGAGGTACGATTGGATTTTGGCTGGTCCGACCGATGGTGCTCACTCCTTAGAAGGGTCATAGGTGCTGACCGTTAGATTAAGGGCTCGTTTTACTTTCAGTACGGTACCACCGGCGATAGACTGGTCGATAATGGTATTGGGTAACAGGTTAGGGGCATAGAGGTATTTGACGCGACCGATTTCAAGGCCCGCATCGAGGATTTCCCGTCGTCCTGCCTGGAAGCCCATACCGACCACGCTGGGCACATAGTAGGATAAGGGAGCCTGTCCCATACTGACCATGAGGGAGATGCCTCCTCCGCGCCGGAGCAGATTTCCTCCTCGGGGAGACTGCCAGGTGATGGTTCCGGCGGCGAAGTCGTCACTGTAGGTGGTATGGACGGTGTCGATGAGCAAACCCGCCCGGGCCACTTCAATCTCCGCAGCCCGGAGGCTCTTAGCGACCAATTGGGGCACCTCCACCATCTTTTCTTCCTGGGTCACGGTGAGTTGAACGATGCGTCCCTTTTTTACCCGTGAATAGGCTTTGGGATACATCTCGAACACCTGATTGGGCGGGTATTCACGGGTATGGGCCACATAGTGACTATCGGCTACTCCGAAGCCTCCCTCTTTCAGAATGGCTACGGCTTCTGGGAGGGACAGACCGACGACGTTAGGCAAATAACGTACCTGTCCCTGGCGCACATACGAGGGCATGATAACCTGATCAAGGAGGAGAGCCAAGACCAAGGCCACCAGCGCCAGAGCTGCCCCATACTGCAATGTGCGCTTGATCTTCATGATACCTGGAGACGCACCGCGAAGAGCCCATCAACGTGGTGATCCGGGGGAAAGGTCTGCAAGGCACCATTGTCATTCAGCCAGACGGGCGGAACAGCAGAAGGCATAGGTGCCAGGTAGGTGTTTTGGTTCCGTTCCTGGAATTTCTGGACCAGGTCCCAATTCTCCTCCGGTTCGAGTGAGCAGGTGGCATAGACCAGGGTAGCCCCGGGCCGCAAGTGACGTGCAGCGTGTTCCAGCAGGGTCATCTGGAGGGAGCTCAATTCCGTGAGGTGCTGAGGCTGTCTTCTCCACCGGAGGTCAGCGCGTCGGGCCATGACTCCCGTTCCGGTGCAGGGGGCATCAATCAAGATCTTGTCGGCCTCCATCAGTGGCCGGGAGGTCGCGTCCCCGGGGAGGATGTCAACGTTTTCCAATCCCAGGCGATTGAGGGTGGAGTTGATCTGTTTCACCCGCTGGTGATCGATTTCGTAGGCCAGGATCCGCCCGGTCGGACCCACGCAATCGGCGAGGGCGGCGGTCTTTCCGCCCGGTCCGGCGCACAGGTCGAGGATTACTTCGCCCGGTTGGGGATCCACGGCGTTCACGATGGCGCCCGAGGCCGGATCCTGGACGATGAACAGGCCTTGTTCCATGACGGCTGGTTCCAGGAGGGCGGCAGGCGTATCGGTGGCGGCGAAGTAATCAGGGAGGCGGGAGTGGGCTTCAAGTGTGAGGTCCCTACTCTGAGCCCATTGGGCCAGCCGCTGTTGATGAGTTGCATCCTTTCGCTGTCGGAACCAGATGGTAGGACGGCGATTGTTCCATTCCATGAGATCGACGGTTCGCTCCCGGCCCCAGTGTTCCAGCCAGCGTTCCACCAGCCAGGTCGGGTGACTGAAGGCCGTGGCCAGCTCATCAGGTGTGGCCTCGGCCGGAAAGACGCCGGCGTGATCCCTGCGCTGGAGTTCCCGGAGCACTCCATTGACGAGTTTCACGGCCCGCGCCAGGTTAACGTTCCGCGCCAAGTCCGCAGTGGCACTCAGAGCCGCATGGGGAGGTACTCCATCCATGTAATGCAGCTGGTAGGCACCCAAGCGCAGCAGCCACTTCACCTCGCGCTGCATGTGATCGTACCGGCTCCGATAGCAGGCTGCCAGATCGGCGTCGAGCCGGCGCTTCATGCGGGTTGTCCCCATGACCAGTTCAGTCGTGAAGCGTTTTTCCCGGCTGCTAAGCGACGTATTGGACAGAGTCTGGTGCAGTGTATCGTTAATGCGGCCAACCTTCGCCGGGCGGGAAAGGACACGAAAGGCGATTTTCCGGGCTTCATCAATCATGATCTGAGCGGTTGGCTGTCTCTTGACCCAGGAATTTTCCCGGGCTAAGGGGAGTTCCCCGGAGGAACTCATCAACGGTCATACGGCGACGACCTTCCAATTGAACCTCTGCTACCTCCAACACTCCAGCACTCGTTCCGATGCATAGCCGACCATGGCTTACGCCGAGCACCTGGCCCGGTTCCCCCCGGCTTTCCGAAATGGTGGGCTGGAATAGTTTCAGGCGCTGTCCATCCAGGAAGGTAAGGGCTCCCGGTTTGGGGGAGAAAGCCCGGATGCGATCCGCGATAGTCTTTGCGGCGTGGTCCCAGTGAATGACAAAATCGGCCGGGACCAGCTTAGGTGCTTTAGGTACCTCTCCCACTTCCAATGCGGCCTGGGGTTGGGGGGTGATCTCTCCCTTTTCCAGTCCGTTGACAGCGTCCAGGAGCAGGTCAGCCCCGAGGATTGCCAGGCGTTCGGAGAGGGAGCCGAAATCGTCTTGGGGGAGGATCGGGGTCTCTTGCTGCAATAGAATGTCCCCGGCATCAATCTCTGGGGTGATTGAGATGATAGTCACGCCGGTCATCATTTCACCGGCGAGCAGGGTGTGTTGAATAGGAGCGGCACCCCGGTATCGTGGTAAGAGCGAAGGATGGAGATTGATCACCCCGAGCGGGGGGATATTCAGCAGGGCTGTGGGCAGGATCCGAAATGCGACCACGACGAAGAGGTCGGCGGCCATGTCCCTCAAATGAGATTGGAACCTGTCTTCCTTGAGGCTCGGGGGCTGGAGAACGGGGTATCCGAGTTCCAGGGCGAGGCGTTTGGTGGGGGGTGGTTCCACTTTCCGACCGCGTCCAACGGGTTTATCCAGGCCGGTAACGACGGCGACGACCTGATGCCGGGATTCATGCAATTTAAGAAGGGAGGGTATGGCAAACGCCGGGGTGCCCATGTAGACCAGGCGCACTGCAACCCCGCTAGCCTTTAAAGGGTGATACCAGTAGTGGGTGCTCCTGTCTCGGCGATTTCCACCAGCCGCTTATCGATAAGGGCATGTTTGGCAGGTGTCAAATGGTCAATATAGAAGACACCGTTCAGGTGATCCACTTCGTGTTGGATGACACGTCCCAGCAGCCCATCGAACCATTCTTCCCGGGTAGTCCCCTCTTCATCCTGATAGCGAACGTGGACTTTCTCCGGGCGGGCAATGGTGGCTCTGATCTCAGGTATACTCAAGCAGCCCTCTTCCATGTCGTAGTGGCCCGTAGACTCCAGGATCTCGGGATTGATAACGATCCGCGGACCTTCGTCCTCTTCGGTATGACTGATATCAATAACCGCGAAGTTCATATCCAGTCCGACCTGGTTCGCGGCCAAGCCCATACCGGCTTCCTCGTACATGGTTTCAAACATATCGTCGATGAAGGGCAGGACGGTCTGAATATCGGCGATGTGCTCGGTCCGCGTGCGGAGGATAGGATCGCCGTATTTGACGATGGGCAGTACGGCCATTAATCCCGGGAGGGTGTGTCAGCTATGTCGGTAGCCGGGCCTACGATATAGGCCCGCGCCACGGTAATTTTGGTCCCTTTGCCGATATCCAGCAGGACCCGGCTGTCATCCTTGCCTTTGAAGGCTTCGATCTTGCCGTAGATACCACCGCGGGTGAGCACCTGGTCACCTTTCTGAAGAGCGCCCAGCATTTGTCGCTGCTGCTTTTGCCGCCTGATCTGAGGCCGAATAAGCAGGAAGTAAATGATGGCGAACATGAGGATCATGGGCAGAAAAGCGAGGATTCCGCCGCCTGAACCTTCACCGCCCGGTTGGCTTAATGCGTATAAGAAGTCCAAATCATCTCCTTGATTTTATCTTCAAAATTTACGATAGCCTCTTGGGATTGACAACGGCAGGCAGTGGGGGCAAAACTCCCATTACCGTTATCGTGTCTCTGTGGTCGATTCCTTCTGATCGCTCTCATCATCATCTGATGCGGCCGCTTTTTTCCGCCCCAGACCCCGCACGGATTTGGATACGAGGGATTTGAGGCTGTCATAGGTAGCGGCGGGCATACGCCGCAGGTTATCCTTGGCGGCGTCCCAGATCTCCCTCGAAAGGACGCCGGAGGCGCTCGAGACCAGGCGGGACAGCATCTCCAAGGCTTGCGGATTGACGGCCTGCCGTTCGGAACCCGGTTCAAGTGGCTGGCCTTCCAGACGTCCTTGGAAATAGCGACGGGTGAGCAGTCCCGCCCGCAAGGTTGCCAGTGCGTTGGCGGAGCCCTGGATGACAGCGTCGGCGATGATGAGCGACACGAGGTTGGCCCCCGGAATAGCCCCGACCACGGAGGCGCCTACAATCGCGGGCCCGATCTGAGCCCCCAGGTCGACTTCGCCGCGGGCACTGGGGTGGAGGACGGCCCGAGTCACATGGGTGTACAAGCTTAATATAGTACGAAGACGAGGGCGGGGATGGTACAGTTGCGTCAGCCGCCAGATCAGTTTCAGCTGATTGCCCAGCACTACCAGCCGGTCCAGGTGTCCGGATTGAGAGACGGCGGTGTGAAAGAAGATGGTCTCGGCGGTGGAGGTCATCAGCGTGGTGCTTTCGGCCTCCAAGTGCCGGTGAATCGCCTCCAGGAACTCCTTGTCGCCGGGGGGCAGGCCATCCAGGTTGAATGTGGTGTGTCGACGGTGTCTTGCGGAGAGGTAATGGAGATATTGCCGATGACGCCGGCTGCCTTCCAGGGGCAGTCCTAAACGCGTGGAGGCAAGAAACAGGAGCATTACGGTCGTGGAGAGGACCACTAGCAGCAGGCCCGCAAGTGCCAAGCCCACCAGCCAGCCCACGATGGGATGGAGCCCATAGGCCTGCTCTACCAACGTGAGCCCTACACCGATGATCAATACGGTCAGCAAAGCCGCCATAAACAGGCATAGGAGAATGAGGGGGCGTTTCAGGGGAGAGGCAGGCATGTCTAGACCGCGTTTGTGCCGGCAGTTCTGGGAGCCATCGTGTGCGACTCACCCACGCCGTGGACGTAGGTCTCGAATTCGGTGATCAAGGCGGCCACTTCTTCGGTGGAGTTGCAGGCCATGAATGTTTTCCGCCAGCGGGCCGCACCGGGGAAGCCCTTCAGGTACCAGCTGAAGTGCTTTTTAGTATAGTTGAGGGCCACTTGTTCAGATTTGTCTGCCACCAGCAGGTCGTAGTGTTCCCGGCAGATGGAGGCGATATCAGTAAGGTTGACCTGGGTCGCCGGTGAGCCCTCGAGGAGCTCACGAATCTGACGAAAGATCCACGGATTGCCCAGGGCGCCGCGGGCCACCATGACCGCGTCGCAATCCGTTTCCGCGAACATTCGCAGGGCGTCCTCAGCGGTATAGATGTCCCCGTTGCCGATCACAGGAATGGATACCCGTTCCTTCACAGCTTTAATCAGTGACCAGTCGGCCTGGCCGGTGAACTGCTGCTTGGTGGTGCGTGGGTGTAGTGCGAGAGCCGCGGCGCCCCCTTCCTCGATGATAGTCGCCGCTTCGGCAGCCACGATGCGGGTCTGGTCCCAGCCAGCGCGCATTTTCACCGTCACCGGCACTTGTGGTACGGCCTGTACGGTGGCCTGGACGACTTCGCGCATGAGTTCCAGGTCCCGCAGCATGGCGGCGCCGGCACCTTTTCTGGTCACCTTGGGAACGGGGCAGCCAAAATTGAGGTCCACGAGATCGGGCTGAAAACGTTCGACCAAGAAGGCAGCGGAGCGGGCGATGGTTTCCGGTTCCTCGCCGAAGAGTTGGATGCCGATGGGACGTTCATCGGGTGTGAAGCGCACCAGGTCCAGGGTCTTGACGCTCTCGCGCACCACCCCGTTGGCGCTGACAAATTCCGTATACAACAGGCCGGCGCCAAACCGGCGGCAGAGGACGCGGAAAGGATGGTCCGTGACCCCGGCCATAGGTGCCAGGAAGACGGGGTGATCGAGAGTCAAATGTCCAAACCGGAGCATGATAAACCTACATGGGTAACTGCTCAGGAAACTTACAGTGTGGAGGCAGCTGAGGCCAGACCATCAAAGTATCGGTCCACCACGGAAAGGGCCTCTTCGAGGGTGTGGTATTCCGAGAGGGAAACGTTAGGATCGCCGGAGATCATGGCGGACAGGCGGCGGTCCGGTG
>CP070656.1:2026918-2035307 GCA_020355065.1 Fidelibacterota bacterium | reverse complement strand
AGCGTGCTGTCCCGGCGAAGGATATCCAACAACGGGGGTATGACAACCTCATCGTCCTCCTTGTGGAGGCTTCCGAGAACAAGAACGGATGTATTCCTATCCTTGCGGGCTGATCCTCGTTGCAGGGTGCGCTCCTTGACCCGATCATAGCGGGGATTTCCCAGATTTTTCACTTCTGTTCCGGTTCGCCTGCCCAGAAGTGTTTCCAGCCTGTGGTGATCGGCCTCAGAGACCGTATAGACCTGACGAATGGCGCCATAGATGTGCTGATAGAAATTTGAGAGCACAGGCCATTGTTTGGTGCTATCGGGAACAATCCGGGCAGCAAAAAGAGTGGTTGGAATCCCTGCCCGGCGACAGCTCCAGATGAGATTGGGCCAGATGTCATAGCTGGTAAAAATGACCTTCTGAGGCTTCAGGGTTCTGAGTAATTGCTTCATTACCCAGGGGAAATCCAGCGGGAGGTAAAATTTGAAATCTACAACCGGATGGTCGAAATTCTCGTACCCGGAAGGGGAGAAAAAGCTCACCGCGATAATGCTCTCCGGTACAACATCTCGCAAACCCTGAACCACCGGTCGGGTTTGCTCATACTCCCCATGCGACGCCACATGAAACCAGTACAGCGGTCCAAAACGATCATATAAAGTATCCCGGAACTGGGAGACGCGCTTCAGAGTGCGTCGTCTGCCTCGTAAACCTCTTCTAACTTTGCGATGGAAGGGTACCAGAGCATAAGCGAGTCCAGCCATCAAGGGCAAAATCATGAGGTTATAGAACAATCGCCAGAGCCAGAACATCAGGCCATTCCCACGAAGCGTGTGATGCTTTCAAAGACTTGATCAACTGTCGTGCCTGTTATGCAAAATTGCTCACGTCGATAGCATCGCCGCTTCCCGTTCTGGCTGCAGGGACGGCACCAGAGTTTGTTCTCGTGCATCAGTGAATCAGGATGATGTACTTTAGCCCCGGTTTCCCTCGATGTCGGCCCTAAAATCATGATCGCGGGAGTTCCAAGTGCCTCACCGGCATGGACCAGACCAGTATCGGAGCCGATGACGAGCCGGGCAATTGATAACACGGCCAGGGCATCTTCGAGATCCGTTTGAGCCCGCAGATTAAGCACCCTGGAGGAATCCAGACTTTGGGCGATGGTATCACAGATATGATCCCCGGACCCTCCCAAAAGAACCAGCTGGCCTGAACAACCAGCCAAATATCGCTCAAAGAGTTGGATATACCGCTCGGGCAGCCACGATTTACGCGGCCATGCAGCGCCTGGAACACAGACTACACAGTCAAGGTCCACTCCGAATTTTCTTGCAACGTCACTCACAAAATCCTGCTTCACATTCATTTGAGGAGGACTCACCTCCTGGTGGTGCCCCAAACGGGCATAGCGCAAGTACTCATGCACCACAGAGAAATCGGTGTCGAAATAGTTCAACCAGAGATAGAAAAGGAGCATTCTTTTAAAGCGCGGTTTGCGATAAATCCGCAGATCGTCTGTCTTGATCAACCGTCTAACGATTCGACTGCGCAGCGAGTTATGCAGATCGATGACCAGATCATATTTCTTGGCAGCTAGGGTACGGACAAACTGAGGAAGTTGAGGCGCACGGATTTGGGGTGGAAAAGGAATTACATTCTGCGGAGGTGGGTCAAAATGTCTGATGAGGGGACTGAACCGTTCGTGTACCAGATAGTCAATATGAATGTCGGGGATTGATTCGAAAAGAGCAGGGATAAGCGGCGCAGAAAGGATGATATCCCCCATCGAACTGAAGCGGATCACCAGAACACGGGTCACCGGTTATGAAGAGCGCTGCGTATTAAAATGGACCACATTAATCAAAGCGGCCTTGTATTCGGATTCGGGGAATGCCGCTAGAGCGGTGATGGCGGCTTCGCTAAAATGCTGAATACGTTCTTCGGCGTACTCAATCCCTCCCCCTTCTTCGATCGCGTTGCGCAATTCAACCATTTTCCCGCGTCGAGCCCGTGATTTCAGCATCCGAAGATATTGCCGACGATCACTTGGTTCAAGCTGCTTGAGGGCATATATAAGCGGAAGAGTTCGTATATTTTTCTTCACATCGAATGCCACCGGCTTGCCAACAGATGCAGTATCGCCGACCAGATCAAAGAGGTCGTCTTTAATCTGAAAAGCGATGCCGAGGTTTTCACCATATTGTCGCAGCAGTTCCCACTTGGCGGCATCATCTGAAGCAGTGATAGCTCCCAGTTCGCAGGCCGTTCCAAACAGACTGGCCGTTTTATCCTGAACCATCCGATAATAGACTTCCTCTGTCATGCCACCGAGCAGTGCCTTCTCCATCTGCAGGATCTCACCACTACTGAGCCGTTCGGCGGTGTCTGACAGTACTTCCAAAGCCTTGAAATTCCGCAAGCCGATCATATTACTCAGCGATTTGGCAAGAAAATAATCGCCCATCAATACTGCTTTTTTGTTGTTGAAGACGCGGCGCAACGAAGGCCAGTTTCTTCGGAGGTCGGATTCGTCCACGACATCATCGTGGACCAGGGTGGCAATGTGAAGGATCTCAACCAGGGTAGCGGCCTTGAGGCTGTTCATATTAGCCTGGCCACACAAACGCGCAGATAGGATTGTGAGGATCGGCCGAATGTGCTTTCCGCGGCGATGCAACACGTAGCGCACCATCGTATTGACCAGCCTAACCTCAGACCGCAGGGCATTTTCGAATTCCTGCTGGAAGAGCTTCAGGTCATCAACAATAGGGGCGACAATATCGCTGAGTCTAACTTTCATCGTAAAAACTTACTGGTGCCGTCAGTTCAAATCAAGCGTCCCCGGACTTATAAACGATTCTTGAGATGATGATGGATAGCTCATACAATCCCAGGAGAGGTATAGCCATAAATAGCTGACTGAGAGGATCAGGAGGCGTGAGAACCGCCGCGAAAATCAAAATAGCGACTAGCGCGAACTTACGGTATTGTCTTAGAAAGGCAGGCGTCAAGAGTCCGATGCGGGTTAAAATGAAGGATAAAACGGGTAATTGAAACACTAGCCCGGCGGCTAGCAGCATCCAAGCTACATAACCCAGGTAGGCATGGATACTGTAATTGGCCTCCACCATGCCACCTCCCAAGGCGGTGAAAAACCGCAGGCTGAATGGCAGCAGGATCAGATATCCAAACGAAACTCCAGCCAGCAAGAAAAACGAACCAAACAGGACAACCGCCAAGGTGATTCTGCGGGAGGATTTCCCCATGGCCGGTTCCACAAAACGCCAGATCTGATAAATGACAATGGGGCTAGCCAGTACAAGCCCCGTCATGAAACTGGCGATCAATTGAACCATAAACACATCGGAGACTTTAAGGGCTTGGAGGACAACCGGTTCGTCCAGTTCCATAGCCGGAGCCGTCAGGAAGGCGATCAGCCAATCTGCTTTGATGAAAGCACCAATGGCAAAGATGACGATCACCGCCAGGCTTTTGATAATGCGCCAGCGAAGTTCTTCCAGATGTTCCAGGAAGGTCATTTCTTTGGGATCAGCCATGTTAAGCTAGGATTCTTCAAGAATTGAACGTGACAATTGATAGGGTGGCACCGTGTCCAGACCTCGCTCCATGATATCGAGGCGGGTCGTATTCCAGAAATCGGACATGACTTGGTCTGCGACCAGTCTGTGGACTCGCTGCCGTGCCCGGTCCCGGCGTTTGGAGGTGTGCAGCCCTGTATCCTTCAAATGGGAATGATGCCTCTCAAGGCATTGCATCAATTCCTCAATTCCTGTACCCAGTGTTGCACTGGTTTGGCACACAGGGGTCTTCCATTCTACCTGTTCTTCTTTGAGAGCCAGAAGCTGTTCCAGTATGTGCCCCAGTTGCCGGGCCCCTTCCCTGTCCGATTTGTTAATAATGAAAATATCGCCGATTTCAATGATTCCAGCTTTCATGAGCTGGATATCGTCACCGGATTCGGGCACCAGAACAACCAGTGTCGTATCGACCGTTTCCACGACATCAAGTTCAACCTGGCCTACGCCCACGGTTTCGAAAATGATGATGTCATATCCCGCAGCGTCCAATAGGTCCCCTACCTCCTGGCTGCGTGCGGCCAGGCCTCCGGTCTCCCCCCGTGTAGCCATGCTGCGAATGAAGACGCCCTCATCCAGATAGTGATCACTCATTCGTAAGCGATCGCCCAGCAGTGCGCCACCAGTGAATGGGCTGCTGGGATCAACGACAATAATTCCCACCCGTTTCCCGGAATCGCGATAGACCTGGGTGATCTTATCCACCAAGGTGCTTTTACCCGCTCCCGGTGGACCGGTGACACCCACCCGATAGGCATGGCCCATATGCGGAAATAATGAGTCCAGCAAGAGTGGTGCCTGCAGGGTTTCATTCTCAACATGGCTAATCGTCTGCGCCAGGCTTCGCAGTGAACCGCCGAGTAATTCCTCCACTAGAGTTGAAGTCACTGAGATAACAGGAGTTGTCCCCCGGTGATCACTATCGGGGGGATCGAGATTCTGAGATAATTACCCAAACAACCGGGAGAAGGCAGCGTAATCCCGGATAATCAGACGGCGTCCCTCTCGTTCAACCAAACCCTTCATTTCCAGATTCTTGAGCATCCGTGACACGGTCTCGCGACTCGTACCGGCCATATTCGCGATGTCCTGCTGGTAAGGCAGCCGGTTGATCACCACCTGGCCCATTTTGAATAAACCCATGTCTTCGGCAAACCGGTGGATTGCAATGCCAATACGATGTTCGGCATCGGATAGCGAGAGAGATTTGATCTGTTGGTCCGATTTCCTGAGACGCGACGTCATCTCCCGCAGCAATTGGATTGAAATGGAGGGGAATCGTTCCAGGACATTGAGGAAATCACGTCGATGGAGTGTGAACAATACCGTATCTTCGATGGCCATGACATTGGCGGAGCGTCCTTGCCCGTCCAACAAAGCCATTTCCCCGAAGAATTCCGCGGAACCGAGAATCGCCAGGATAACTTCGCGACCTTCTTCATTGAGCCTGGTAATTTTAACGGTCCCTTGTTCGATGATGTACAACGTGTCGCCCTGGTCTTCCTCGATCACTATCATAGTATTCTTGGGGTAGGAGCGGCGCACCGTCATACCCATGATGACAGCTAGATCATCATCACTTAACTCCGTGAAAATCGGGACTTCGCGGAGGATGCTCAGCTGTGAATTCATAGCTAAAACTAATATTACGAGACTAAATAAGGCAATTTTATTTCTTACAAGGAGGCTAATTGCCTCGCTGAAGGTCTATGATTAATTTTATCGCATATAATAGGAGATAGAAAGCAAAATTATGGATCGACATGGTTCAACGATAAAGCGGCATCGGCAATCGGTCACGCGGAAAGCTCGTAATCGAGCAATGAAGTCCGCGATGAAAACCTCTATAAAAGACGTGAAGACGGCTAGCAGCAAGGAAAGCGCCGAAACCGCTCTGAAAGAAGCTATTAAGGCCTTAGATAAGAGTGCTGGATCCGGAGTCATTCACCGGAATAAGGCAGCCAGACTGAAATCCAGGCTGACGCAGGAAGTTGCCTCCCGCTTCGCCTCCTGAAATCCCTCATATACCTATCCCGCACCGTACCTGATCTTGGGCGCTAAAGGTTAGCGGCCAGCAGGGTAATTCGGTGCTTCTTTGGTTACAGCTACCTCATGAGGGTGACTTTCGCTGACGCCGGCACTCGTCACGCGTATGAACTTGCCTTTTTCCTGCAGCTCCTTGATATTTCCGGCACCACAATAGCCCATAGCTGCTCTCAGACCGCCTACCAATTGGTGAACGGTCTCAGCTAACGGGCCGCGATACGGTACGATGCCCTCTATCCCCTCCGGTACCAGTTTACCCGAGGCAGTGCCTTCCTGGAAATAGCGGTCACCGGAGCCTTCCGTCATGGCTCCTACTGATCCCATCCCGCGGAAAGCCTTGTACCGGCGTCCGTCGTATAAAATCGTCTCCCCCGGGCTTTCATCCATGCCGGCGAAAATACTTCCCAGCATAACTGAGGATGCTCCGGCGGCTAATGATTTAGCTATGTCTCCGGAAAAGCGCATCCCTCCATCGGAAATGATCGGGATATTGGCTTTCGCACCCACTTCGGTTGCTTCCAGCACGGCTGTTAATTGCGGCACGCCGATACCAGCTACGATGCGAGTGGTGCAGCTTGAGCCGGCACCGATTCCTACCTTCACGGCGTCCACGCCTTCATCAATAAGGGCTTGGGTACCTTCTTTCGACGCCACATTCCCCGCGATCAGGGCTACGCCGGATAGATGTTTGCGGAGTTTCTTCACCGTCTGTAGAACGTTTTGGGAATGCCCATGGGCGGTATCTACGAAGATCGCGTCAATCCCGGCATTCATCAGTTCGGTTGCACGATCAAAAGTATCAGCACCGGTGCCTACCGCAGCTCCTACCCGCAACCGACCATGCCCATCCAGACAGGCATCGGGATGCTGCTCCTTTTTCATGATATCCTTGACGGTAATCAAACCGCAAAGCGCACCTTTGTTATCTACAACCAGCAGCTTTTCAATCCGGTGCTCCTGTAAGACAGTCTTGGCATCCTCCAAAGTCGTACCGCGGGGCACAGTGACCAGATTCTCGCTGGTCATCCGCTCGGAGATCAGCAGCGATAAGTCTTTCTCAAACCGAATATCCCGATTCGTCAGGATTCCGACTAATCGACCGTTGTCGACGATGGGTACGCCGGATATCTGGTAGTACCGCATAACCTCCAATGCTTCGCCGATGGTCTTATCCGGAGGAAGCGTTACGGGATCCAAGATCATACCACTTTCAGCACGTTTAACCCGGGCCACCTCAGCCACCTGTTCCTCGATGGAGAGGTTTCGATGCAAAACGCCCAAACCCCCGTGCCGGGCAATGGCGATAGCCATATTCCCCTCGGTTACCGTGTCCATCGCGGCACTCAGAAAAGGAAGGTTTAATGTTATGTTGGCCGTTAGCTGGGTCGAGATATCGACATCTCGCGGCAGTACCTTGGAAAATGCCGGAACCAGTAGTACGTCGTCGAATGTGAGTCCTTCACCTAATTCTTCAGCCACCTATTTTTTCTCCTCCTCGTCAATTTGTTGAATTTTATCCACGCGCCTCGACCTGACGCCTCACTTGAGTTTTACCACCTTCTCTACTGTCTCAACGACAGCCCCTGAGGAGATCAACTGACGGGTGTGGGCGATGTAGGGGGCCAAGGATCGATCTTCATCGATGAAAGGTACATGTTCCCTTAGCAGCTGATAAGCAGCCATAGCAGCCTCCCCGGCCTTGAGCCCCTGGTGGAAATCAATAGCCTGGCAGGCTGCGAGATATTCCAGAGCCAGGATATGCTCCAGATTATCGACGACTTGCAGCAGCTTTCGTCCCGCCCAGGCGGACATGGACACATGATCTTCCTGGTCCGCACTGGTGGGGATAGTGTCCACACTGGCCGGGTGGGCTAGTGTCTTATTCTCAGACGCCAAGGCGGCCGAGGTAACCTGGAGCATCATAAAACCGGAATTTAGACCGGGCTGGGAAACGAGGAAAGCGGGGAGGCCAACATTTCCACTCAACAGCGCAAAAAGGCGTCGTTCGCTGATATTGCCCATCTCGGCCGCCGCCAGGGCAGCCAGGTCACAACCCAGGGCAACCGCCTCGCCGTGAAAATGTCCGGCCGAGATAACTTCCTTTGAATCGGGAAACACCAAGGGATTGTCGCTCACGCTCAAGGCTTCGTGAATCAGTTGGCGTGAAGCGAACTTGAGGGCATCGCGGCACGCGCCGTGAATCTGAGGCATGCAACGGAGGCTGTATATATCCTGAACCCGCTCATCATCGTGCCGATGACTCTCACGAATGGCACTGCCTTGCATGAGCTTGGATAGATTGGCGGCAGCGTCTTTCTGTCCGGCATGTTTTTTCAGCTCATGAACCTCTGATCTGAACGGTTGGGGCGTACCAGCCAGTCCATCTACCGACAGGGAGCCGACAATGTCAGCCACACGGACCAGATTATGCATGCGGATAGCACCCAGTAATCCAAGGGCAGTGGACACCTGAGTGCCATTGATCAAGGCCAGACCCTCCTTAGCCTGGAGGACCAGGGGCTGCAGATTGAGTTGCGCGAGGGCCTTATCCGCGGGAGTGAAATGACCATTCAACAGTATTCGTCCCTCACCTATGAGCGCCAGGGCCATATGCGCCAAGGGAGCCAGGTCTCCACTGGCCCCGACAGAACCCTGCGAAGGGATGGCTGGGAGTGCATCGGCGTTCAGGAGCGCCACTAGCTGCTCCACAACTTCAAGACGCACACCGCTATACCCCTGACTGAGCGAAAGTATCT
>CP070656.1:2019096-2026818 GCA_020355065.1 Fidelibacterota bacterium | reverse complement strand
GGTGGGACACTGGACTGTTTCACCGAGGTGACCAAGGGATCGTCCCAATTACAAGGAAGGTGTTGCCTTTTGGCCGGCCCGCATCAAAAAGGAGCGGATTAAGCCTACTGTGACAGTGGAGACAGTATAGCATTCGAGAATTATGTTCACAGGGTTATATTTGATATCGATATCTGTTATTCTACTCCTGGAATCTGTTGTGAGAACAGCACTCTGGGTTGAGTAATCAATAGTGTGATGTAGAGGAGGATTCCTATGGCTGGTATTGTTGGATACGGTGCCTATGTTCCGTGCTATCGAATCAAGGCCGAGACCATTGCCCGGCAGTGGGGCGGCGATCCGGCAGCCGTCAAAAGGGGTTTGCTTTTGGAGGAGAAGACAGTCCCCGGGCAAGATGAGGACACAATCACCATATCCGTACAAGCGGCGCGCTATGCTCTCCAGAGAGCAGATATATCTCCGGCAGATATTGGTGCGGTCTATATTGGTTCCGAGTCACATCCTTATGCCGTCAAGCCCAGCGGGACAGTGCTTATCGATGCATTAGGAATTGGTCCAAAAGTACATGTAGCCGACTATGAATTCGCCTGCAAGGCGGGTACCGAAGCCATGTTCGTGGCCTGGAGCCACGTGCAGGCTGGCCATATGAAGTACGCCATCGGTATCGGAGCCGATACCTCTCAGGGTGCACCTGGTGATGCTTTAGAGTATACTGCTTCCGCCGGTGGAGCCGCCTTTATTATGGGAACAGAAAACGTTGCGGCTGAGGTTCTACATACCTATTCCTTTACATCCGATACTCCTGATTTCTGGCGCAAGGAGTACGAGTATTATCCACAACACTCCGGTCGATTCACCGGAGAGCCAGCGTACTTCAAGCATATCCTGGGTGCCGGACGGGGAATGCTGGAGGAGAGCGATTACAAGCCGGAAGATTTCGCCTTTGCTGTGTTCCATATGCCGAATGGGAAGTTCCCTTTACGGGCGGGGAAAATGCTGGGTTTTAAAAAGGAGCAGATTGAAGAAGGTTGGCTGGTGAATATCATGGGCAACACCTATTCCGGCTCGTCGCCCACGGGTTTGGCGGCTATCCTGGATGTAGCGAAACCGGGCGATCTAATCTTCATGGTATCTTTTGGATCGGGAGCGGGCAGTGATGGATTTATTTTTCAGGCTACCGAACGATTACCAGATATACAAGGGAAGGCCCCCAAGATCCGGGCGATCCTGGATCAAAACAAGCGATATCTCGACTATGGTCTGTACGCCAAGTACCGTCGGAAAATAATTTTCAACTCACCAGTATAATGTTGCAGTGATAGATCTCTATCAATGAGTTATGGGGAGTGATTCATGAGAGACGTTTACGTGATCGGTATCGGCATGACGCATTTCGGGGAATTGTGGGATACCTCCTTCCGTGATCTGTTCGTGGAAGCAGCCTTAGAAGCATTTGGGGATGCCAACATGGATCGTTTGGATTCGATGTACATTGGGTGCATGTCCGGTGGTCTATTTGTCGGTCAAGAACACGTTGGGGCACTCCTGGCCGATTACCTAGGACGGGTTCCTATTCCCACCACCCGAGTAGAGACGGCGTGTGCTTCGGGCGGGGCTGCCGTTCGTCAAGCCTATCTCGAAGTTGCGTCTGGGATGAGCGAGGTTGTGCTGGCCGGCGGTGTGGAAAAAATGACCGATAGTGCGGATGTAACAGCTGCCCTGGCTACGGCCGCTGATCAGGAATACGAAGTATACCAGGGCGTCACTTTTCCTGGTCTGTATGCTCTCATGGCTCGGGCGCATATGCATACATATCATACTACTCGAGAGCAGTTAGCCCTAGTGGCAGTCAAGAACCACCACCACGGTGCAATGAATTCCAAGACGCAATTTCCCTTCGAGATCACGGTGGAGCAAGTGCTGGCTTCATCCATGGTGGCTGATCCACTACGCCTCTTGGATTGCTCACCAGTCTCAGATGGAGCTGCCGCGGTTATCTTGGCTTCAGAGGAGGTGGCGAAGCAAGCAAAAGGTCATCCTTTGGTGAGAGTAGTGGCTTCAACCCAGGCAACGGGTGCGATGGCCCTTCATACCCGCACCGATCTTACCCGACTTGACACTGTAGAGCACTCAGCCCAGGTTGCATATCAACAAGCGGGTATCACACCTGATCAGGTGGACGTCACCGAGGTTCATGACTGTTTTACGATTGCAGAGATTTGTGTAATGGAAGCTCTGGGTTATGCGGAACCAGGAAGGGCGGCAGCACTAGTAGAAGCGGGGGAAACGCGCCTCGGCGGTTCCATGCCGATCAACACCAGCGGAGGTTTGAAATCAAAAGGGCATCCCGTGGGAGCTTCGGGAGTGGCGCAGGTAGTGGAGCTTACCATACAGCTGCGTCGAGAGGGAGGAACCCGCCAAGTAGAAGGTGCGCGAATAGGTCTTGCCCAAAACATGGGGGGCACTGGTGCCAGCAGCACAGTGCATATCCTGGAGGGACAGGCATGAAATCACCCCAATACACACGTGAGATTCCCCAGCGCTACCGTCTGGAAGCTGAGAAATGCAGGCAATGCGGCAAAGTCCACTTTCCGCCCCGACTGATTTGCGATGCTTGTCAATCCCAAGAATTCGAGCAGGTTATCCTCTCGAGAGCAGGAAGAATCCTGACCTGGACCGTCATTCATGTCCCGCCGACCAATTTCGATTTGGAAGCACCATACATTATAGCTATTGTTGAGCTGGAAGAAGGTGTACGCCTCACCTGCCAAGTAGTGGATTGTGATCCTGAGGAATTGGCTGTGGATGCACCAGTAGAGATGGTATTCCGACGTATTCAAGAGGATAGTCAAGCAGATATCATCCAGTATGGCTACAAGGCTGTATTAAGCCGACCATAATATGAGACGTATTACTTTACATCAGATTGCCAGTGCTCGCTCAGGCGATAAGGGTCCACATTCGAACGTTGGTCTCATTGCCCGTAGTCCTGAGATTTACCTTGTTTTGAAGAGCAAGGTCACAGCGGAACGCGTGAAAGCCTGGTTTGGTGGTATCGTGCAGGGCAAGGTCATACGCTATGAGCTGGATAACCTCCTGGCGTTGAATTTCATCCTTGGTGATTCTCTGGGTGGGGGTGGCTCGGAATCCCTCCTCAACGACGCTCAGGGCAAGACCCATGGTCAAAGGCTGCTACAGATGCAAATAAGCGTTCCTGATGACCTAGACATCCCTGGTGAAAGTTCGACCACCCGGAAGTGATGATGGGTAAGTCCAGGAAATCCTAGGAAGGCGAATGGGTGACTGGAATCATATACGCATAGACCGGGATGGTTGGTTAGCCAGTCTTACACTTTCCCGACCCCCAGTAAACGCCTTATCACGGGATATGGTGGGTGAGTTGGTAGATGCTGCAGAAGAGATCACCGGGGATAATGGTGTAAGTGTGGTGATCATTCGTTCTGACCAGCAACAATTCTGCGCCGGGGCTGATCTGAAGGAGCGAGAAGCGATGCAAAGGGATCAGGTATCCGGGGTGGTAGAGTCTATCCGGCACTGGTTTGACATGATCGCCCGACTGCCCCAACCCACGATCGCTTCAGTACATAGCGGTGCCATTGGTGGTGGAGCTGAGCTGGCGCTGGCTTGTGATTTACGCCTCATGTCTGATGATGTGCGCTTTGGATTTTCAGAAGTATCCTTGGGGATCATTCCAGGAGGAGGTGGTACTCAGCGCCTGCCGCGGTTGATCGGGCTGAGTAAGGCCAAGGAGCTGATATTTACCGCCCGGCTTCTTGATAGCTCGGAATGTTTGCGGCTGGGATTGGCTGATCGCGTGGTGCCCCGCCCGGATCTTGACCAATCAGTAGCAGCATTCGCCAAGGATCTGACTCGGAATGCGCCGCTTGCCCTTCGGGCAGCCAAGCGAGCCATTATTGAGGGCTATGATCTACCTCTGGAGAAAGCCCTGGGTTCTGAGGGCCAAGCCTACGACAGCCTTATCCGAACGAAGGATCGTGAAGAAGGGCTCAAGGCGTTTTTGGAGAAGCGAACCCCGCTATGGAAGGGAGAGTAGGGGGACTCCCTAAAAGAACACGTGGCGGTTATCGATGACCTTGGCCTGTCTTTTCAGGTCGGCCAGCCACTGATTCCAATCAGAATTGAGGCGACGAGTCAATAATCGCTGGTGCTCATTTTCCCTGTCGCTGGCGTACTGCTCCCAATCAGGTTCCTTAAGATCTACGCACCGTACGATGGCTTCCCCGCGTTCCAGAACAATCGCATCGCTGACCTCACCGGGCGACATGGTTTTAAGCACGCCAGTGAGAATTGGACTGCGACCAATGCCTGTAAAACTGGCATTGAGTTTAGCGGTGACGCTATCTGAGTAGACTGCTTCAGGGAAGGAATCCACTACCGCCTGCCAGTCATCGCTAGCTGCGAGCTGCTGCTTGATATTGGCCATAATCAGGCTGACCTGTTCCCCAGCAGCATTCTGACGAGCAATACGTTCGAGTTGACTACGAACTTCTTCCATTGATTGTACGCCAGCCGGAGTGACTTCTGCCAACCGGGCCACAACGAAAGCCCGTTCATTTTCAAATACCTCGGAGGTCTGGCCGACTTCCTCGGCATTGAAGGCGAACCTGACCGCTGAACGCAACATGCCGACTGGAGGCGGCAGGTATTTCGCGCTCACGGATAGCGGTGCAGAGGTATTGCTGGTCATGTTATGGATCTGGAGAGCGATGTCGAAGGAGGAATCAGCGGCATCGAAGGAGAAGATATTAGCCTGACTCCGCAGGTTGCTGAGGCTACCTGGACTGATATCAATCTTAAGAAGGATGTGACGGGCTTTGACTTTGGGTCCATCCTCATCCTTCCGGTCTTCCACTTTGATGACATGGTAGCCGAACTGGGTTTTAACCGGTCCAATGATTTCTCCCGGTTGACCACCAAAGGCTGCCTTTTCAAAGGGGGCGACCATCTGTCCCTCGCCAAACCAACCCAAATCTCCACCGCTGGGTCCCGAACCGGGATCTTCGGAATAGTCCAAGGCCAGCCGTTCGAAATCCTCGCCTGCCCGAGCCCTTTCTACCAGCTGACGGACAGTTTCCTCGACTTCCAGTGAGTCTGCTGAGTTGGGAGACTTGGACCAGAACACATAATCCACCACTCGGGTTTCTTCACGCATATAGCTGTCGCGATTCTTGCGATAGATATTTTTCAGATCATTTTCGGTGATATTGAGGTCTTCATCTTTGATCTTGTGATTGGCGACATAGATGTAATCTATTGTGGCCTCGGTGTTGCGGTTGTACCAAGCGGTTTTTAGTTCTTCTTCCGATGTGTGGGAGACTGCTTTAATGAGATGGGTCATTTTTTCGCTTGGAAGGATATTTGCCAAATAGGTTTCTACGGGTACCCATTCATTGCCAACCGGGTTGTTCAAGGCCTGGAAGTACTTGGCGGGATCGAACTGTCCATCGGTTTGGAAGGCTTCATTCTGTTGGAGGAACGGAGGTGGATAATTCTCCAGTACGTAGAAAATCTCTTCGCCGGTCGCAGCCAGCCGACGATCAGCGATCTCACTATTCAACAGGATCATATTCACGAGATTGTCCCAGGCAGCGGATTCAGCCTGGTTGGCAAGACGCTCGTCCAGTTCTTGATACTGCTCCCGGAGCTGCTGGGTCTGGATGGAAATGGCCTGAGTCAGCTCTTCGAGAGTTATGCGATCCGAATTAACTGCTCCGACGGCGTTGCCTGTAAGGTTGCTTCCGAATATCTGGTCGATGATGTTGGCACCACCGACCAAACCTCCTATGGAAAGACTCAGCAGGAAGATGACGAGGAATGCCCATAGGACCACTTTTTGACGTTCGCGGATTGAAGTAAGTGTAGCCACCTGGTTAGAACTCCATGAATTTGATTACCTATTCACAACTGGCGGTTTGGAAGAATCAGCGCCATGTCCGAGGCGCGCAAATTTACCGTTCCCCGGTAGTTAAATCAATTTATGGGTCACCTCATTCATATTTTGGCGCCGCATACCAGCACGAGGGAGAGGACCTGAGGCAATATAGAAAGGGGAGACTCTTATGAGCCTCCCCAAATGTGGAGATAGCCGGGATCGAACCGGCGACCTCTTGAATGCCATTCAAGCGCTCTCCCAACTGAGCTATATCCCCATGCGAAGTAACCCGCCACACTGAGAACAGGTCTACTATCCTTGCGTGACGTTGAGCAATCTTACAAACAATATGAAGCGTAATCAAGGGGGTGAATGATCTGAGGTAACAAACCGGTATCCCGGTGCATTTGATCCATGGACCCTTGACTTTCTTCCAACAGGTCGACTAAGTTCATCAGCAATGAATCCGAGACCGAATACCTTAGCCATTGGCTTGATGCTTCTTCTGGGGCTGACTGCATGGAGTTGTGGAGGCTCAACGACCGGAGCGATCGTTCTAAAAATCATCGCCACCGGGAGTGTGCAGGGCGAGATCGAGCCCTGTGGGTGAAAGAAGGCGCCTCTGGGCGGTCTGGCCCGGAAAGCCACTATCGTCAAGGAGCTAGCTGCTGGTAACCAGCCCTGTCTCGTGCTGGATGCGGGGGACCTGTTTTTTGCCAAACCGCGGTTGGACCGGGCGGCTCTGCCGTCCGCGCAGATTCAGGCACGGACCATGGTGGAGGGCTTCAACCGCATCGGGACCGATGCCATCAATATTGGGGACAACGATCTGGCCGCCGGGCTGCCTTTCCTGAAGACACTATCCGATTCGGCGGATTTCCCGTTTCTTTCCGCTACTTTGGTCGATGAGTCGGGGAATCCTATTTTTACGCCCTATACCCTCGTGGAAAAGGGAGGTCTGAAGATAGCGCTGATCGGAGCCTCTTCGGGGCTGGAGAAGGGCGATGGTTTTCGTTCTCTCGAACTGCTTCCAACGGTGGCAGAAGTCGTGGCCGAGGCCGGAACCCAGGCCGAACTCGTGATCCTATTGTTCCATGGTCCGGATACCGACAAGCAGGTTCTGGTAGAGTCGGGACTGCCCATCGATCTCATCCTCCAGAGTCATGTAAGGCGCTATGATCCGGACTTCGGCACAGGTCCGATTCCGATCAGCGCCCTGGGTAATCAGGGCAAGTATTTGAATATCATCACCGCTACGATACGAGCGCCTGAGCAGCCGTTGATCGATCTGACGGTTCCTCGTCGGACGCTCACATTTGTGGAGAAGAGCCGTCAGCGCCTGCGGCGCAATCATCCGGACGATGCCTCTCTAGAGGAACTATACGCTGACAATCCAAGGATACTCGATCGCCTCAAGGACCTGGAGCGGCGAGAAGCCGAAGCCCGTGAGATCGTGGACGGAGCACGGAACACCTTGGAGAGCGAGCGGATGAGTCTGAATCGTAATGTGGCGGACGATGAGGATTTGCTGGCGCTGGTCAATGCCGCCAAGGCGGAGATCGAGAAGATATCACCCCCAGCCGCGGCCCGGGTGGGGAACAACCGTTCCGGCAGTACCAAGGCGAGGCGGTTGGCCGCGCGGGATGGACCGTGAGCGGGACTGATTCCCGGCAGCAGGTCCATTTAGTTATTTGAGTATCGAAGGGTAGCGGCGTAATTTTGGCAAGATCGCGAGAGTAGCTCAGTTGGTAGAGCCCCACGTTGCCAACGTGGTTGTCGCGGGTTCGAGTCCCGTCTCTCGCTCGAAA
>CP070656.1:2004209-2018996 GCA_020355065.1 Fidelibacterota bacterium | reverse complement strand
TTGGATACATCATCCACATCTTTGATGATGAGGTAGGTTTTTTGCGGAGGCTCATAGTTGTAAATACGGGTAACCGGACCGTATACTCTCTCAGCTACTGTAGCCGCCTCACGGGCCGAGCGCTCCGTACCCTGGTGGAAGTGAATGACAAAGTGCTCCGTTTCGAAGGACTGCCACTCCAGTTCGGGATGGTTATACCACTGCTCCTGCGCCCAGGTCGTACTCGCTAGGAGACCCAGACCCAGAAGCAATGGACGGGTTCGCAAAAAAGGGATCCTCAACGCACGACCGCGATCTTAATCAGCGCTGATTCCGAACCAGCTCCCTCGACTTCCACTGCACCGTAATACAATCCCGAGGGCTGGTCACCTACCTCCCACACCCATTCATTATAGTCGTTGATGGCCAGATCGGTCAACTCGACCTTCTCCACCAGCAAGCCATCGATGGTATAGATACTGATG
The DNA here is from genome assembly GCA_020355065.1 of Fidelibacterota bacterium. Classification (GTDB taxonomy): domain Bacteria; phylum Fidelibacterota; class Marinisomatia; order SCGC-AAA003-L08; family TS1B11. The sequence continues at coordinate 2,018,532 of CP070656.1, read as the reverse complement.
GTGGCCTTTTGGGCAGTGCCGACGTAGAAACGAATGGTAGTCGCTCCATCCAAGACAGGATTGGGGTAATTATAGACGCGGGATTTATCCAGTACGGCCGGTTGAGAAACCTCGGCGACACCAGTATTCAGTGAATACCTGTTACCTGAAAACCTGCCTTCCATCGTGACCCATTGGAGATTCTGCACTTCAGGTTCAAACCAGTGGATGCGGTCACCGTTCGCCAGACCAACGCGGCCATCAGGGAAATGAAGCAAGAATAGGCTGTACGCACCTGTATGCAGCCCCAGACGTTCCAATTCCTCCCCCTCAGGGTTGTAGATCGCAATGTCTCCACTTTCCACTACAATCAATTCAGGCCGGATATCATCCATGAGATTAGCTAGCAGGACCGAGCTTTCGAATTGCCCGGTGACCGGGAATCCATCTAACCTCATTCCATCCGCGTTCACGGCAATCATCTCTTTGATCTCACTCGTCTGGTAGGCGCCACCGGGACTAATGGCCACGATTTCATCCAAACCATCACCATCTACATCTCCGAGGGAGACGTCGTCAGAGGAGCTCCACAAAACGGCGGTCAATGAATCGTATTGATAACCTGAGTATCGGGTCTGGATCACTTCTGAATACTCGTCCGTATCCCACAAATAGCCCCACCGGTTATCACTTCGAACACTGGCGGGCAAACTATGCGCATGGTAGTATGCAATCAGTTCCGAATCCGGAGGGGCGCCAAAAGAGGTATCTGTCAAACCGATGTGTAACTGTCCATCTATAAAATAGGCTTCGTCAAATCCAACGGAATCCATCAGCTCCACTATGAGCGAACCATCGGCATTAAATCTTCTGGCGGAATAGCCAACGCCGCCATATTGGGTCGTCTCCAATATCCAGAAAGCATTACTCTTTTGTCCGCTTACTGCATCGTGCTCACTTATGATGACATGCTGGTTGGAATAACCTTCCCCAATCTGATGATCCCCCAAAACCCACCATCCCCCAAGGTTGCGGTAGATCCAGTCATTTCCATTGAAGCACGTCAGCCTACTCCCCTCCGGCAGCCGAGTCACATCGGACTCATCTCCCACACTTAGAGATAAGGTCTCCCCAGCAAAGCCAATCCCCCTGATAGCGATACCGCTCTCCGCGCCTGAGTTCAGAGCGGAGGATGGATAGGTGTCGTAGTCCAGGCTCATAAGCCTATCAGGATTGTTCACCCTCCGATCGGGATTCGCCACGAAAAACGCCTCGTTGCCGGCAAACCACAGATCCCAATACCATCCCTGGATCGGATCGCTGATCAGGGCTGTAGTCGGAAAACCGATGTCAACCGCCCCATCGGCCTCTTCAAGAGCGACCGCACGCGCTTCCGGATCATCGTTGAGACCCTGCATATCAGGTGTGTAACGAGCTTGGTCCACATGCCAGATGAGCAGGCCGCTGCCGGGTAGGCCAAGGTCATAGTTGGGCACCGATGTGATCACACCCGTGGCCGGGTCCACGGTCACCCCCGCCGAGTCCACCAGGTAATCAAAATAGTGCGGCAAATCGAGGCCACCGTACTCGTTCGGATCGCCATTGCGATACCTGAGACTGTCCATACTCACACCCGGTAGTCCAGGTACCCAGTTAAGGCGGTTCTCGATCAGCAGGTATTCATCCTTACTCAGGGTAACACGGCCAATCTGCCCAGCCGGAAGATGACGGGCGGCGAGCTCTATATTCCCTACGAGCTCCACCGCCTGCTCCCATCCCTGATGCAACCGGGTCCAGGCGGTTGGAGGTGCCGGGATCACTCCCTGGCCGTTATTGGAGCCCACATCCATGAGTCCAAATACGCCGACGCCGGGCTATCCATCATCAGTATCAAATAGAGGAGATAATCCCAGCGCATAGCCCATCAGGAGAGCAAAGGTCCCCGTCAGGCCTATCTGCACATCGCAGTAATCTGATCCCCCGGGAAAGATATCTTCCACGATATCATAATAAATATGGTTCTGCCCCTCCGGCAGGATGATCCCGGGCCGGTCATACAGGTCATACAGATCATCACCAACAGGGATGGGAATCCCACTGGTACCGAGGGCAGCTTGAATCATCTCCGGATCGATAGCGGCACTGGGGATATCCAAGGGGGTCGGATCCAGAAAGGGATAGGTGAAATCCTGCCCCAATCCGGCATGAAAGACAACGGCGATATCATAGTCAAATACATCGAGGCCACTATCAACAGCTGCCAGCATAGATTCCTCGAACAGCCTCACCAGTAGAATATCCGTTGAATCCTCCTCTGAAACGGGCCGATAGGTGGCCATCCTATTCAAGAGAATGGGCTCATGCCCTTGCGGAGGAAAAACCAGGCTCCCCATGAGATCGAACGTGACTTGTTCCCGGGTCACCCGCTCGTAGTAATTGGCCACCGCTTCCAGCTGGGCAAGAAAGTAATCGGCATCGTGAGGAGGCGGATCGACCAGAAATCCATCGCAGCGGGATGAGTCCGGGCTCATCAGGAATTGACCATCGCCGGTAGTTGATAGATTAACATCGGGTTCGAATGCCACCCTGAGACCCAGGATCGTGATGTTTGCGGTCGATGGACCAGATAGCTGCAGGGAGGTAGTTTTGGACTTCGGCAGGATCAGATCAGGTGGAATCTGTCCCCGCACTTGGGGTAGCCACAGGGTGGCCCATACCAGCCAGATAGAAAAAATCCCACACTGGTGCCAGCGCGGGATTCTCCTGTGTAACATCGAATACGCTTAAAAGGCCATGTTCAGGGAAAAGCGCATCGTGTTGGTGAGCGGATGCCCTTCTTCCCCGTAGATGTAGCCAAAATCGAATCCATAGGGTCCGTAGTGGATACCGGCCCCAAAGGTGGGATTCCAGATCTTGCCCAGTTTATCGTAGATAAAGCCGGCCCTGATGGCAAAATAGGTCGAGTACCAATACTCGAAGCCAAAATTGTGGGTGATCGTATCCAGCTCGTCGAGAATGGTAGCTTCATTCTTGTTGCCGACTTCTTCTTCTTCAATGAGACCGCTCCCATCCCGATCGATGTCCCCGCCGAAGCGCCAGTCGTCAAACCAGGAAGTAACCAGCGCCAGATACCAGGGGTCGGTGTGCGCCACCTCCCGTTTGCCGTTGTCTCCGTACTCACCCCCGGCGGAGGGATCACCATTCTCGTCGAATCCACCTATGATCTGATCGCCATCGTGATCGATGCTGGGATAGCTGGCGACGAGGAGCTTATTCATGTCATACAGGAACGAGAGCCGGTTGTACTGGGTTTCAACGATGCGCCATTTGAATCCCAGTTTCAGGTTGGTCGGGGCTGGGTCGGCCTGATCTTCATCGATAAAGGCAATCTTCGGTCCGATGTTGCTAACCGCGACACCCAGATCCAATCGGGAGAACAGGAATTGCTGCCGGTAATAGGAAATATCAAAGGCGAAGTCCGTGGAGACGCCCTCACCCTCTTCAGCACCGGCACCGCTTTCAGCCAGATTCTGGTGAATGATCTTGGCATTGAAGCCTACCGACGACAGGGGGGACATCTTGGTACCGAAACTGACGGTAGCTGCCAGCATGCTGCTGCTAAAATTAATCGTGGGATTATTGTACTCATCCCGCCCTTCCTGTTCGCCGAGGTCGAGATAGATAATATGTCCACCGAAGGTTCCGACGTCGGGGATGTTATACCGGCCGCCGATATAGTTATAGACCATATCATTGGCCAGATTGGGCAGCCAGGCCGCCCGTTGATAGACCACTTCACCCCGCGGTAAAAATGCCAAAGCAGCGGGATTCCAATAACTGGCATACGCGTCGGTGGCGGCGGCTACCTGTGCTTCTCCAGTCCCTCCGGCCGTTGCGCCAGGAGCGATCAAAAGAAATATAGCGGATGCGGTACTCTGGGCTTGGATAGCCGTATGAGCGAGGAAAACGGTTGAGAGAATCAGAATCTGTCGTTTCATTCAGTCAGGTTCCTTTAAACTCAAAATTGGACACAAAACCTATTCTTTATCAAGAACGATTCTTGACAATATAAGGACTGTGACCGTGTTAACACCGTGGTCCTTCTCGACCACGTTCTCTAAAAAGCAGTTATCGAAACGACGCTAAGTCCGATCCTCCATTTAGTCTGAGGCAATATACGGGCAACTAATTTGCTTTGTCAAGTAACCCGCTCTCTTCCTCAGCCCAGGTGTGAGCTGTATCAATAAGCATGATGGGGATATCATTCTCTACCGGATATGCCAGTCGACAGGCCTTACAGACTAGCCGCTCCTCTTTTTCCTGGTAGTCAAGTGAGCCCTTGCATTTAGGACACACGAGTATATCCAGCAGATCTTCGGATAGTCCCATAAAATACCCTTATCGGTAGAATGAATGCGTTCTTAATCCCTTTGTTCCGAACAGCGAAAATATCAAAAACGCTTATTCGCGCAGTTGCTCAATCTCGGACTGGAATTCTCCTAGGTCCTGGAACTCATGATAAACGGAAGCAAACCTGATATAGGCCACTTTATCGAGATTCTTAAGCGTCTCCATGACCAAGTCGCCGATTTGAGCCGAGGTGATTTCCACATGTCCTCGATCCTCGATCTGCTTATGAACCTGAGCGGCAGCATCAAGAATCTGGTCGGCAGAGACGGGACGCTTATTGCAGGCTATCCGGATACTGCGCTCTATCCGCTGTCGTTCATATTCCACTCGCTGCCCGTTTTTCTTGACCACCAATAGCGGATGCTTAACGATGTACTCATAGGTGGTGAAACGTCGCTGGCAGTCGAGACATTCGCGGCGGCGGCGAATAGAACTGTCGCGGGCGACAGTGCGGCTGTCCACTACTTTACTTTCAGGTGACTGGCAATAAGGACAGTTCATGTTTTCAGGGGTGATAGAGAGGAAACTCCTTGCATAGCTCTTCCACCTCACTCCTGACTGATTGATGGATAGCATCATCCTCAGGATGACTGAGCACCTCGTGAATGAGCTTGGCAATCCGTTTTATCTCATTCTCTTTCATCCCCCTGGTGGTCACAGCTGGTGTACCAATACGAATTCCACTGGTAACCAGGGGGTTGCGCTGATCAAAGGGCACCATGTTTTTATTAACGGTCAGGCCCGCCTTTTCCAGGGCTTGCTCCGCTGCCTTGCCTGATAGATCTCGATCACTTAAATCGACTAGAACGAGGTGGGTATCGGTTCCCCCCGAAACGAGCTGATAGCCATGCTCCAAAAAACTGGCAGCTAACTGGGTAGCATTTTTAACAATTTGGGAACAGTATTCTTTAAAGGTCGGCTTAAGGGCCTCACCGAAGGCTACCGCCTTGGCAGCGATGATGTGCATCAATGGTCCACCCTGGATACCCGGCATGATGGTGCTATCAAGGATTTCCCCGATCCGCTTTACTCGTCCGCTCTTGGGTGCCACGATCCCCCAGGGATTCTCTTCATCTTTCTCCATTAGAATCAAACCTCCGCGCGGGCCGCGAAGGGTCTTATGGGTCGTGGAGGTCACGAAATCACAATGAGGCCAGGGTGAGGGATGAAGACCAGTTGCCACCAGCCCTGCCGGGTGGGCAACGTCGGCCAACAACAAGGCACCTGTTTCGTCGGCTACCTCGCGGAACTGCTCGAACTCAATGCAGCGCGGGTACGCGCTCCCGCCGCAGACAATCAGTTTGGGCTTATGCTCACGAGCCAGTTTTCGTACCTGGTCGAAATCGACCCGGCCGGTATCCTTCGCTACTCCGTAGGAGATGATCTGATAGAGCTTGCCCGAGAAATTAACCGGACTTCCATGCGTGAGGTGACCGCCATGGGCCAGGTCCAGACCCATCATCGTATCTCCCGGCTGAAGCACGGCAAAGTACACCCCCATGTTAGCCTGGCTGCCTGAATGGGGCTGCACATTGGCATAGTCGCAGCGAAACAGCTCTTTGGCCCGCTGTCGCGCTAAGTCCTCGGCCTGATCAACATATTCACAACCGCCGTAGTAGCGCTTGCCAGGATAACCCTCTGCGTACTTATTGGTCAACACGGTACCGGCCGCTTCCAGAACAGCCCGGCTGGTGAAGTTTTCGGACGCAATGAGTTCCAGTGTATTGCGCTGCCGGTCAAGCTCGCCGTGTACGGCAGCATACAAGGCGGGATCTTGGGTCTCGAGTAGTTGACGGTTCACGATGTTAGCACCGGTAGAAAATACAGAGTTGGGACGATGATTGCTGATGACGGCTTGCCTGCTATCGTTACCGTGCTCCTCTATTGATGTTCCGATTCAATCGCGCAACGAAGGATCAGGGTCGCCTGACGGTGCGAGTAATCCAGTTATAGCAGGGCCCCTCTGGAGAGAATACATTCTTAGCAGGATCCGTAAGGAACCAGTCTCCCTTAGTGGGGATTAGATTTTTCTCCAGGAATTCGGCACGGGTTCGCGCCCGGCGGTAGCCCTTCTCCACCGCAGCCTTGTAGTCTTCATAAGCCATCAGGAACACCAGCTTATCATGGAAAGAAGCTGCACCGCTCTCTCGGCTGCGGGCACAGGCATCTGCAGTTGTGTAATAAACTTCTGCTCTTACATACAAAGCTTCTCCGCCGTTCGTGGTGACACCGAGCGCCGTCTCCGCCCACTGCAGGGCTTGCTGGAATTCCTCCTTCCTGAGGTAGGCCCGGGATAGTTCCAGGGCGGGCTTTTCGTCAGTACGATTCAACTCGAACAACCGCGTAAAGGCGGAGATCGCCCGATCAATGTCCCCTTCGTCCAAAGCTGCATTGGCCAGTAACTCATAGGCACCCTGGGCCGTGGGAGTCCGTTGTATCACTCCTTCCAACACACGATAAGCGAGAATGTAGTCCTGATTATCAATCAGCTTGGCAGCATAATCGATACACCACTGTGGATTGTCAGGATTCAGCTCACAGCGGGATCGCATGAAATCAAGGGGATCCTTACCGGAGTTCTCATAGGCAGCAATAAGATCGGACTGGACACGGGGATTATCAGGTTCGCATCCAATCCACTGTTCCAGTGTAAGAATTAGATCATCGTAGCGCTGCTCCCTTTCGAGAAGCTCAGTCAGCGAGGCGAACACTTCAGGATTGCAGGTATCGACCTCTGAATGACGCGTGAGATAATAGATCTGCTCTTCAGTATTCCCGAGACGTCCGTTGGCATAGGCGATAATCTCCAACAGACTCTTATCTTCAGGGAGATATCGCAGACCTTGCTTGAAAGCCCAGATGGCGCTATCGAGATAGCCTAGCTCAATGAAAGCCCGACCGAAATAGATATAGACGTCCTGAGCGTTTTCTTCACCGCAGCCCAGATCCACCAACTTACGATAATTCCGGATGGAGGATTCGAATTCCCGATTCTTGTAATACTCCCAGGCGTTAGAGAGTGCTATGAGGCATTCTCTCTCACGTCGCTTCAACTCTTCCTCAGATAATTGCGGTTCCTCGTCGACTGGCGGCGGTGGCATACATGTTTGAACTAACATGGAGCCCGCGGCCATCCAGAGTAGGACCAGCACAAAGGTTATACTTGTTTGCAGTCGCTTCACGGTTTTCAATCCCATCTTTTCTTTGGTCGCACAAACCATAGTTCGGCGGTGGTTACTCCGATCGACAGGCGATAGAATCGCTCAGCTTGCACGTCGGCTAGTGAGCTTTCTCGCTGTCCAATTTGTATCGATAAATCAACCCGGTGCCCAAATGCTGGTGAACGAAAGCCCAGGCCAAGGGCAAATCCAAATTCAGTCAGAGGATCATTTTTCAAATTCGAAAGGTAATAATCGATCCGGTGAAATCCCATGCGATAAAATATACGGCCGATTACCAACGATTCATCTCCTTTGGGCACACGGGACCATCCCAACCTCATTGATCGTCTCGCCTCCAGATAACGCCCAAATAGCATGTCGCGCTGCTCATCCCGCCACAATTTCGACCAGCCTACCTCCCCGATGATGCGCTGCAGGTCCGTAATCTGAGTACCGTAGCCCACGGTGAGCGATGCCGGTGATCCGATGTTACGGTGATTGACTGGGTCAAGTACAGCGAGACCTGAAAATGTTCGGAATTCCTTGGCACCTAGTGAGATAGGTAGGACCAGTTGGGTGCCGAGCTGACCACGCGATCCGGGCGGGATATCGGCCAGAACACTGAGGTTGATTGTCTGCCCATTGAACTCCAGCCTTCTCGCTGCCCGTAGTGCTGGGAAAATGTCACCCCTGTCTAGGTCCAGAAAATACAGGGTATCATTTTGAGACAACGATCCAAATAAGATATTGACGGCCACTCCAATGGACAATGATGGCCTGATCAATCGAGAGAAACCGATGTTGAATGCGGACAGGCCTCCCGAGATGGAACGAAATTGCGCATAGTGCAAGGTATCCTCAGGCAAGCCATAAAAGGTACCGCTGGAGTCATGAATAGCCATATCCACTCGAGATACAGGTTCGATTCCTATTCCATAACTCAAACGCCGGTTCACATGAACCAGAAAATGGAAATTTTGTGGCACGACCCGGGCAAAGGATCCCAAATCGCCCAGATTCGATCTTGACGCCTCAATAGAGGCGTGCAGCTGGGTTGAACGAATGCGATGCCAGGAAGCGGTGGATGAATAAAGCCACTCTCCTTGACCTGCAGGGATGGTCATCATCCCGCCCAGTCCCTGACTTTGTACGTTGGGAGAAGTCAAGCCCATACCAAAACCGACGAGCTCCAAACTTGATTGGGCTGGCGTGGATGCTATCAGCACCAGAATCGCTGTCACTCCTAATAGCGGGCTGAAGCGGCCGATCATGGCAGGTCCTGAAATGGCTTTGAATAGACGATTTCTAGTCGCGTTCGTTTATTACCTGCTGCGTTGGGCGTTCGAATGGCCAGGTAGTCGAAATCATGATTCCGGGGCAGAACCTGCAAATCCAGGCCGAAATTTTCGATGGAACCGGCAGCGAGGGCCGCCACAAAGCTCCCCAGATTCAGAATGATACTATCCGCTTGTGGCGAGTAGAGAACCTGCTCGATGAGCACCGCACTAGAATCCCCCTCTTCGCGCGGTTCCAAGCGGCGAAAAACCCTGAAACCAATTTGCCCGGCATCCAGGGAGGATGCCTCCAAATTCACTTGAAGGATGAGCCGGGCACCGGCCACCATGCTGGTCGTATCAATCTCATGATAGGGACCGAAGTTCAGGTACCCGCTTCGGCCAGTGCTATGGTCAAGAAGTATGTATTCTGCTAATGAACCAGCGGGTGGAATGGGGATCGTGGGGGAAGCAGGATAGACACTCAGATCAGCTGTGGGAAAGTAGTATCGGGATCGGACCGTATCCCGACCGTCGGTCGTCGTATCGTGGTATGAAAAGGCAATGTAGGGCGACAGCTGAGTATTTCTGCGTGAATGGAAGCCGATCAAGCCTCCTGCATCTTCCCTCTTGAGGAGAAAGCCATTATTAGCCCGTGTCCCGTGGGCCCATTCATGTAATAGTAGTGTATCCAGTGGGATGGATAGATGTTCAACAACAGAATCCCTCGCGGCACCATTCGCATCGACTATGAGAGTACTAACCTCTAGCATGCCGAGTGAATAGGGGTCTATAATATTGGTGAAATCAGCGATAGTAGCGCCCGTATCTGACTCACTCCAGATCAGACTATCTTCCTCGATAGTATAGACAGCGAACGAAGCCCCGGGTTCCGGAAATTCATCTGCGAAAGTGCGCCTGATCAATACCAGCTCCACCGATTCATAATCAGGTATGAGGGTCGTGTCTACGGCTGGAAACTTGATTAGAATTCCGGATTCTCTTGTATCCGACTCCTGCCCGGCGTATAAGGTCAAGCTGTTTCCATGAGCTGAGGTCCGAATAAGCTGCTGAACGTCCAGCGTATCGATAACCTCGGTCTCGAAGACCCACTCGCTGCCTGGCAGGGCTACGATCAGGGGATTCTGCTCACAGTGGCTGAGACCGAAGACCAGTATCGATGCGGTAACGACAGGCCATACCCTCAGTGCGCGAGGAAAACGATCGGTGATCATGATTGGTTAGGAACGAGAAAAGGTGGCTAAAGGTTCCGAAGTGTCTTCTCAAGTTGATCAGCAGCCTTGGTCCAGGCTTCGTCGGTATCGTCCAACACCTCCAACCGTTCCGCTTTGGCATGAGATTTCAGGAGGCTTGCTAAATCGGGTTCATTCTTCAAATCTGATTCCAGACAGCCATCCGGTGAAAACACGGTTACCACGTGATGAGTAAAATTCAACGCTAATTCCAGGTTATTAAATCCATTGCTACTATCGGGGAGTCGATTATCAGAGACTCCGGATAGATCGATAGCATCGTACGAGTCCTTGGAGAAATACACGTTCGAATTGGCTGAATGGAGCAGGAAAACAGTTTTGATATCTTGATAAAAGTCCTTGTCGGCGTACTGTAATTCGTACAAGGCGGGCACGAAGCTCATCTGCCAATCGTTACAAATGATGATGTCCGGCTTCCAGAAAAGATGTTTTAGGTTTTCGAGGGCAACCCTGGCAAAATAGGCATAGCGCTCGGGATTATCCTTTAACATCCGTCCATTCCGTGCCTTATAAAGCAAATTCGTGACGGGCTTAAAGAACTGCCTGTCCTCCATGAAATAAACTTGGACTTTCGTGTTTGGGATAAAGGCTGACTTTACACTACCGATCTTTTCTTCCCCATCGAAACTGATCGGCATTTCCCGCAGCCGGATGACCTCCCGCAGGTTGAACTTCCGTTCGCTGATATAGCCGTATTTGGGTTGAATCAACCGGATGTCCAAGTCTCGCTCTTGGAAAATGGAACAAAGCCGTTTCGAAAATTGAGCGAGAGAATAGGTTTCAGAGAAGGGAGCTATTTCGGAAGCTAGGTAGTATACCTTGAGTGACATAAATACCTGTATTTCAATTGATTAATTAGAATTAACCAGCGCTATTGCAGATACCTGCGGGCTTTCTCACCAAGATCTGAATTAGGAAATTCGTCCAGCAGCCTCTGAAATTCGATCCGAGCACGATCATGACTGCCGGCGTTCCAGTAGCTGAGGCCTATCTTGTAACGAGCGTCATCCGCTTTATCTGAGGCGGGATAATTGAAAATGCGCTCAAATTCAGAAATAGCCCTTTTAAAATTCTTCCGAGCGTAGAAACACTCTGCCAGCCAATATTGCGAATTATCTGTTAATTCATGCTGGCCGCCGGTCTTCACCAGCTCCACAAACAGGTCACTCGCTTGTGCATACTGTCCATTCTGATAGGCCGTTAATGCTTCAATATAGCTGCGGCGGAATTCCTCATCCGTCAGCGACGTGGCCGGCGAAGAGGACTCTGCCTGTCGCGCCGCCATGATATCATTAAAGCTGCTGGTTAAGGACACAATCTTGTTCTCGATAAGGACCAGTTGCGAGAGAATTTCAAAATTGGTGCTGTCTATGTATGACGCTTTATCCTCAAGTAATCGGATCTTGTTCATCATTAGGCTCAGTTGATTAACCAACGCCAACTCCGAACTATCCATCGAGGTTTTAGCTTTTACCGCCGATTCCAGAGAAGCCCGCAATTCCGGTACTACTGCCGTAATGTCCCGAATCCCTCTTTCAAGGCGCGTAATCCGGGCTCTGAGACTATCATTTTCACTCATCAGAGCGGCCAATCGGCCGTTGATCCGGCTGAGCTCGTTACTCACATTAGGTTGGGGCGTTCTTGACGTACGCGGCCGCTGCTGGGTCTGATCAACAGCTTCATCCGTAGACGGATACGTAGGAGATGCGCTCGCTAAATCCGTGGCCCCCACAGGTGCCAAAGCAGCCAATAGTAGGCAATAACTCAAGCATAGGATCCGCCGGCGTTTCATTGAGCCTCCCGTTTCTAAGGGATGATTACCGATCCTAATTCATCATCAAAAGTTAATGCTCTGGTATCGGGACAGCAACGACGGATCATGCTCCCCCACGCCAACTCCTTACATTGAGCCTGCCAGTTTTGAGCACTAGGGCTCTCCGGCCAATAGGTAATGTGTTAATCCTATGAACAGGAGGCAGGTCAGTAGGAAGGAACCCCCGTAGCTCATGAAGGGCAGTGGTAAACCGGTAACTGGCATGAGCCCCGTTGCCATCCCCATATTCACAATGATATGAACCAATAAAATAGTACTGAATCCGACGATGGAGAGACTGGCGAAACGGTATTGGGTTGTCGAGGCTCGGTCCAGCATACGCAGGAGCAGCCATCCGAATAAGATCAGGATCACCAGGATCGCTAAAAAGCCCAGCTCTTCCCCAATTACGGCCACGATGAAATCAGTGTCACTCACAGGCAGAAACCGTAAATGCGTCTGTGTACCTTCCCCGATACCTTTCCCAAAGACACCTCCAGAGCCAATTGCTGTGCGCGATTGGAGAACCTGATAACCAGCGCCATGTGGATCAGCTGTCGCATCGAGCAAGGTAAGTATTCGCCGTTGTTGATAGGGCTGTAGACTATTCCACAGCGAAGGAGCCAAGGTTCCAAACAAAGCGTTAGCGGAGAATATAATCGCCCCCCAGCGCAGCTTCGAGCGGGCGAAATAGAGCACCAGTATTAAGACCAACATCCACACTGAAAACGCGTAGAAGTTGAAGCCGGTGATCAAGCTAACGGCCGGGGCAAGGATCACGAAAAGATGGAACAAGGAAATCCCCGACCAGTACATCATGACAATGGCCACAGCCAGATATATGATCGCAGTGCCAAGATCGGGCTGGCCAACGATCAACATCGCAGGCACTACGGCCATGCCGATCGGCACCAGGATATACAGAAACTTGTGTAAATATTTCTGATAATCCGTCAGATACCGGGCTAAAGCAAACACAACAACGATTTTGCCGAATTCAGCCGGCTGCAGATGCAGGGGACCTATCGCTATCCATCGTCGACCCCCAGAGAAAGCTGGCATTAGATAAGTGATCAACAGCAATAGGATTAAACCCACATACAGACGATAGGCTTGCTCATAGTAGAAGCGCGGATGGAGCCAGCGGAGAATCCACACGATCAGGATAGAGAGTATCAACCATAGAGCCTGGCGGAAGAAGGTTGACGAAAGGAATGCTACATCAAGGCTGGTACTATACAGACCGATAAATCCAACCAACAGGATGAGTGCCACGGGAACCAGCATTAGGGCATCCCAGGTGATCAGATTGGGATAGCCCCTAAGGGATTTGAGCAAGGTCTTTCCTACCATCGCCATATCTTCGAATAAAATCTTCAAATAACCGCGCCGCCAGCGGCGCCGCCGTACGTGATCCTAAGCCCCCCTGTTCCACCAACACTGTGACCACCAATTGTCGATCGGATGTGGTGTTCACAAATCCTGAGAACCACGAATGGCCTTCCCCATGGGGATTCTGCGCCGTGCCGGTCTTACCATAGATGCTCCCCCCTTCAACCCGGGCCCTGAACCCGGTACCATTCTCCCCGTTAACCACCTGATACATGGCCTTCTGAATATCCCGCCATACACGCGGTGGGAGACCTAGCATCTGATCTCTGGTTTCCTTCAAGCGGGGAGACTTGACGAGCTTGGGCGTAACCAGTCGGCCACCATTCGCGATTGCGGCAGTCATGCGGGTGATCTGCAAGGGCGTCACCAGCAAATCTCCCTGGCCAAGCACTAAGTTCAACAGATGCCCAGCAGTCCAGCCTTCCTCGGCGTATTCCCGGTCCATATACTCTGGTGTTGGCACTAATCCTACTGATTCGAGTGGAAGATCCACACCGGTCTGACTCCCAAAGCCGAAGGCATGCGCCATCCCTACCCAGGCCTCAAAACCGATCCACTGGATGAGCTTATAGAAGTAGATATTACAGGAAAGCCGGACGGCATCTTCCATGTTCACATGACCATGACCAGGCCAGATATTGCAGTGGAAGACTCGGTTGCCGAATACATAGACGTTTTTACACTCAACGGTCTCATTCGGATCAATTTTTCCGCCCGCCAAAGCGGCTGCCACAGCCACAAGTTTGAACAGGGATCCAGGCGGGTAAAGGCCATTAATAGCACGGTCGAGCAGGATCTTATCAGAGTGATCCCGCCACTGTTCCCACAGAGCAAGGGGAATGGGACCAGTAAAGGGAGCCAGTACATAATCCGGCGAACTGACATACGCAAAAATCTCTCCGGTCCTGGGCTCCATGGCGATACATACTCCCCGGTAACCCTCCATGACTCGCTCCGCAAGGGCCTGCATCTCGATATCCAGGGTTAATTGAAGATCATGACCGGGGACGGGGTGCCTGG
>CP070656.1:1999600-2004109 GCA_020355065.1 Fidelibacterota bacterium | reverse complement strand
CGTTATTAGTCATTCTATCACCATCGCCAACGGTCATAACGGCTGCATTGCGCCAGCGCTTTTTGCGTCCCTTCGCCCGTGCCGTGAAATGCCACTGTCTGGCCGGTTCAGGTGCCGTTACCATAGGATAATCCTTTTTCGGCTCAACAGGCCACGCATCCGTCTGTGAAAAGTTGAGTGGCTCAACCGCGAACAAACGTGCCGTCATGGCCTCGTCGTGGCGTGGCGATATGAACTGCTGTGCCTCTTCGTCCAGAATCAGTTTTTCACGGGCATGCATTAGCCAGTCAATCTTGACCGGTTTCTTGGTTTCAATATCGTCGACGACAAGAATCAACGACGGCCGGATCAGCGCCACATGGCGTATATAACTTTCGACCGGTTCGCCGTAGCATTTCCGGGCTTGCCCAGCCACGTATCCTACATGGGGTAAACTTTCGAATCGCACCAGTTCACCATTGGCGGTCTCATCACGGTTGATCTGACCCTTGCCGTTAATCAACAGCACATTATGAGCGATGCTTTGCTGGGTATACTCTTCGTGGAATGGCGATCCATGTTGTGGATACCTGATTCCGCCCGGCATGGCCAGGGTCTTCCCACCTTTCATGATCAAGAAACTGTTCTGGTCGGCATGACTGTGGCTTACAGCCCCGTAAGGTGATGATTTGAACAGCACCATCAGATCTTCAGCAGGATTCGCGAGGTCCGTGTGCATCGCTGCCCAGCCGATGCCCCAGAACGCGCGGTCCAGAGGTAGTTCGGTTGGCGGAACGGGTATCAGGGTATCCGGTAGAATCAAGCGAAGCATCGCATCCAACCGATCCGGATTGGAATCATCAAGGCTAAAAGAATTAAGCCATCCTCGCAGAACCGGGTCGTTATAACGCACTGCATGGAAATTCAGGATGGAAACCATTGATTCCTGCCAGTCGCCCGGTTCTTTCTGCTCACCGTCGCCAAAAGGCAATATTTCGCCACCAGGTGCCGTGTTATACATCAGGAAATATCGGAACTTGCGGAAAAAGGGCCTCTGCCACAGGTCTAAACCTGTTGCCATGTAGAGAGATTGGAGTGGTGTAATGAACCGGTCGTTATATGACAGGGAATAGCTTATGCCCTCGGCCCAGCCACCATCTTTCCCCGCCCAATGGGGGAACACAGTCATGAGAGTCTGCAAGGCATATTCCATCCACTCCCGTGCCACCGGCTCTTCCGCCAGGGCTATCGAAAACTCAACCAGATAGCCTGGCAGCCGACCGTCATGACTGTACGCCGCAAAGTTCAGGAAATCGCGTTCACGAAGCCTTGCCAACATATTATTGCCGTGTACGATCAACATCCCCTTCACTGCGGCCCGCTCTTCTTCCGTCAATAAGTCATACAGCCAATCGTAAGCTTGGGCTATGGTACGATCGATTCGCAATCCGATCTCGTCGAAACTTGATTCCAGCGATGCTATTCCATCAGAATCCCAATCGAGAAGATTCAGCAGATGGGCTTTGGCTGCTTCCCCGTACCTCTTTTCGCCAGTAAGCAGGTACATCAACGCCAAAGGGGTCATGCCCCGATGATAACGGCTGGTGAACTCATGGTAGGCTGCTCGGTATGCGGTTCGCCGCATCGGGTACTCAGTGACCCGATCATATTTATCGAAATCGGGTTCGTCCATCAACGGCAAATCAAGCGCATCATCAGCAACATGCTTCAATCCCGTAAAGGCATCCTTTCGCGTTGTGCCCAATGTTGCGCGGATCGCCTGCAACTCGGATTTTGGAAAAAGAAGACGAGGATGTTCTTTAGGTACACGGTCGAGCAATTTCTCCACAGATATCCATGGCAAAGGAATCGGATCTTCCGCGATCTCGAATGTCTGCGGCGAACGCGTGGCGACAACCCGGTCCCCATCCACAATCGCTTCAACAATCCACGTATACTGGCCAGGAGGCAGAACCTCCGGGGGAACATGTACTGGATCCCTCAACAGGGGAGACTCATATACGTATTCCCCCGTTGGTCGCAGGATAGATAATCTATACAAAACCTTGTCTTTTTCACCTGCTCGCCACCAACAGAATCCAGGTGGAGATATGTCGAGAATCTCACCTTGTGATGGCCGGTTAAAACTACCATTCTCGGGTCTTGATGAAGGAAATTCGATTCGCGTGGCTCCATCCGCCCTCACCGACAATGCCAGAAAAATCAACAGACAAGCAAATCCGTTATAAAATGATCTATTCATCATCAAATCTCCTGCATACACATCAACGAGCAGGAAGCTCGCGCGCGCATAATCCATGACCATACTACCTCTAGCATACTATTTATGACCAACGAGTCCAACATGACTATCATCGGTCTGATATGATCCCTGAGGTCAGGCATAATATAATCACATTTTTTAACGGCTTGTGCTTACGAAACAGCTGCAGGTGTGATTCAATGTGTTGACAATCTCTGCTACCGCCCGTCCGGCCGTAAAAAAAAAAGGATGGGTATGGGCTATGAGACACTGAATTACGGTCTCAAATCAGGAGGTGAATCAGGGAGCGAATCGTCGGGTCCTGACAAATGCACTCAAAGAGGTTTGTTAAGCACAGCACTGTTAACATGGCAAGAATTTCCAGAACCGGTGTGATAATTGCGTTAAATTATATCTGGAAGACACGATACATCACTCGGAAATGGCTGTAGTGCTTCATCAGCAATATCAAACTGAGACAAGCGGGCAGCTCCCTCTATGGAACCTTCAGGGGAGTTAGATCACCCTCCACAATGCTAATTTATTCCGGGTGCAGAAAAATACAATTTGAGCTTGATGTCAGGTGGAAAAAGCAATACCTTAATCTTGTAAGATGTCTGACATCTTAATTAAAAACTAATATACTGCCTTATTTAACCATGTCGGATCAAGCATTCATGCATAGAAGGAATACTACTACCTTTCGCCAGCGCCGGCAGGAGATTCCATACGAAACAGGCTCCACTTACCTTTTCAAACAGCCCAGAGTGGTCAGGGAATGAGTCGCATTTCTCGCGTGAGTTGGTTGGCTTTGTGTGGGGTGCCTCAGGAGCGCCGCATACGAGAACTGATTGCCATGAAAGAGGGCCGGAGCTACTTTGTGAATGCTTTTCAAAAAATGCGGATCCCCGATAGAAATTTTAATTATCTCTGCAGATACGATCCAGGAATTTCCCGACTGGAATGCTGCTGATTGTATCGGTCGGTGGCCGGGTAAATCCATCCTGTGTATTGCAGATGGAGCCAAATTAAAGGAGAAGACAATGTTGGAAGGCCCAAGGATGAGATCAGCCATGCTGCGTATGAGTTTGATATTTATCCTTGTTTCCGGTCTGTCGGCCGGTACGACAGGTAAGATTGCGGGTGTAGTGCGCGATGTTGCCACCGGTGAACCGCTTATTGGAGTGAATATCATCGTGGAGGGCACCCAGATGGGGGCGGCCACCAATGAGTATGGGGAATATTTCATATTAAATCTTCGTCCAGGACGATACAACATCCTGGCAACCTATATTGGCTATACAAGCACATCCCAAACCGATGTGTATGTTCAGATCGATAAAACCACCGTGGTGGACTTCGAACTGGAATCTACCGTCATTGAAACCGAAGCCGTTACTATCACGGCCTATCGTCCCGGAACAGTTGAAGTTGATGTCACTGCAACCAAAACGAATTATGAGGTGACTGAGGTTCGGGAGATCGCAGGTGTTAAAAATCTGTCAGATATTCTGGAGCTGCAGGCCGATGTCGTTGACAACCATTTCCGGGGTGGTCGCGAAGGTGAAGCCGCATACTACCTGGGAGGTGTAAGTATTAATAATCCCCTTTCTCATGAAAGGGTTTACGATCCTATGGTGCTGGCCTTGCAGCAGGTTGAAGTTCTCACCAGTGGGTTTAGTGCAGAATACGGAAATGCCCAGTCCGGGGTGATCAATATGGTGCCCAGAGAAGGTGGGACTGAATGGGAGACACATCTCGAAGTTTCCGGGAGTACTCCTTACTACAAACAGGTTGACGGCAGCCCCTATGATCCCGACGTGAGTATGCTTTGGTGGAATAAGCGGATCAATCCTGATATGGATCTTTCCTGGTCTGATATGGAATTCTGGGAAAGAGAAGATGCCGCCCGGACGAATTATCCCTACTGGCGCGACATGGGTTGGAGCAACTATCCCTCATCCCCATGGGACCCTTTGACTCGTCAGGATTCGGCTTGGTTCGTACAATTGGCCTATCAGGAAGCCCAAATTCGGATGCAGGAAATTGGACTTGAATATAAAAACCGCAATGTTGATCCCCGGATCGATTTTTCCATCGGTGGGCCGGTGGCTGAAAACTTGCGGCTATTGGTGGTAGCACGCCACGAGAATATCATGCCCCAATTACCGACTCCCAGGCCCAATTTGGAGCGACAGGTGATGTCGAATCTTGTCTGGCGACCCAATACCCGCAATAAAATTCGGTTGTCGTACAATAATATTTAT
>CP070656.1:1984230-1999500 GCA_020355065.1 Fidelibacterota bacterium | reverse complement strand
CAAACTGAACGGCGCTGCTCTGGCAGCCAGTGACTATGCCGTGGGTAAAAGCAGGGATGATCGCATTGTGCTTTTTCTCGACGTAGGGATCGACAAAGCGAGTGAGATCCAGATTGATTTTGAATAGATTGTACCATCGCTGAGGCGGCGGCCTTCAACCTTCCCGTTGAAGGCCTGCCCCTTCTCAGCGGGAATGAGCTGAGATCAGGCCGAAGATCACCGGTTCTGTCAGAGGTGTTCGAGTAATTATTAATTAACAAGGAGGAACTTCAGATGGATGTACGCTTGGATGGGAAAGTTGCGATTGTCACAGGCAGCATTCAGGGGATCGGACTGGCGACAGCAGATATCCTGGCGGCCAGTGGGGCATCCGTGATCATCAATAATCACGAGGACGGTGAGCGGTTGGAGGAGGTGGCCGAATCCCTTCGCGGTACCGGGGGTAAGGTGAAGGCCGTGGTGGCTGATGTGACTGATAAGGAAGACGCAAAAAAACTAGTGAATGCCGCGTTGGAAATGGGCGGCGTGGATATCCTCGTCAATAACGCGGGTGGATTGGTTAAGCGGGTACCCATTGCTGAATTCGATGAAGCGCATTTTCATACGGTGGTCGAAGTCAACCTGAAATCCGCGTTTATCATGTGCAACCTGGTGCTTCCACATATGAAAGAGAAGAAAGCCGGCAAGATCATTAATCTCTCTTCCCAAGCTGCGCACGACGGTGGAGGGCCAGGATCGGCAGCCTATTCGTCTTCGAAAGGTGGGATTTGGACCATGACAAAGGCGCTGGCCAAGGAGGTGGGACCCGACGGTATCTGCGTGAATTGTGTCGCTCCCGGATTTATCGGGCAGACTGTATTCCACAATACTTTTACACCGAAGGAAACTCATGAAAAAGTCATCGACATGATCCCGTTGCGGCGTCACGGGGCTCCGTTAGATGTGGCCCGGGCCATCCTGTTTCTGGCGTCCGAGCTGTCCGATTATATTACCGGCCAGACGATAGAAGTGAACGGCGGCCTGTATACGTATTAATCGATAGTCGTGTTGTTTCGCATCAATCACAGAATAGAGTCCGATCTCATGTCAAGAAAAAGCCGTGTGTTGGTTGTTGGATTTGTGCTGGCTGCCTGCTGTTTTTACGGATGTTCGGGAAGCCGGGATGTAGCCGTGCTCAAACTGGCTCATGTACTCGATACGACCCATCCGGTCCATAAAGGGATGGTGTATCTCGCGGATAAAGTCGCCGAATATTCCAATGGGCAATTGACGGTCGATATCTATCCGGGTGGCCAGTTGGGCAGCGAGAGAGAGTATATTGAGTCCCTTCAGATTGGATCGCTGGACATGACCAAGGTGAGTTCTGCAGTGTTGGAAAACTTTGTCCCGTCCATGGCCGTGTTCAGTCTACCCTATGTCTTCCGGTCCGACTCGCACCGCTGGAAGATTCTTTTCGGCGACATTGGTCAAAAAATGCTGCTTGACGGTGAACCCGTGTGGTTGAGAGGCCTATGTTTCTACGAAACGGGAAGCCGGAATTTCTATCTGCGTGACAAACCGGTTTATACTCCGGAAGACTTGAAGGGTTTGAAGATCCGTGTGATGCGGAGTTACTGGTCCATTCAGACCATCAATGCGCTGGGAGGTTCCGCCACCCCCATCGCGTTTGGCGAGCTCTATACAGCCCTTCAACAGGGAGTGGTCGATGCCGCCGAAAACAATATCCCGACCCTGTTCCAATCCCGACATTACGAGACCTGCAAATATGTATCGCTGGATGGCCACTCCTCTCCCTCCGATGTGCTGTTGATCAGCACCCATACCTGGGAGCGCCTCACACCGCAGCAGCAGGTCTGGCTCCAGGATGCGGTGGCGGCTTCGGTGGAGTACCAGCGGGGCCTGTGGGATGAGGCAACCCAATCGGCGCTCAAGGCGATGGAGGCCCACGGGGTGACGGTGATCCGTCCCGATATCGCCCTTTTCCAACAGCAGGTGGAACCGCTCTACGCAAAGTTGAAAGCGGATAAGGATCCGCTCTACCAGTTGGTGGAGGAAATCCGGTCAGTCCCTTCCGATTAGGGGAGGATCTGCCTGGCGATCGCTTAGATAGGATGAAATCATATGAAAAGACTCGTACACTGGGTTGATTCTGTCTTGTCATGGACGGTGGTCATCTTGATGGTGGTCATCGTGCTTGATGTGACCTGGCAGGTATTCACGCGGTTCGTGATGAGAAATCCCAGCTCCTTTACCGAGGAGCTGGCCACGTTCCTGTTGATCTGGCTAGGGCTGCTTGGGGGGGCCTATGCGCTGCGTTTGAACGCCCACCTGGGGATCGATGTACTCACCATCCGACTGTCTCCGGAACGGCGGTATATGTGGGAATTCGTGATCTACACGTTTGTGATCATCTTCTCGGTACTGGTCCTGCTCTGGGGCGGTTTACGTCTGGTGAATATCACCCTGTATCTGAACCAGATCTCAGCGGCCCTGAGAATCAAAATGGGATACGTCTATACGGTGCTGCCGATCACCGGAGTGCTGCTGGTGTTCTACTCCATTCATTTCATGATCACTGCTGCACAAGGATTGAAAAATCACCGGTTTGAACTGATGAATCAGGAAAAAGTTGGGATTGATTGATGACAACTTCTGTGATCGTTCTGGCAATAATTTTCGTTTTCCTCTTGATATCCAATGTTCCGATTTCGATCTGTATCGGACTGGCAACCGTGTCGACGATGCTCATGAGCATGCCCGCGCAGCCGGCAGTGACGCAGGTGGCGCAGAAAATCGCTACCGGCCTGGATAGTTTCGCCCTGCTGGCCATTCCTTTCTTCATTTTATCGGGCCAGTTGATGGGCCGGGGCGGCATCGCGAGGCGGTTGATCAATATGGCCAAGGCGCTGGTGGGTGTGCTCCCGGGTGGACTGGCGTATGTGAACATTTTCGCCTGTATGCTGTTCGGAGCGATATCCGGTTCGGCAGTCGCGGCTACCTCGGCCATCGGTAGTTTCATGATTCCCGAAATGAACAAGGCCGGATACAACAAGAACTTCAGCGCCGCCGCCAATGCCACCGCAGCGACCACCGGGCTGCTGATTCCCCCAAGCAATATCCTGATTGTATACTCCCTGGCGAGCGGAACCGTCTCCGTTGCAGCACTTTTCATCGCCGGGTATTTCCCGGGTATCCTCACCGGTTCGCTGCTCATGACAGCTGCGGCGATCATTGCTCTGGTGAATAACTACCGGGGCGGCGAAAAGGTCGGATTCCTGGAGATGATCAAACGGTTCGGGGACGCTTTCCTGAGCCTGATGCTGATCGTGATCGTTATCGGAGGGATCATTGCGGGCTACTTCACGGCAACGGAAGCGGCGGCGGTGGCGGTGATCTATTCCTTCATCCTCTCTGTGTTCATCTACCGGGAGGTGAAACTCAGGGATCTGCCCCAGATATTGCGCCAGTCCGTGGTCACAAACTCGGTGGTGATGCTCCTGATCGGGACGTCCATGGCGCTCTCCTGGGTGATGGCCTATGAGAACATTCCGCAGAACATCAGTACAGCCCTCATTTCCTTGACCAGCAGCAAGGTGATCATCATCTTGATCATCAACCTGATCCTGCTCGCAGTTGGCACGTTCATGGATGCGACACCGGCCGTACTCATATTTACGCCGATCTTTCTCCCGGTAGTCACCCAACTGGGGATCGATCCCCTTCATTTCGGGATCATCATGATCCTGAATTTATGTATAGGTATCTGTACGCCACCGGTGGGCGCAGTGCTGTTCGTCGGATGCGCCGTGGCGGATACCAAGATCACACATATCGTCAGGTGGCTGCTGCCTTTCTTTGCGGCTATGCTCCTGGCTTTGATGGCAGTTACCTTTATCCCCGAAATCACCATGGTTTTACCAAGGGTATTCGGATTTTAAAAGGAGTGAATTTCCTTAAATGAAACCTGGGACCTTTGACGGTGATGTTAAATCGGATAGGCCGGGTCATTCAAAACTTCCACACCCATCGGATGAATGTATAGATATAAGGAACCTTGTCTCATGAATAACAGCATTGCTCGAATACTTCGCAATAGCCTGTGGATCGGTCTTTTCGTTGCAGGAACGGTTTCCTGTACACGGGAGATCGAGTCCGAGGCTTTCCTGAACGGCCCCTACCTCCAGAATGTCCAGCAGAATAGCATGACCATCATGTGGGAAACCAGTGAGCCTGGTATCGGAAAGGTTGAGTACTGGAACAGCACGACCGAAAAGCAGGTGGTAGAGGAATCCGATCCCTCCACTATCCATGAAATCGTTCTGTCGGACCTGGCCACTGAGACCGAATACTGGTACCGCATCCTGACGGACGAGGGCGCGAGCAGGAGATACAGATTCCAAACGGCCGTGCGGGAGGAAACACCCTTTGCGTTCGCAGTGTACGGTGATAACCGCAACGGACCGCTCAATCACAAGCGCATCACCGATATCATTGCCTCCAAGGAACCCAATTTCGTGATCCATGGTGGTGATTTGGTAAATCGCGGCAGGGTATACGTCCAGTGGAACAAGCTCTTCTTCGGTCCGGCAGCCTCGATGATGAGTCAAATCCCCCTGTTTCCCGTCTTGGGGAATCATGAGGACCATTCGGAGCATTACTATAACTATTTTTCGCTGCCGGGGAATGAGCAGTGGTACTCGTTCGATTTCGGAAACACCCACTTTGTATTTCTCGATTCGGATGACGACTTCCTGGAGGAAGGCGATCAGATGGAATGGCTGATAGAGGATTTGGAGAAGAACACCGCCGAGTGGACCATCGCCATTTTCCACCACCCGCCGTTTACCTCCGGAGGGAATTACTACCGCCCCGACCGCATATACCGGAAGAACCTGCTGCACCCGATCATGGAGAAGTACGGTGTGGATATCGTGTTCAACGGGCACGATCATCACTATGAGCGGATCAAGCCGGTGAAGACCCGCAAAGGTGATCAGGCAGTCACATACGTGGTTGCCGGCAACGGAGGGATCCCCATGCGCTTCAGCCGCACGCTGGAGTGGACCGCATCTATTGGCCGCATTTTCGGTTTCGTGCAGGTTTCGGTCAATGGTTCGAAATTGACGTACCAGGCCATCAACATCGATGATGAGGTCTTCGATGAGCTGACCCTGGATAAGAGTGATCCGGAGATGATGGCTGAATACTATGCCGGGGCTATCATATTTGAGGATATCGTGGACAAGCTTGATGTGAGCAGGCTGGAGCGGGAAGCGGACAACCTGATGGATGATGGGATGTACGTCGAAGCCATCGCGATAGCCCGGAAGGCTGTTGCCCTGGATCCATCATGCGTGGAAGCCTGGGCGATTATGGCGATCTCTTCATTCGAGGCAGGAGAGTACGAGGAGGCCAAAGCTGCTGCCGAACGAGCAATCAGCGTTTTGCCTGCCCATCCCGACGCCTACGAAGTACTGGCCGAGTATTATGTACAGAAGGGGGATTTCCCCGCGGCTCTGGAGTATTGTGAGCAGTTGGTCCAGGTAGAGCCGGATAAACCAGGCGGGTATGAGGAGATGGCGGATGTGTGGCTCGCCAAGGGGGATACAATGCAGGCCATAGGAGCCCTCGAGAGTGCTCTGGAGGTCTTGCCGTCTGAGAGTGATATCTACTTTGAAATCGCCGGACTGTACGAGCGTACCGGTTCGCCCGGGAAGGCCTTCGATGCCTACCAGAATGGTTTATACTGGTTCACGGAAGAGTTCGAGAACGATGACGTGGAAACCGCCCGCAAGTACATTGCAGAACACCAGAAATAAGGTTGCTGCACAGATCAGCGGAAGAGGTGTATGGATGGACGGCAAGGAAGACAATGCCGTGGAGTACGTAGCAGGACCGGCAGTTCCATGCGCTCGAGGAGACGAACTCTGATAAATGGTGACAAATGAAGGTATCTCGGAGGGTATGATGCTTCAATCAAGAAGGACTTTTCTTAAAACCACGGCGTTGGCCTCAGCCGCATTGGCGGTGGGCTCGCCGCTAGGTGTGTTCGCCAAGCCGGCGAAGAGATTGAAAATCGGCGGGTTCACCAAGGAGCTTCAGTCTTTGAGCTATGAGGAAACGGCTGAAGTTGTCTCAAAGATGGGGTGGGACGGTATCGAGTGTCCGGTCAGGTCAGGGGGGCATGTGGAACCCGAACGAGTTGAGGATGACCTGCCGCGGATGGTCGATGCTCTCAGGAAAAGGGATCTTGACCTGCACGTTATCGCCACTGGTATTCGCAGTCTATCGGATCCATATACGGAGCGGGTGCTACGCACAGCGGGCAGACTGGGGATCAGGTACTATCGTATGGGTTGGTGGAAATATAACTTCTCCCGGTCCATCCAGAAACAACTGGATGATATCGTACCCCAATTGAAAGATCTGGCAGCCTTGAATGCTGAATGTGGTATCACTGGAATCTATCAGAATCATTCGGGCAGCAATTACGTTGGCGCACCCTTGTGGGATATCTACGAATTGGTATCACGAGTGGATTCCGACTATGTTGGCTGCCACTTTGATATCGGACACGCCACTGTGGAAGGTGGCTTTACCTGGCAGATAAATTACGAGCGAATTAAGAAATATATACGAGCAGTGATTGTGAAGGATTTCAAATGGTCCTACGCGAGCACTAGATTTGGCGATGTGGAATGGTGCCCCCTTGGTGATGGTATGATCAAAATGGAATTTTTTAAACTGCTCAAAGATTCTGACTTTAACGGTCCGCTGACGATGCACTTCGAGTATCATGTTGAAGGCGAAGGAAGACAAAGGATAGACAATTGGATTATGGCCATGACAAAGGACGCGGAAGTATTACGTAGCTGGATAACCTGAATACCATAGGATGGAATCGTTATGGGAAAGAAGACTCTAACCAGAAAAGACTTTATCAAAATATCATCCGCAACCGCAGTGGCCCTAACCGTTGCACCTAAATATTTATATCCACTTCCGGATAAACAGCTTGATCCGAAAGGTCTGCCCACCCGGCAGCTGGGGAAAACGGGCATCTCCGTGCCCATCATTGGAATGGGTTGTGGCAGTCGTTTCCTGACGATTGAAAGCGTGGAGGAATCCGACCGGGTCCTCAATTATGCGATTGATCATGGGCTCTACTACTGGGATACGGCTGCGAATTATGAGGCCGACGGAAAAATCAGTGAGGAAAGACTCGGCCGAGTTCTAAAACATAGAAGGAAAGAAGTGTGGCTGTCCACCAAGGTGGGTGAAAGAGACGGCGAAGCAGCCAAAGTACAGATTGAACGAAGCCTGAAAAGACTGCAGACTGATCATCTGGATGAATTGAAGATTCACTCCGTCCAGTCCCCGGAGGATGCAGCGGAGATCAGAAAAGAGGGCAATGTCCTGACGGTCCTCCGGAATCTGAAGGAACAAGGCGTGGTAAAGCATATCGGCTTCTCGGGGCATTACTCTACAGAGGCCATGATGACGTTGGCAGAGGTAGATGAGTTCGATACGATGTTGATCGCGTTGAATCACTACCGCGAGGGTGCCCAGATCTTTGAGACGACTGCGGTCCCAAAGGCGGCGAAGGAGGGCCTTGGGGTACTGGTCATGAAGGTTATCCGGCCGAGGGAGACCGTCAAGGATATTGCGGTTGAGGACCTGATTCGCTATGCCTTATCACTGAAACATGTCCATTGTGCCGTAATCGGCATGGACAGCGTTGATATCATGAAGAAAAACATCGCGCTGATCAAAGATTTCAAACCGTTGAACAAAGCGCGCATGGAGGAGATCAAGTTTACGCTGGAGCCATTCTATAACCACGAAGGTGTTGAGTGGATGCAGCCGCATTACCGGGATGGTATGTGGGCTTGATCCCGGCTTTCCCTAGTTCATAGCACCCCTCCAGGAGGAATGATTTCGAAGTCCTACAGGCCAGAGCCGGCTGGCTTGGCCCAGGGATGCGCCGTTTAGTATCCGGGAGGAGCTACAGGCGGCTCTGCGGCTTCACGGAACCGGGCGACGTGGCCTTCGTCAAGGCGGCGGGTAAAGGCGCTAACGATAGCGAAAACCGCCACGTTTCCGATCAGACCCACAGCTCCTGTATCCAAGGCATTGCGGAGCGTGTTGATCACACTGACCTCGCCCGCCAGCATGCCAAAGAAAGGGGTGAATGCGAAGACGATGGCCAAACCGGTGATGAGCCCGGCGACGGCCCCCGCCCGGCTGCCACGGTTCAGGAAAAGCATGTCGACGGTCAGGGGCAGTAGCTGGGTGGCAAATGAGATGGCCAGGAGCGCCATCTGGGCAATCATCGCCACCGGGTTGAAATGCTCACTGGTGCGGCCAATGAAAATGAGTATCAGGGCCAGCACCGTAGCAATGGCAATGATACTCCGTCCTACCCAGGTCCGCTCGCGCTGGCTCGCCCCAGGGCGAATATACCGTCCGTAAACGTCCCGGGTTACCACCGCACTGAGCGCATGAAGGTTGCTGTCGGCTGTGCTCATGGAAGCCCCCATGATGGCCATCAGGAACAAAGCTGTCATGAATACCCCTGCTGGCCCCAGAAGTGATGGCAGCGTGCTCTTGAGGACAACAACTAGGATTTTATCGAAGTCCTGGGGACCGCTCCCCACCGCCGGGTGAGGTATGAGCTGGCCAGATGCGTTGGTCAGGTAGTGGCCCGCCTCGTTGACAATGGGGAACAGCGACTGCCCACCCAGGCCTACCAGCATGACCCCGAACAGGTAACTGATTGTCAGCACCGTACCGAAGATCAAGGCGCTGCGACGTAGGGTGTTGGTGGAACGCGCCGAATAGAAGCGTATCCACTGCGCAGGCTGGATGATCGATCCAAGGGCGGCGAAAGTTACCACGGTGAACAGTTTCCACGCCGTCCAGCTTCCAGTGACGCCCGGCACCGCCAGGGACCGGGGTGGCAGGTGGGATACCTTCTCGAAAAAACCTCCGATGCCACCCAAAGCTGCCACCGTCGCCAATCCGGCCAGTAGCATACCCCCAATGAGTAACGCCCCCTGAATCACGTCCGTCCAGCTCACGCTGCGCATGCCGCCAACCATGATGTAAATCATCGTGATGACCGCTAGGATCACGGTACCGATCTCGAACGAATATTCGGCCTCGGGAAAGATTACCTGGGAGATGATTCCTCCGGCGTTGATCTGCATGACCACGTATGGTACGGTGAACAGGAATCCCACCAGCGCCAGCAGGATCGGCATGGCTACGGGACTGTCATAGTACTGGCTGAGAAGGTCCGCCGGTGTAACACAATTCCGTGCACGGCCCAGCCGGGAGATCCGGCTGCCCAATACGTATACCGCTGCGCCTGCGACCGGTACGTTCAGCGCGAATAACGCCAATACCACTCCCTCCTTGTAGACCATACCCGGTACACCTAGCAGGGCAAAACTGCTGAAAAACGTGGCCATGATGGTCAGCGACGAAACGACCCAACCCTGCTGCCGCCTCGCCAGGTAGTAGTCCTCCTCGCTGGTCACACTCCGGCGATAGCCATAGTAACCGATCACCAGCAGCATTACCAGGTAGGCGCCCAGGACTCCGAGCGATACAACGCTCAGGTCAACCGAACCGGTTTCGATCAACGATGGGATAGGATCCACGGGAGATGTTCCTTAGGGTGGCCTGGCGATCGGATACCTTACGGCTCCGGCTCGTCCTTCACCCAGACCTTGAAGTAGGCGATGATGATAATCCCCACCAGTACGATGAACCATAATAGCCCCCAGGCGTAGACGATAGGCATTCCCAGGAAGGTGCGCAGAGCGGTAGGATCGGACGGATTGGGATTGATCAGGTACAAGCCCGGGCCGGGACCCATGACTAGCGCGACCACAAAAAGCACTACCAGCACGGTTCCAAGCCGGATGGTCTTTCTGCGCCTGGGCTCAGGCATCACCTATATAGTTCCTGGATCGGAGAAACATTGGTCCTAATCTAGTCGTATCCACACCGGAGTGCATGGATTTATTAGGCCCCCTTGAAAGTGTTTGAGTAGGCAGGGAGAGAGTAGCAACAAGGGATGAACCTCATTACCAGGAAACCTCCGTTGCGCCCACCGCTGCCGGGATTCAATCTTCGCGATAGTCTCCAATCGGGGTGAGCTGTAGAAACAAGAGGAGGCATAAATATCCTTTGTGGAAATGGGGTATCTCTTTTACTTTCTTGCCCAGGCTACGCAATCTGCCGTAAAGATCAACCCGGTAACAATATCAAGCCTTATGCATCTGGAGTGTTTATATAACAACAATGGGTAAAAGGCATAAAGGATATCCGATCGCTCATCTCTTGATATGGGGTATTCTTTTTCAGTAATCCGGATCAAATCTCAAGTGATACTCGACACATGATTTAATGATGACTTCAATCATAGCCAATATAAAGATAACTAATGAAAGACTATTCTCGTAGGGAGTTCATTAAGGTTTCCGCAGGGAGTGCAGCCTTCTTAGGCTTGGCAGGTCTTGGCTGCATTCCAGGTATGATTCCTGGTGGCAAGAAAAAGAATATCCTGTTCATTGCGGTGGATGACCTGCGGCCGCAGCTGGGGTGTTATGGCAATTCCGAGGTGATCTCGCCTCATATCGATGACCTCGCGCGCAGCGGATTGCTTTTCAAAAGAGCATATTGTCAGCAAGCCATTTGCTCACCATCCAGAATAAGTCTGTTGACCGGGCTGCGCTGCGAGTCAACCAGGATTTACGGTCTGGAGCATAGGAAGAAGGATTACCTGCCCGATATCATTAGCCTGCCTCAGCACTTTAGAAATAACGGCTACGAGACCGTCTCCATTGGTAAGGTTTACCATCATAGCGATGATGATCCGACCGCATGGAGCAGAGGATCCTTCAGGGCGATGAAGGGGAGCGGCTACGTCACCGATGATGCTATGACACTGGTGGAGGAAAACCGGAGGACCAATCCTAATGCAGGTACGAAGGGACCTGCCACCGAGGCGGCCGATGTCGCTGATAATGTCTACAGCGATGGCAAATTGGCCGACCGGGCTATTGAGGAGATTCGTATGCTTAAGGACAAGCCGTTCTTCCTCGCCCTTGGATTCCGTAAACCACATCTGCCGTTCACCGCGCCGAAAAGATACTGGGATCTTTATAATCCTGATGCATTTGAGTTGGCCGACAATCCCTTTCCTCCAATGGGGGCGACACCCTATACCATGAACAACTATGGCGAGTTGCGAAACTACTACGGAATGCCCCGAGGTAAGAAAAGGGTTGAGGATGATTTGGCCCGCCATTTGATTCACGGCTACCATGCTTGTGTCTCCTTCATTGATGCCCAGATCGGACGGGTCGTAGCTGAACTTGAGGCCCAGGGTTTGCGGGATCGTACCATCATCGTTCTCTGGGGCGATCACGGGTGGAAACTCGGTGAACATGACAGTTGGTGCAAACATACCAATTTCGAGATCGATACTAACGCCCCACTGCTGATATCGGCACCCGGTATGGCCAATCTGGGGCAGTCGACCGAAGCCTTAACCGAGTTCGTGGATATTTATCCGACATTATGCGAACTGACCGGTCTGCCGAAACCGGACCACCTCGAGGGGATCAGTTTTACACCACTCATGGAAAATCCCCACATCGATTGGAAAAAGGCAGCCTTCAGTATCTGGGTTGCACAGAAGTACAGATATGATGAGGAAATACAGGTGATCGGCTTCACTATGAAAACCGACCGGTACCGCTATACGGAATGGAAGCATACCAGGACTGGTGAAGTACGTGCCAGGGAACTATATGATCATCGGATCGATCCCGATGAAAACATTAACGCGATAGATGATCCGGAGTATGCTGCGATTGTGCCGCAGCTGGAGGCGCAAATGGCTCAAGGCTGGCGAGCAGCGCTGCCGGATAGTATCGAATAACCGGTCACATCTGACCACCGTCATAGAATCCAGCGTGCCGTCAGATGATCCACTCAGCCTCCCCATGGTACGCTACCTGTTCATAGCGTAGCGAGAATGACCAGAGGTGGCAGACAAATTGATCTCAAGCAGAGGAGGGATGATGAAGGCCAAATTTTTCCTGATAGGATTGTTGAGCGTTTTTATCGGCTGTGGCTCATGGCAGGAAGGTGCTCTCGACCGAGCGCACAAAGACAAGCTTATCGAGGTAGCTAAGCGAGTTTATGACAGTGGCCTGACTTTCGGGACTGGAGGAGACATCAGTGTCCGGGTAACGGGTACGAACCGGTTTATTATCAAGGGTACGGGCAACTGTTTAGGAGATTTGGATCTTCAGAAGCTGGCAACGCTCACTCTGGAGGGCGAGCTGATGGAAGGATCTCCCCAGCCCTCTCATGAAGCCGACATCCATCAGGCCATCTATCAACTCCGGGAATCGGTGGGAGCGATCATGCACATCCATTCTCCCTATGCCACCGCGTGGGCAACGTCTGGTAGGTTGATCCCTGCTGTTACTCAACAATCCGTAACGCCTCTGCGTGGCATAGCCATCGTACCCTATTTCCCGGTTGGAACACAGGAATTGATCGAGGCTGTGTTGGATGCCTACCAGAATCATGACACTCAGGTGGTCATGATGCAGAACCATGGAGTGTTCGTTATTGGCAGTGATTTATATGATATATTATACAAGGGAGAAGTCGTGGAGAACACAGCACGAATTGCATACGTATGCGAGACCCTTGGGACTCCGGTCGAATTTGAATTTCCTGAGCTTGACTAGACCTCTTCGATATGATAGCCACCGGAGTTTGAGTTAAACGGTAGCTAGTCGAAGAATGAAGATGCGTATCCAGTGCGTATCCGGAAGAGTTGAGGTAGTCATTTACATCTGATCCAAGAAACTCTATAAATCCGACGATATCCGTCTGGTTGAATCTCCAACTCTATCCCTCGCGGATATTTTCAGCTTGACAAGCGGGCTTTTGGTTGGTACACTTGGTACACCAGGTGTGCTAACTGTTCATCGGCAGACTGTAGCCCGCATGGCTACCTGCTAATTCCATGAAAACCTCGCCTAGTCGATAATGAGCATCGATTATACCAGTCCGACGCCCCTATTCCGGCAGATCGCTGAGGATATCAAAGCACAGATTTCCTTCGGCAAACTAAAGGTAGGAGACCAACTGCCGTCGCAAGCCGAGTTGGCTCGTGAGTATGGGACCAGCCTGACCCCCGTTAAAAAAGCCCTGTTTGAACTCATTAAGGATGGTTTTGTATATGGCCGCGTGGGGAAGGGCACCTTCGTGGCATCCGAAGAGAAGTCAGTCGATCGTCAGAAACTGCGAGCGATTGGACTGGTGCTCACGGATTTGACGAATCCGTTTTTCTCCCTGATCGTGCGTAGTATTCAGGAGCAGGCTTCCGAGAAAGGCTACTCTATCATGCTCTTTGACACCGGTAGCCGCGAAGAGTTGGAAGAAAGCCAGATCGCCCATTTCCGCGAGATCGGGGTGAGCGGATTGATCATCGCGTCCATGAGTGGCCCCCATCGGGCAACTCCTACCCTTAGAAGCCTGCAGAGTGAAAAGTATCCCTTCATTATGGTCTCCTATGTAGAGGATGAGGATATCTCTTATATCGGTTCTGATCATCGCTACGGAGCCTTCCTCGCAACAGAGCATTTGATCAAGCTGGGACGCAAAAGAATTGGCTATCTCAGTGGCGAGAAAGGTAATGTTCTCGGTGAACTACGAGAAGAAGGCTACCTCCACGCTCTTGAGCAACACCAACTACCTGTTGATAAAAGCCTGATCTATAACCTTCCCCAAAGAGGAGAGTGGAACCGCTATCAATGCGGGTATGAAGTAGGCCAGCTTGTGGCATCACAATCCATGAGACCTGATGCTATCTTTGCATATAACGATATAGCCGCCCTCGGTTTCCAGCAGGCCGTACTGGCTCAGGGGCTCAATGTGCCCGGTGATATTGCCCTCGTGGGCTTCGACGATATCGAACGGGACCTCTATGCTCCCGTGCCGTTGACGACGGTGCACCAGCCGACGAGAAGAATCGGGCGGATGGCTGTGGATAGACTTATTGACCTGATAAATGAGAGCGGTTCGGTGTTTCGGATTTTTCTGAAGCCCCGACTCGTTCAACGTGAATCATGTGGTGGACTGATGCAAAAGACTGAAGAAAGTGAAGTCGGGATGTAGGAATAATATCAACTTGTAGAACGATTACAATTGCAACCCTGTATAAAGTGTATACGATGACTAATCTACAAAGTCCGGTACCAAGGGCATCTATAATTCCGCAAAACCATTCCATGTCACTTCAGAGAACATTCTCAAATAGCTGCTTCCTTCGAGGAATAACCGTCTGGCCTGCTGTCGTGGCCTTATTGATGCTGTCTAATCTCTCGAGTACCCTCTTTGCCGGGACCACTGGGAAAATATCTGGAACGGTCATTAGTACTGAGACCGGTGTACCACTTCCAGGCGCGAATGTTGTTATCGAAGGTACGACCATGGGTGCAGCCACCGATGCCAGCGGTTTCTATTTCATCATAAACATCCCCCCAGGCTATTATTCAGTGAATGCCACCATGATCGGTTACGCTCCCATGAGCAAAACCGGAGTTCAGGTCGTGACCGATATGACCAGCAAGGTTGACTTCGGATTATCGGCAACCGTTCTTGAAGGAGAAATGGTGAGAGTGGTCTCCGAGAGGCCAGCGATTCAAAAGGATCTCACTTCAAGTCTTCAGGCGTATGGGAGTGAAGAGATCGCCGGTGCGGCCGTGGAGGATCTTTCCCAGCTGATGGAAGTCCAGGCAGGGATCATAGCAGTGGAGATGACCGATCGAGCTGACATTCTCAGGGACTTACCCGGCGACGGCTTGCATATTCGTGGGGGACGCGAGAATGAAACTGCGTTCCTCATCGATGGCATCAGGGTTGACAATCCGATCTGGGGTGGGGCCAGTTATTCTCAGAATACGTCCGGTAGTGCCGTTACCGAGATGATGACCATTCTGGGGACGTTCAACGCCGAATACGGTGGCAAAATGTCAGGAGTGATCAATCTGGTCACCAAGGAACCTTCTGACCGCTTCAACCTCCGCTTCAGTGGGTATACCGACAAGTTCGGCCTCGAGAAGTATGATCGCAATACGTTCCAGGGGGACGTGACGGTCAGCGGTCCTCTGCCACTCCTTAAGAACTTCGCTTTCTTCGCCAACTTTCAGGTACGTACAACCGATGGTCGCT
>CP070656.1:1978525-1984130 GCA_020355065.1 Fidelibacterota bacterium | reverse complement strand
TGGCGAATGCGTCCCTGGACGGCATCACGGGTGATCCCGCCGGGTATATCATCCGGGGTATTTTGAGCGACAAGTACAGCTATTCCAGTGACGGATTCGATATCGTGTACTATGGGCTGAGTCCCTACGCGGAAGAGGCCGAGATGGTCGTTACCAAGGCCCGCGAGTATGATGTACTCATTCTGGCGAGTCATCGTTCCAACATGCTCCCGCCACAAGGTGTGCTGGTGGAACGGCTCATGCAGCTGGAGAAGCGGACCATCTGGATTGCACTCAACACACCCTATGATCTTTACACCTATCCGGACGCAAAGACCTATATTTGCACCTACGGGGACCGATTGCCGCAGCTCAAAGCGCTGTGCCGGATCATGGTGGGCGAGATTGCACCCGCCGGCCGGCTGCCGGTGGACATACCGGCTCTCCATAAGCGAGGTGAGGGAATCACTGCCTGGACCTGACCTGATCGTCGGGCAGGGCATGGGAAGCTGGGACTGTCCAAGAAACGGAACGTAGTCTAGAGTGTGGGCCATATGAATCAGGTAACACAGATTGAAACCGACCTGTTCTTTTTTGAGACGGCCGGCTCGAGTGATCAGATCGGCCGGCAATACGGTCAGGCACTGAAGCCGCAGATCGCCCGGTTGGTGCAGCGAAGCGTCGCCAGGCTCCGTGAGCGGTATCTGGAGCCAAAGGTCGCCGCTGCCATCGATCAGGTGAGTGCTACCTTTCAACGGAACTATCCCTATCTATGGGAAGAAATTGTTGGTATATGCTCAGGTTCAGCGATACCGCTGCAGGACTATTGCCGGCACCTGTTCATGTCGGCGCTGCCGGTTTTTGAAAGCGACGATGTAGGGTGCACCGATATTCTCTTTCCGAAGAGTGACGATGGTCCTCTGCTGGGCAAGACCCACGACGCCACCACTCCGAAGGGTGCTCCAGCCGTGGTAAGAGCTTCCTATCCCGCGGATCGGCATGCGGCATTGTGTTCCACCAGTGTTGATGGCCTGTCGACCATGACCGGAGTGAATGCCAAGGGCCTGGCGGTGGGTGAAGCATCGCTTCATTTCCATACGTCCAACAAGCAGGGCACGGTGCGGAACCTGCTGCCGCGGGCGATCCTGCATGAATGCGCCGATGTGCCCGAGGCGGTCGCCTTTCTGGCCGATCATCCGCCCCTCAGGTTCGGGTACCATTTCGCCCTGGTGGATGTCACCGGCGGAGCCGCCATTGTGGAGCGCTCACCGACGAAACAGAACGTCCGTTGGGGTGAAACGGGGGTCCTTTTCTGTACCAACCATACCGCTACATCGGAGATGAGGGCGCTGGAGAAGAGTCGCGGGGAGCTGGGGGACCGCAACAGCGATACGCGGTTCGCGAACCTCCAGAAATTGGTCTCAGACAGCCGATTCCGGCCTAGTCTGGAGGGTATGAAGGAACTCCTTCGGTTCCATGATGAAGATGGGGGAATCTGTCAGCATGGTGATCCCCGCTACAAGGGGCCGAAAATCGAATTCTACCCTATGCACACCCAGCGCGCCTATATTGATATCGTTGCCACGAAGCAGCTGCTGGTGGCCAATGGCAGTCCCTGCACGGTACCTTTCCACCTGTTCAGTCTGGATGATAAGGCCGATCAATGACGTCCACAGCCCCACAGACATATTTTCTGGTGGAAGATGGGGAACCGCGTTCGGAGATCGTCCGGTCACCGGCAGGGACAGAGACAGAAGTGCATGCCGCTGAGGAGCTGCAGCATTACATCGACAAAATAACGGGTGCCCGGGTGCCGATTACCACCTCCATGGAAGAGCGGGATAGGTTTCAGATTATTTTGGGAGCGGCTAACGAGGCGTTCGGGGTGACCGCCCCGGACCTCGAGCGGGAGTCTTTTATCCTGAAAACCGAGCCGAGCCGACTGCACATCTTGGGTGCCGATGACGACGGGCTCATATTCGCCGTTTATACCTTTCTGGAGGACTACGGGGGGATACGCTGGTTCTGGCCGGGCGAGCTGGGCGAACACGTTCCCCGGGATCCTACCTTCAAGATCCCAGTCATTGACCGGGTAGAGGTACCGGATTTCAAGTGGCGCAATCGCGGTCCGGGAGGTCCCCTGTGGGGCCCCCACGACCGGATTACCAAGCAGCGTCTGCTAGGGGTAAGCGAGGAGCACATGCACGCCGTGGAGCGGTGGGAGAAGCGCAACAAGTGGGGTGGTCTCAATGTGCAGGGGGGGCATGAGTGGGGGAACATCGTGCACCCGGATACATACGGTCGGGATCATCCGGAGTATTATGCATTGGTGAATGGTCGGCGGGACCGGGATTTCGAACACTTTGACGGCAAGCATGGGGCCCAGTTATGCACGACGAATCCTGACCTGGTCCCCTTGTTCACGGCATACTTCAAGGAGTATTTCACGAACCATCCGGAGTGCGATGCTCTGCACATCACGCCCAACGACGGGGGCGGTTTCTGTGAGTGTGAGCGCTGCCGGGCACTGGACACCGGCAAAATGTTGAAGAAACGTCCCGATAAGCCGGTGATCACCGACCGGATCTTTTCGTTTGCCAACACCCTGGCGCAGGAGCTGCAGAAGATTCATCCCGGGAAGTTTCTCGTCAACATGGCCTATTCGTGGTACGTGGATCCGCCGGAGAACATCACCATCAGTAAATATGTCATCCCTCAGTACTGCATGTGGAGCTGTTACCTGCACTGGAACGAGGAGATACGTCGGGAGCATTACCGGATTGCCCAGGGATGGACGGAGGTGGCTCCGGTCGTGGGCATCTACGAGTATTACATCAACGGTGCCTGGCCCGACCTACCGCGGATCATCTACCCAAAAATTGCCGAATCACTCCGCTACTTGCACGGCCTTGGTATCCGGCTGTATCAGACCCAGGCGGGTGACGGCTTTGCCATCAATGGCCTGAACTATTACATCGCTTCCAAACTGCTATGGAATGTGGACGCGGATGTGGATTCGCTGGTGGATGAGTTCTACGAGAAGGCGTTTGGGGACGCAGGCCAATGGATTCGACAGTGCTATGAGCGGCTGCAGGCCAGCTGGCAGGATGCCATTCGGAACGGTGCGCATCCGTCCTGCTCATCTTTCGCGACGACGGAGGTGCATGAGCTGTATCCTGAGGAGATCCGGGAGGAGTGCCGGGGAGACCTGGAACGGGCGGGTCAGGCCACCGATGATCCACTCATCCAGCGCCGCATCGAATTTGTGCAAAAGGGTCTCACCTATACGGAACTGACCCTGCGTGCCGTGAGAATTACCAAGGAGCTCGAGAGCCGGGGGGTGACCATCTCCGCAATAGACTTCAGTGATGAAGAGGAGATCAAGAGGGTCGCTGCGGAGGATACTCACCGAATGCCTGCGGAGCAGGATCTGTTGGAGCGGGCTCTGCAGGCCTGGGAAGTCCGGGACCGCTTTGTCGATGATCTCAAGGATGATTTCGCTATCTCGTACTTCTGGGTCAAATACAACGACGCGAACCGGGTGTTCAATCCCACCCAGCGACTACGGGATCTTACCGCAGGCCAGTGACGGTAGTGGTGGAAGATCGCATACGTGGATACGGATCAGCGGTCCTCGCGGCGTCACTGGCGGTACTGC
Source organism: Fidelibacterota bacterium (assembly GCA_020355065.1). Taxonomy (GTDB): domain Bacteria; phylum Fidelibacterota; class Marinisomatia; order SCGC-AAA003-L08; family TS1B11. The sequence continues at coordinate 1,980,493 of CP070656.1, read as the reverse complement.
TGGTGATCATTCCCGCGTGTTCCAGTGATAGACAGAAGTCACAGGCTAAACCGGTCTCACTGGAACAGCGGCGGGCATTGAAGGAATCTCCCATGCTAGCCAGAAAAGTGGCAGCCGGGGAGCTGCCGCCACTTTCGGAAAGACTACCGGAAGAGCCGCTCGTGATCCAGCCCGACCCGCAAGCCGGTGTGTACGGGGGGACCTGGCATTTCGATGTGATCAATCGTCGCGATGTGAACCTGGTCTACCATATCTCCAATCCCTCGTTCTTGCGATGGGACCGGGACGGTATCCGTACTCTACCACATCTATGCAAAGATTTTAATGTTTCAGGGGACGGTCGGGTCTGGACCTTCCACTTAAGAAAGGGTGTGAAGTGGTCCGATGGTGAGCCGTTCACCATTGAGGATGTGCGCTTCTGGTACGAAGATGACACGATGAACCGGGATATCAATCCCACTCCCCGACCGGAGCTGCAGATCAGTGGAGAATCGGGCGAGGTAAGAATTGTGGATGATCTAACCTTCCAGGTGGTCTTCCCGGATTCCAACCGGGGATTTCACCAGAATATGACCACCATCATCCTGTTCTTTGGCCCCAGCCACTACCTGAAGCAGTTCCATGTGGATCATGCCGATCCAATCGAGTTGGACCAGCGGATCAAAGCTGTGGGTGTGCAGAAATGGAGTGAGCTCTTTAAACGCATGGATCGCTGGTACGACGGTTTTTACAATCCAGACCGTCCCACCCTACGCCCCTGGATGCTCTCCAAAGGCCGCAGCTCACCCAATACATTCGTGTTCGAGCGGAATCCCTATTACTGGGCCGTCGATACGGATGGGCGTCAGCTGCCGTACATTGACTCCATTATGGTGCAGGTGGTGTCCAACGACCAAGTTCTGGCCATGAAGACCATCGCCGGGGACTTTGATTTTCAGTGGCGGCGGCTGGATTTCAAGGATTATCCTCTCCTGAAGGAGAACGAGGAGCGGCACGACTATACCTTGCTGACCTGGCCCCAGGACCGGGGCTCGGATGCCACCCTGTATCTCAACTATACCTGTACTCACCCGGTGGTAGGACCGCTGTTGCGTGATCGACGCTTCCGGATCGCCCTTTCCCAGGCGATCAACCGGGATGAGCTCAACCTTCTGTTCTACAAGAATATCGGTGTGCCGCGACAGGCGACGGCTGCCGAGGTGACGCCCTATTTTGTACCTGAACATGCCCAGGCCTATGCGAGCTATGATCCGGCTGAAGCGAACCGATTGCTGGATGAGATGGGCCTTACCACTCGTGACAAGGCGGGTTACCGTTCGAGTCCATCGGGGGAGTCGTTCTTCCTGTTTGTCGAGACTTCCGACCTGGACAGGGTTGACATGCTTCAGATTGTCTGCGAGCATTGGCGGGCGGTGGGGATCAACGCGGAAGTGCGGGTCACAGAGGGTTCCCTGCTCATCACCCGGACCCAGTCCGGAGAGATCATGATTCAGTGTCGGCCGCACGGGTCCTTCATCCCGCCCACTGTTTCGGGCCGGTCCGACTATATTGCCCCCTTGTACGGGCTATGGCATGGTACCAGTGGGCAGCAGGGACAGGAGCCCACCAAAGAGTTCAAGCAGCTCTATTTGTTGGGTGAGCAGCGGCGTAAAAGTGATGTGGATGAAGAGATAGTAATCATGAAACGAGTCTATCAACTTTACGCCGAGAATGTCTGGGCGATTGGTCTGGTGGGGGAAGTCCCGGCCCTGTTGGCGCGGAAGAATTACTTTATGAACGTACCGGATAAGTCGCTGTACTCCTACGCCCGGGGGCGGCGTCTGCAATTGTCCCTGCCCGAGCAGTACTGGATGGATCCCACCCGCCGCTGAGGTTCCACCATGGCCGCACCGTCCACCTCATCACTCCTGCCCCGTCTCTGGGGATTCATCCGTCCCCTGAAGTTGTTGCTTGCCCTGGCATGCCTGC
>CP070656.1:1974735-1978425 GCA_020355065.1 Fidelibacterota bacterium | reverse complement strand
GCTATCCGCAGATCCTCAACATTCAAATTTAGCGCCAAATCCACGTACGACGAATGTAACAATAGCAGGAACCAAGGAACCGAGTCATGAGCAACATCTCTCGTATACGCTTCTCAACAGGCCTGGCCTTCGCTCTGCTCATCATCTGGAGCTGCAGCAGTGGAGAATCCATCGCCGAAAGGACCATCACCGCGGAAGACCTGGTGGAGGCTATCAAGGTCCTGGCATCGGATGAGTTTGAGGGGCGGGGACCAGCGTCAAGGGGTGAGGAGCTTACCGTCGAGTATTTGGCGGAGGGATTCCAGGAGTTGGGACTCGAACCAGGGAACGGGGACAGCTATTTCCAGGAGGTTCCCATGGTGGAGCTGACGCCGGATCCAGGCGCCGGATTGGTGATCTGGGGGGAACAATCCACGACGCGACTTATCTACCGGCGGGAGTACGTAGTCTGGACCAAGCGGGTGATCCGGCAGGTAGCACTGGAACGATCCGATCTGATATTCGTGGGCTACGGGACGGTGGCCCCGGAGTACGAATGGGATGACTACCGAGGTTTGGACGTGCGCGGCAAGACGGTGGTCATGCTGGTGAATGATCCCGGCTACGCTACCAAGGACAGCAGCCTGTTCAACGGGCATGCCATGACCTACTATGGCCGCTGGACCTACAAATTTGAGGAAGCCGCCCGGCAGGGTGCAGGGGGTGCCATTATCATCCACGAGACTGAACCGGCGGGATATCCCTGGGGCGTCGTACGGAGCAGTTGGACGGGCCCGCAGTTTGACCTGGCCACTGAGGATAATAATCTTTCGCGTTGTGCCGTGGAGGGCTGGTTTACAGAGGAAGTGGCCCGGGACTTATTCCGCCGGAGCGGGCATGACTTTGAGGATCTGAAGCAACAGGCAGCAAGCCGGGGATTTCGTCCCCTCTCACTCAACGTGGGTATTTCGGTGACGGTGGCCAATACGATCCGCCGGTCGACCTCCCGAAATGTGCTGGCGCTGCTGCCGGGTAGAAAGCGCGCCGACGAGGTTCTGATCTATACTGCGCACTGGGACCACCTGGGGATGGACCCCAATCTGCGGGGGGACAAGATCTATAACGGGGCGCTGGACAATGCCACCGGGACAGCGGGGCTCCTGGAACTGGCCGAGGCCTTTACCGAACTGCGGAAGCCACCGGAGCGCTCGATCCTGTTCCTGGCGGTCACAGCCGAGGAGCAGGGTCTTCTGGGATCAGCGTATTACGCGACGCATCCGATCTACCCGCTGGCGAATACAGTAGCGGTCATGAACATGGACGGGATGAACATTTACGGCCGCATGAAGGACGTGACCATCATCGGATACGGGAATTCGGAGTTGGATGATTACGCGATCAGAGCGGCCAGGAAGCAGCATCGGGTGGTGCGACCGGATCCGGAGGTGGAGAAGGGGTATTTCTACCGTTCGGATCATTTCAGCTTTGCCAAGGAGGGTGTCCCGGCGCTATATCTCGACAGCGGGATCGATCACGTGATCCACGGTGAAGCCTGGACGCGGGAGCAGACGGAAATCTATACAGCTGAGCGCTATCACAAGCCATCCGATGAGTATGATCCGGAATGGGATCTGAGCGGTGCGGTAGAGGATCTGCGTCTGCTGTTTATGATCGGGACGCGATTGAGCAATACATCCGATTTTCCCAACTGGAGTGAGGGGAATGAATTCAGGGCGGCACGCGATGCCATGATGCAGGCTCATCAAGCTCAGGCCGAGTAGGATTCCGGGGTGAGCACGATACCCGCCGATCAAGTGGACGAGGTCATGGGCAGGGTGGCTTCCGTGGAGCTGTCACAAGCCACGACCGTTCCCAAGGAGTGGTCGATCCAGATCACTCCCGGGCGAGTGAGGGAGTTGGCCGCCCGGATTCGTGCGGAGGCCACGGCATCGGGGCAGACCGTATTTCAGCTGGGAATCCAGCCGTTCCGTCCGGTATGGGAGCTGCAGAAGCGGCTGCATGGGTGGCGAACCGTGCAGGAGATCCCCGACGTGGTACTTTTATTGGAGCACGACCCGGTTTACACATTGGGTAAGAATGCGGATGACGCACACCTGTTGTCTCGCCGGCCATCGGACGCGGAGGTGATTGCCATCGACCGAGGGGGTGACGTCACCTTTCATGGGCCGGGTCAGCTGGTGGGATACCCGATCATTGACCTGCGGGAGCATCGTCCGAGCGTGACGTGGTATATGCGGGGGCTGGAGGGAGTGATCATCCGGACGCTCGCCAGCTACGGTGTTGCGGGTGAGCGCATCCCCGATCTACCGGGGGTATGGATCCATCGCCGGAAAGTGGCTGCGCTGGGAGTGCGGCTGGCGCGTTGGACGACCATGCACGGCTTTGCTTTGAACGTGCACGTACCCACCCACTACTTTGACGGCATGATCCCGTGCGGCATTCTGGAATACGGGATAACCAATTTGAACGATCACCTTTCACAGTCCACCACAGTGGGCGAGGTGTCGCGGCGCCTGGTGCCGATTCTGCAGGAGTTTCTCGGAGAGAGAGATGGCCAAGTTTCGCGGCTTCACTAAGACCCAGCTGCTCGATTTCTATCGAACCATGGTCACAGCCCGGACCCTGGACGACAAGATGCTGGTGCTGCTGCGGCAGGGGAAGGGCTTTTTTCATATCGGTTGTTCGGGACACGAGGCGGCGCAGGTGGCGGCAGCGACGTGTTTCAAGCCCGGGAGTGATTGGGCATTTCCGTATTACCGTGATGCCGCATTCACCCTGCAATGGGGTATGACTCCTCGTGACCATTTGCTGGGATTTTTCGCGCGGGAGGGTGATCCGGCTTCTGGTGGCCGCCAGATGCCGCAGCATTTTGGGCGGGTCGACCTGCGCATACCCAGCCAGTCCAGTCCCACGGGCACCCAGTTCCTGCAGGCGGTCGGGGTGGCACTGGCCTCCCGGAAAGGGGATCTGCCGGACGTGGTGTACGTGAGTTCCGGTGAGGGGACCAGCAGCCAGGGAGACTTCCATGAAGCGCTGAATTGGGCCAGTCGTGAGCAATTGTCCGTGATCTTTCATATCCAGGATAACAAGTACGCCATCTCCACGCACATATCGGAGCAGACGGCCGGGGGATCGGTGTACAAGATCAGTGCGGGGTATGAATCGCTAGCCCGGTACGAAGTGAACGGCTCGGACTTTTTTGAGACCCGCCTGGCCTTTGCCAAAGGGGTAGAGCGTGCCCGGCGGCGTGAAGGCCCGTCGCTGATCGTCTCGCACGTGCCGCGCCTGCTGCCCCATTCCAGTTCCGATGACCAGCGGAAATACCGTACCGATAAGGATCTGGAGAAAGATCAAGCCCGCGATCCGCTGGTGGTTTTTCGACAGATGCTGCTCGAGAAGGAGGTCGCCACAGAGAAAGAGTTTGAGACTATTGAGCATCAGGTGCAGGAACAGATCGATGAGGACGCGAAGTGGAGTGAAGGGCAATCGTCCCCTAAGAGCGGCACAGCCCGGCGGCACGTTTTCGATGAAGCTCCGCCTGTGGGGGGTGAATCCGTCCATGAACCGATGGCATCGGGTGAAGACGTGATGCTGGTGGATGCCATCAATCACGCCCTGCACGAAGAGATGGCCACTAACGAAAAGATGGTGATCTACGGTCAGGACGTGGCCGGTGAGAAGGGTGGGGTG
>CP070656.1:1972045-1974635 GCA_020355065.1 Fidelibacterota bacterium | reverse complement strand
GCCATGAAACGGACTCCGCAAAATACAATGACATCCGCGTCCGTCCGGGCCGCCACCTGCGCCAGCATCAGGCTGTCCCCCAGGTGATCGGCCAGATCCTGAACCACCGTGTCCTGGTAGTAATGGGCTAGGATAACCGCGTTCCGGTCCTGCTTGAGCTGCTGGATCTCATCCAGGAGCTGGGCCGTTGTTGAATCCACTTGCTCCATCACATCTTCACCTGTGCTGGTTGAACTATGCTCGAGGCCTTGGTTCCTCTTGCTGCCCTAAGGTTTCTCGTTCCCGGCGCGCTCCCAGACTTGGGCTAGGGCAGCTGCTACCTGCTCTAACTCCCTGCGGTCATCTGCAGTAAAGGCCGCGGGAGTATCGCTGTCCAGATCCAGAACCCCAATCACCCGGTCAGCCACCATGATGGGCACGACGATCTCCGATTTCACCGTCAGGCTGCAGGCAATATAGCGCGGATCGGCACTCACGTCGTCTATGACCAGCGTTTCCTTTTCCGCCGCACCCGCCCCGCAGATGCCGCTGTCCAACGGAATGCGGGTATGCTCCGTGGGCAATCCCGAATAGTGCTCGTCTCTCAGGGTGAGCATATCCCCCTCCAGCATATACACGCCCACCCAGTCGTAATACGGCTTCATGGCCTTCACACCGGCCACGGCCGTACGAATAGCCAGATCCCAGGTCGGCTGCGAACGGATGTCCTTAAAAATATCCATCGCGGGTGGAATTTATGCAAGAGAGGGAAGCATGGAAAAGAAAGGTAGTTGATTCACTCCAAACTCTCCCCCCCAACTACCTTCGGCCGCGTCACATAGATCCCCAGCGCCCCCAGCGCCGCCGCACCCGCCGAAAGGAACGGGAAGAACAGGTTGATCTGGGCATAGGTGAAACCTCCGTAGGGCGGCCCGATGATCCGCGCTAGGCTGCCCAGGCTCTGGGTCACGCCCATGGCCAGTCCCTGTTCGTGGTCCCGTGAACGCACCGAAATCACCGCCATCACCGAAGGAATGATCAGGCTGTTCCCGAACGCTATGAAGAATGTTCCCACGTAGATCAAAGCCACCGTTCGTAAAAACGGGATGCTGCCCAAACCGATGGCTGCGATGACCAGCCCCAGCTCAATGACCCGGTCTTCGCCTAGCCGCCGCACCAGCCGCTTGACCAGGGTCCCTTGCGTAACAGCACCTACCACGCCCAGGAACATGAACACGAAACCTCGCTGCGCCGGATTAAGACTCAGTACATCGCGGAAATATTCCACGAAGGTCACGTGGATGATGCTGAAGGCCACGCTGTAAATGAAAAAGGCAGTGAATACGTGCGACAGGGCGGGCCGCTTCCAGAAACGCCGCAGATTACGCAGCGTGTTTCCCAACACCTCCCAAGGCAAAGCCGACACATGCTCTCCAGCCGGCGGACGAACCTCACGAGGATAAGACTCCGGCAGTATTACCAGGGCGGCCAGACAGTTGACCAGTGATAGAGCAGCCGCAAATAGAACCGGTGCTTGATTGCCCAGCATCGACGATAACAGTCCGCCGATGGGAAATCCCACGATAAAGCCCAGATTGAACGCCGCACCCACCAGTCCCATGCGGCCGGCACGCTCCTGGGGCGGCGTGATATCCGCTACATAAGCCTGCGCCGTGGATATATTGGCATTCGCTATACCGGCTAGCATTCGGGAAGCAAACAGCAGCCACAAGCGATCCGCCAACCCGAAAATGGTGAATCCCACCGCTGACGTGAACAGACCGATGATGATCACCGGGCGGCGACCGATGCGGTCACTGATCCGGCCCCACACCGGCGCAAAGATCAACTGCATGAACGCATAACTGCCCAACAGAAGTCCCACCGACTGCTCATCACCACCGAGATCCGCCACAAAATCGTTGATGAACGGAATGATCAGGGTTACCCCCATCAGGTCAATGAATATGGTGACCCAGATAATGGCCAGGGAGCGTTTCTGTGCCCCAGGACTTAGCTCCATGCCGCTCCTTTAATCTCTTTTCCCGTAATATGCAACCAGCCCAACAATCACGCCCGCCATAATGTCAGATGCGCCCTGTCATATTGGCGGTTGCGGGCCGCCAAAGAGCCCGGCACTTGCGCAATTTCGGCACCCTCAGGATTGTGGCACACACCTTGCGACTACTATGGACGAAACACTTGCTTGATCTGTGAATGGTAACAATGAAGCAAAATTAAAGGAGGAATCAACCATGACACTTGTAAAATACACGCGCAGACGACCGGTTCTGAGTCTCTACGACGACATGAACAACCTGTTCAATCAGGTCTGGAGTCGTCCCTTCTTCGGTGAAGTAGCCGTCCGTCGTAACTGGGCCCCGGCCTTCGATATCCGGGAAACCAAGGACCAGATCACCTTCGAAGCCGAATTGCCCGGCTTGAGCAAGAAGGACATCGACATTTCGCTGCAGGATGGCGTCTTAACCGTCAGCGGTGAGCGCGAAGCACGTGAAGTGACCGATAACGAGACCCTGCATTGTTCCGAATTGCGCTACGGCAAGTTCGTGCGTTCTTTCTCCCTGCCCGCTGGGGTGGATGAGGATAAGGT
>CP070656.1:1967667-1971945 GCA_020355065.1 Fidelibacterota bacterium | reverse complement strand
GGTACCGTTAGGCTTCGGTATGGGCCCGGGTCTGGCTTACAGCATTGGTCACAGCTGGGAGCGGCTCGGTTTTGAGGGCGGCGGCGTGGTGGGATTGACATTCGCGGCGGTTGGTTTTCTGATCGCATATTTCGTGGGCATACCCCTGATTCAGCGCGGCATCCGCAAGCGGGAAACCACTTTGGTGGACGGCATTGACAGTATCGATGAGCAGGTGCGACGGGGCATTCTCAAAGAACCGCCGGCCTACAAATCGGCGGGCAAACTCACCATTGCCACGGAAGCCATGGAGCCCATGGCCTTCCAAATCGGGCTGATCGGTGCCCTGTACTTGCTTACCTACGGCTTTACCTGGGGTGTGACCAAGCTGATGGAGGGTACGGTACTAGAGCAGTTTGATTTTCCACACATCGTATGGTCGTTCCATTTCGTATGGGCGGCATTGATCTCGATGGGGGCACGCAAGCTGATCGACATCCAGGGACGGGGTTACGTTATTGACCGGGGGCTCATGACGCGGACCACCGGTGTATTCATGGATTACCTGGTGTGCGCTTCCATCGCCGCGATCAGTTTCTCCATTGTGTGGCAATACTGGCTGCCGATCCTGATCATGTGCGTGCTGGCCGGGATCGGGACCTACTTTTTCCACCGCTGGCTGATGTGGCGGGCCTTCGACAACTATCACTTCGAGCGCTTCATCGGCATCTTTGGTGACCTGACTGGGACGATTAACTCCGGGCTGGTGCTGGTGCGGGTGACGGACCCTGAATTCGATACGCCGGTGGCGGAAGACCTGGTATACGCCAGCGGAGTGGCGCTGGGTATCGGGATACCGCTGCTGTTCGTGCTGAACCTGCCGATGACCGTGTTTGCCAATATCTTCGAGAACCCGCAGACAGGCTACTGGATCACATTCGGCATTCTGCTGGGGTACGGGCTGCTCTTGATGGCCATCTGGCGTCTGATCGGGCACCTCAGATTCAAAGCGGTGAAGCCGGCCCACCTCCAGAAATAATCCGGACATGAACGACAAGCGGCCTGATGCGACCCTGCTGCTGGCCAACGGGGCCGTGTTCCGCGGCCATGCCTTCGGTGCGGTGGGAGAGACCGCCGGGGAGGTGTGCTTCAACACCGGCATGACCGGATACCAGGAGATCCTCACCGATCCCTCCTACGCCGGCCAGCTGGTCACCATGACCTACCCCCACATTGGCAACACGGGCGTGAATCCGGAGGACGTGGAGTCCAGCCGCATCCAAGTGGCGGGCTTCATCGTGCGGGATGGTGTCACTACACCATCCAGCTGGCGCATGACCCAACCGCTGGAAACCTACCTGGTGGGCAACAGGATCGTGGGCATCCAGGGGATCGATACCCGGATGCTGGTACGGATGATCCGCTCGGAAGGGGCCATGAACGGTATCCTATCCAGCGAGGATGATGATCAGGACAGCCTGAAGCGCAAACTAGCGGAAGTGCCAGCCATGACCGGTCTGGATCTGTCCTCCCGGGTGACGACGGCCGAACCTTATCCATGGGGTGAGGGCAAGGGGCGGTTCAAGGTGGTGGCTTACGACTTCGGCATCAAGTGGAATATTCTGCGCATCCTGGAGGCACAGGGCTGTGCGGTGACGGTCGTGCCGGCGCATACCACCACCGAGGAAGTGCTCTCCATGAAGCCGGACGGTGTATTCCTATCCAATGGTCCCGGCGATCCCGCTGCGGTGGCACCGGCCATCGAGTCGGTGAAGGGACTGCTGGACCGGGTGCCCATTTTCGGCATCTGCCTGGGCCACCAGATATTGGCGCTGGCGCTGGGGGCGCAGACCACCAAGCTCAAGTTCGGACACCGGGGCATCAACCACCCGGTGAAGAACCTGGAAACGGGCCAAGTGGAGGTAACCAGCCAGAACCACGGTTTCGTGGTGGACGCGGCAACGCTGGACGAGGCTGTGGCGCGGGTAACGCACATCAACCTGAATGACGATACGGTGGAGGGACTGCGGTGCCTGAAGATCCCGGCCTATTCGGTGCAGTATCATCCGGAGGCGTCACCGGGGCCGCATGACGCGCGGTACCTGTTCGAGGAGTTCATTACGCTGATGGGTGCCGGGGGTCAGTGATGGCCGGGTACCGGCCGCGGTCAATGGGGAATTATTGCACATTATATTGTATATAATCGGAGTAGGTAGACTTAACGACCAGAACACGGGAGGGATTGGCGCATGAGGAGCATGGGGCGCATGAGGCGCAAGTTGGATCTCAGATGGATTGCGGTTGGGCTCATTCTGGTGCCACAGCTGGCCTTATCCCAGGAGGGGGCCAGTGGGCTGGAGGTGGTGGAGGTGGACGAGCAGTTGACGTTGGTGCTGGGGCGGGGCGGCAACAGCGCCATCTTCGTGGGTGAGGACCAAGCGGTGGTCATCGATACGAAGGGGGGCGAGAGTGCCAAGGCCTTGCAGGCGCTGGTGGCGGAGAAGGCGGCTGGCCGGGCTCTCACGATCATCAACACCCATTATCATGGCGATCACATTCGGGGGAACGTGCTGTATCCCGGCGCGAGGGTAATGGCGGGCGCGTATGCGCGTGAGGAATGGGAGGAGGACGCCGGGGGCGTGCCCTATCCCGACGTGGTGATCGAGGAGGAGACGGAGATCGAACTGGGGAGCGAGCGCCTGCGGCTGCTGCCCACGGGCCAGGCGCACACCTGGAGCGACGTGGTGGTGATCTTCCAGGAGCGGGGGGTGATGCTGACAGGGGATCTGATCTTTGAGGGGAGCCATCCGGTGATGAAGAAGGAGCACGGGACCGACTCCGACAAGTGGGAGCGTGCGCTGGAGCGGCTGATGGAGGCGTGCGCCTGCGGGACGGTGGTGCCGGGCCACGGGCCGGTCTCGGATATGAACGCGCTGAGCAGGATGCGGGATTATTTTGCCGAAATACGGGGGGCGCTGGGCGACGAGGAGCGGCTGGCGGCGGTACGGGCGAAGTACGGGGGGCGCACGGCCTATCCCAATCTGTCCGGGTTCGACGTGACGGTGGATTACATGCGGTGGGAAGCGGCCGGGGATTAGCGAGCAGGAATTCAAGCAAGTAAACGGGGTGAGCGATGACGCGAGAAACGATCAGGTGTGCAGGGCAGGTGGTACTGGCGGTGGTGGTTCTGGCGGGCCTTCCGGGGTGTGCGTCCCAGAAAGCCGGGTTGGAGGTGCTTGAAGTGGACCCGCAGCTAAGCATCGTGCTGGAGCGGGGGGCGAACAGCGCCATTTTCGTGGGGGAGGAGGAGGTGTTGGTGGTGGATCCCAAGCTGGGGAAGGGGGCCGAGCTGCTGCGGGCCATGGTGGCTGATGAGGCGGGTGGCCGGGATATCACGGTCATCAACACCCATTACCATTACGACCACGTGCGGGGCAACCGGCTGTATCCCGAGGCCCGGGTGATCACCGGGGCCTACACCCGGGAGGAGTGGGAGAAAGGGGGGACGGGCGCGGAGTATCCCGATGAGACGGTGACGGACACGCTGGTGCTGGACGTGGGCAATGAGAAGGTCTTGCTGGTGAACATGGGCTGGGGTCATACGCTGAACGACATGGTGGTGCAGTTCAAGGAGCGGGAGGTGCTGCTGACCGGGGATTTGGTGTTCGAGGGGCGGCACCCGGTGCTGTGGGGGGCGCATACGGTCAAGTGGCAGGCGGCGCTGGAGCGGCTGCTGGCCGCCCATTACGGAGCGGCCTATGGCGGTGAGGAGATCACGGTGGTGCCGGGTCACGGGCCGGTGGGGGATATCGGTGCCATCGAGCGGATGCGGGATTATTTCGCGGACATCCGGGCGGCGCTGGATGACGAGGCGGAGCTCAAGGCCCTGCGTGAGAAATACAAGGACTACAGCGGCCTGCTGTTCCTGGTCAGTTTCAACCGGACGGTGAAGGTGATGCGGGAAGAATTGGGTGGCGGGCAGTAAGAGCTGAACCGCCAAGCCCGCCTGTGGCGGGCCGAACCCCGCCGATGGCGGGGGATGGGACGCCAAGGACGCAAAGATCTAAGAAGCGGGACAATAAAGAATAACATTTTAAACGGGCATTTACCGGTTGGAACAGGAGGGCACGGCAGCGCCGTGCCCCTACGGCGAGGAGGCAGACAGACGTATTGTTACCAAGCTCGTCGCACTTCGACAGGCTCAGTGTGGCGAGGGCTGTGAAAGGAGGTTAGCGGGATGAAGTTTGCGGCGGGATATGCGATCGTGGTGGGTGCGGGGATGATGGTCTGGTGGGCGAT
>CP070656.1:1963652-1967567 GCA_020355065.1 Fidelibacterota bacterium | reverse complement strand
GGATTACGCCAGCATCATGCACCTGGCGGGTGAATACAGTCTGCTGGAAATCGAAGTGGAACCTGAGGATTGGCTGGCGAGCAAGACCCTGGCCGAAGCGGAGTTGGGTGATGAGGGCATTATCGTCTTGGGCATTCGGCGTTCCGATGGCACCTATCTGGGAGCCCCCCACGGGAAGACGCAGCTCCTGCCCAAGGATGTCCTGATTGTGTATGGCCGTATCTCTAAGGTCGAAGATCTGGACCAACGCCGTAAGACCAAGCGCGGTGATCAGCAGCATGAAAAAGCTGTTCAGGAACAGAAAAAGGTGATCGAGGAGGAGGAAAAGGAAGACACCGCCGCGGCAGAAGACTAGCGGCCTGTCGATCGGCTACCGCGGTTATATATCAACCGGAAGGAGCACCTCCCCATCGCACTCCAGGTCATTTCATCAGCTTCTCGATCGCCTCGATCTCGACGGGGAGCTCTGCGCTTAGCACCTCACAACAGGCAGCGGTGATGAGAATATCATCCTCGATGCGCGCGCATACGTCCCAGTAATCCTGGTCGACGGTCAGATCACCTTCGTACAAATAGATATGCGGCTCCAGGGCCAACACCATGTTCTCCTTGAGGATCTTGTCACCGCTCTCCTCCCTGGGGAAAGGATCGTGAACATCGAGCCCTATGGGATGCGCCAAGCCTGCCTGGATGTATCGCCGGTAGGAATAGGTAGCGATCAGGTCGGCTTTATTGCCGGTGATGATCCCCTTTTCCAGGAGACGGTCCAGCATCAGGTCTCGGGAAAGATTGTATAAGGCATAATAGCTGACTTCGGGCGCGGCCGCCTGTACTACCGTCTGATAGGCTTCCAGGACGATCCCGTAGATTGTGGCCTGCGCAGGCGAAAATGTGCCGCTCACCGGCAGGGTGCGGGTGATGTCCGCGGCATAGTAACCGTACTCGGTACCGAAGTCGATCATGACCAATTCGCCCGCCTGCATCTGCCGCTGATTCTCGTCGTAGTGCAGAATGTTGATATTGGGTCCTGACGCGACAATGGTCGGGAAAGCGGCTCGCGAACAGCCGTTCAGGCGCAGTATATAATCAAACAGCGCGTCCACTTCGTATTCGTACACCCCCGGTTCGATCATCGACAGGGCCTCGGTGAAGGCCTGCACCGAAACGTCCACCGCCTGCTGAATCAGGTCGATTTCTAGTGGAGATTTGATCACCCGCATCTTCTCGATGATGCCGTTTACGTCGACGACCGTCGGTATCTCAGCGCCGGAACTGTAAAAGGAATCCGCCACGGTCTGATTGGTCTCAAAATTGGCATAGATGCTCTGGTAGGATCCTGTACCGAGATACAACCGGACCAGCGGCACGAAATTTTCATATTCATAGGCCGAATCCGCACCAAAGTACTCCACGGCTCCTTCCGGTCCGTAGACCGGCCCCAGCCACTGGAGAGCTGCACCCTCGCGCTTTTCAACGAACATGATCAACTCCGCTGTGCTTACCGACGGACTTTTTCTCCGGATCACGGCCACGGCATTCGGTTCATCGAATCCCGTCAGGTAGAAAAAATGGGAGGCTGGCCGGAATTCATAGCCCACGTCTCCGTTGCGCAGATAGGTGTCGTTGGTGACGATGACCGCCATCGCATCGCTCGGGATGCTGCCAACCAGGTCGTCCCGTCTCTGCTGAAAGGTGGCGGCATCATAGTAGGTCTCGTAGGGGGCCAGTTTCTCAGGGAACTCATCTCCCTCAGGCCCCGTCATATCGTCCGAACATGCGAACATTGACCAAAGCAGGAAGCCGAGTACAACCGGTTTGAGCTTTCCCATTCCAGCTCCTTCGTTGTGATGCACGGATTGCTGTTTTGGAACCATTATGCAGAATCTTCCTGAAATCATTCCCGGAATATCCCCTGTATTTCCTTCCAGAACAATCAGCGAGTAGTATTTAAAACTAGGAGATGTATCTAGTGCTTACAAGGATTTACTCATCCGGCACCGACCTGCCCACGATGACGGATTCCCCGATGATCGAACCAGCGGCCTCACGTCTGGTGACGACTGATTTGCCCATCGATCATATACGCGGCATTGAAACAATAGCTATATCTTGAACTCCAGATTGGCCTTGAGAGTGATGACCGCTTCTTGGTCACCGGCTTTCAGATAGCGGACGTTCGGCGTGATGCGCAGACCCTTTTCCGGGATGATACTGACTCCGATGATCCCATAGGTCGCAGCCTCCGCGCCCTCGGTCAGCTGATCAAGTCTGATCAGCGCGGCCAATTTCGTATTGAATCCATAGGTCACATAGCCGGACATGATCTGGATATCGTCGGCCTCTTCCGATACCGTTTGTAGGTCGAACTCGGCCCCGGCGCGCAGCCGCTCGGTGGCCCATCCACCCAGGAGACCTATTACCGACGTGTTGCCCGTGCTGCCGTCCGCCTCCTCCATCGGCTCGTAGCTCATCACCCCTCCGATATTGAAACCGTTCCTGCTGGACAGATTCCGCTCCCCCCACACCAACTGAGCCGACACCTTCTTGTATACATCGTCCTCGGGGGCCTTAAATCCGGTGCCATTGGTCACCATGGCATTGATATACAGTTTCTCTCCTAGGCTACGGGCGTAACCGATGCCCATCCCCGTTGAGCTGCAAAACTTGTTCCGGTCCATCGTGGACTTCTCCAGGTACCGGTGCCCCCAGGTCTTTTCCTGGACATTGAAAACATTCATACCTTGCAAGCCCAGTGTGAATGTCCCCAGCGGGATGGTCCAATCTACCTTGGCCTTTTTCAGATAGACATCCAGCAACCGATCCAGAACCTGGTTCCGGGCTACGTCTGTCTGGAACTGGTAGGACAGCGTGGGGGAGAGCTCCTTATCAAAGGTCAGGTAGACCCGCTGCATCTCGAACTCGTTGTTGACCGCATCGGTGTTATCGAGTTCGTGTGAAAACTCGTAAAAGACCAAACCGCTGAGTTTGCCGTTCTGCCCATTGAGCAGCGTCCCCGACATGATTAGCATGACGGTAATGAATATTTTTCTCATGCTCTTCCTCTTTGTTTGAAACACCAATGAGTATGGCTTGCTTTTTACTGACACGTCAAGGTTCGTGGGAAATGGTTAGGTCTGTCTGAGCCGTGAAGTGAACCTGACCAGCTCGTGGTTGTCCTCCTCATCGCCGACCACGGGAACATGTGGCTTCGTGCTCATCTCGTTTAAGTCCGTGAGTGCCGTCTAATTTACTCCCGAATCATGCGGATAGTGGTCACATAGGGCGTGGTTGTTTGGTCGTCTGGGGTGCCGGCAGATTTCTCCAGGTGTTGAAATGCTCCCGGTCGGGCGAAATCAGCTTGAAATAGTGACTGACTGGTCAGTAAGTTTCCCGCCCGTTATTTATAAGGAGATGCAGCGATGTCCATCGAGGATCGCCGGTCCAAAGAAAAAGCTTCCCGACGTAAGGCCATCCTTACGGCCGCCGAAAAACGCTTCGCCAAAGAAGGCTTCCACGTCACCACCCTGGAACAGGTGGCCGCCGATATCGACATCAGCAAAGCCACCATCTACCTCTATTTCACCAATAAGGAAGAACTCCTCTTCTCCATCCTGGAAGAAAAATTCGAGAACTATATCCAGCACATCCGGGGTCGGCTGGAAGGGGTTCGATCCTTGCGCGAGGCCCTCACCGAAATGGTGACCGAGGGTCTGCACTTCCTGAAAAGGAACCACCACTTCTTCCGACTAGCCATGGTCGAACAGTCCAAGTTCGAACAGACCCTCTCACAGGAAATGAGGCAGCGGTTCATCCAAAGGCAGATAGAATTCCTTGCACTGATCGAAAATACCTTCGCAGGCCGTATGAAAACGGAATCTATAACCTCCTTTTCTCCACGGTCGTTGGCCCTCTGTG
>CP070656.1:1960848-1963552 GCA_020355065.1 Fidelibacterota bacterium | reverse complement strand
CTTGTGGGTCCGGTCATAGTCCAGGTATACATCCTCTGGATCAGGAAGCTTCACATAGCCCCACTCGCGATCGGGCCGTTCAAAATACGTCACAGGAGCATCCATGTCGTTGCTGCTCTTCCCCTTCGCCGATTCATAATTGTAGCGGATGAATCCCCGCACGGCTCCCTCAAGCTTCTCCACGCTGACATGGAATCCTTTGATGTCCGCATAATCCCGGTTGGTATACGTCCCGTAGATCGTATTCGAACTGTCGGAATAGTACGCCGTCTCTACCAGATCCTTCACATCCTTATAGTAGGCACTCACATCCAGCCGCAGTCCGAAAGGTAAACCCTTGACCAGCCCCACATCGTACGCTTTGGTATTCTCCGGCCTCAGCCTGGGATTGCCCAGAACGTCGATATTATTCGACGCGGTTACCTGATTATAGTACACCTGGTTGAAATTGGGTCGCTGGGTGAAAGTCCCGTAGTTCAAGTGAAACACGGTAGTCTCGGAGACCGGAAAGGATATGCCGATTCTGGGCTGTAAACGGGTGTACAACTCCGTCTGCTCCTTCAGCGCAGGAGGCTTGAGGGGTGAAAAGATATCCGAATAGTAGCGCACATTCAGATCGTAGAAATCGAACCGCAAACCGAGATTCGCGATCAGACCCTCGAACTCCATCTTGTCCTGCAGGAACAGGGCGCCTTCATACGGATTGACCTTGAATTTGTTGATGAGATAGTTCGACTCGGTGCTGAGATTCGTTTCCTGGTCCACCTCAACATCGTAGTAGAACATCTGCAGCCCGGCCTTGAGCAGGTTGTTCGGATTGACCTGGCTGGTGAGGTACGTATGCAGGCTGTAGGTGGTAGTGTGCTCATCCCCGCGGTCATCCTGCGGACGGCCTACCCGGTGGTCGGAGTGACTGGTGTAATCCACCCAGTTCAGGTTATTGGAATAATCGTTCAGAAACTCACCCGGCCGCACCATCTCGATCCGCTCCTGGATCGATAAATCCAGCACCCTGAACCTCACATCGATGAATGTGGCATGGCTCAGAACGTGCTCCCACTCGAATCCGTACTGCTGGCTGCGTCGGGCATGCTGGGCGACACTCAGCGTACGGTCAAACATCCACCGCAGCCATTGACTCCCCAGATAGTTCTCGGACTGGGTATCAAGCACCAGACTTAACTTGAACTTGTTGTTCAGGTCCGGCTGATAGAGCAGGCTGCTCATGATCTGCCGCTCGATGTCGGGCTGCGGGGTCGGTATGATGGGATGGATCGTATTCTGGCGCCCCGCAAAGAAGAGCTTCAGCTTGTCGGCAATGGGACCACCCGTCGAGAAATCGATACGGTGATCCACCGTTTTGTCGTATTCCAGTCCGATATCCCTCACCGAGTACAGCCACTGGATCTGACCCAATCTGGCGATCCGCAGGCTATCCTCATGCGTGGGGATATAGGGCGGCCAGTGACTCCAATCCTCTATAGGCGAGTAGCGGCCGAAACTATAGCCCGCATCGTACATCAGCCTCCCGGGTTGGTCGGGATTGGGCTTCAGCCACTCCTCCAGATCGGTCAACAGGTGGTAATAGTACAGGTTCGTACTATTATAGTTTGTGGTATCGTAAATGCTTATGCTCGGATCATATATGCTTCCGCCCCAGGTCTTGTAATACGGCAGGACGACACCGATCTCCGCTCTGGTTTCCCATTTATCCTTGCCCTCCCGCGTTACCATATTGACCACACCCGATTGGGCATTGCCGTACTCGGCACTGAAGCCGCTGGTATAGACCTCCACCTGTTCCAGGCCGGTCACGATGGGCTGGAAAGCCCGCTCGTTGTTCAGCGGATTCACAATGCTGCCGCCCCCCAATAGGTATTGCGATTCGCCCAGTCGGCCGCCCCGGAAATGGTCGTCCACCACATCGGCCTGCAAGTCAAGAATATCGGTAATGTCCGCCACACCCGCGATCGATTGAACTTCGGATACCGCGTAGACCTGCTTGGTGGCGGTCAGGTCCCTCTCTACTCGGTCTGGACGATAGGCTGTGATCAGCACCTCCTCACCCGCCACCGCTTGTGTGGTCAGACTGAAATCAAGGCGCGTCGTCTTGTCCACGACAACCACAACCTGGGTGCGTACCTCGGTCGCGTAGCCCATATAAAAAACCCGGACCGTATACAGCCCCGGCGGTATCTTCAGAATGAAATATTCACCGTTTTTATCGGTGGCGGCCCCGGGAGATGCATCCAGCTCCACTTCCTCATCATCCATCCAGATCGCACTGACCAGGACATTCGCGCCTATCAGTGGTTCCTACGTTACCCCATCCTCTACTCGCCCGGCTATTTTGCCGGTCTCCCCCGCCATCAAGACACTCCCCACTAGCACCAGCAGGAAGGTAAGAATAGGATAGTATCTTCGCCTGTTCATGCTCTTTTTCCGCCCAACATACGCCATGCAGATCAATACTCACTCTCACCTGTGGGTTCGAGAAAATCCTCACGCAGCGGTGAAAATGTATCTATCAGCGAGCCCTCTTCCAAGCAGATTGCGCCGTGTATGGCCTCGCTGGGAATAACAAAGCAGTCACCGGCCTTCAGGATTTCCTTGCGACCGGCAATCTCGACTTCGAATCTGCCCTTCTCCACATACGATACCTGCTGATGGGGATGCGTATGCTTTTCGGCAACGATCCCGGTAT
>CP070656.1:1954454-1960748 GCA_020355065.1 Fidelibacterota bacterium | reverse complement strand
GGCGGGTATCAATTTACCGATTACGCAAGGGTAGGCGGGCCGCTGAACCTGATATTCTGGGGGCTAGCGGTGTTGCTCATACCGATGATCTGGCCATTTTGAGTGCTGGCTTCAGCCTTCACATAGTCAGCAGATCATAGAAGCTGACTGCGTGAAGGCTGCCCGAATTTCATAGAAACTAAGAGGCATTGGCATCAATCGGTTTCCCAGAGCATTCGCGTCAGTCCCCCGGGGGGTGATGGGATCCTGGTGCTCAGATCTTCCCCGACGCCGCTGACCGCCCCTGACACACTGATCACCCCGGCTGCCACACCGCCCCGGGTGACGATCCGCACCCCGGAGGCTATGGTGGTGGAGGTGATATGGTGGTAGGTGTCTCGAATGTCACGGTCCGTGCTGTTGCCCGAGTAGAGGTCAAACACCGAGCTCCCCCAGCAATAATCCAGGGCGTAGATCCGCGTGTTGCCGCCGGCAGCACAAGGGTCGTCATATACCGGTTGATAGGTGGTAAAGTACAGATTCTTGAAGAAGAGCGAGGGCTGGCTCAGCATCTTTTCACCGGTATGATCATCTGCGCCGGCCACGCAGTCTCCCTGCTCATCCAAAATCCGGTACCATCCCCTGGCACCTCCGGTGTAAAGCAGGTTCTTGAGTTCATTCTGGATGGCAACGTCATCGGGGTCGCTACTCCCATCCCCGTCCAGATCCGGAACGGTCCAATCCTCCAGCTCGTTACAGGTGAGGTTCAACAGATCCGTTTCCTCAGTGACGCCATAGACCTCAAAGGCGTCCTTTACCGCATAGAACCGGTTGGAGACCATGCTATGGTTAGGGTGCTCCCTATCACCGGTTCCAAAGTAGAGCACCGGGTAGCTCGTCCAGCAGTTGCCGCCGTAAGAGACATCCGGGCCGTAGAACATCTTGCGCCCCTGGTCGCTCGTGTCTGTAGAAGCATGCTCGATGTCGGTACTTCCCGTAGCCAGATCGGAGCCTGGATTGGCCGTGAAGATACGGTCGAACTCCCATTTGCCTTTGTCCGTGTAGGTGTAGCTGACCCGCCAGATCTGGCCGTAGATATCCGGGGCATAGATCAGCAATTTGCTGCTGGAGAGGGGAATCACGGTCGGCTCGGCAGGGAAGCACCATTTATCCAGGCCTTCCTTGCTGAACACAACGGATCCGTCCGTGACGTCCACCACATAGATGGCCTGGCCCATGTCATCGGAGTCGTCCAGGTTGTGGATGTCGTACTGACTGTTATGGTTCAGGTCGTCATAGGTCTCCCCGGTATCCCTTATGCCGTTGGGGCTGACAAGGCTGTCTTCAAAGGGCTCGGGGTAGTTGTCCTCAATGGGATCGTAGCCCCCTGCAAAGATGCACACGTCAGTGAAGCCGGTTGAGCTAGTTCGGATTCTGGCAAACTGGGGCTTGTTCCAGGTCTGCCCCATGGCCTCAAACGGGGAATCACCTCCCCGGATCCGCCAGGCAACACCCCAGTTGCCAGGGTCGGGGTCGGTCACATCCAGGGCCCAGTAGTTCCTGCCACCCCGCCGCTCGCCAAAGACCAGGATCTTCTTACGATACTCCCCCGTATCCCAGAGGCCGTTGCTGTTTTCATCTACCACGCTTCCCTGCCACAGGTTGGGTGACCCGTCCATGGTGTAGAAGTGCCCGGTGTTCGCAAAGGATTGAAGGTCGTCGATGAGGTCGGGCGGCACAAAGGCGAAGATCTCGCTGCCCTCGGTCAGGCTGCCAAAGCTGTCGTGGTCCACGAATACATGCAGCATGCCGTCGTTCGCACCCACCGCAATAAGGCGGCGCAGGAGTCCGGTCTGCGGGTCATAATACTCGATGACCTCCGGCTCCGAGTGGATGACGTCTCCCAATATCCAGGTTCGTTTGGCCACGGGGGTGCCGTCGTCGTTCGCATCGTAGGTGTAGCCGTACACGAAATTCACGATCTTCTTGAGCGCCTCGTCGTTCTCGTCCAGGCCCAGATCTTCATCTTCCAGAAAAACCTGATCGTTGATGGTGGTGTACGTGAACGGCACCAGGTCATCGTCCTTATAGGTGTAAATGTAGCGGAAGTCGTAGTGGGGCCCGTTGACCAGGTTTATGTTATTAATGGCATTCAGCAGCAGGCCGCCAGCACCGCCCTTGTTTACCGTGATTCCGTCGGCGCTTGAAGACCAGTAGGAGATGGCGGAGTCCAGGATGGTGCCGTCGCAGTCCGTTGCCGTGTTTCCGTTTTTATCCACCACGGTCCACTCCCCTTCGGTTCGGCCGCAGTCGGTGCGGGTCTTCCAGGCCAGGCCGAATTTCTTCAGGTTCCCTTGCCAGTAGTCGTCCTCCACGGGGCGGAAAAGGGCCATGTAGAGCTCGTCGCCGCTCTGGGTCCGGTTGGCCTCGTCCACCGACACCACGGGCGCGATAAAGCTCGTTGTTGAGGTCATGGTGAGCCCCAGGGTGTAGAAGGCTTCGATCAGCTCGTTTCGGTTGTGGGCGGTGATGCACAAACCGGATCCATCATGGGCGACATCCGCCAGCAGGGGGTTGTCGAAATTAAAACCGATAGCGTGGGTGGTCACGTTGTAGTCGGGGCCCACCCCGGCTTCGGCAATGGGCTGGGCGTTTTTCCACCCCGCCATCCAGGCGGCCACATCATCGGCATGTTCCGCTCCCCCTTCGTTCCAGTACCAGGTCCAGGAGTCGCTGTCGTAGTATTTGGGATCAGCGAAGTTCGGATTCCCCCCGTTATTCGTGCTGACCAATGTCCAATCATAGTCTATATTGGGGTACCCGTCCGTCATAAGAAGGATGTAGTTGTTGGCGCACGCGGCGGCCTCCGGCTCGCTGTTTAGATAGGTATCGATGAAGTTGTAGCTCAGCTGCATGGCCTCTCCCGTGGGGGTTGATCCCCAGGCAATCATGGCCCAGATATCGGCGATGAGGTCATCCGGATCTTCACCGAAGTTGGTGCGAAGCCCGGCATTGGCCTGCCAGGTGGTGCCCGAATAGTCGGGGTACACCGCCAGGCCCCAGTTCAGCTTGTCCTTGGTGGCGTCCACCACCTGCGCCATGGCAGCCTTCGCAACATCAAGGCGGGTCTGGATCTTATACCCCATGCCGTCGGGGCCGTTACAGCAGGTGATCTCCGGATTCGCGGTGGATGTACTATAGTACTCATAGCCGATGATGTTGAACCCCCGGGTCGTGGTATCTCCGTATCCGTTGTCGCAGTAATTGTCGGTGCCGTTGAAAAAGAAGACCCGGATGCCGCTGGTATTCACGTCATTGAGCCAGGGCGTCCACCCGGTGGTGTTATCGATGTAATTCCCCGAGCTCCAGGTGCTTCCGTGGTCACCCTCCTGAAACCCTGCGTCTGCAATCTCGCCTTCTGCTCCCGGGCCCAGGTTCTGGCCCTTGATGCGCAGGAGCACCGTGCCGTCGGCCTTCTGAAGCTCCACATAGTCCGGATCACCTCCGCAGGCATCCGTGTCGAGAAACTCAAACTGGAACCGGATTTTCCAAATGAAACCCGGAGGCTCGATGGGCGTTTTCTCCTTGTACCCGGGGCTGTTTACGCCCAGAGCTATGGTAACGTAGTCGAAGTCCGTTTGGGCGTTCTGCCCGTGGGAGCGGATGTTGATCCCGCTCACCGTAAAGTGTTCGTCCGGCTGATAGCAGATGGATCGCCACCCCCGGGAGGACCAAGAGGTATCGTGTTCACATGGGTCTCCGTCCTTTCCGTTCAGGGCGTTCACCAGCGTGATGAAGCTCAGGTAGTTCCCCGTAACAAAGGCGTAGACAACATGATCATCAGAAGAAGATCCGTTGGCTTCGGAGGGGACAGCGGTGAGAGTGTGATCCCCGTTGGAATTCGTCCTGAAAAGACCCGAGAAAACAATGCCGGGCGCCCTGAGAAAGCCCAGGAACCCCACATCACGGGTTATACCCGTGGCATCGTCGGTAACTATGTTCGTGATCTGGATGTCCGTGTAGTTGCGGAACCTCTGGCCGGTAAGATCTACGCCATTGTACCAGGAAACGGATTTGCCCATGACCGGGTCGCTCAAGGTTCCAAAATCGGGATAGACCACCCACCGTTTTCCGTCTCCATCCACCTCAACGAGAATGTTGTTTCCGTTTACCGGGTCGCTCCAGTCGGTGATCTCCCATCCCGTGTCAATGACCCCGTAAGTGATGAGCCTATAATTGATAGTGGCCGTATAGGGCTCTGCGTCATAGTTGTACCCGTAAAACAGGTAGTCGCCCGTCATGGAGGTGTAGTTCCCATCCTCGTCCTGGATCTCCCGATAGCCCACGTCTGTGCTCACCACATAGATCTTGTTTTTCTCCCAACGCGTTTTGCTCAGGGAGGGGTAGCCCGGCTCCTGTTCGGCTTCCGGTATGGGGGAGAATGATGTCGGGGTAATCCGGTGCGGGATTATCCTGGAGTAATCATAGTAACAGTCCCCCGAACTGTTCCATTTCTGCCACACGCAGATCTCCGTTTGGGCTGGATCGGTGGCATCCGGGTCCTCGGCCCAGTTCAGGAAGGCCGTGTAGTCTATGTTGGGGTCGTACACCGCCAGCTTCATGGAACCGGACAAGTCGGTGAGCAAAAGGGTGTTGTTCTTGACCATTGCATGGTACACGTCCGTATCATCGGCAACGGCAGGGCCCGCAGCAAACACCATGCCCAGCATGCCCAGCATGATAAGGCTAACTGCCCGGATCTTGTTTTCAGGTTTTCTTCTCATGAAAGGTGCCTCCAAAGTTATGTACAAAGGTCTTTAACCGGCCTTGGGGCCGATCTTGTAATACCGGCTTCCCACGCGTACGTCGGCTTCACCGCTCTCGGCGTTGATCATATAATCGTAGCGGCTGAAGTGGACCGCCGAATAGCCGGCCGGCGGGACATAGTGCCCCTCGTAGAACACATCGAAATCATAGCTCTCTCCCGAGACATCATGGGACGGCCCTGGAAGAGCCCCACCCCCAGCAAGGCCGGTCTCGTCTGCCAGCAGCGGCCCGCTAAAGTCATCGATGTTGGTCACCGGGTAGTTACCCCGCCCCACTTCAGCGGCCTCCCGGTTTACCCCACCTTCGGCCACGTAGAAGCCCTGCTTGTAGGGAATCTGGTTTCCGGCAATCTGGGTGTCGATGCCGGCTGTCCGGCTCACCGCAAGCCCGATGAGGGTCAGCACTGCGAGCAGGATCAGGGCCACGACCGTGGCGTTGCCCTGTTCCCGTTTGGTTTTGTACCTGGTGCGTTTCATGGCTACTCCCGTGATTACTCATGCCTCAAGGAGGTGAGCATAACTCGATGCTTGTTTTGTTCCCATTCCACAATAACGGTAATGGTCTTCATATCGGGCCACCCTGCCCCTGTGTCTTCATCCCTCACGTTCCAGATCCTGTGAAAGGACCCGCCTGGATCATTCACTGTCTCATCGTGGTCCAGGGTGACCGTTGTGGTCAGGTCGCTGTTGTTTCCCAGCTCGCTGTCCTGGAGATCCCCATGGGTATAATCCAGTGCCAGAAGCTCTTCCATTTTCTCCTCGGCCAGGGTCAGGCCTATGGTGGTGTTGGCGCTGAAGTAATTACCCCGGATTCCTGAGACCTGCATGCTGGCCACCCCCAAAAGCCCTACCGTCAGAATTGAGATAGCGATGAGCAGCTCCAGGATGGTGAAACCCAACTGATTTTTCATTCCTTTTGACTTCATAGCATTTGTTTCTTTCATAGCGATCCCTATGAGCCGATGTTCCTGATTTCCGTAGTGGAGCAGAGGATCTTTCTCCGAAACCCACTGTCGGCAGTTGGCGGTGTGTAGGTGGCGCCTGCCCACACGGGGTAGGCCTCGGTGTCGGTCCAGCCCCTGATGGCATGGTCTGTCCTGGCCACCAGAAAGATCTGCACCGCCCTGACGTTGGCTGCCGTGTAGGTCGGTGGATTCTGCGGGTCGTCCACCCACGTGCCGCTGTCCAGCTGGTAGCGGATCTGCAAGTTTTCTATGTTCTCGGCCACCAGCTGACCCCCGGACTCATTGTTTCCGATATTGTGGCGGCGGAGTCCCGGCCGGTTCGGATCATCATCCACATAATATTTGATTACATCTGCTCGGTGTATTCTGTCACCCTGGGAATAACTCTCGGTCAGAGAGCCTACCAAATCGCCGCTCCCGTCCAGCTCGACGAACTCGGCCCGGGAGAGGTCGCTCTGGACCAGAACCCCGCATTTATCTGCAAGGTCGTCATCGCCGTCGCCGTCTAGGTCATTGGTGGTCAG
>CP070656.1:1948081-1954354 GCA_020355065.1 Fidelibacterota bacterium | reverse complement strand
TGGACCTGAATCATTGCACACCAAGAGATCACACTTCTTGAAGGCTGCCGCCATCTGACAAATCGTCATATTCGGCATAACAACGATCCCTCTTTCTCGGTTTCCCACCAACTGAGAGGTTTTTCTTTCGTAGGGCCCCCCAAATATCAGGACCTTAGTGGAGTTATTCTCGGTTATCCTTTCAGCCCTGACGTGGCCATGCTCTCAATAAAATGGCGCTGGAAAATGGTATAGGTGATCACCACCGGAATGGCCAATAACGTCGCCGCGGCCAGGATCGATCCCATTTGCGCATCGGCTTGTCCACCAACAGCAAACAGGGCGACGGTCTGCGGCATGGTCATCATTTCAGTCCTACGGATAACGATGATGGGCCACAGGACATCGTTCCAGGTATTCATGAAGGTGATAATCCCGACGGTCACCAGGGTTGGTTTCGAAAGGGGCCACATGACCTGGAAGATGATCCGCAGTTCGGAGCACCCGTCCATACGGGCGGAATCGATCAAATCCTGGGGGATATTCTTAAACGCCTGCCGGAAGACCAGGATGCCGAATGCGCTGATCATGCCGGGCACAATCAGTGCCTGATAGGTATTCACCCAGCCGAATTTGACCATCAGAACGTACATGGGTATCAGTGTAATCTGGAACGGCAGCATCATCGTGAACAGGATGACACCGAAAATAACCTCCCGCCCGCGGAATTGAAGACGTGACAAGGCATAGCCGGTAATGGAACTGAATACCAGCACCGAACCCGTCACGATGGAAGACACCAGCAAGCTGTTGAAGAAGGCTCGGGTGATCGGGATACGCTCGAAGACGTTGATATAACTCTGTAGGGTAAATTTGGAAGGTAATAATGAGAGACCTGCCACCTCGATCTCAGGCTTCAGGGTCGCCATGATCATCCATATAAAGGGATAGATGAAAGTGAAGGCTCCGATAAGGAGCGCGCCATAGAACAGCCATTTGAGAAGTCGTTTTGGCATCTCTATCCCGACTAGAATTCCTTCTCGATAAACTTCCGCTGTACAGCCACGACCGCGAAAACCATAGCAGCTAAGACGAATCCTAAAGTCGCGGCATACCCCATTTTGTAGAAGCCGAATGCCTGCCGGTAAATAAACAAATTCATGGACAGGGTACTATTCAGGGGGCCCCCGCCGGTCATGACATAGGGCTCGATGAACAGAGAGAAGCCGTTGATGGTGGAGAGAATGATAACAGTCAGCAGGACGGGGTTCAACATCGGAATTGTGATCTTGAGGAACTGCTGTACACGATTTGCTCCATCAATGGTGGCTGCTTCATAGACTTGCCTGGGAATACTCTGCAGGCCGGCCAGCAGCAGGATCACGTAAAGTCCCACATTCTTCCAGGTGGCCATAATTGCTATGGCCGGCATGGCGACGAACGGCGAAGTGAGCCACTCGACACGTCCCAATCCAAGTCCCAGGAGGACCTCATTGAAGACACCGTTCTCGGAAGCGTACAATTGTTTCCACAGGATGGTGACGACGACTCCCGATATCACGACTGGGAGGAAGAAGACGGCCCGGAAGAATCCCCGTGCGCGGAGTTGTTGATTCAGGATTTCCGCCAGTACCAGAGCGACTGCAATCTGTAAAGGGATATGAATGATCAAGAATCGAAGTGTATTCCAGAGTGATTTCCAGAATAATGGATCTGACACCAGGTTCAAGAAATTGGTGCCACCGACCCAGGTCATAGGTGAGAGCAGATTCCAGCGATGCAGTGTGAGGATCAGATAAAACACGACCGGGAAGGCAACAATGAGCAGGAAATGCACACCGTAGGGCATGACCAGGAGATAGGGTGCACCCGATGTGGATAAGCGTCTCACGGATGGTCTATTCTCTTCCGTAGGTTTCGCGGTCCAGCAGCTTCTGCACCCGCTCTTGCATTGACGTGACAGCTTCCTCCACCGTTCTGGCCTGGTGGATGCAGGCAGCGTCGAACTCCTGGGAGATTATGTCGAAAATTTCCTGCAAATAGATGGTATGGTCCGTAGCAACGATGTACGGAATCTGTTCCGCATACAGCCGGCCCCATGGGTGCTCGGCAAAATGGGGTACGTAAAGTGGATCAGTAGTGATGTCCCGGCGTAGTGGCAGCTGGCTGGTGATTTCAAGCAGTCGCAAATCATTCATACGATTGGTCATGAACTTGACAAATTCCCAGGCCTCTTGCGGATATCGCGTGGTTGAAAAGATGACGATGCTCTTCGGATCACCATACGTATAGACCGGACCATCGATGCCAGTGGGACGCACCAGAGGAGTGACGCCATATCTGAAACCAGGCTGCTTGTACCGTTCGACGTAGGACACCATCCAGGGGCCGGTTACGTGAAACGCCAGTTGACCTTTCAGGAAAATATCCTCTTGGAAAATGGAGCGGGGGAAGTACCCGCGCTCGAAATTCCAACGGAAGAAGTCCATCACTACACGGGATTCTTTTCGATCCAGATCGGCCTTCCCATCTGAAATCAGGGTCTTCCCGTTCGTGGCAGCGATGCTGAAGGTATAGAAGTCGAAGAATCGCTGCCACCATTCCGGTATGATTTGGGGATCCAGGAGCCAGCGGTCCGGGTGACCATCCCCATCAAGGTCGGTTACCACTCGCGGTCCCAGGGCCTTGAACTCCTCATACGTGGTGGGGATCTTCTCGACACCCGTCTCCTCAAGTAGTCCCTGGTTATAGAACATCATCAACGGATTCCCCTTCCAAGGGAACTGGTAGAATAGGCTGTCCGGGGAGCGAAAGCGTTGGATCAATTCGGCCGGGAATCGTGCTGCCAAGACGGAATCGAAGTCGTGAAATTGGCTGAAAGGCACAATTGCCCCCGCCTCACGGTACTGCTCGATGACCCCCGGCCAGACGTTGGAATAGATGTCCGGTGTGGTCTTGCCCACTATCGCCGCCAGAATCACTTCCTCTGTGGATTGCCCCGACGGGACGGGCTGGAAATGGACGGGGAGATGAGTTGTGTCCTGGTTCCACTCGGCGACAACCTGGCGGGCAAACTCGATCTCAAAAGTGTTGGTCGCGCACCAGTAGGTCAGATGATCCTCCCGGGAGGCTGATCGGCAACCTGTCAGGATCAGGGTGAACATAACCAGCGAAACGATGCGAGTGACTTTCATGGGCCACAATCTGCAGCTATTGAGTATTTGCATATTCGATCACTCGTTCAGGGACCATGATATCCTTAGTTCATCCACTTCGCCGGTATGGACCACTGGTATTCGAAGTGTGAAATAGTCCGATCCCTGTTCCGCAGTCCAATCTGCTGCCAACGGTTCTCCATTCAAGGTTACAGAATCGGGAATCCTCGGACTGATGACGACATTTTCAGACCGATGCCCGGGAAAGGCCGATAGGGCTGCGATTAAGGCTCCCTTTGAGTACTCACAGTGGTGCAACATCGCCTCGGATTCGGCCAGATAGGGATATTGCGGCGTACCCAACTTGAATTCCAGCGTACCGACATCCTCCAACTCGCTCGGTAATACGGCCGAGTAACAGTCGTTGGTTCCGATTCTCATCGACCTGATAGTCTCACCTTTTCCACTTACTGAAACTAGCAGGCTGTTGTTGTTGATGAACAGGGTGTATTTATTCTGCGCCTGATCAGGCGCAAGATACGGATCAATGGTTATATCCCAGCCGTTTTCCCTGACGCCGAACAGATTGTATAGACTATACAGGTACCAGGCTCCAGCCCATAGGAATTGGGGTTTATCAATCCTCCCGTACTCCGATGGATTGTCCCGGTTGGCGTTTCGTACTTCATAATAGGCTGGCTGACCGTTGGGACCATTGAGAATACCATGCAACGACATGACCTGGTTGATGAAAATCCGGGCATCATCCAATTGATCCTGGGCGATCAATGCCAGTGCATACCAGGCGTTGCCCTGAGGCCAGATACCGCCATTGAAATAATAATACTTGGCGCCGGCTTCATTCCCACGGAAACGCATGAACTCGCCCCACTGCTCGAAATCCATCGGATAAGCGTTGTAAATGCCTACCTGGGGATCTACCATCAAGGTGGCAGCGGAATTCACCAAGGCCGCCCGTCGGTCTCCATCCAGAAGATTATAATGAGCCGCCAGTAGCGATCCGATATAATAGTGCCGGTCCAGTGAGCCATCTTCATGATAGTTCACCAGATAATTCAGGTCGCTATTCCACAAACGTTCGGTGAGTGCTATCTCCATTGTATCGGCTGCGGCAGCAAGCTCCGGTAGCCGTGCCAGATCCTTGTCCAACCTCAATGAGATATAGATGTATTCACGGATAGCCTGGATCGCCAGGATGGTCATGTAGGAGCGGGGACCATAATTATGCCCGATGTCCCACCAGTCCGGTCGATAGGACCACATCAGACCATCATCTTCTCTCGTTAATAGTGCCCGCTCCAGGCTCTTGGAGACATACGGATACAGCTGTGACACAAAGTCGATATCCACCGAGTGTCGTAGATAACTTGCGGTGACCAGGATCAGCCAGAAATTGTTCCAGTTATCCGAACTGGCGTACTCGGTGACATACCTCCCGTCTTTCCAGTAGTAGGCGTGGGGGATGACATGCTCGTCATCAGCGTGCCGCATGATGTAGTCCAGATCGTCCCTCACGCGGGTTATATCGAAATACACGGCCGCCAGATCGGTTACCAGCACATCGTGGGTGAAATAGAAATTATACTCCGCCGGACACGGCATGGGGACCAGCTCCCCGTCCAGATAGTGCTTGTTGGCTTCCATGACCGCTTTGGCCCAAGCCACCGAATGATTGGTCTGTGGATCTCCCGTCTCTACTTTACTGGTCCGCAATACTTTCGAATCAATCGATTCCTGGTAACGCGCTACCTCCTGTTCATAATTGTCGATCAGATATTCAACGACTTCGGAACTTTCCTCGGCGCCGGTTGAGCCTATGAGGAGTACTACCGTCAGTTCCTCGCCCGGCTTGAGACGCTTTTCGTAAATATACCGGGAATAGGGGATGTCCGAATTCTGATATCCTTCGGCTGAAATGGGTACTTCGCCGGCATTGGCGATGAAGATACAAGCCCCGCGTGTATCCGGATCATGGAAGCAGGCATACATCACCTGTTGATTGCCACTGATGTCCGTTTGTGCCTGATTTACCACCTTATATGTATGGCACGTCCGAATTCCGGTTCTCAACCGATAATCGAACCGGAAATCCTGGGCTTCATCAGTGATATTCCTGAGAATGATGGTCTGCACCATGGCGGGCTGGTCTTTGCAGAAGCGGTAGTCGGCCGTCAGGGAATAGGCGGCATTGGTATCCATGAATGTCACGGCATAGGGTGCATACACAAAGGGGGATGGCTCGCGACCGAGCATGATCTCTGGTCGACCACCGATACTCAAACTCCAATCCATCACATGGGACGTATCCCGGATCCAGTAATCCCGGCTGTGGTCAATGCTGTTGGCCACCGGGTAGTAGAAGCTGATGCGCTGGGGGATCATATGGCTGTGATGGAAGGCGAGACCGACGAAGGGTCCCCCGACCTCCAAGCTGGCATCGCCGTCAAATTCCACCGCCAGTTCTGGCTGCGGGTAGCGCTGCCAGCAGCCACTGACTATGGTCATGATAATACACATAATTTGCGCTCGCATGACTATTTCAACAGGGAGAATTTCTTTGTAGCTGTCAATCCATTCGCCTGAAGTCGGCCGACATAAATTCCGGAACTGGCATTCCGGGCATCCCAGGTAGTCGAATAATACCCGGCTTGTTGATATTCATTGACCAGGGTAGCCACCTTACGCCCTCGTACATCAAAAATCTCCAGCGTGACCTGACTGGCTGTTTGTATCCGGTACCGGATCGTGGTCTGGGGATTAAACGGATTCGGGTAGTTCTGCGACAGGCCAAAGTGAATAGGCTGTGACGGTCTATCATCATTATGAATAGCAGCGATCTCATCATACAAATTGAGAATTTCGCCCGCCTTTAAAGCATAGTTATAGATACGGATGTCATCCAAAACACCTTGAAAACCGTAGTCGAGTAGGTCGGGTCGTGCTTGTCCGATCATTAAGTCTATATTGGTAATTAAAATTGATCCTGAGAAGGTCGAATGGGCACTCAGATCACCATCCAAATAAAGATCAAAATTATGCCCATCATACACACCCGCAACGTGATACCAGGTGTCCGTGGCTACCGGTATGTGACTGTTCAGATCCTTGGTATCCATGT
>CP070656.1:1944352-1947981 GCA_020355065.1 Fidelibacterota bacterium | reverse complement strand
TAACAAGAACATTATTTCTCGGTTACCTCGGGTTCCAGCTCCTCCTCCTCAGAGGGTGGGCTCTCTTCCCCTTCGGGTGACATCAACTCCTCAGTATCGGACTCAGGCGGTGCGGTGCTCTCTTCTTCGTCTTGATCTTCACTCTCTATAACCTCGTCAACCATACCTGGTTCCTCAGATGCTGCCAGGGCTTCTTCGGATGCATCCACCCGCGCTTCACGAACTTCATCCTCCTCAATCCGCACAATCATGTGAGCCAGAATGTTGTCGTTGAGATCGAAGTCTTGGTTCAGGCGGGCATTCCCGGCGCCATCTCCCCGAAATTGAAGTAGAATGTAGGTACCGAAGCGCTGCTTTTGAATCGGGTAGGCGAGACGCTTCTTGCCCATGATCTCCTCATATAGCAACTCACCACCCCGCTTTTGAAGGCTGGCTTTGGTTTCCTCAATGAGCTTCGGTAAATCATCCTGCTCAATGTTCGGATGTGCAATGTAAACAGCTTCGTAATATCTCACAGCATTTCTCCCGAATATTACTTGATCAGCGGCGCTATCACGAGCGAGACGACTGATGTCAACTTGATAAGAATGTTCAGCGAGGGTCCGGCCGTGTCCTTGAAGGGATCACCAACCGTATCCCCGGTCACGGCTGCCTTGTGAGCATCCGAACCCTTCCCGCCGAAAGCACCGCCCTCGATGTGTTTCTTGGCGTTATCCCAGGCCCCTCCGGCATTGGCCATAAAAATGGCGAGCAGCACGCCGGAAGACGTGATGCCGGTGAGTACACCCGCCAGCATCCCCGGGGTGGCCAGAAAACCTACCAGCACCGGGGTCAGCACAGCGATCAGACCCGGTGCAACCATCTTACGCAGGGCGGCCTTGGTAGATATGTTTACACAAGCGGCATAATCAGGCCGAGCCTTCCCGTCCATGAGGCCCACTACCTCCCGAAATTGCCGCCGTACCTCCTCAATCATATCGAAAGCAGCTTCTCCCACTGCTCTCATGGCCAGACTACTGAACAGAAACGGCAACATGGCTCCCAGCAGAATACCCGCCATAACGATGGGCCGGCTCACGTCAATGCTCTCCAAACCGACTACCCGCGTATAGGCGGCAAACAACGCCAATGCGGTTAAGGCGGCCGAGCCAATGGCGAAGCCCTTCCCGATAGCAGCCGTGGTGTTCCCCACGGCATCCAGCCGATCGGTCCGCTGGCGCACCTCCGGCGCCTGCTCCGACATCTCCGCAATCCCGCCCGCGTTATCAGCAATGGGACCATAGGCGTCAATCGCCAGTTGGATCCCGGTGGTGGCCAGCATCCCCAGAGCGGCAATCGCAATTCCGTACAGACCACTGGCAGCATGGCTGGCTACGATACCCGCGGCGATGACCGCGATAGGCGCCACTGTGGAGAACATTCCCAAAGACAGACCGGCAATAATGTTCGTCGCGGCACCCGTCTCCGACTGCTGGGCAATCCGGTGAGCAGGAGCCCGGTTCTCGGCCGTGAAATACTCGGTAAACTGTCCCACCAGCGTACCAACAACCAATCCGATAACCGCAGCCACAAATACCGAGGTGGATCCGATGGCCTTGGACCCCACCTGAACGGCCTCAGGCAGCTGCCAGCGGGTGATAAACCAGGCTGCAATCAATGTGAACACAGCAGCCATGAGGGTTCCAAGGTTCAGCGCTTTCTGGGGATTGCCTCCCTCACGCACTCGAACAAAAAACGTGCCTATGATCGAGGCCAGGATACCGGCACCTGCCAGGAAAAGCGGCATCGTGACCAGCAGTGAGCTGGGCACACCAGCAGAGGTAATTGCCGTCGAGCCCAAGACCATGGCACTGATGATCGAGCCCACGTAGGATTCGAACAGGTCGGCTCCCATACCCGCTACGTCGCCTACATTGTCACCCACATTATCGGCGATTGTGGCCGGGTTGCGGGGATCATCTTCGGGGATTCCCGCTTCTACTTTACCAACCAGGTCGGCCCCGACATCGGCCGCTTTGGTATAAATGCCCCCGCCCACCCTGGCAAACAGGGCAATCGACGAGGCACCCATGGCAAAGCCGGAAAGAACCTCCATCGTCTGGGGCAAACCGCCGTACATGGGTTCGTAAATGGTGAACAATATCACGAGACCTAGAACTCCCAATCCAACGACGCTCAGCCCCATGACCGATCCACCGGCGAAAGCCACCTCCAGAGCGGAGTTGAGGCTACGGGTGGCTCCTTGGGTCGTACGGTGATTCGCCCTGGTAGCGACACGCAGACCAATAAAGCCTGCTAGCCCCGAACACAGAGCACCCACTACAAAGGACACCGCGACTAAGCCAAAACCTGTACCTCGTCCCTGATTTGAGAAATAGAGCAGTAGCGCAACCGCTACAACAAAAACGATCAGGACGCGATACTCGGCCTTAATGAAGGCCATGGCCCCTTCACGGATCGCTCCTCCTATCTCCACCATTCGATCCGATCCGGGATCACGAGAGATGATCCATCTGGTCTTCCAGAAGGCGAAGACCAGCGCGAGGATCCCGGCTGAAAATGTAAGCAGAATGACCTGATTCAATTCAGTTGTGCCTTTCTCTCTTCTTCACCTGTCTCAGTCAAATGCATATTGAACCGGGCCATGGTATCTTCTATACCATGCTCCAGGAAATGGTTTATCCCCTCCACCGCTTGACTGAGGATCACGGAGACCATGGCCTCATCCCGGGGCCGAAACGGTTCCAGCACGTATTGTTCACTGGGACGCAGGGGCGCGTCTGTGGCAATACCCACCCTCAAACGGGGGAAATCCTCGGTCTCCAGGTGATAAATAATGGAACTCATCCCCTTATGTCCGCCGGCGCCTCCCCCAGGTCGGAAACGGAGTGTGCCCAGAGGCAGATCGATGTCGTCAAAAACCACCAGGATATCTTCCGGAACCGTTTGAAAAAACGCCATGGCTTCCCGTATGGGAATGCCGCTCTCGTTCATAAAGGCGGTCGGCTTTAGTAGAACCACGTCGCCTGCCTCCTGGATGCCCATCACGTAGTCACCTTTCCCGGGGCTGTAGGACACACCCCTGGAGGCCGCCAGTGCGTCCACCACCCAGTACCCGAAATTGTGTCGCGTTTTGGCAAAACGGGGCCCGGGATTCCCCAACCCAATGATGATCCGCACGCCGTTAGTCTACCCTTCAGAAGATTCCTCCGCCTCGGATTCACCTTCACCTTCCTCAGCGGCGCCTTCCTCAAAGAAGAATTCCTCCTCTTCAACTTCTTCGGCCACGACCTCCTCAATCATACCGCGGGCCTTGGATACGGAGATAACCATAGTATCTGGACTGGTTACCAGCTCCAGGTCCCCAATCTCCAGGTCGCCAGCATGGATCGCATGGCCGATATGTAGGTCCGTTATATCCAACTCAAAGTGAGAAGGAATCTCACTCGCCAGGCAGCGGATCTCCACCTCCAGCAAGGCATGATGGAGTTGTCCCCCTTCGTCTTTGACTCCCACCGGGCGGCCTATGGTATGAACAGGTACCCGGACGACGACTTCCTCATCCATACGCACGCCCTGAAAATCCACATGAAGGATCTCGTCGGTGACAGGGTGGTACTGAATCTCTT
>CP070656.1:1941051-1944252 GCA_020355065.1 Fidelibacterota bacterium | reverse complement strand
CGATGTGGACATTGAGTATCCCGATGACTTTGCCACGCAAATGCTGGAGTACGCCAAGGACTATTCCTTCCTGCCGACCTACAACTAGGTCTGCAGGCGCGGAAGAGCATTACCAGGGGTGACAGGCTTGGTCTTGTCGCCCCTGGTTTTTTATACCATCGGGAGCATGCCTGGAAGCGGCCTGCTTAACTACCGGGTGGGCAGGAAGGTATATACCGCACCCGGCTTGGGTAGCAGCCAGGTGGCATCCTCCGCGAGATTCGCTTCCACGTAGGGTATAAACGGCCGGAGACGGGCGGAGTAGGGTATGGGCCGGGGGGACTTGAGTGGTGAGCGGAAGAAACCTTCCCAGTGGCCGAGGATCACTTGGCGCGGTTGGTGGTACCACAGCAGCTTGCCGGGATAACCGGGCACCTGGAACCAGGAACCGACCGCCACGATGGCCAGATCCAGCCGATGGGTATCGGGCGGGGCAAATGAGGGCGGGGCGCCCAGGGGATAGTGGCTGGTCGCATCCTGGAAGTGGATACGGAAAACGGTCTGACACTCGTCGTCGAGAAAATCGATCAGATAGGCGATGGTCACTCCTTCCCGCCAGGCCCAGGCGCTGCGGGGTAGCTTCTTGAGTCCCTCCCGGACCTCACCCTGCATGACGTGAACCCCCAGGGCGTGGGGGCCATGGTCGGATTCGATGGCCATGAAGCGGAGGGTACTGTCGGCGAGATAAAACCAGTGCCCCGGCCGGCCCTCCCGCGACAGTTCCTGTTCGAGAACCTTCATCCTGCCGATCAGTGAGGAATCGGCCAGCGAGACGAGCCTTCCGGTAGACGCGCTTCCGTAGATCACGGCCTCAGGCGTATGGCGCAAGGCTACGTAGGGCACATCCAGCAGGTGGTCGTAGTGCGCATGCCCTACCAGAATAGCCTCTATTTTGACACACGCCATGTTAGGATACAGCCGGTCAATCATGATGGTATCCGGGGCGATGCGGCCGAATCCCACCTTGAAGATGCTCGGATTGGAGTAAAGGGGTGACGTGAGCAGGCCATGACCGTCGCGGTAGATCAGAAATCCGGAGGTGCCCAGGTACTGAATGTGGATGGCTTCCTGATCGGAAATATCGACGGTGGAGGGGGCCTGGCCCGGATTGGGCTCGATCCGGAAGCCTATCCCGGCACAGTTCAGCGTGAAAAACAGTGCCAGCGCCAGGGAGACAAAACGCACGTAGAACTTCTTCACAGCTACACTCCTTGGGTTAAAGATCCCTCAGGCAGGTAGGATCGAACCATGTCACGCAAGGCCGGGATGCATTCTGCAAAGAACCAAGGCCGGTCCCCTAACCACTTGCGGTTCCGG
The DNA here is from genome assembly GCA_020355065.1 of Fidelibacterota bacterium. Lineage (GTDB taxonomy): Bacteria > Fidelibacterota > Marinisomatia > SCGC-AAA003-L08 > TS1B11. The sequence goes on along the minus strand of CP070656.1, from coordinate 1,942,896 downwards.
GGGGAGGGATGGGGTAGAGGGAAGTAGCCCTGTTGCAAATAATCACGCCACCCGGCCACGACCTGGGAGACCGGTTGTTTCTGCTTCAGGTAGTAAGCCTGTGCATACGCCCCGACCAGCAGGGTGAGCTCCGGCTTGATGTAGGTAAGGAACCGGGGGTGCCAGGAGGGGGCGCACACCGGAGGCGGGGGCAAGTCTCCCTTGCCCTTTTCTGTTCCGGGAAAACAAAGGGCCGTGGGAATAATGGCAAACGTGGTAGGATCGTAGAATTGTTCCCGGGTGACCCTCATCCATTCCCTCAAATTGTCGCCGCTCACATCGTTGAAGGGTAGACCGGTTTCATGTACTTTTCGTCCGGGTGCTTGTCCCACGATCAGGACCTTGGCGGTGGGCTCGGCCAGAAAGACCGGCCGGGGCTCGTGGGAAAAGTAGCGGCCTCGGCACACACGACAGGCCTTCACCTCCGCGGTAAAATCGCTGAAGGATGCCTGAGTCATTCTGCTGCCAGGGCCCAATCCACCGCTGCGGAGGCATGGAGGGCGGTCGTGTCGAACAGGGGCACGGCCGCGTCGCCCGGTTTCACCAGCAGGGGGATTTCGGTGCAGCCCAGGATGATCCCCTCCGCACCCCGGGCCACCAGCCGCTCGATCATCTCCAGAACCGCCTGCCGGGAAGCCGGACGGAGGTCACCCACGACCAACTCGTCGAAAATAATGGCGTGCAGCTTAGCCCTGTCGCTCTCATCGGGGATCATGATCTCCAAGCCGTAATGATCGGTCAGCATCCCTTTGTAGAACTCCTGTTCCATGGTGAAACGGGTTCCCAGCAGGCCGAGCCGCTTCGAACCGGCGGCGTTGACCGCCGCTGCGGTGGCATCGGCGATGTGCAGGAGCGGGATGGAGACTGCCGCGGCCACATCCTCAGCCATGCGGTGCATGGTATTCGAGCAGATCACCAAGCACTCAGCCCCTCCCTGCTCCACCCGCCGGGCCGCATCCACCATGATGGCCGCCGCTTCAGCCCAGCGGTCCTGGCGCTGCAGGATCTCCACCTCGTGGAAATCCAGGCTGACCATGACCAGTTTGGCCGAATGGTTCTCACCCAGCCGCCGATGTACTTCCTCGTTGATCAACCGGTAGTACTCGGCGGATGACTCCCAGCTCAGACCACCGATGAGTCCGATCGTCTTCATGATCAGGATAAACGGCTTTCCACCACGATCCTCCCATGCAGCGGCTGCACGACCCGGGCGTTATGACCGAACAGTGATGCAAATCGATCCAGCTGTGCTTGCGATACCGGCTGTAGTTCCTGATGGAGGAACCAGAGCACTCCCTCCGTATAGGGTGGTGTTGTCAAAGAGCCACCGTAGGTATAGAATTTTCCGGCCGGTGGAATCATGGTTCCGGGATCGATCACTACTTCCTGGTACTGACACTCACTGCCCGGCTCGTGCGGGATGTGCTCCCAAAGTGTACGGAGGAAATGATTCTCTACGCCCAGCTGGTACAGGAGTCCCACCACGACCAGTTCCCCCCTGGGACTCTCATGAACCAGATGGGCCTCCATATCATACTGTTGCCCTGCCACCAGATGTTCGCTGGGTGTATGGAAGTGGAACTGTTTAAGATCGTAGCGCTGTGCTTCCACTTCCAGGTAGCTCCCCGCTTGCGGATTGACCTGCACGGTGTGTTCAGTGTTTAACATGTGCAGGGGAGTCGGAGTGTAATGGAACATGACGCTCAGCGAAGCCGATCCCGCTATACGTCTAATGTCGACGGGTGACTGGTATTGACCCGTATTCTGTGCTGAATTCATCGGCTCAGATCTTTATCCACGCCTCAT
>CP070656.1:1938158-1940951 GCA_020355065.1 Fidelibacterota bacterium | reverse complement strand
GGTCTCCGCCCACCACACGGCATTGTCGGTCATGGCATCCAGCGCCTCCGGGCTTCCCCGATAATCGAAGGAGGGCAGGAAATTATCGAACCAGGTGGTGAGGCGCTGCTCATCCCACAGCCGGATGTTATCCCGGCCGTCGGGAAGTTTCAGGGAGCCGTACCATTCGGGGTGCTCCTGATAGTAGGGATGCTGCCGGTGAGTATGGTTGGATACGAAATCCATGATGACCTTTAGGCCCCGGTTATGAGCGGCCTCGATCAATTCCTCCGCGGCACTGCGGCCCCCTATGCGCTGCTCCACCCTGGTGGGATGCACCGGCCAGTACCCGTGGTACCCGGTGAACTTACGATGGGGTGGAGGATACTCTGCATAGGCTGCGTCGGGATTCTGATTCAGGGGCGACAGCCAGAGTGCCGACGTGCCCAGACTATCGAAGTAGCCCTCCTCGATCTTATAGGAAATCCCTTCCAGATCGCCACCAATGAAATTGGCCAGCGGCTGGACCTCCGGATCTGCTGATGCCCAGTTGTCGAACGGATTACCGTCATAGAAACGGTCGGTCATGGGAAAGTAGATGGACTGTGTATACCAGGTGTCAAGAGGTGTGGAGGCTGTGATCGTCTTGCCGTGATCCACGATCAACTGGGTCTCCCGGCAAACGCGACCTTGCTCGTCCTGGGCCAGAATGCGGACCAGACCCTCCGCCTTGATATGGAAGGATACCGTCAGCTGGTCGGTCTTTCGGTTGTAGGACCATTGATTCCCGGGCACTTTGGTATTGTCCACGAGGATGGCAATGGAGCGCGGATTCACGGGTGCGGCCTCTTCCGGTCGGTGATACTGGAAGGTCATCCGCGGCCCGTTCTGCTCCTTCCTGACGAAGAAGCCGACCGGCTCATCGAGTTCAGGGCGCAGATCGAGCAGGGAGTTGAAGCCCCCCATGTTGTTGGAGACGCTATCGGGATTAGCCGGATCGTTGATCCAGTTGCCATCGACGATCAGCTTGTATTCGTGCCGCAGGGGAGCCAGGTAGGTATCGGCCTCGTAGACTCCATCGCGATCAAGATCGAGGAGGTGGAGTGCTTCGGCCCTCCAATCGGTGAAACTGCCGGCCACGGCTACTTCGTGAAGGGTGTCCGCGGCACTCACATAACGGAATGTGACCGGGATTCTGGGCGTCACCCGTACAGCCAGGGTAGCGGCTCGTTTCCCGGTGCGTAGAGTCACCAGGTAGTTGGCTGGCTTATCGTCCATACTTCGAACGATCAAGGTATCGTCTACCACGTCCGCCACGACCTCCAGTTCGGGAGGATATTGTACCCTCAAGGAATCGGGCCGATGGAGCAGGTAGGGTGTCAGGTATTGGCCTACTTCACCATGGGCGGGAACCTGAATGGTTCGAATGGGCAGGGTCCAGGCAGCTGGAGGTGGAAAGGAACAACTCCAAAGAAGGAGGCAGCTGAGACCCAGGATCGGGAAGGCCAACCGGAAGCGAATATGAATGAATGACAACATAGGGATCTCCACACAATCCGGGATGGATGAATTTAGCCGCAGATGGGACCTAAAGCATCACCGCTCCCGGACCCATATTTCCGGGCAGGATACTCCCACCAACGCCGTCTGCACGACTGTATATTTAGACCCATGACTGGTCCACAGCATCGCCCGCGTAACTTCCGGCCCAGGCCACTCCATGCTGTGATGGCCGGCGGCTTGTGCGGGCTGTTACTGCTCATAATAGGTCTGGGTTGCAAGCCCCGTTATGCACCGGTTAGTACGGTCGAAACCCACTTTCTGAACACACCGGTCGTGCTCCATCTGGCCGTCGAGAGCAGAGAAGAGCTGCGCATGGCGGCCAGTCTGGCGATTACCGAAGTGCGACGGTTGGAGGAGGTGTTCAATCCCCTGAATACCGAAGGTAGTCTTTATCGGCTCAACGAGGAGCGGGTGCTGACTGATCCTGAGCTCTATCCGATTCTGGAACGTGCCCGTGAGGTTTCCCAACTGACTGGTGGCGGACTGAACTTGTTCATGGGCTACCTGGAAAGGGCCTACGGATTTGACAAGCTCTTTCCCCAACCGCCTGATCCTGATGCAATCTGGGAGATGATCCTGCCGCTGCAGCGGGCTGACATCCAATTCAATCCCGAACATCAGCAGGTGCGCATCACTACCGATGCCTTCCGCATTTCGCTCACAGCCGTCCAGGAGGGTTATGCGGCTGACCAGGCCCTGGCCCATTTGAGTATGGTCGGCGTTCAGAACGCCATGGTCGAGGTCGGTTGGCATAGAGCCTGTGGCGGATCCCCCGATGGACTGGGCTGGCCAATTGAGATCTCGCACCCGGTGATCGGAGATAGTGTGGTCCAGCTTTTCGTGGAGTATTGCGGTGTGGCGACGGCCTCCGTTATGGATGGATCTTATACGTTTCGCGATCAGGTATACTTTAATCATCTGGATCCAGCCACCGGTCAGCCCATTGACCGCTTGAGTTCGGTCACGGTGGTAGCTCCATCGTGCGAACTGGCCAGTGCCCTGGCCCAGGGCATCTTCGTCATGGAGCCGGAGGAGGGGCTCCGGCTTCTGAATGACTTGCCGGAGGTAGAGGGACTGCTGCTTGATCCGGAGGGCCGGGTGGCCATGTCGGACAGCCTTTTCCTGTGGATGGCCGATTAGACGCATGCCCCTGCATCCCGCCTTGGTACACTTTCCCATTGCGCTGGTGGCGCTGGCGGCGTTGCTGCAGGTCCTGGTCGTGGTCCTGAAACGTGCCCAGCTCACGAGCTC
>CP070656.1:1929646-1938058 GCA_020355065.1 Fidelibacterota bacterium | reverse complement strand
TGTGGTGGAGCCCATGAGCAGCATCGTGAGGATGGACTGGACGATCCTGGTCACGGACACTACGATCTTCAACGGTCGTGATGATGATGGTGACTGGGATCCCGAAGTTGACGATGTGGGCGATGATGATGGGATCGGGGAAGACAACGGCCAGGCGGACCCAGGGGAGCCGCACGTGGATGAGATCGACGAGATCCTGCCGCAGATCCATGATACGACGGCAACGGTTGCGCTGTATGATCTGGCCGCCGGCCAGTTGGTCATGGATTTCGCCTGGGATTGGCAGGCGGACTCCTTCAAGGTGGAAGCCGAAATGCCTGATGAGCTCAAGGAGTCGATGGATGAAGTACCGTTGGTGGTGGTTACCTACGGGGCCTACAAGCCCAGCGCGCTTTACGACACTATCCATATCGATCACAACTACGAATTCCGTATCACAACCAGCGAGCATGTGATCACAGGTCTGGTAGAGCCCTTGCCGCCGCCGGTGTACGATATCAATCCCGAAGCCACTATAGGGGATACGCTACTGGTAGCAGCCGGGACCCTGGGGCAGTTCAGCTGGATCACGGTACCGGAGGCAACCGTGTACTGGGTACTGGTGGAGCAGGTGCTGGGGCCGGATTCACTACACACGGTGGTGAGCCATCCCGCGGCGCCCTTCGAACAGCGTGATGACGGGTATTGGATCGGCCAGGACATCCTCAGCCTGTACTTGCCCGGGCTCTACCGCTGGACGGTATCGGTGCCCAGCCGGGCTTACGGCGCCTACGTCTACTCGCAGCTGCCCATGCGTGATGAGAAGGTTTCTAATCTCAGGGACGAGAACGGCGAGGTCGTATTGGGAATTGCCGGTTCGGCGGCCAGTGCAACCCAATACGTCCGCATCCTCGATATTCAAATTCTACCCTGACATATCGGGAACTAATCGGTTCCCAGACCTTTTAATCCTCCAAACCCACACAACTATTCTCTCCAAACCCAGAAGAGCGAGGTAAAGCGCATGGATCTCAAGGATAAGCTGGACCTGATCTGGAAGTACTTACTCCTGGTCGTCATAGCTATCGGTGTGATCAGTTTCACCTTTGGCAGGAGGCATCATCGATGCTACCCGGCTTGTGGAATGAAGTCCGCCTACCATTGGTTTGACAAGGACTTCGGGAAGCACAAGATGAAGTTTGATCACAATGATATGGACATCCGGATCGAGAAGAAGATCATCGATGGCGACACCACGGTTGTGGTCTTCATGGACGGCGAAGAGATTGACGTGGAAGAAATCGACAAGGAAAACGGGCACGTGATCAAGACCAAGGACGGAAGGATCATCAAACTGGAAGGTGACAAGATCACCAAGCACGTTCGCATCAAAAAGAAGCGCTGAAGTCCTCTGCCAGATGACTGTAGGGGTAGTCCGTGCGGTCTGGACCATCCCTGTATATCACTGCCGTAAAGTGACCTCCGGTGTGTACCCCGCCTAGGTATCGGATGCGAGCCTCAGCACCAAGGGCCTGACATACCGATCAAATCCCATTAACTTTTACATGCTATGACGCCTTCTCGTGACGTTCACAAGTCGATTGCAGTGCTCCCTTTCGCCGATATGAGCCGGAAGAAGGATCAGGACTATTTTTGTGAGGGTCTGGCCGAGGAACTGATCGATGCCCTGACGAAGATCAAGGAGTTGCGGGTGGTGGCCAGGAGCACGGCTTTCTCGCTTATGGACAAACATCTGGACAGCCGTGAAATAGGCCGGGAGCTGCAGGTGGACACCATCGTCGAAGGCAGCGTACGGAAGGCGGGTACGCGACTGCGGATCACAGCCCAGCTCACGGATGCCACGGACGGGTCACAGATCTGGTCGGAGCGCTATGATCGGGATGAAGAGGATATATTCGATATCCAGGAAGAGCTGGCGCTGTCGATCGTGGAGCAGTTGAAGATCGAGCTATTGGGAGAGGATAAGGAAGCACTGACGAGGCGGCCTACGGAGAGCGCTGAGGCTTACAACTACTACCTGCAGGGGCGCTTTCACTGGAACCAGCGTACAGCTGCAGACCTCGAAGCAGCCATTGGATGCTTTGAGCAAGCCATTGGTGAGGACCCGAGCTACGCTTTAGCCTATACGGGACTCGCGGACGCATACAACGTCCTCGGCTTCTACAGTGTTCTGGCACCCCATGAGGCCTTTCAGCAAGCCCAAGGGACTGCGCAGCGAGCTTTGGAGCTGGATCACACCCTCGCCGAAGCCCATGCATCCCTGGCTTTTACCAGATTGTATTACGATTGGGACTGGACTGAAGCCGAGGCGGAATTCCAGCGGGCGATTGCCCTGAATCCGCACTACGCCACGGCGCACCACTGGTATTCCGAGCTACTGGCACTGGCGGGTCGCTTGAGTGAGGCGGCCACTCATGCGAGGCAAGCCGTGGAAGCGGATCCCGACTCCCTGATCATTCACGTCCTCTTGGGGTGGACACACTACTATTCCTATGAGTACGACAAGGCCATCGAACAATACCTTAAAACCTTGAAGAGGGATCCCGAATTTGTCGCGGCCCGTATTTTCCTGGGCTTGGCCTATGTGCAGAAGAGGAGATATGAGAAAGCCATCACGGAATACGAGCGGACCATTTCCATCTTTGGCAAGAATTCGTTGCTCACCGAGTTGATCGGGCACGCCCACGCAGGGGCCGGCAACGAGGAGGCCGCCCGAGACATACTGAACGCCATGAAGGAATTGTCCAAGAAGCAGTATGTGTCCGCCTATTATCTGGCGGCCATCTGTGCCGAGCTCCACGAGCCGAGCCAGATGTACGAATGGCTGGACCGAGCCCTGGAAGAACGGGATAACTGGCTGGCATTCCTGAAACTAGATCCCATCTGGCACGGCCACCGATCCGATCCCAGATTCAAGACGCTACTGGCCCAAGTAGGGCTGGACTGACCACAACCAGCGTTTTCAAAACTGGATGTGCATTCCGTTCAGGGGTGCTAATTTCCATCCGGTATCCATGAGCAGAATTTGCCCACCGGATGTGCCAGGCATGATGAGTTCCAATAGATTTACCGGTTGAATGCAGACCATTCCCCTCTCCCCCATCGACCACGTTTTCACCGGCTCAGGGGCCTACCCGATCGAATTCATCTTTGCCTACGATGGCCACATTGATACGGAGCGGTTGACATCAAGTCTCCGGGAAACCTTGAAGAGCTTTGCACCGCTCAGCTCCAGGCTATGCAGATTGTCGGGGGAGGCCTACGGGCTGGAGCCAGCGGATGAAGGCCTGGTCTTTGAGACCTTGACTTCAGACACTGACTATCAAGCCGCGGGAGACTACACCGAGTACCTGGACTCCGTGCAGTCGCTGGAGGGACAGCCCCTGACCAGGATCAAACTTACCCATACCCCAGGGGGATCGGTGCTGGGCGTGAGTATCTCGCATGCGGTGGTGGACGGATTCAGCTACTTTCACTTCCTGTCCTCCTGGTCGAGACAGTTCCACGGCCAGCCCTTCCCGCCCCCTTCGTACGAGCGCCAACTTCTCATCCCCGAGATCGACGATCCTGAAGGCGACCTTTCACCCGATGAGCTAATGGCCAGGAGCGGCATTTTCTGGTGTGGGAAGCGGCGGGAAATTCCCCGGGACCGGGTGTATTGGGAGCGTATTGAGCTATCCCCAACAACCCTGAACGAGCTCCTGGAGGAAGCACAGCAGGCCTGCGAAATACGGCTGAGCCACCACGATGTTATATCGGCTTATCTATGGAAGAATTACCTCCCGAAGTGGAGCAGGCCTGAGGAGGACTCGGTCACCTATGCGAGCATACCGTTTGATTTTCGACGGGTCCTGGACACTCTGCCGAATACATACCTGGGCTGTGCGGTTTGTCTGGCAGTTGCGACGGCGGACCATGACACTGTGATCCACGCTTCCCTGGGGGAGCTGGCAAAGCGGCTTCGAAGGGCCATCAACAACGTCACCCCGGATACGATCCACGATGCATTACGTGCCCTGGAAAGCATTCGCCGCCAGAAAGGCCTGGGCGTGCTGGAGGAGCTGCACGTGTTGAATCCTACCAGCGGGATCCTGGTGACAAACCTTTCCCGGCTTCCCATTCAACAACTAGATTTCGGCATGGGAATTCCCAGGGATTTCCAGATCTTGACCCCGGCCGAGCGAGGAGCCGTGATCCTCCCGGCCGCTGAAGGCGTGGATATCCGAATCTATTACCCCACTGAAAAGCGTCTCCGCGGGGTGGAGAACGGTGCCGAGGTGGATCGACAACCATAGAAGAGGAGTCAGACGATGAGCCTTGTAGGCGATCTGTTAGAGGGGAAGGGCGAAGGGAGCTGGTCGGTGACGCCGGATACCAGTGTTCAGGAGGCCCTCAAGGTGCTTGCAGATAAGGATGTGGGAGTCCTATTGGTCATGGAGGGGAAGCGAGTCATGGGTATCTTCTCCGAAAGAGACTATGTGCGAACCATCGCCTCTCAGGGAACACTGGCGGAGAATACACCGGTCAGGGATATCATGAGCCCGGAGGTGCTCTACGTCACGCCGCGGGAATCCATCGCCGAATGCATGGCGCTCATGACCAGTAACGATATCCGGCACCTGCCGGTTCTTCAAGGCAAAGAACTGGTGGGGCTGATCTCTATCGGGGACGTTGTGAAAGAGATGATCTCCGGGAAAAATATCGAGATCCAACAGCTGGAGAATTACATAACCGGTTTATTATACGGGGGTTAATCGGGTGCCCGTCGAATTAGAGCAGGGGTGATCTAAGCAGACAAGGGATCGTATGATGAGCCGCTCCAAAGCCTACAAGACCCTCCTATCCGCCTCAGCTCTTACCGGAGCGCCGTTCCTTACCTGAACGCCGATCACTTTTCGAGCGACGTTCCTTTATGGCCTCACCTTTGCCCAACGGTATATCGTTGGTGATGCGCTGACCCGCCACTTTCCGCCGATCTCTGCCACTGCGCCGTTGCTTGCCGCTTCTACGCTCAGAGCCCTTCCAGAACTTTTTCATGGGATCTCCCGATTATTTCTAGGAGATAATATTACGTGTAAAGAGAGTTATACACCAGCTTACTGATATTCTGATGAAAATCGCAAATAATGGCCGGTTTCAATGAATCCTGCCGATGGATTCGGATAATGGACGGGTTGCGGCATCGCAGGCACCGGCAAGCGGCTCACATTCCCGTGTTGGACTCGAAAGCCCAGGCCACTAAATTAGTTCACAACATACGTTTTCCGATTTGTTTACCAGCACTATCCATATAGCATCATGCCCCATCAGGCTATCATTGAAGTAACCGGAGGAGACGAACGTGGGAGACGAGTTACCACCCATCATTACCTGGGATGACGCCTGGACGATCGGTGTGGACGAGATCGACGAGCACCATCACAAGCTGGTGGAGATGCTCCAGCGGCTGTTCGGTGCCCTGATCACAGCCCAGGGCGAGGATTACATAAAAGAGGTCTTTCTCGAGCTCATCGACTATACGAAATATCATTTCAGCCGCGAGGAAGAGATCTTCGAGGAACACGGCTTCGAGGAACTGGAGGCTCACAAGGAGCTGCACCAGGAGCTGGTCAAGCAGGTGCTGGACTTCTCGCAGGAGATTATCGCGCAGGGGAGTTCAGAAGAGGTCAGCGAGGAGGTGTACTATTTTCTCAGGCACTGGCTGGCCGACCACATCATCAACGAAGACCTGAAGTTCAAGGCATTTCTGGCGGGGAAAGCCTAAGCAGTACGTCCAGTTGTAAGTCTAAAGACCTATCCCCAACAACAAGCGGAGTTGAAATTCAGACGCGCCGTCCTTGATGGAGGACACGGCGAAGGCCGATCCCAGGGCGACCCACAGATGCTCATTGCCGTGAGCGATGACCGGACCCAGATAATGACCGTGCCCGCTGCCCTGGGCTTCAAGGCCCAAATGGAGGGTTGAGCCGAGCATCAGACTCGTCCCCAAAGCATACCCTGTCTCCCACTCCCACTCGCCGTGCTCGTTCTCGAACTCCAGGACGGGATTGAAGGAGATATTGAACAAGCCCAGGTCTTTGGAGATGATGAGCTTGGCCTCCAGTTCATGCTCGGAGAAGTCCGGCTTACCCTTGTATTCCAGATACAGCAGCGGATCGACGACGTACCGGTTCCTCTCGCCGAAGCGGTAGCGGGCGCGGAGCTTGTGTCCTTTGAACTGGAAGGGGCCGTCGGGTTCCTGTCCGAATACCCCATAGATGGCGAAATCGAAGCGGTCCGTCATGCCGACCTCCAGTTCCAGCTGCTGCTCGAGGGACACCTGGCCTTCCAGGCGATCGAGGCGGGGCGCGGACGAGGTGTGGTAGACTTCCACCTCCCCTTGGCCGGCGGGAACGGTGAGGTATTCGTAGGTCCAGACGTAATGGCGCTGATCGGCCCGCAGTGATTGGCCGACCAGAAGCAGGGTGAAGAGTATGAGGGCGGATATGCGGTGCAAAGGAATCTCCTCTAAACTAAGCAGCGGTGCGAGGTCATGGTGTTACGAGCAGCCCGGAAACTTCCTTAATGTTACTGAGAATCATTCTCAAGAACAATAGGAATAATGCAACCCATATCAAGGGGCCCTGTCTGGAGCAGGACCCCTTGGCTACATATTATATATAGTGCGGCAGGTAGTTCAGCTCGGCGTTATTTAAAGCCTTCCACGCGGAACTGCCAGAGGAGGAAGGCCCAGGTATCGGCCAGCTGGGCGAGGTACTGGGCGCGGGTGGAGCCGATGCCGTGACCGGCGTCGTAATCGACGCGGAAGAGGACGGGCTTATCGCTGGTGGTGGCGGCCAGCAGGCGGGCCGTCATCTTGGCCGACATCCAGGGATCGACGCGGGGATCATTGAAGCCGTGGGTCAGGATGACCGCCGGGTAGGCGGTGCCGTTTTTCACGTGGTGGTAGGCGCTCATGGCGTGCAGTCCCCGGAAGGCATCTTTCTCGGTCACGGTGCCGAACTCCTTGATGTTGGGCACGCCGTTGGTGGTGGTTTCGGCGCGGACGGCGTCGAGCAACCCGTTATTGATGATGGCGGCGGTGAAGAGGTCGGGCCGCTCGGTGATGGCCCGGCCGATGGTGATCCCGCCGGCGCTGCCGCCCTGGCCGGCGAGGCGGCCCCGGGAGGTGTACCGTTTTTCAATGAGATATTCCGCGCAGGCGATGAAATCCTTCCAGGTGTTGGGCTTGTTTAGCATGCGGCCGGCCAGATGCCACTCCTTGCCATAGGCGCCTCCGCCCCGCACATGGGCAATGGCGTACACGCCACCCAGTTCGAGCCAGGCCAGCCGGGTGGCGCTGAAGAACGCGCCCGAGGTGCTGCCGTAGGAGCCGTAGCCGGTCAGGAGAGTGGGATGGGTGCCGTCCAGGCGCAGTCCTTTTTTATGCAGAATGGAGAGGGGCACCATGACACCGTCATGGCTCTCCACGTGTACTTCGCGGGAGACGTAACCGGGGACATCATCGAAGGCGCCCTGGGGCAGCAGGCCGGTATCGGTATACTCCTTCGAGTCCGGATCGTAGGCATAGATGAGGCTGCCCTTGGTCCAGTTGCTGGTATAGACCAGAATGCCTTTCATATCGGGTGAGGCGGTAGTGACGAAGCCAGCGGCGTCGTTGGGCAGGGCCAGTGTCCCGGCCGGGCCGGAGCTGCCATGCTCGAGGCGCAGGATGCGGTTGAAGCCGCCATCCAGCACATCGGCATACAGGGCATCTTCGGTCGACTTGACTGACAGGATGACCATATCACTTTCAGGAAGGACGATCTCAGCCCGGGCGAAGTTGGGCCTGGCCAGAGAGGTCTTGACCACCTTGTACCGGGCTGCATCCCGGGCGGTGAGCAGGTAGATGGTCTCGCCGAACACCGCGTAGTCTTCCACCTCATCAGACGCATCGCAGATCTTTTTCCAGGCTATCTTGGCCTGGGTCAGATTCCGGATGAGGGTGGTATAGAGGGTGATCTCGTTGTTGTCCCCATGTTTGATCTTGCCGATGGCATAATCGGAGCCGGTGGGGATATATATGCTGGGAAAGTCCACGTCCAGCAGCTTCACACCCCTCGACGCTCCCCGGCCGAATACCACCTGGTCGTCTTCCGGATCGACACCCAGCACGTGAAGATACGTTTTAGTATTCTTGTATATCTCAGTTGCCGGTGCACCGGGTGGCAGCTGCTGCCTTCGGGCATAGGTAAACCCGCTGCCGTCCGGTAGCCAGTTGGGCGAGTTGTAGGCGGTCTCGATGCGATCAATGGTTTCCGGCAGCTGCTCGCCGGACTCCACATTCACGATATGCAGGGTGGTTTTCTCCGATCCGCCCAAGGCGAGTCCGTAGACCACATGACGACCATCCGGTGATGGTTTATAGGCTTC
>CP070656.1:1926578-1929546 GCA_020355065.1 Fidelibacterota bacterium | reverse complement strand
TCCGGAAAGCCGGGCAGGATGGTTACCTTGCCAGTGCCCTTCTCCGGCTTGGGATTGACCTTGATCTGACCCACCGGCTTCACTCCCTCCGAACCGTTGGGTGCCGCGATCACGCCGGCCACCGCGGACGCGGCTACCACGGCCGGTGACGCCAGGTAGGCCTGCGCTTCCCGGGAACCCATGCGTCCCTTGAAATTGCGGTTGGTGGCCGAGATGCCCACTTCCCCGTCCTGGAGCAGTCCCTGGCCTAGCCCGATGCAGGGTCCGCAGCCGGGCGGCAGGGTAATGGCCCCGGCATCCACCAGGGTCTGCCAATCGCCGCGGGCTTCGCTCACCGCCTGCACCTCACTGGAAGCGGCCGCGATGTAGAATTCCACCCCCTCCGCCACCTGCTTCCCGCGCACCACCCGCGCCGCCGCGGCCAGGTCCGCCACCCGGCTGTTGACGCAGGAGACCAGGTAGGCCTTGTGGATTCGGATGTTCTTCTTCGCCATATCCGCCGCACCGGTCATCGTCTTGACATGATCGGGACCCGACACGAACGGCGAGACAGTGGAAAGGTCCAGGGTCAGTTCCTTGGCATAATAGGCGTCCGGATCAGGCTCAAGGGGAGCGGCTTCAACCAGAGCGATACGAGTTTCGTTCAACCGGGGATGCTGCCCGTTACCATCGGCATCGGAGGGCACCCCGGCCGGGCCACGCTGCTGCACCACCGCGGCTCTATCCCGCAGCCATTGGATCGCCACCTCATCCACCGGGAACACCCCGGCCAGGGCGCCCCACTCGGTGGTCATGTTGGCGATGGTGAGCCGCTCATCGATGCTGAGGTGCTTGACTCCTTCACCCACAAACTCCAGGGCATGGTTGAGCACCTCATCCTGGTTGAATAGGCCGCAAAGGGTGATAATGACGTCTTTCCCGGTGCTGCCGGCGGGGAGCTGCCCCTTCAGCTCAACCCGGGCAACTGGGGGCACCTGCCACCAGGTCCGGCCGGTGGCCCAAATCGCGGCGGCATCGGTGCGCACGATAGGCGTCCCCAGGCAGCCCAGACCGCCGTACATATTGCTGTGGCTGTCTGATGCGACCACCATACTGCCGGGCCAGGCGTAGCCTTCCTCGCACATGATCTGGTGACCGATCCCCCGTCCGGCCGGATAGAAGTCCACGCCCATTTCTTTGGCGAAAGTCTCGATGCCGGCGTACTTCTTCAGGTTGGCCTCACTCGTATCCTGCACATTGTGATCCAGGGCGAACACAGGCTGCCGCGGTATGGCCTTCTTGGTCGCACCGATGGCCTTGAACTTGTTCATTACGGCGCCCGTATTATCGTGGGTCATTACGTAGGCCGGCCGGATGGAGATGAAATCCCCGCTGTGGACCTCGTGGCCCTCTGCCAGATCCAACGCGAAGCGCTGGGCGATTTTCTCGACGAGATTCTGGGCCACGTCGATCTATGCTTTGAACGGTTCGAAGCTGACGAAATCGGCGTGATGCACGATGATGGACTCCACCGTGCGCAGGCCCAGATCGCCTTCCTTGGAGTGGGTGGCGATGATGTGCTGCACTTCCGGTGGCAGGCCGAAGCGGTCGGCGATCGCTACACCGCTGAAGGGATGCCGCACCACCTTACCGGCCGCACTCGTGCCCAGCTGGCCGTCCACGATCTCGTATTCCATGAGCTTGCCCACATCGATCAGGATAGCCCCGGCGATCAGGATATCCATATCGATCCGGATCTCATCACCGAAATTCTCTTTCATCCGCTTGGCAATATCCACCGCCAGTTGGACACAGGTGCGCTTGTGGTTCATGAAGGAAACCTGGCAATCCTTGATGAGCAGGGAGAAGGGTATCGTCTCCAGATCCTCGGCGGATAGCACACTGTTCTCGATCGCGTATGCCCACGCATCAAGAACCTTAGCCCTCAAGGCTTTATTCTCAATCCAGCCAATTTCCGGCCATATTTCCAGGACCTTGTTACGCATTGTCCCCTCCCTCTACTTTGAAAATACTGTCCAGCACCGTTCCGTCCACCCATTTGACCACCCCGATGACCTGATCAGTGAACTCCGGCTTGGCCGGGGGCCCGCCGCAGAGGTCCTCCACCTCGGCCTTGATTTCCTCGATGGGACGGATCGGCAGGCCGCTGCCCCTAGTGGCTTTGATCAGGTCCTTGCGGGCCGGATTGATCGCAATACCCCGCTCCGTTACGACCACGTCGATGAGCTCCCCGGGTCCGCACAGGGTCGTCACCCGGTCCACGATGATCGGAATACGGTCCCGGAAGGAAGGAATGGGCAGGATGGTGCACTTGCTGAACAGGCAGTTCTGCCAGCCCCCGATGCCGTGCAGCAGGATGCCGTCGGAGTGGGTCACCACGTTGGCGTTGAAGTCCACGTCTACCTCGGTGGCGCCCAACACGACCACATCCACCATACTGGCGAAATTCCCTTTGCCGTGCCAGTTATAGGAGGTGAATGGCGAGGTATCGATGTGGCGGGGATTTTCGCGCATGGAGCGCACACCCTCCAGGTCGAAGGTCTGGCCGTCCAGGATGAAATCGGTCAGGTCTTCCTCCAGCATTTCCACCAGATATTTAGTTGATCCACCACGGATAAAGCGCGCTCGGATCCCCGCTGCTTTCATCATTTCTTTCAGATAGATGGCAAAGGCTAGCGACGTGCCCCCCGCACCGGCTTGAAAGCTGAATCCGTCCTGCAGGATGCCAGCCGTACGCACGAATTCCGCCGTCAGCTCGGCAATGTATTGGCGATCGGGTGAGCGCGTCAGCTCCGTGGTGCCGGAGACGATCTCCTCGGGATTGCCGATCTTGTCCACCTCGACAACATAGTCGATATTCTGTCCCATGATCTGCCAGGGAACACAGGGGAAGGGGACCAGATTATCAGTCACCACGATAGATGTATCCGCATAGATTGAATCCACCAGGCCGAATCCCAGGAGTCCG
>CP070656.1:1923327-1926478 GCA_020355065.1 Fidelibacterota bacterium | reverse complement strand
GGTCCGCGGCTACCCAGCGCGGTTTGGCGGATTCGTCCGCCAGGATCACCACCTCGGTGGGACCGGCCAGCATGTCGCTCCCCGCCTGCGCCGAAACCGCCTGCTTGGCCGCCGTCACGTAGCGGTTGCCGGGCCCCACGATCTTGTCCACTGCCGCAATCGATTCGGTACCGAAGGCCAAGGCCGCGATGGCCTGGGCGCCCCCCACCCGGCAAACCTCGCCGAGTCCGAGCAAGGCGCAGGTACCCAGCAGGACATCCGACGGATAGCCGGATGGACCGGGGGGCGTGCACACCGCGATCTCGGCCACGCCTGCCACCTGGGCCGGAACGACCGTCATCAGTACTGTTGAAAGCAGGGGATAGCGACCCCCGGGGATATACACACCTACCCGGCTGAGCGGGCGCCACTGCCAGGCCACCTGCGTGCCATCTGGTTGACGAAATGTGAAGTCCTCCGGCCGCTGGCGCTGGTGGAAGCGGCGGATGTTGGCCGCCGCATCTCGAATGGCCTGCTCCAGTTCAGGTGTAAGTGCTTCCCGGCCCTGGTCAAGCAGCTCCTGCGGGACGGCTGGATCCTCTATGTCAATGCCATCGTATGTCTGGGTAAAATGCCTGAGAGCCCGGTCACCTTGCTCCCGCACCTGCTCCAGGATATCGTGCACGTCGGCCAAGTCCGTGACGACCGACCGCGCACGAGCTTCCAGCCGCGCCTTCAGCTGGTCAGGGGAGGTGATCACGGGCAGAACCGGTCTCACGGGATCACCTTGTTGAGCGGATATTCGATGATATCGGTCGCGCCGGCCTGGATCAGATTGGGTATGATCTCCCGTACCGTCTGCTCTTCCACGATCACCTCCACCGCTGCGCCGGAGCCGTTGTACAGCTGGCTCACGGTGGGAGTCTTCATGGCCGGCAACATGGCCATGACCTGCTCCAGCTGCTCGGCGGCCACGTTCATTTTCAGGCCAACCCGGCCGGTGGCCATGATACCACTCTGCAGCAGGCGGGCGATGTTGTCGATCTTCTGACGCTTCCAGGAATCCTGACACGATTCCCGGTTCGCGATAAAGCGCGTGGTGGACTCCAGGATGGTATCCACAATGCGGAGATTATTCGCCCGCAGTGAGGAGCCGGTTTCCGTCACCTCCACGATGGCATCCGACAGCAGCCGCGGCTTGGCCTCCGTGGCTCCCCAGGAGAATTCCACCTGGGCTTTCACGCCATGTTCCTCAAGATATCGCTGGGTCAGATTGACCACCTCCGTGCTGATATGCTGGCCCTCCAGGTCCTTCACCGACTTCACCGGCGATTCGTCCGGCACCGCCAGTACCCAGCGCACCGGACGCAGCGAGGCCTTGGCGTACACCAGCTCACAGATCTCCTCCACCTGGGCGTCGTTTTCCAGGATCCAGTCCCGCCCGGTGATGCCCGCATCCAGGATCCCTTGCTCCACGTAGCGGGCGATCTCCTGGGCCCGGAGAAAGAGAATCTCCAGCTCGGCGTCGTCGCAGTAAGGCGTATACGTGCGGCTGGACATGAGGATATTCCAACCCGCCTTCTTGAAGATGGCCAGGGTACTCTCCTGGAGCGAACCCTTGGGCAGACCCAGTTTCAGTATGTTGGACATATGCTTTACCTTTTGCCTCCTAAATACAAAAAACCCCCGGGGCTCCGAGGGCTTTTGCGTCAAGATTTTGCCAGTTATGACTTCGCTACAGCACGACCTCCTCGAATACCCCGATGGGATCGAGTCCATGATGATGGTGATGATGATGGAAGTGCTGTAACATCACGGCTTGCAACTTAAGGGCCGGATCATGGCGGGGACAACTAAAAACGTGCGCGAATTGCTACAATCTAGCGATCTAGGGTACCATTTTGATAATCTGTGAAGGCCTGCTGCAGCTCCTGGTGAGTGTTCATAACGAATGGTCCACCCCGCACGATCGGTTCGTTCAGCGGCTGGGCGGCCAGCAGTAGAAACCGGACCTCAGCATCCCGCGTCTCGGCCTGGATCTCGTCACCGGTCCCGAAGATCAACAGCTCTCTCCGGGTATTCGAACCGCCTTCCCCGGGTCGGCCGAAGCGGGCTTCGCCATCGATGATGTAGGCCAAAGTCGTGAGGTGATCCGCTACCGGTTGACGGAACGTCTGTTCCGGCTTCAGGCTCACATCGAGGTACAGGGCGGGGATCCAGGTCTGGGCCGGGCCGGTGAGACCCGCGTATTCACCCGTGATGACCTTCACCTTGATCCCACCGTTATCGAAAACGGGTATCTGCTCGGGGGGAATATCCTGGTACCGGGGTTCGGTCAGCTTGTCCTTGGCCGGTAGATTCAACCACAGCTGGAATCCCCAGACCAGGCCTTCGGTCATTTCC
Organism: Fidelibacterota bacterium; assembly: GCA_020355065.1. Lineage (GTDB taxonomy): Bacteria > Fidelibacterota > Marinisomatia > SCGC-AAA003-L08 > TS1B11. Next base: position 1,924,096 of record CP070656.1, on the reverse strand, counting down.
GGCATTTCGCTGTGGATGATACCACGCCCGGCGGTCATCCACTGCACCGATCCCGCCGTCAGGTGGCCTTCGTTCCCCCGGGAATCCTGGTGGTGGAAGTTGCCGTGCAGCAGGTAGGTCACGGTCTCGAATCCGCGATGGGGGTGCGGCGGGAAACCGGCTATATAGTCGTCCGCCTGATCGCTCTTGAACTCATCCAGTAATAGGAAGGGATCGATGTCCAGCAGCTGCCGGGTACCGATGATCCGGGTCAGATTGACTCCGGCCCCGTCGCTGGTAGGCATACCCCGCTCAACCCGGACTACATCTCTGATCACAGCACTCATCTTCGTCTCCTATGCTTCTCATTTCCGATGGTCATATCACGATTGATCTTGGGATCCTAGCTTCTTGCACAGCCGTCCTAATTCCAGTTGCTCAGAATGGGTGAGGATCGCCATTTCCCGGGTGATGGCGGCGGCGTGCCGGGGCAGGAGCTGCGCGATCACGCCCCGGCCCTCCTCGGTGAGGTGGACCACCATGTGGCGGCGGTCCTCCGCCTGCCGCTGACGGACCACCAGACCCCGCTTCTCCAGGTTGTCGATCACCATGGTCATGTTGCCGCTGGTTTTGAGGATCTTCGCACCCAAATCCTTCTGGCACAGGGGGCCCAGGTGGAACAGGGCGTCCAGCACGCCGAACTGGCTGCCGGTCAGGCCCGCGGAAGCGAGACCCGCCTGGATGCTCCCCTCGAAGGAATTCAAGGCCCGGCTCAATTTGATGTATGTAT
>CP070656.1:1918753-1923227 GCA_020355065.1 Fidelibacterota bacterium | reverse complement strand
GAGGTGGAACTGGTAAAGCATATCTATAACCAGGCTTGGGCTGAAAACTGGGGCGCACTCTGGATGGACAATGATGAGTTCACCTATATCGCCAAAGACCTGAAGCTGCTGGTGGATCCCGATCTGACCTATGTCGCCGAGGTCAATGGAGAGGTGGCCGGCTTCTCCATAAGTCTCCCAAACATCAACGAGGCTCTGATCCATATACCCAACGGACGCCTGCTCCCCTCGGGATTATTCAAACTCTTGTGGTACAAACGCCGCATCACTTCGCTGCGGGCCTTCACGCTCGGTATACTAAAACCCTACCGCCGGTTGGGTATCGATGCTGCCTTCTATCTGAGAACCTTTAAGATCGGCATGTCCAAGGGCTATACGTTGGGCGAGGCGTCGTGGATACTGGAGGACAACGCACCCATGATTAATGCCCTGTTGAAAATCGGTGCCAGAAAAGTCAAAACCTACCGGATTTATGGCCGCTCCTTTGCAGAGGATTGAAACGGCCGGAAACGCCTCGCCTCACTCTACCCTCTGTTTACCCCGCACTGGATATCCTGAGCCATGCATGTATTCCTGACCGGTGCATCCGGATTTATTGGCAAAAACCTGATTACATACCTGTTGGATCGGAAGTGCCAACTGACCTGCTTGGTTCGTGATCCTCAGCGTCTTCCAGAGGAATTGCGGTCTGAGGCTACCTTGGTTGTAGCTGACTTGTTTACCCTTGGCCAGGAGGTTATACAAGCTCTGTCCCAGGTAGATACCATCGTCCATCTGGCTGGGCAGCCGTGGGGGCATTCCTACCACGATTTTGATCAGGTGAACCGAGCGGGTACTGCAAACTTGGTGCAAGCCGCCACCACTTGCGGCGCCGCTGTTCAGCGCTTCATATATGTTAGTACCATCGCAGCGGCAGGACCCGCTCTCATCGGGAAACCGCTGACAGAGGATTCAGCTGCCAGGCCTATCTCCTGGTATGGCCAATCCAAACTTGCTGGGGAACAGACCCTGGCAGCGACCACCTTCCCCTGGACAGTGCTCCGGCTACCAACCGTGTACGGCCCTTATGATCAGGACGTCCAGCGGTTCTTCAAGCTGACCAAGTACCACCTCAGCCCACGATTGCAGGGGAACCGTCCTGAAATATCGCTCATCCACGTGCTGGATGTCTGCCAGGCCATCTGGTTGATACTAAGTAAGGAGCAACGGCCCATCGCAACGTATTTCGTTAACGATGGAGAGGCCATCCACCAGTTCAAAGATACCCTCGCAATGGTTGCCAAAACCATCGGAACATGGACCGTACCAATACCGATTCCTGCCGGATTCCTTTGGGCAGGAGAGCAGATTCTGGCCCTCGGGCAGCGAGTGAACGTAGCCCCAAGGCGGCTGACCTCAGACAAGCTCCGGGAGCTTCGCCAACCGGCCTGGACCTGCGCTTCGGACCTCATCTCTCGCAACTTGGGCTACCAACCTACAATGCCCCTTCCAAAAGGGCTGGAACACACCTTTGCCTGGTACCGAAAGGCCGGTTGGCTGTGAAACCCGTACGCCACCATTTTGACCGCTTGATACTCGCATACCTGGGTTTGATATTTCTCCTCACCCTGGGAGGGGCATATTACGGCTTCATCTATCTCGTTGCGGCCATGACCCATCTGGTCATGATCATTATGGTCGTGCGTATCTCGGGTGTTTCAGCACAATCCGGGCCTCGGGCCTGGCTGCGTTGGGGCTACCCCCTGCTCCTGCTGATGCCTTTGCACTATGAAATCGAATTGCTGGGTACCCTGTTCCATGCCGGATGGGTATTCGATGAGGTTGTAAAGGGCTGGGACCGTTGGCTCTTCAGGGGACATCCGCACCGCTACCTCGCCGATCAACTCCCCGGACCCTGGTGGCGCGAGTTCTTCCACCTTATGTATCTCACCTACTATTTCATCGTGCTGGGTGGCTTTTTGTATGCCTGGAAAAGGGGCCGTCACACCGCCCACCATCATGGGATTGCCATCTCCCCTGAATTCCTGCGGTACGTATTCATATTCTTCGGAACCTTCTGTACCTATATGCTCATTTTCATTTTCTTCCCCGTGGTCGGGCCGTTGGATGACCGCTTTCTGCGCTTCTACGGACACGGATTCATCGGACCCTTTATCGACTGGCTATATGCTTCTGGCGATAGCGCTGGAGGTGCCTTCCCCAGCTCGCATATTGGCGAGGCGGTTGTTATTTATCTGCTTCTCCGTCCCAAATCGCCACTTGTTCGTACTGCTTCGATTGTCGTTATCGCCGGATTGACCATCTCCACCGTCTACGGTTCATTCCATTACGGCATCGACGCCGCCACCGGTCTTGTCAGCGGACTTCTCTTTTACTTGCTCTGGAGCTGGATCTACCGAAAAATGCGGCCCGATGTGCCTGCGCTGTCGGACACGCCAGGTACAGAGCAAAACAATGAACCAACCGACCTGTAATAGCTGAAATGGAGATGTCTAACCCATACCCGGTGAGGGGTTCGCCCCCTAGGTCATCAAGATGCAGATATACTAACTTTCCCTATTCTCGCTAGAGCAAATGGCTGAGTGACAACCGGATCCCCCATATCAAAACTGCGTCTGCACGATCCCGTCCAGTATGCTAAGGGAATTGGCCCCGTGCGGGCGCAAGCCCTCGAAGAGGTGGACATCATAACCGTCGAAGACCTGCTCTACTATTTCCCGCGACGATATCTGGACCGGAGCAATATTGCCGACATTGCCGATTTGAGAATCGGTGATCAGGTCACTGTCATGGGCCAAATCGTGGGCCAAGGCATGAAGTACACCCGCCGGAGGAAATACTTCCAGGTATCCGTGACGGATGGAACCGGCACGCTGGCCTGTGTCTGGTTCCATGGTATCGAGTGGATCCAGAAGCGCTTCCATGTCGGGGACCGTATAGCTCTCCACGGAAAGGTGGAGTACTATAATCATCTGCAGATGGTTCACCCGGATTTCGACCTGCTTGATCAGGACGAGGACCCTCTAAATACCGGGAAGATCGTTCCTCTCTACCCTGGTTCGGCGCGACTCAAGGCCACGGGGCTGGACAGCCGCCGCTTCCGCCAGGTGATCCACACCTGCCGCGATCGCTTGGCTGCCATCTCCGACCATTTCTCTTCGTCATTCCGTGACCAGTTTAGCCTACCCGATTTGGATCGCGCCTTGTATCAAATCCACGCACCTGATAACGCTGACGAATTGAAGCGGGCCATCCACCGCCTGAAGTTCGATGAGCATTTCTTCCTCCAACTGCTTATGGCTCTGCGTCGGAAATCACTGGCATCCCTCCCTGGACGGAAGTTTCCCGAACTTGGGCCCATCGTTCCCCAGATTTATCGTAGTTTGCCCTTTCAGCTGACCGATGCCCAGGTACGCGTTATGCGTGAATTACGGTCCGATCTGCAGTCCGGACAAATGATGAACCGGCTCCTGCAAGGTGACGTAGGGAGCGGAAAGACCGTGGTAGCGCTGTTGGCGACAGCCATTGTGGCTGGGGAAGGAGCCCAGATCGCCGTGATGGCGCCGACAGAAATTCTAGCCGAGCAACATCACCGTGCCTTTACCTCCCTGACGGAACATGTCGATCTCCCCCTGGCCCTGCTTACCGGCAGTACCCCTAAAGCAGAGCGAGCAGCTCTCCTCGACAACCTTTTGGCAGGAAAACTCCTGCTGCTCGTGGGCACACATGCTCTCATTCAGGAAGACGTGGCCTTCCGGGACTTAGCTCTAATTATTGTGGATGAGCAGCACCGGTTCGGCGTGGTTCAGCGTGGACGTCTTATGGATAAGGGGATCTATCCGCACGTCCTTGCGATGACCGCTACACCTATACCTCGAACGCTCGCCATAACCTACCACGGCGATATGGACGTCTCGATCTTGGACGAGCTGCCCAAGAACCGCGGCCAGGTCAGTACACGGCTCGCTGGGCCCGATCAATTGAGTGAGATTTATCAGTTCATCCACCAGCAGGTCCAAAAGGGACGACAGTGCTTCGTAGTGTATCCTGTTATTGATGAATCTGAAAGTGGCGATTTGAAAACCGCCAAGGAGGGATTTCTTTCACTCCAACAGGACATTTTTCCAGATCTGAATGTGGGCTACATTCATGGCCGCATGAAGGGACAGGAAAAAGATACCGTCATGACATCTTTTCAAGACGGACACATACACATTCTAGTCGCCACGACCGTCATTGAGGTGGGGATTGATGTAGCCAATGCCACCGTAATGGTCGTGGAGAATGCGGAACGCTTTGGATTGACACAACTGCACCAGCTGCGGGGGCGCATCGGTCGGGGGCCTTTGGGAGGACATTGTATTCTGATTCAACGCGCCGGGGGTGAAGAGGCCACACAGAGATTGGGGGTTCTAGCGAGCACATCCAACGGGTTTGAAATTGCGGACGAAGACCTTAAATTGCGCGGCCCTGG
>CP070656.1:1915530-1918653 GCA_020355065.1 Fidelibacterota bacterium | reverse complement strand
GTGGTATCGTTAGCGATCAGCTCGCCGGAGATGCCGTTGATGGGATCTTCACGAGCGGGATAGATATCCGTGACCACGAGCACGTCGCTGGCCAGGAAGCTGCGGGCGAACTCCTGATGGAAATCGCGTGTGCGGGTGTACAGATGAGGTTGGAACACGGCCACCAGGCGACGATCCCAACCTTCGCGCGCAGCTTGAAGAACGACGCCTACTTCGCGGGGGTGGTGAGCGTAATCATCGACGAAGATAGTATCGGCGATTGTTTCGGTGATTTCGAAGCGTCGGCTCACACCGGAGAACTGGGTCATGCCTTTCTGAATATCCTTAAAGGGGACCTGGAGTTCGAGCCCCACCGCCACGGCCGCGAGGGCGTTTTTGACATTATGCTCACCGGGCACCTGGAGCCTCATCACGACGGGATCCTCTTCGGGGACGACGAGCTCGAACTCGACATTGAGTTCATTGAAGATGACTTTGCGAGCCCTAACATCGGCCTGAGGAGCCCGGCCGTAGGTTGTCACCGGGCGCTGGAGTTGGGGCAGGAGGGCCTGTACATTGGGCTCGTCCAGGCAAGCCACGACGCGACCGTAGAAAGGTACGGCATTCGCAAACAGGGTAAAGGCCTGGTTGAGTTCATCCAGGTTTTCGTAGCAGTCCAGGTGCTCGAGGTCGATGTTCGTAATCACGGCAATGGTGGGTCTCAGGGAGAGGAAGCTGCGGTCGAATTCATCGGCTTCGACCACGATGATATCACCCTGGCCCCGGCGGATATTATTCGCCAGGCTCTTCACGATACCCCCGATGACCATGGTAGGATCCCGGTGAGCCGTGGTGAGCATGGTACCGATCATCGAAGAAGTGGTGGTTTTTCCGTGGGTACCTGCGACGGCGATGCTGGTTTCAGCGACCTTGAGCAGTTCGCCGAGCATTTCGGCGCGGCGGATGACGGGGATGCTGCGACTGCGAGCGGCCAGGATCTCGGGATTGTCGGCTTTCACGGCGGAGGAATAGACCACCATATCACAGTGGTTGATATTGTCGGGGTGATGGCCTTCGAAGAACCGGATGCCGGACTTCTGCAGCTTGTCGGTAATCTCCGAATGGTGCAGGTCGGAGCCGGTAATCTTGAACCCAAGTGTATGCAGAAGTTCCGCCATACCACTGATGCCAATGCCACCCAAGCCGATGAAATGAATCTTTTTGATACGGCCGAACATCAGGCCTCCGCCATCCGTAGAATATGGTTGACGATGATAGTGGTTGCGTCGGGCTGGGCCAGGCTCTGTACACGTTTGCGCATGGCCCTCAATCGGTCCGGGTACCTGATGAGCTGCTTCACCGTCTTCTCCATGGCACCATCGGGGAGACTGCTCTGAGTTACGAGGCGAGCGGAGTTATGCTTGACCAGGGCCATGGCATTCTGTGTTTGATGGTCGGCGGCGGCCGAAGGCAGGGGGACCAATACAGACGGCCGGCCGGTACAGATGATCTCGGCGATGGTCGAGGCACCGGCCCGGCAAACCACCAGGTCGGCGGCGATATAGGCCGCAGCCATGTCGTGGATGAAGGGGACCAGGGTTACCTTCTTATCATCAGCGACGGCTTTCGAGATTCGTTCGATATCCCGCGGGCCGGTCTGCCACAGCAGGTGAGCTCCCATATCCTCGGTGTAGATGCGCCAGTGCTTGAGGAAGTGGCGATTCAAGGGCCGGCTTCCCTGACTACCGCCGAGGATGAAGAGGACTTGTCGTCGTGCGGGGAGCCCCAGCCGCTTCCGGGCTGCCTGTCGGCCGGGGATATCCCGACTGAAGCGCACGGGATTGCCGGTGACGGTCCAGTCGTCAGAGGGGATGAAGCGGGCGGAGGACTCGTAGGTCAGGCAGATCAGGGTGGCCCGCTTGGCCAACCGGCGCGTCGTGATTCCCGGGTAGGAGTTCTGTTCGTGCAAGAGTGTGGGTATGCCGCGCTGCTGGGCTACCAGCAGGGGTACACCGGCGGCATAACCTCCCGTTCCCACGACGACGTGGGGTCTGAATTGCCTTATGATGGCATGACACCGGAAGAAGGAGCGTGCCATCCGCCAGGGAAACAGGATGTTCCGGGTGATGGCGACCGGGCTCAATCCCCGCTGGATGCCGCGAATATTCAAGGGGTAGAAAATCTCATTCTCCTCAGGCAATACGCGAGCTTCCAGACCAAACCTGGAGCCGATGAAGCGGATATCGGATTGGTCGTCCATGTGTCTCAGGCCGCCGGCGATCGCCAGGGCCGGGAAGAGGTGTCCGCCTGTACCACCACCCGCCATCAGAATGCGCAGTCTTTTATCATCTCGCTCTGGCATGTACCAATTGTCGATCCCACCGTTTGCGGCGGGTTGAAGCTGAAATGTTCAGTAAAATGCCCAGGCTTATCAGTGTGAATACGATGTGTGTTCCTCCGTAGCTGATCAGGGGGAGAGGGATACCCGTATTGGGAAATACCTCGGTGACGACCGCCGCATTCACGAGGACATAGAACGTGATGTTGAGTACGATCCCCAGCGCCAGAACCATCCCGAACCGATCGGGGGCGTTCCTGGCAATGACGATGCCACGCTGAAAAAGCCAGAAAAAGGCCAGCAGTAAAACGATGGCCCCTATGAAGCCCAGTTCTTCCCCGATAATGGCGAAGACAAAATCAGTATGGGGGGCAGGCAGGAAGAGCTTCTTTTCCACACTGTTGCCCAACCCCTGACCGAGCCACCCTCCGTTACCCAAGCTGATCAATGACTGGGATATCTGATATTCCGCTTTGGGCGATTCCAGGAGTCCCAGGAAAGTCTGGATACGGACTCTACGATAGGGTTCGGCCATCATGATGAGGCCGAGGGTGGGCAGGGAGACCAGGGCGACCGTCGTCAGATGTTTCAGCCGGGCACCCCCGAGAAACAAGAGGGTGAATCCCAGCATCCCCGTGAGGGCAGCGGTGGAGAAGTCGGGTTCGAGAACGATAAGCAGCATGGTGAGACCTATGACCACCACCGGTGGCAGAAAGCCCTGTCCGAATTGGGTGACGGCCGTTCCTTTACGGTCCAGATAGGCCGCCAGGTAGATAATCAAGGCCAGCCGGGCGGCATCCGATGGT
>CP070656.1:1912676-1915430 GCA_020355065.1 Fidelibacterota bacterium | reverse complement strand
TCCGTTATTGACCACACCGTGACTCAAGGGATACTTCCCGGTGAGCAGCGAGGCCCGCGCCGGACAGCAGATCGGATAGGTCGAAATCGCGTTAGTGAATAACAGGCCTTCACCGGCCAGTTGATCCAGATGGGGCGTACGGATCTGTTCGTTGCCCATGCAGCCCATGGCCTGCCCCCGCATCTGATCGGCGAAAACGAATAGAAGATTTGGACGCTTATCAGCAGTATGCTCAGAGTTCAATCGCTTCCCCTTTGTTGTTATAAGGCAACCCTTGAGGTCGCGGTCTTGGTGGTCATATAGAGCTGCACTCCGAACTCATCATAGAATGCAAAGGTGATCTTGTCCTGCTCAGCCCCTTTGCCGGGTGTGACGGAAACAGCCAGGAACCCACCGGATTTATCCTCCTGCAGATACGGCTGCGTAATAAGGGCACCGGGATCGGTCGAACTGGAATCACCGGGTTGAAATCCAAATCTGGAATTAGCATCCACCAGCGCACCGCAGGAGAATTCCTCTATCCCGAATGGATGTTCGGAGTGGTATTGCCAGTGCCGGTCGCCACAGATGATAAAGAAGTTCCTGGACATGAAGTCGTTCTCCTTCAGCCACGCGAAGAACTCATTTCCTTCATGCCTGAAACCGCCAAAATTCGTGTGATTGTCATTTTTAAATGTCCCGTCAGGACCGACCAGGGGTGTGGGAGATATCAGGATCTTGAAGACCGCATCACTCTCCGACAGCGTCTGTTTGAGCCACGCCTTCTGCTCCCTGCCCCAGAGGGTTTTTCCAGGACCATCGGGCATATCATTGGGACTGCGATAATCGCGACCTTCCACCAGCCAGATCTGCAACAATCCGTTGATCTGATGGGTGCGGTAGGTGACGGCATGCGGATCCAGTGAATCGACAACTGGGACTTGTTCCCGAAAGGTTTCAATGCCTAGTTCATTCGACGGTGGTCTCTGCCCGGTCGTATCGCAATCATTGTAGCGATGGTCGTGGTCATCTTTCTCCCAGTAAGAAGGCACTTGAGCAAAAAGTTCAACGTAGCGGGGCTGCACGAATTGTTCGTGCCACTTCTTGCGCAATTCGGCCTGTGTGGTCGCCCGATCCGCCACCGGGAAATCATAATAGACATTATCGCCCGTGCCCACGAAGAAGTCGGGCTTCATCCCGAGTATCGTCTTAAGTCCGGGATAGCCGAGGTGCTTGTCGCTTCCCTGATACGCCCGCTTTCCTGTGGTATCAACACCAAAATGAAATTTCCCGAAACACATACCCGTTACGACAACAAAGCTGGCTTCCCTTCTGACATCCGGTGCGGGCCAGGTTCGAAATTCCCGCCTCTCACCAATCTGAAATCGCGTGGTATCTTCACCGGAGAGCAAACGATAATAATAGCGGGTACCTTCATCTAATCCAGCAACTTTGGTCTTGATAATGAAATCATTCTCCGAGGTTGCTGCCATCCACTTGGTTCGGAAGGAATTCCGAAAACGGGCCTGCGACGCCACTTCGAAGCAGGCATACCCCACCTTCCCGGGTACATCTCCGTCGGTTGTGCGTTCACCGGTAGTCATACGGGATTGCAGAATGACACTATTTCGGGTGACCTCACCGGCCATCTCACCCTGCAAATGCACGGAGGGGCTCAGTCTCTGCTTCCCGCATGAGGCCAGGATGGACAAGCCCAGAAACATAAGAATGAATACCTGGATTTTTAGACTCGCTGTAAGTATTTGCATCATGTATCCCCTTGCGTGCTCACGCATTTGATCGGCCATCCTCAAGGCATGATGATGCTCGCCTTGATCACACCGTCAGCATAGGCGACCGCCAGCTCAAAAGCCTCTTTGGCATCTTGAAAATCAAAGGTGTGCGTGATCAGGGCGCTCGTATCGACTTTGCCCTGCTCAATCAGGTCCAGAGCCGCCTGGGTGAACTGACTTTGCCGTCGAATATTGAAGATGGAAATCTCTTTTCGCCGCAGCAGGTCAACCGTGAAGGCTACCTGCTCACCGAGCAGAGACCCGACAATGATCAGACGGCCGCCCGGCTTCAGCAGCTCCAGAGCCTGATCGACTGCGGTCTGCTCGCCGCAGCACTCGAACACCGCGTCCAGCTGCTGCGGCTCCTGATCAAGGATCTCATTTACGATATTGACCTTATCCGGATTGCCGGTCCAGCCCGCTCCCAGGGAACGGGCAACATCCAGCCGGTAGTCCAGCGGATCGGTGATATAGGTCTGAGCGGCACCCTTCTCCTTGGCCACCAGCAGGACGTTCAGCCCGATAGAACCCGCTCCCAGAATCCCTACCCTGGCTTCATCCAATAAACCGGCCTGCTCCACCGAATAAACCCCGATCGACAGCGGTTCAACGTAGGCGGCCTGTATAAAACTGGTCTGATCACGGATCGGGAAGCAGCAATGCTCCGAGGTGACAATGTATTCCGCCAGGCAGCCATCCTCACTGGCCGGACTGCCCAGGAACCGGACCTGCCGGCAGGTGTTGAAGCGACCGGCCTGACACTGGTCGCAGGTCATGCATCCATGAGCCGGATCGACCGCCACACGATCCCCCGGCTTGACGCGGGTGACCGCCGTCCCCACCTCCTCAACAATTGCTCCGCATTCGTGACCGATTGTGAACGGATAGGATACGGTTTGGGTCCCGATCCGGCCGTGCTTGTAGTAGTGCATATCGGTGCCGCACACCCCTACGGCAGCTACCCTCAGTAGAACGTCAGTTG
>CP070656.1:1909380-1912576 GCA_020355065.1 Fidelibacterota bacterium | reverse complement strand
GCCTTGGTTAGCACTTCCGGAAAAATATTACTCAGGTTTTCCGGCGCGAAGAGGACCGGTATCGTGAAGGTCTCATCATACTGCGTCATCGATCGCACATCCAATTCCAACTACTCGGTTGGGAATTCCGCGAAATCAGGTTCGATGAAAGCCCTGATGATCTGACGCATACGGTCAGCCCGAAAATTCATAGCCATCAAGGCGTCCCCGGACGCGATCCGTGCACCCTCTCCGATGATCTTGGGAGTGACAAATTCATCGGTGACATCCTGTTGATAGGATGCTTGAATAGCCTCGGCAGCAGTGGTATAGGATTCCCCCTCCATATGGACCAGCATCCGGTAGGCCTTTTCGGTCCGATCCCATCTATTGTCCCGGTCCATTGCATAATAGCGGCCCGTGACCGTAGCGATCGAACCCAATCCTAAAGCACTCATCCACTCCTCTACCTGGGCAAGATAATGCCGCCCTGCATGCGGTGACGTATCCCGCCCATCCATCAAAGCATGGTAGTATACTCGGGTTAATCCCTCGCTCTGGGCGGTTTCCAGGATAGCCCGTAGATGTTCGATTTGGCTGTGGACCCCCGCATCGGAACAGAGACCCATGACGTGGTAGACACCGTTCCGGGCGGCTACTTGTTGCATCTGCTCTCGAAGCAGGTTCATCCGATGGAAGCGTCCTGACTCGACCTCATCGTTGATTCGCACCAGATCCTGCCGGACTATGCGACCGGCTCCGATATTCATGTGACCCACTTCCGAATTACCCATTACACCCTCCGGGAGCCCCACCGATCGGCCGGAGGTTTCAAGTATGGCCTTCGGGTATTCAGACAAAAGACGGTCGAGCATGGGCGTATGTGCCAGGTGAATCGCATTCCCCTCGCTCTCAGTACGCCACCCGAATCCATCCAGAATGACGAGCGCGAATTTGAGCATGTCAGGAGCTGGCCTTACCGTTTGTACCTGCCTTGGTCTGTTTGCCGCTTTTCGTCTTGGTTGGTGGCGCTGCTTCCTCCGTCGACGGCTCGAAGGGCTTCTCGGACAGTGCTACCAGTAGAACTAGGTAGATCAAGACACCTGCGAGATAGAAGAAAGAACCGGCTACAAACATGATACGGACCAGGGTTGAATCGATTTGGAAATATTCGGCAATACCACCGCAAACGCCGCCTAGTTTCTTATCCTCCCTACTTCTGTAGAGCTTTCGTTCGCTTGATTTCCCCGTACCGGACACTGCTCTGGCGAAGGTATACAGAAGGTAGATACCAACCAGGAGGAGCGCGAAGGGAACGAAATCGCGTGAGTCTAGACGTACACCGGGGATCATCGGCCAGTAGAGGAATCGGAACTGGCTCCCCCACAGGACCACACCCATAGCGACTAAGGCCAAACCCCACCAGAAACGACCCTTCCCTGAGACCACCGTTGCAGAAGGTACACTTTTCGCCTCCTCTTCGACCGGTACCGTGGGAATAATCAGCCAGGCGATGAGATAAAGGACAAGTCCGATGCCGCCAAACAGAATCAGCAGCAGCCAAACCAGTCGGATGAGCACTGGATCGATGGAAAAATAGTCCCCCAATCCACCACATACACCTCCAAGGACACGATTGGAGTGAGATCGGTATAGTCGTTTCATGATAGCCGCCTCCGTTATCGATTAATCCGAAACACCACTCACCTGATTGATCATGTCAGGAAAGAACATTCTGCGATTCCCCGGCCAGACCTCGCAGGTGTCGTGAAACCGAATCCGCCAAGGCTTGCAGGTGGTAGCCACCTTCCAGGAACGAAATAATCCTTCCATGGGCCTGTTCCTGTCCCACCTCTACCAATACACGTGTCATCTTCTCGAATCCTTCGCTTGATATGTTCATGTGGCCCAGTGGATCGTATTCATGGGCGTCAAACCCAGCAGAAATAATGATCAGATCAGGGCGAAAAGAGTGGAGCGTCTCTGCCACAGGTCCAACCAAGATCTCGAGGTAGTCATCATCGCCTTTCCCCGCTGAAAGGGGAAAGTTAAGGGTGTGACCACGCCCCTGCCCGCTTCCGATCTCATCGGGACGCCCCGTGCCCGGGTATAATGGAAATTCGTGAATGCTGATATAATAGACACGCTCTGACTCGTAGAAAATATGCTGAGTGCCATTGCCGTGGTGCACATCCCAGTCGATGACAGCCACTCGCTCGATTTGATCTGATTGAAGGGCGTAGGTGGCAGCAAGTGCAGCGTTTGAGAACAAGCAGAAACCCATGGCGGTAGAAGGCAACGCATGGTGCCCTGGTGGTCGCCCCAGGATGAAAGCCGTACGTGTGTTTGCAGCTAGAATCTCATCGACTGCCCTTAAACCGGCGCCGGCCACCTTAAGGGCTGCCAGGTACGAGCCAGGAGAAACCTCTGTATCAGCCGAATCGATGATGGTCGGTCCCCGTTGCGTAGTTCGTTCTACCCTTCGAATATACTCCATCGGGTGAATCAGGGCAATCTGGTCGAGAGAGGCTGCGGTGGCTTCCACCCGATGATACCCCTCCCATTGCCCCGTGACATTTAGCTTTTCCTGAATGGCAGCGAGACGACTCGCCGATTCAGGATGTCCCCAACTGACCTCGTGCTGTGTAAAATCAGGGCTCCAGAAAAGTGTCAATGGATGCATGGTATTCCTCAAGCCTTTCTAGCGCCTCGATGGCCTCGTCCTGGTCGAGCTCCCTCCATTCCGGTAGGAATGGCGGTTGTCATTGCCGCCGCTACCGGGAGTCCGCCGTCCCCTACTGCCCTCACGAACGGAACGAATCATTGCGATACGACCGTGGTCGAGGGTTACAGATACGCCTGAAAGACGTTTGATGGATATTGGATTTAAAGTTGAGAGTATCACCGTGGTACCTTCATGGCTGCACTTACGCTGAAGCAACCGCTTCACAAGGTCCAACTCGTCAAAGCTCATATGTTGCTCCAGTTCATCCAGTATCAATACCTTGGCATCGGAGGCCACACACACCGCCAAATCGATCCACCGTCGCTCCCCCGGAGACAATGTTTTCATCGACCGTGACAACTTATCCCCCAGATTCATCCGTTTGCTGACTTCTTGCAGTCGGTCCGCAGCCGAATCGGTGGACCATGAAGCCGTGTTGATCCGCTTTAACATGTACCGCCGCACCTTGCCGCGGGCATCTCCTCTTTTTTG
>CP070656.1:1905951-1909280 GCA_020355065.1 Fidelibacterota bacterium | reverse complement strand
CATCTGCTCGCGGGCAGGAAGATAGCAGTGGACGCCGCGAATGGGATAGCGGGGCCAGTCACGGATCGTCACCACCGGCAGGGAAGGGCAGTCCGGGCCTTCGATCAGTTGGGCCAGGGTCTGCGCCCCCCAGAACACACCTTGCGCATCTCTCCCGGCCAGCAAGACTCCCGAAGGAGTTACATCCAGAAAGTAACCTTCGTTCTCCAGAACCGGCTCCAGGCCGGGCGGCAACGTCTCCATGGTGGTAACGCGCCAGGCCGGGCCACCGCCTTCTCCCTCCACGACAGCGGGGATGGCTCCTTTGGCGGCGCGCTTCAGCACCTCCGCCGCCTGGCGAGCGGCCACCGGGAGCCAGGGGGCATCGCCGTGTGTAGCCAGAATCAACGGCGACGACAACACCAGATGGCCGGTCCCGAAGATGCACTCCTGCGGGATGGGCCAGATGGTAAAAGAATGTTTTTCAGCCATGAAGTGTCATCCTCCATTATTCCTCGGCTCAGGAGCAGGGACGATATTGCGGATTCGCCGTAACTGCTCTGGTCCCGAAAAGTATAGGTCATTGTCCACAAAAGTTGGGTAGCCGGGAGGATCAATCCTGCCAATGACACGAACGCTCGCATCTTTGGGATCAATGCGCACAAGCACGTCATCCAGCCAGGTCCATATAAAGCCATCCGGACCATGCACAAGGGCTAGATATTCATAGGAAGGATCCACCCAGTGCGGCCAATATCTGTCTGACGTTAGAGCCGAGGGCAAGGTCTTACGAAATAGCACTTCGCCGGTAACTACATCCAGGCCATAGAGGACGGCGGAGCCAGGCTTTTTTGGATCCACCGTGTCAACCGTCAATCCCAGCAACCGGCCCGCCGCCACCTCCGTGATCAGGCCCGTTGCCCGACCCTTCGGCAGTGGCACGATCTCCCGCACAATCCGAGCCTCGTTCACATCATAGACGAATAGTTTAGCTTCTTCCGGCGCCTTATGATTATTCAATTCATCCGACGTCCTGGAGGTGGAAATCACAATCAGTTGACCATCAAGAGCCGGAGTGAGCCACTGCACAGCGTAGCCGCTCAATGGCTTCCAGAATCCGCCAAACTCGCAGGTCTTCGGGTCATACCATCCGAAGCCGCCACCGGTATAGTTACGCTCCCCAAAGCCGCCAAAGTAGAGCTTGCCATCCGCGCCCAGCGCGGAACTGTGAGCGATGGCTACGCGCGTGTCTCCACCAAAGGATCCCAATTCTCTTGGATTGCTGACCGGATCCGTTCGATACGGAGCGGGATGTCCGGGTGGTCCACCTTTGTATACGGTCCATGGCAATCCGGGATCAAAGACGTAGAGCGGTCCAGCCGGATAGCCGCTTGAATAAAGCTTACCTTCGTGCACGATATGGGTGTAGGGTGCAATCCCCTGATTTCGACCGAGAAGGATGGCCTGATCCGTCCCGGGATCGAAGATAAAAGAACCAACATAGTCCTCGCCGCCGCTGAAAAGCCGGCCATCCGGGAGCAGCGCAAGAGCAGAGATGCGATGGGGATACATAGGAACATCCAGGCTGATGGATCTCCACCCCAGATCTTCCGGTTTTGCATCGGGAGAGGGATTCTCAGGAATCTTGGCTGCGTCTTCCGGCAGCCGATACCACAGCGCAGCATGGCCCTGGGCGTCAGGATCGATCTGACCTCTGTAGAGTTCCGGCTTTGGCCCGGCCTTATCCCAGGGCGATTCCATCCTGGGCCACGGAGGAGTATCATTCACCTTCGGGATCGCTTCTCCATGATAGAGCCAGTATTCCTTCCGGGGTGCATCACCCGCCTGGTATACTATTGCCCATGCGCCGGGGAAACTCTCCACTATATCAATTCTAAGTTCAGTCGGCGATTCCAGAAGCACCTTCTCTTCACCTGTCTCGAGGTCTATCGCCACCAGATACCAGGGGATCATCCCGCTGGCTATATAGGCGTGCGTGTCATCCACACCCATGTTATAGCGGCTCCAGGCGCCGTTGGGATGGCTGGGACCCACTGCGCCGAAGTCCTTGACCACCTTGCACAGCTTCGGATCGTATATATACAGCCCGACCTGGTTGCCCCTGGTACCCGTGCCGTAAATCCGCCCGTCCGGCCCAGTTGTAAGAGGTCGAACCTCGCCACCCAGTCCGGGAACGATCTCGCCGCGTTCCTCCAGCGTGTTTTTCGCCGGGTCATACACAAATAGATCCATGCTCCACGTGCGTCGCGACGGTGTGGCGATATAATACTTGCCGTCGAAACCCAGTGTTCGTCCGGACAGGTAGAACTGGTGATCGTCCGCCAGTCGCTGCTTCTTCACCTCCTCTGTACCCAGGTCCATGGCATAGAGCCATGTGGGCCCATAGTATTCCTTAAAGTATATCTGAAGTTCGTCCCACGACTGGCCGTCGGGGTTTGGCACTGCCCAGTGCTCCCACGTGTTCACACCTCGCGCTGGCTCACCCAGCAACTCGGTCCGCAGGACAGGCGCATTTTCCAGTTCCTGCTTCAGACCTGATTGTTCTATCGCCGTCCGAGGTTCGTCTGCATTGGCTCCTCGGATCGCTGCGAAGAGCAATGTTGCCGACAGCCCCATTAACATAATACTGTTCTCCATAATAGCCAATCCCTTCTGTGAATCATGGCCTTGCGAATTCTGTGTAAATGACTATCCCGCTGAACCTGACACGAAGTCGCGCCTTCGATAGTGGAGGCCTCCGGGGGTGCTGATCAGCACAACGGCGTAGGATTCTGTTCCTGCAACGCCCTGTGCCCAGACTTCGCGGGGATTTGCCTCCGTAGCCAGGAGGAGTTGTTCTGGTGACTCCCACGAGATGCCCCCGTCAGGA
The DNA here is from genome assembly GCA_020355065.1 of Fidelibacterota bacterium. GTDB lineage: Bacteria > Fidelibacterota > Marinisomatia > SCGC-AAA003-L08 > TS1B11. The sequence goes on along the minus strand of CP070656.1, from coordinate 1,906,411 downwards.
GAAGTCATGTAATAAGCTGCCTGTCGGCCATTTGGTCATTCGGGTGAATCTGTCCACACAAGGTGTATCCGATTTCCACACGCATAGGATTTGGGATGCGTCGCCCAGCTATTGGGCGCATTGATGAATGTCAATCTCTCAGGTTCATTCCATGTTTGCCCGTGGTCGTCTGATACCGATACAAAAAGCGCAGCGTCACCGAACCACCGAGTGCCATCGTAGCGTTGACCATCTTCCCAGAAGCAGCACACACGCCCATCGGAAGTAGTGACAATCTGCGGATGACGCGTATGGTGCGGAGTGTGGGTCATCCGGATGTCCTCTTCCCAGGTTGTACCTCTGTCCATCGAGCGTTTGCAGTAGATATCCCAGTCCAGGATACCTTTCGAGTCGCGCCTGTCAAACCAGGTGACATGGACATACTTGTCCCAGACGGCAATGCCAGGCCGCATGGCAGATG
>CP070656.1:1902239-1905851 GCA_020355065.1 Fidelibacterota bacterium | reverse complement strand
GACGGCGATGGCCATCTTGACCTATTTCTGGCTAATGAAGTTAGTGCGAATCGTCTGTACCGCAACGATGGTGACGGCACCTTTACCGATGTGACTGATGTAGCCGGGGTCGGGGATATGGGAGTTGGAAAAGGTGTTGCCCTGCCACACGGCTTGAGCGAAAGCGTTAGCGATGTTGTCTTGGTCATGGGCATCTCACCCGATGGCATCGATTTCAATGCGGTGGATGGTGCCTTGTGCCACATTTTCGTTTTGCTTATTAGCCCCGCCCGCCAACCCGATCGGCATCTGAAGATCTTGGGTCGCCTGAGCAAGTTGCTCAAAGATGGAGAGCTGCGCACGGCATTGGTCGAGGCCCATACACCCGACGAGGTCCTTCAAACGCTCCATGAGCGGGAGGCCGGGCAGGAAGATATCCCTATTTAAGCTGCCCACCATCCTGAAGAACTCTTGCCATCTCATGCTATCCCCTTCACGATGATTCGGTGCTCGGATTCCATTATTATCGGAAATCTCGTTAGCCTGGCTGAAGCTCTTGCCATGAAGAGAAAGGACTGTGGGTATGGCTGAATCGGTCAAACGCGTCCGGGGTGTGCATGATATCCTGCCCGAGGATGCCCATCTATGGCGTTTTGTGGAGTGGATCATTCACGCCGTCATGGCCACCTACGGATATCAGGAGATTCGCACTCCGGTCTTCGAGTCCACCGAATTGTTCATACGCGGTGTCGGACTGGAAACGGACATCGTGAATAAGGAAATGTATACCTTTGAGGATAAGGGTGGGAAGAGCCTGACCTTGAAGCCGGAGCTCACTGCCCCCGTCGTCAGAGCCTACGTCCAAAATCATCTCGACCGGGAAGCCCCTATTGCCCGCCTCTATTACCTGGACAGCCTTTTCCGGCAGGAACGGCCACAGAAGGGCCGCTTACGCCAGTTTAACCAGTTTGGTGTTGAGGCCATTGGCTCCTCTCATCCGGAACAGGATGTCGAGGTGATTGCCTTGGCCTATGATCTGTGCAACTTGTTTGAGCCGGAAGGCCTTTCGATCCGCCTGAATACGATTGGCAGTACTGAAGGGCGGGCGAATTATTTGGCACAATTGCAAACAGCCCTTGAACCCTATGCAGCTGAGCTGAGTGAACTGGACCAGCAGCGCCTCAGGGCGAATCCCTTGCGTCTATTTGACAGCAAATCTCCAGCAACACAGGCCCTGCTGGATGAAAAGGCCCCCCTTATTTCCGACTATCTAACTGAGGAAGACCGGCAAAACTTCAACGACGTCCAAGATGGCCTTAAGGCGCTTAATATCCCCTTTGAACATGATCCCAAGCTGGTGCGGGGACTTGATTATTACACTCGTACTACCTTCGAGATTACCTCGCAGCAGCTGGGCGCACAGGATGCTCTCTGTGGTGGTGGTCGCTATGATAAACTGGTCAGTCAGCTGGGTGGACCGGACACCCCGGCCGTAGGTTTCGCCGCGGGTATGGAACGGCTCTTGCTGGTGGCTGGTGATCGGCTGAAGGAAAAGATCACACCACGCCAACCCGATGTATATCTGATCGTTTTATCGGATGACGCCCGCACCTCCGCCTTGGTCCGTGCCCAGGAGCTACGTGCCTCTGGATATACGGTGATTCTGGAAACCCTTCGCCGCAGTACGAGAGCACAGTTCAGAGAAGCGAACCGTGTAGGTGCTAAAGCTGCCGTAATTCTTGGTGAAGAAGAGATGAAAACAGACACCTGTACGATTAAGAATATGACTTCCGGCGATCAACAGACGGTCTCACCCGAACAGCTGTCTTCCGCATTGGATGCCATTCTACATCCGCCGGCAGAGGACGCCAGCGATTAAGTGTCGACATTGGTGTTGTTACGAACAGTGGGTATTCCGGGGCGCGGCCACCAGATGCACCCCCGCTCCTTTTGCACGATGATTATCTACCTACACTGACCCCTGGTGGCTCTCACACAACGCGCCATCAAAGATCTCCGCGCCCTGCGGTATAAGAAACATCGTCATCTACAGGGACGCTATATTATCGAAGGGACACGGCTCGTTTCCGAAGCTCTGAAATCCACCGCGGATGTCGAACAGATCCTCGTTTCATCGGATTACGTGAAGTCTGATGTATGGGTGGAAATCCAGGCCGGTATGACAAATCGGCGACTGACCGCCAGTACTATTTCCAGTACACAAGCGATGCAGATAAGCGGCACTCAGCATCCCCAGGGAATATTCGCCGTTATCAGGTTGCCGTCCATAATTGACCACAGAGGAAGTGGAACCCTTGAGCCGCCCTTGCTTTTGCTTGACAATATCGCCGACCCTGGCAACTTGGGCACCCTCCTCCGTACCGCCGATTGGTTCGCCATCCCCACTGTCTGGATCAGCCAACAGGGTGCTGATGTGTTCAATCCCAAGGTTGTGCGTAGTGGGATGGGTGCTCATTTCCATATTCCAGCGCTTATTCAATGCGGCCATGATGAGGTGGCTGAGCACATTGGGAGAGCCGGCCTCCGCCTTATAGGCGCTGTTCTCGATGGACAACCAATGACACAGATTCGGCCCAGGGATCGCAATTGGGCTCTGGTTATTGGTAGCGAAGCTTACGGACTTACTCCCTTCTGGCTGGATAAATTGGATGATAAGGTAACCATCCCGGGGCGTGGCGCGGCTGAGAGCCTGAACGCCGCCGTGGCAGCCGGCATTATCCTTCATTACCTTTGTGCCCAATAATCACGGATCGGGAACTTAGCTCGTGGCCTGATTGACACGCACGTATCGAGTACTCTGAAGGAGATTGGATGACCGATACCCCCCCGATGAAACGCCTCACTTCCCTGGATGCTTTCCGCGGTCTCACCATTGCCGGCATGATTCTGGTCAACAATCCCGGCGATTGGTCCCATGTGTTCCGTCCCCTGCTGCATGCCGAATGGAACGGCTGGACCCCCACGGACTGGATCTTCCCCTTCTTCCTCTTCATCATGGGGGTTGCTATGGCCTTGTCTCTGCGCGTGCGCATCGAGACTGTGGTCCATAAATCCGCTGTATGGTTGAAGATATTCAAACGTACACTCCTGCTCTTCGGACTGGGACTGGTCCTTTCGGCCTTCCGCACCTACGATGTGTCCATGGTCCGTTTGCTGATTATCCTGCTGGTTCTCATCGTGTTGGCTGTGGGAGTCATCCTGTTCGCTCGATTGCGCTACTCCGATGCCGAGGAACGGAGGACGGCTGTCGCAGATATCGTCAATGGTGCCTTGCCCTTCGTGATTCTGGGCGTGATCCTGGCCGGTTTCTATTCCTTCAACTTTGCCACCGTCCGCATTCCCGGTGTCCTCCAGCGTATTGCCCTATGCTATCTCATCGTTTCGGCCGTGATGGTCCTGCTTCCCCGGTCCCGGGACCAGTGGATCGCTATGTGCCTGATGATCCTCCTGTATTTGGGAATCATGTACCTCCTCTATGTGCCCGGTTTCGGGCGGGGCATATGGACTGCGGAAGGGCACGCCAGCGGTTACATTGATCGGCTGGTCTTAGGGGAAACACATCTCTGGAGAAGTACCAAAGTGTACGATCCCGAAGGCTTGGTCACGACCCTG
>CP070656.1:1898736-1902139 GCA_020355065.1 Fidelibacterota bacterium | reverse complement strand
ATAACATCACTATGATCCCCGAAAATGGACAGGGCATGAGCAGCGACAGTCCGCGCAGAGACATGAAATACGGTGGGAGTAAGTTCACCGGCGATTTTAAACATGTTTGGAATCATCAGGAGCAGGCCTTGGGAGGCGGTAAAGGTGGTGCATAAAGATCCGGTTTGCAGCGCACCGTGCAGAGCACCGGAGGCGCCTCCCTCACTCTGCATTTCCGTAACCACCGGCACTGTTCCCCAGATGTTGGTGTTCTCGGTGGCGGACCAGGCATCCGCCCATTCTCCCATAGGTGACGAAGGGGTTATGGGGTAAATAGCACAGATCTCATTGGTCTTAAAGGCCACATATGCGGCGGCTTCGTTTCCATTAATGGTTACCATCTTGGATTTCATCATCTACTCCGTTGAGTCTAATCTACCTGATGTTCAAATTCTTCTGTGCGCTCAAATAGTGAATAGGCGATTCTTACCGATGAGGGGACACAATTACAGTAAGCAGCAAATCATGCGAGGACTAATTGGTCCAACGCTATGCCAAATAAATAGTCTCAAGCCTTGAAATTTAACCATGAGCTGATTGAAATACCGCTCCTAGTTCTGAACGACACGAATACGAACCGATGGTGATATAGTGTCACTGGAATGCGAGGTCAACCATCGTTCCCAGGAAAACTGGTACCAGAGGATGTTGCCTGGTCGCGGCGAATTAAGCGCCGGGCAGGGCTTTTAGATATTTACTGTAGCGTTTTAGATACAGATACCAGCTGACCAGCATAAGTACGGTGGCTACTAGAAGGAACCAGAAACCGGGCTCCGTAAATTTTAAAACATACAAGATCATGGCCAGGGCTGTTACTGACATGAACCATTTGCCGGCCAGATTGGATTGAAATATCTCCGCGCGTCGATTCATGAGGTAAGTGGCGATAATAGAGAGCATGATATCGCGGAGTCCTAGAAGCAGAAAGAAATAGATAGGGAATTGACGTTCAGGGTCGAAGATCAGGAAGATCATTACAGCCAGCAGAATGAATTTGTCGGCCAGAGGATCGAGGATCTTCCCCACATCGGTAATAGCATGGGCGTGTCGTGCCAGGAAGCCATCGAGGAAATCAGATACTACAGCAAGTAGGATCATGATCAGCACAGCAGACATACGATCCGTTTCCAGAGCCCAAACCAGGGGTATTGATAGGGCAGCCCGGGTAAAGCTCAGAATATTACTTATAGTCAGGATACGATCAGACGCGCGACGCATGCACAACTCCATTTTCAAGCTCTATGATCCTATCGCAGAAGAGGGATAAAAAGTTATGATCATGTGAAATGATTGCCAATGGCTTTGCCCCAAGTTGGTCCATAGTCCAGGAAATAAAATCTACAACGGCCCCGGCAGGAAGACCATACGTTGGCTCATCCAACATCACCAGGTCGTAGTCGCCGGCTATAAGGGCGGCGAGAAGGATCATGCGAAAGCCCAATTTTGAATCCTGATCAGCCAAGACCTGATAGGGAGCTGCGGTACTAATAAGCGATTCCAATTGCGGGGCATCAAGGACTCTTAAGCGTCCCTGATCGGTAAACTTCTGAAGGATTTCTCCTATCGAAAGGCCGTGGGTGTACGTTCCCATATGCTGAACCAGATAACCCAGACGGGGCGGATCGACTCCGGGTATACGTATATGAATCTTGCCGCTGTGAGGCGTAATACCCGTCAGACAATCTGCTAAGGTGGTCTTGCCGGACCCGTTCTCGCCGTAAATACCCAAGCATCTTACCTGTTTGATCTGCAATTCAGGAATTCGAAGTACGAAGGAAGAATCGTCATAACCTTTCTCAATCCCATCCAGGTCTATTTGCCACGGCACCGGCAGTGCCTGCTCGGCAGGTCTAACAGGCTCAGGGATACCTTCCGATAGTGGTATGAGTTGGTTCCCACTAAGTCGCCAGCTTGTCTTGCCCTGATCAGCATTGCTTGAGCGGTAGGTGATCTCCAGCATCCTCTTTCCATGAGCGACGAGGTGCTGCTTCACGAGGTCAAGGTTGGCATTACTGAGGAAGTCGAAGCAGTGTTGCCCCAGAAGAAAGCTGTGCGGCTGCTGCAAGGCCACTGTGATCGCCAGGAGCTGCTGTTCACCTCCAGAGAGGGTGGTAGGCCTTTGTGAAGTGCGGTGCCTAAAGGGACTGTCAGCAAGGATCTGGTCCACCTTTTCGGCCAGGTCGGCCCCGGTAAGTCCTTGATTTTCCAAATCGAAGGCAGTTTCTCTATGGATCGATCCGGAAACTAAATAGTCCGCTATATCGAAGGGAAATCGAAGACAGACGAAACCTTCTTTTCGAAGAGCGTGGGAAATCCGTTCGACCAGATCCGGAGAGTCGGGATAGATCTGATACAGGTCGGGAGGTAATTCGTGAAGGTGGTAGCTAGCTGCCAAGGATGGCCTGTAAGATGCGTGCGGTGGCTCCGAGATTGGCCTCTATGACCTCAAGTGCGGCTTGACCCGTACGATGTCGTAAATCCTGATCCTCTAAAAACCTGGCCATTTGCTCATGGAACTCCGCCGCAGTGGCGATACATACTCCCCCGCCGTACTCGAGGAGTTGTTCCGCTTCGTGACTGCGACGGTAGCGAGGCCCGAAAAGTACGGGTATCCCTGCAATGGCAGCCTCCATTACGTTGTGCACGCCCGTGCTGAACCCACCACCTACATAGGCCAGGATACCACGGCCATAGAGTTCCGCCAAATATCCCACTCCATCCACAATTAACACCTGACAATCCCGAAAACGACCTAGTCTCCGACCATATAATTCCCAGTGAATTCCTGCCTCGGAAAGCCGGCGACTGATTTCCTCGATTACCTCCGGTTCCGGTTCGTGGGGAGCCCATAATATCCGCAGGGTACTGTTCCGGCGAAGGATATCCAATAGCGGGGGTATGACAACCTCATCGTCCTCCTTGTGGAGGCTTCCGAGAACAACAACGGATGAATTCCTATCCTTGCGGGCCATTCCTCGTTGCAGGGTGCGCTCCTTGACCCGATCATAGCGGGGATTTCCCAGATTTCTCACTTCTGTTCCGGTTCGCCTGCCCAGAAGTGTTTCCAGTCGATGATGATCAGCCTCAGAGACCGTGTAGATCTGACGAATGGCGCCATAGATGTGCTGATAGAAATTTGAGAGCACGGGCCATTGTTTGGTGCTATTGGGAACAATCCGGGCAGCAAAAAGAGTGGTTGGAATCCCTGCCCGGCGGCAACTCCAGATGAGATTGGGCCAGATATCATAACTGGTAAAAATGACCTTCTGTGGCTTCAGGGTTCTGAGTAATTGCTTCATTACCCAGGGAAAATCCAGCGGGAGGTAAAATTTGAAATCCACCACCGGATGGTCGAAATTCTCGT
>CP070656.1:1893693-1898636 GCA_020355065.1 Fidelibacterota bacterium | reverse complement strand
CTCGTGGCCAATCTTGAATGGGGTGGTGGCCATGACCTTCGAGCAAGCTTCCGCCGAAGGCAGCCTGATCCAAAAGCCCGATGGACATCTGCTTACTCTACGAGAGGCTATTGAACACCACTTTGTAACGGGTATCACTACAGTCACAACGGCATCCGCGAACCGAAAAGCTCTGTTAAGAGACTTCCAAGAGCAGTTTAAAACAGCCCTGAATCTGGGCAAACGGGACGCTCTCAGTGAATATATCCTCCCGATGGGACCTGAATTCGGATCGAATGCCGACCTGGCCGAACTGCTGCTCTTTCTCGGGATCGAGGTTGAGGAGGCCGAGCATAAGTTCTCCGTTAAACGCGCCGCCACGCATCTTGGCAAAAGTGTGGGACGTAAGGACTTTGGGGAGGGCACTCTCATCATCCCGCTCGAACAGCCGCATTACGTATTACTGAAGACCCTGTTTGAGCCGGCGTCCGAGCTTGACCCATCATTTATCCAGGAAGAACTTCAACGCCACCAGGAGCGGCTGCCGGACCGGATCTACGATGTGACAGCCTGGTCTCTTCCACTGTTGTATGATGCTACAGTATATACTACCAATGAACGATCAACCGTACGCACCAAACCTGTGGACAAGCTCGAGAAGCAGGGAAGAGTAGTATTATCGTCCGGTAGCCAACAGACCTATGCCTATCTGGTTCCATATCACACTCACACCACATTAAGCCTGCTCAGCTATCTTTGGAATGAAGGGATCAAAGTACATTTCAGTCGGGAGTCATTTACTCATTCAAGCAAACGGTACCCGCGCGGGTCATTGACAGTGTTCGCTTCCGGGAATCCACCGGAGCTACAGGAGGTCATACAGTCTGCAGCCGATAGTCTGGGTGTCATGGTGGATGCCGTAACAACAGGATTGACCGAGGAGGGGATCGACCTGGGGAGTAACAACATTGTCCACCTCAAGCAGCCCAGGATCCTGCTGCTCTACCCGGAACCCCCTATCTCAGGGTACAGTTACGGAAATATCGCCTGGCTCCTGGAGCAGGAGTATGGGCTGCGGTTTACCGCTGCCTGGCCCTGGCAATTGGGTAGGATCGATCTGCGGGACTACGATGTCCTGATTGTACCACACCTGAACAGGCCGGAGTTGGATGCTTTCAAAGGAAAGGTATATGACGAGCTGGTTCATTGGATTCGGCATGGAGGCACGTTGATCGCCTTGAAAGGCGCGGCGGCATACTTTGCGGAGAATGATTCGATCCTAACGACCATAAGGCTGGTAAGGGATATACGGCCCGAGGAACAAGCCGCGAGTAGCAATGAGCAAGATGTGCCACGGGAATATCGTCCCAAGACGATCCCCGGAGCTATTTTCAGGGTCACACTTAATCATCACCATTACCTGTCGTTCGGGTATGACGAGGATACCTATGTTCTGGTTTGGTCGGACCTGATTTTCCTGTCCAGCCATGATGGCTATAACGTAGCAACCTTTCCAAAAGGCGGAGGTAAAGTGAGTGGCTTCACGTGGGAGGGGGCTGAATCCCAACTCTCCGAGAAGGTATACCTGGTGGATGAACATCTGGGAGAGGGGCATATCATCCTGTTTGCCGATGATCCCAATTTCCGAGGCTATATGCGAGGCCTGAACAGGTTATTCATGAATGCTGTGATGTTCTCTTCATCTGTCCGGCGGTAGGATGGCATACCCTTGATACCGGCCGATGTTATTATAAATCTGGGAGAAGTACCCGGTCTAGGTTCCCGGAAGATCAGGCTGCTCCTGAACACGTTCCCGGAAATCGAGAGCTGGCCGGACCTGCTGACCTGTGATTTTACCCGGGTGGAAGGCATTTCGGACACCCTGGTGGCAAGGCTGAGGACAGCCGATCCGGACGTAGGGGCGCGCATGCTTGAGAAACTGGCGGCTATGCATACCCGCTATGTCCATTACTGGCATGAGGAATACCCCCAGCAGTTGAAGGCCCTTTACGATGCCCCCGTGGGCCTGTACCTGCGGGGCAAAGAGACATTGGCAGGTGACTACCTGGCGGTGGTGGGAACCCGGCAACCGACCTCATATGGCCGTGACCAGACCCGCCGTCTCAGCCAGGAGCTCGTCGCGGCTGGTCTGGGAATCGTGAGCGGATTCGCACGGGGCATTGATACCGCCGCCCACAAGGCCACGCTCGAGGCCGGCGGCCGGACAATCGCCGTCCTGGGATGTGGGGTGGATGTCATATATCCAATGGAAAACCGCAAGCTATATCAAGAACTACTTGAGAAGGGACTGGCGGTGTCCGAATACTCACCTGGTGCCAGTCCGGATGCTCACCACTTCCCCCAGCGCAACCGCATCATAAGCGGCCTGTCCCTTGGTACGCTGGTGGTGGAAGCCGGAATAGGCAGCGGTGCTCTCATCACAGCCTACTCGGCCTTGGACCAGGACCGGGAGGTCTTCGCCGTCCCTGGACGCGTGGACAGTGCCAAATCCGCTGGATGCCACGAGATCATCCAAAAAGGCGCCAAGCTGGTCCGACAGGTGGAGGATATTCTGTCCGAGTTGACACCTCCCTATGCCGCCCAGCCAGGTGAGCAGATCGATCTCCTGCGTAGAGCGGACCTGACCGATATCGAACGAACTATCCTGGATTTCCTGGGCAGTGAACCCACCTTGGTCGACCAGATCGCGGAAGAGCTGCACCGGGACATTTCCGAGCTGTTGGGCGTGCTCCTCCAACTGGAAATGAAAGGTCTGGTCATCCAATCGGCCGGGAAACGGTTCAGTCGGGCATAGGCTGTGGTTTCTATCGTTAACAAACCGCGCCTGCCCTTCCGCCGGGTCGCCAAGTGGGCCGGCCCCCTGGTGGCCTTGTTGTTCATCTTGGTGGTTGATTTGAATCCTGAAAATCCGGCTACCACATACGCCGCAGCGGTGGCGGTGTGGATGGTGATCTGGTGGCTCACCGAGGCGGTTCCCCTGGCGGCCACGGCTATTTTACCGGTGGTGCTGTTTCCAATCCTGAAAATCATGCCGGGACGTGAGGTGGCCGGTCTGTATTTCAACAATGTCATTTTCCTCTTTCTAGGCGGCTTCATCGTAGCCCTGGCCATGGAACGCTGGCAGCTGCATCGTCGGCTCGCACTGACGATCATCTCCGGACTGGGCAGTAGTCCCCGGATGCTGATCCTCGGTTTCATGTTGGCCACGGCCTTCCTGTCCATGTGGATCTCCAATACAGCCACCACTATGATGATGGTGCCTATTGCCATGGGTGCCCTCGCTCGGTTGGAGAACACTGATAACTCTACCTCTCCTCGTTTACCCGTAGCCCTGCTGTTGGCGATCGCCTATTCCGCTTCCATGGGCGGGATTGCGACCCTCATCGGGACGCCACCCAACCTGGCCTTCGTCCGGATCTATGCAATTACTTTCCCGGAAGCGACTGAGGTATCCTTCACCAGCTGGTTCGTCTTCGCCTTTCCCATCAGTGTAATTTTTTTGGCTATAACCTGGTTTGGCCTATCGACCTGGGTAGTTCGAGGTGGTATTACGGGTGAGATCGACCGGTCTCTATTTGCATCTGAGCTGGCTGCAATGGGACCCATGAGCAAAGAGGAACGGCTGGTCCTAGGGCATTTCGTAGTCCTGGCTGTTTTGTGGCTTACCCGTGGAGATGTGAACCTGGGAGATTTCACCCTATCCGGCTGGGGTTCCTTGTTGGGATTGTCGGGTTATGTGGATGACGGCACCGTAGCCGTCCTGGTGGCCAGCTCCCTGTTCTTTTTTCATAGTGACAACAGTCCCTCCGGGCGGGTTATGGATTGGCGCACAGCTCGGAACCTGCCCTGGCATATCGTGTTGCTTTTCGGCGGGGGCTTTGCCCTGGCCCGGGGTTTCATGGCCAGTGGATTGTCCCAATGGGTGGGGGATAATATGGCGGGATTGTCCGGATTGCCGATCATCCTTATCGTGGCAACCATATCACTTACCGTCACCTTCCTGACTGAACTTACATCCAACACGGCTACGGCGGAGCTCTTGCTGCCTATCCTGGCCGCAGTGGCGGTGAGTATTAATATACATCCCCTCATGCTCATGGTACCCGCTACGATCTCGGCATCCTGCGCCTTTATGATGCCCGTGGCTACGCCACCTAATGCTATCGTGTTCGGTACCGAGCGGTTGACCATTCCCCAGATGGCCAGGGCAGGAGTACTGCTCAACTTCATCGGTGTAGCTCTCATCACCACTGCCATTCTCGTTTTCGGGAAAGTCATCATGCCCTGATAACATGGTCCCTTGGGATTTCCCATCATGACCCCGTCCTTGCGGAATTCAGTTCCCGCACCTAGCTTTACACCATGAAGCCCAATCTTTATGTAATTCCGCTTTTGGGTTTCGCGGCCTTCCTATGTCAAGGCTAGGATGGAAAGAAAAGGGGAGCAGAGAATATGATCGTAATTTCATCGGCGTTCCAAGAGGGGGGGATGATTCCCGCCAAATTCACTTGTGATGGACAGGATATTTCGCCTCCTTTGAGTTGGAGTGGCATACCTGCGAACACCAGATCTCTGGCACTTATCAGTGATGATCCTGACGCGCCTATGGGCACCTGGGTCCACTGGGTGGTGTATAACATTCCACCGGATATGACGGGTTTCGAGGAAGGAGAAGCAAAGGATACACTGGCTCGGAAAGGCGTAATACAAGGTGTTACGGATTTCCGGCGGCAGGAGTATGGGGGACCGTGTCCTCCTTCAGGAACTCACCGCTATTATTTCAAGTTATACGCGCTGGATGCAACCTTGGCACTGGGACCAGGTGCAACGAAGAAGCAGGTGGAGGCAGCTATGGAGGGACATATCCTGGCGCAGGCCCAACTCATGGGACGCTACACCCGCAGGCACTAGTCGGCCATGATGGTCTGGGCGTCCTGGAAAAT
>CP070656.1:1887146-1893593 GCA_020355065.1 Fidelibacterota bacterium | reverse complement strand
GGACCACGAGGATCTTGGCGGCGGTTCCGGAGTTGCCGTTCAGCGCCAGTCGGACTGCACCGCCCACCGGTTGGAGTTCCTGTACAGCGGCCAGGGAGAGGATCACCAAGCCGTCTTCCCGGTGATAGCTGTCCTCGGGGGCAAGAGGAGCACTGGACATAGCGCTGCAGCCCCAGAAGACCATGGATCCGGCATAGGCACCGACGACGGAGGCGCCGGTCAGTTTCATGAATTCGCTACGAGTGATGGATTTAGGCATGACTTACTGCTCCTGATCTGGTATTTATTTGCTTATGAACGATGACCTGCGGCCGGGTAGGCAGCGAGGCCAGGGGAAAGGCGTTCCAGGATCGATTCCGCCCAGGTTGAGGCCCGCTCCCTTTCTCCGGGGTAGAGGGGGCCTTCCCGGCCCTTGACATGGAAGGTTTCCGGCGGCAGAATCAATTTTCCGCCCAGGCGCCGGAGCCGCCGGGCGAGCTTTCCGGCGGCGGTGAAGCGGGCCAGGAAGGGTGACATCCGATAGGATGTATCGAAGGCCGCGACGGGCGTCTTGCGCAGGATACGCCGGGGTAGAGCCTCAAGGAGCGGCCGGACCGCCTCGGGCAGGTTCATCCGGTGGGTGGGTGTGCCGACCACCAGGAGGTCAAGGGTCGTCAGGTCGTCAGCGGTCAGATGATCCAGGGTGATCAGACGGATTGTCCCCGCCGTTTTTAGTGAATCTGCGATGGCTTCGGCCACCATCCGTGTATTGCCGAACTTTGAGAAGTGGACGACCAGAGAATTCATGGCTCCTTTATCCTTTCCGTCCCGAGTTACTCAGACTGATGTGGCCGGTTTACGTAAACCGTTCAGGACGAAATCGGCGACCTGGTCGGCGCTCTGCCAGGTCTTGCCCGTGTCATCGGTTTGTGAGGCGATTCCCAGATAGATGTTCATCAGCAATCCCGCGGTGGTGGTGGGGTCCACAGGTCGGAAGGTGCCCTGTGAGATGCCCAGCCCGATGATATCGCGGCCCACCAGTTCGAACATGGGGAGGTAGGCCTGGTACATGACCTGCCTGAATTCGGGATCGGGGCCATAGAGGCTGTTGATCATGACCCGTCCCTGGGTGAGATAGGTGGCCACGAAGTCGAAGCCGGCCTCGAAGAAGCGTTCCATGCGCCGTCCGGCATCCTGCTCCCGGCGGACCCGCTCGGCGATGAAGTCCAGGTGCAGTTGCGCGGTCTCCTCGATAAGGGCCAGCATGAGGGCGCGTTTGCTGGGGAAGTAGTTATAGATAGTGCCTTTGGCGAAGCCCGCGGAGGTGGAGATGCGATTGATGTTGGCGTTTTCGTAGCCGTATTGGGCGAATTCCTGGATAGCGGCATCCATGAGGAGTTGGCGGGTTTCGGTCATGATTTGTGTTCGCTTGGTGTCTTTATGTCGCGGAGTCATGGTGCGCCTTTCATAATATGGGTGACTGCCCACCCAAATTTATTTCAGGGATTTGCCGGTTGTCAAGATTTAAGTGAACCTGGATGTATTAAGGGGCTTTTTTCCGATGCGGAAAGGGACTAGAGATTGCCGCTAGCCAGGAGAGGCTCACCGGGTGGAAAATACCATGCGGTGCCTGCCGGGGATGGCCGGACAGTGAGCGGCGGCAGCCGAATGAGAAAAAGATGATTACTCAGGGGGCTCTACGATCCCGGATACCTCCAAGTTGATGCGTCCCTGCTGCGCCAGGGAGGTGATGAAATAGATCACGCTTTCCCGGGAGAGCTTCACGTGTGAGGCGATCTCATCAACGGTGTGCAGGGATTGAGACTGGATCCCGGTGGTGATCTCTTCCTCGATCTGCTGTTTCCACTCGGTGAACAGGCCACCTATTTCGGGAGTGACGAGGGCGGATTCCTTTCCGGAAGGAGGCATGGAGGCCATCATGTCGCGGCACATTTCCATGGGATTGAACCCGTCTTTCTTATCCTCGGAATCGCCGCCCATCATCATGCGCATCATATTGCCCATGGGATTGCTTCCCGCGCCCATCATTTGTTCCATCATGCGGGGCATCATGGTATTCATCATGTCCTGCTTCTCCTCATCGGTGAGGGATCCCAGGAATTGGTCCATCATCTGTTCCATCATGACCTTTTTATCTTCAGAGGACATGCCATCGATCATCGAGTTCATCATCTTTTCCTTAACGCCCATGATTATTCTCCTATAGTGACAGTGGTCGTAGTCAGGTTGGATTTAACGGAATCTTTTTTTCCACATGGGTGGACAGTGAAACATGGGTTTAGCCCACTCGACCTCGCTCAGGCTGCTGGCGATTTCGGAGAACAGGCCGAGGGCATCCAATAGGCGCGGGTCTTTCAGGCGGTGGTAGATGAAGGGGCCATTCCGGTGGGTTTCCAGAATCTGTCCTTCCCGCAGCGATTTCAGGTGGTGGGAGACGAGGGGCTGAGACAAGCCGGTGGCCTGTACGATCTCATTCACGGAGCGTTCCTGGTCGCCGATATAATTGATGATCCGCAAGCGGTTGGCATCCGCCAAGCGCTGGAAGAGTGTTTTCAGTTTGCGGGGCTGGTTCAAATCAACGCTCATTGATATAAATACTCATTGATATGTTAGGTTGAAACAAGCGGCAAGTCAAGCATAAATTGTTGTGTGGCTATTGGACAGAAAGAACACTTCTGACGAGCTCCCGACTGTGCAGGAAGGAGGGGAAGGATAGCACGTGATGGTTGGATGCGCATTGCGCCGGTGGGCGCGTGTAGGTAAACTATGCCAAAGAGGCATATGTTATCTGAGCACTGAAGCATCTCTCACGGGCATCAAGATCACAAGGGGGCAGCCGTGTCAAGGATATTCCTGCACATCGTCGGTCTTATCTTTGTATTTAACCTGGTTTTCAGCACGTGGAATCTGCTGGAGGATGGTCTCATCTGGCGGCGGGCTATCCCGGTGGTTTGTTGGTTTATCGCCACCATACTCTGGTACACCATGAAGTTATTCAAGTTGACCGCGAGGAGCTCTTCCGAGAGCTAATTACCCTACACAGTCTTAGTAGGTGACCCGGGGCAGGGATTGCCGCGGTCGTTCACTGCGGAAGCATTCCCCGGTGGTAGGCCCTCGGCCCGCTGCCGCATCCCATCCGGTTCAATCACAGGCAAAGGGCAGGTTATCCCGGAGGGGAGTGTAACTTTTCGCCGGGATATGCATATTATGGTCAAAGGAGCCCTATGCTCACTTTCCAAGAACTGTATGAGACCTATGCCGAGGATGTATACCGTTTTGCTTACTGGCTGACAGGTGAACGCTACGAAGCGGAGGACATCACTTCGGAAACGTTCGTTCGAGCCTGGGTACATCACAGCCCCATCCGCACGGAGACCCTGAAGGCCTACCTATTCACGATTGCCCGCAATGTCTATCTGGGGCAACAGCGCAAGAGCAAGCGCCAGGTGGAGCTGGACGATGTCTATCCCAGTCCCGAACCCGAACCTGACCGAGTTATGGAAATGCAGCATGATCTGGTGAACATCCGCAGCGTCCTGGGGACACTGCCAGAGATTGACCGGGCGGCGTTTGTTTTGCGGATTCAGCATGAGCTGCCCTACGCCGAGATTGCGCGTGTACTGGATCTTTCCCTGCCCGCAACCAAGGTCAAGGTCCATCGTGTTCGCAGGAAGTTGTTCCAAGCTTGTGCAGAGAAGGAGGCTTATTGATCATGGAAGTCACCAAGAATGTTATACTGGATCTGCTGCCGTTGTATTCGGCCGACGAAGTGAGTGCCGACACGCGCGTGCTGGTGGAGGAATACCTAGCCGCCCATCCGGAATTTGCCGCGGCCGTGAGGGAATCAGGAGCTAGGGGATTGTCCGGAGACATTCCCGTTCCCCTTACGCGGGATGATCAGATGAAAGCATACGTAAAAGCTAAACGCCGCATGCTCATTTACACGGTACTCCTGGCGGGATTGATGGCCATTACCGTGCTGGCGGTGTTGATGTTCTTTTTCATCCCAGCTTCATAGTAGAGTTGGCCGAAACCGGAACCAGACAGACAAGGAGCAGGAGCATGAGTGATCCCCAATCAGTAGCCATCCGATTTTTCAGAGTGATGGGCAGCGGGCAAGCATACCTCAACCTGGTTTACTTACTCGCCGCCTTTCCGCTCGGAGTATTCTACTTCGTCTTTCTGGTTACGGGTCTTTCAACCGGCCTGGCCCTGTTGATCATCTGGGTGGGTATCCCGATTCTGCTGCTGGTCGGTGCCGGGTGGTGGGTGCTGGCCAATCTGGAGCGCGGGATGGCGGTCACGTTGCTAAAGGAAGATATACCGACGATGGAATTCCCGCGCACTGAGGGTGCGCCAATTTGGGCACGACTGAAAGTTCGTCTCGTTCATCCAGTTACCTGGAGCAGCCTGCTGTACCTGTTCCTGAAATTCCCATTAGTTATGGCCACTTTCGTGATCGTGACCACCCTGGTCTCTCTGACGCTGGCATTCCTAAGCATGCCGTTGACCTATGAGTTCCTACCGGAGTTCCAGATCGGAATATTCCCGGTTGCCGGTGCACCGGGGTGGCGCATCGACAGCATGAGCGAAGCGTTGCTAGCGGTTTTGATCGGCCTCGTGCTGTGGCCGGCGACCTTGCAGATCACCAACGGGCTGGCCTGGATACACGCCCAGTGTGCCCGCGTAATGTTGAGCGTGGATAGAGCGGGGGCGGCTGCTGTTCTCGCCCGTAATTCAAATTAATGACGGGCCGTATGCTTATACGCCCGGGGGAAGTTAGAAGCGGAACCCGATTCCCAGGTTGAGGACGGGGCCACCCCAGAGGGTGCTGGTCATGAGGCGCATGTCCAGTGGGAACCGGGACAGCAGGCCTTGACTCCATTCGATCTGCAGCCCGGCCGACAGGATAAAGTTGCGTTTGGCATAGACCTCGCGAAAGTAGGCTCCTACTCCAAGCAGGGGTGTGAGCCGCAGCTTCCATAGTTCCATCGCAGACGAAGCTTCGAGACTGAAGAAATGGCTGTCGCGTTCGCGCCTATCCATAATCAGTCCGTAGGTGAGAGACGGCCGGAGGGGTATGGGCAGGTTACATGTTCGGCCCAGGCGAAAGGACATGGAGAGGAGGCCTTGTCCCAGTTCACCGGGGCGCAGGAACAGACCGGGCACCACGGCGTACCGTTGATTAATATCCCGCGGATTAAATAGCCGGGCGGCCAGTCTTGGGCGCTGGAGGCCGGATGCCTGGATGCCGGGATTGTGTTCAGCGACGGATACATCTTCCCGGCCGACCAGGCGCGAGGCTACGATCTGCATGCCTTGGCTGAGGAGCTCATCGATCACACCCCGATGGTCATAATTGGCCACCTGAAGAATGGCGCCGGTCTCCGCGCTGATGAGTCTGAGAATGACGGTGTAGGTATAGCCGATCCGGCTGACGCTCCCGGCCACCAATTGTTGAACACCGAGCAAGCGGCCGACTTCGACGAGGCACTCGTCGGTCACGCAGCCGGACATCTGGAAATTCTGTTCGTTCAATATCTCTTCCATTTTAGCCCGCTCGAGAACAGTGAACCGGCCCAGCTGGAACAGTTCGAGGCCCAAGCGATCGGTGAGAACGCTGGCATCGACATCAGAGACGCCCTTGGCTTCCAGGGGAATGATGGCCAGAGTCGTCAGCTGTGCAGATGAAGAGTGGAAGGGGAGCGCGGTGAACAGGATTACCGCCAGGCCGGGGAGTAGGGGAGAACGCGATACCATCACAATGCAACTTCCGCCCGTGCAGGGCATAAGGTTCGATTTTTCTTAAAGATAAGGCCGGGCAAGCAAAATGTCAAAGTTTGTATTGCATGGTTTCGGTACAGACGTCGACAGGTTTACCCCTCGATCTTTCGCCGAGGCTCAGAGCAGACCAGTTCAGCATGACATTCCCAGGCACAACGATGGTAACTTGTAAAGAGATCGCGGTGAGCTACCGTCGATGGCAGAGAATACTATTCACAGGTGAAAGGAAGGTATGATGCGGATGCAGAACAAGCTGACGCTGGGGTCGATCATGGCGCTGATCGGTGCGGCGGGATTGATTCTGGGACCGGTCATAGGACTGGCGGCCCTGGGCAGGCCGTGGAGTTTCATCGCGGGCTTTGTGGTGGGGATCATCGGCGGACTGGGGGTGGCGCTGTCGGTGGCCGGTCTGATTGAGAGGCGGGGGGGCAACTAAGACGCTGATTTTCGATATGTGGGCCGCCGCAGAAAAGCCCTCTTCCTTCCGCGCCGGCGGCACTCCCTTCTTACCCTGCCCATTCCCCAAGGAGGGAGTTAGGAACGGGCATACATCGGTTCTTGAGTTTCCGAACGTCGGATGATTGGGCTGGTCTTACCCATGTGCAGGGCTTAATATTATCGCACCACACGCTACTCGTGTCATATTTCAGTAGCAAGCGAGGT
>CP070656.1:1878881-1887046 GCA_020355065.1 Fidelibacterota bacterium | reverse complement strand
GAAGTCAACCTGCCCTCGGCGCCGGAGCAGCCTATCCAGGTGCTGGAGGAAGAGGACCGTCCCCAGCCCAAGCTGGACCGGGATGCCGGGGAGGGCATGACGGTCACAGTGGGGCGCATTCGCCCGGAGAGCGTATTGGATATTAAGTTCATGGTGCTTTCGCACAACACGATCCGCGGTGCCGCCGGTGCCGCGATCCTGAATGCCGAACTGTTAAAACATCAGGGGTACCTATGATTGATCTGACCGACCAGGTGGTGCTCATAACCGGTGGTTCGCGGGGTATCGGGGCGGCCTGTGCGCGGCTGTTCGCCCAGGCCGGAGCCGACGTAGGGCTGGTGTATCAGACCCGTGATAAAGAGGCCCAGGCGGTAAGGGCTGACGTGGAACAGCTGGGCCGCAAAGCGCTGCTGCTTAAAGGAGATGTTTCCGAATACGCCACCGCGCAGGAGCACGTGCTGCTGGTGGTGGAGTTCTTCGGGTGGGTGGACGTGCTGGTGAACAACGCAGGCATCTGGACCTACCTGGAGACCGGCACGGGTGACGAGGCGGAGTGGGACCGCACCATCGCGGTGAACCTGAAATCGGTGTTCAACTACACCGAAGCCGTGGTGCCCTTGATGAGGCAGGCCGGCCGGGGGAACATTATTCACATCTCCTCGACGGCGGGGCAGCGGGGCGAGGCCTTTCACTCGCATTACGCGACGACCAAGGGGGGTATCATTGCCTATACCAAATCGCTGGCGGTGGAACTGGCCCCGGAGATCCGGGTCAACTCGGTGGCACCCGGCTGGGTGGATACGGACATGAGCGACGAGGTGCTGAGCGATCCCCAGCAGCGGGCGGAGGTGGAGCGGGGCATTCCGCTCAAGCGGGTGCCGACGGCTGAGGACCTGGCTGGACCGGTGCTTTTCCTGGCGAGCGAGCTGGCCCGTCATATCACCGGGGAGATCCTGAACGTGAACGGCGGGGCGGTGTTGTGCGGGTGAGCTATGATATGTGATTGTACAGAATCTGAAAGGACTATGCCATGAGTGATACTGCCTTCGATCAGGAGCTGGATTGCCGGGGTCTGCTGTGCCCCCTCCCCATCCTCAAGGCCAAACAGGCCGTGGACGGGATGGCCGCTGGTCAGGTGCTGCGTATGCTGGCCACCGATCCCGGTTCGGTCAGTGACATGCAGGCCTGGACCCGCCAGACGGGACACGAGCTCCTGGGCCACCAGGAGGGGGACGGTGTGCACACCTACTACATACGTAAATCGTGACGACAGGAGATAGAAGCGAACATCATGAGAAACGAGAAGCGCCGGCTGGCCATCATCGCCTCCCAGGGCAGTCTCGACTGGGCCTATCCGCCCTTTATCCTAGCCTCCACGGCAGCCGCCATGAGCTGGGAGGTGGCGGTCTTTTTCACCTTCTATGGCTTGACACTGCTGAAGAAGAAGATCACCGCGAAGGTATCACCGAGCGCCAATCCGGCCATGCCCATGAAGATGCCCTTTGGGCCGCAGGGATTTCAGCGCATCGATTGGCCCATGCCGAACTTCCTGACGGCCAACCTGCCCGGTTTCGACCACGCGGCCACGGCCTTGATGCGCCAGACCTTCAAGAAGAAGGGCGTGGCTACCATCGAGGAGCTGCGGACCCTCTCGCTGGCAGCGGGCGCCCGGTTGATCAGCTGCCAGATGACCGCCGAGGTCTTCGGGTTCAAACACGAAGACTTCATCGACGGCGTCGAAAAAGGGGGTGCGGCTACATTCCTGGAGTTCGCCGCCGAGGCGGACGTGAGTTTGTTTATCTAATCTGCTATCCTAGCTATGAGACAGCAACGGAATGCCTGTGCACAGGCGGATGATATTATCGAAGAGCGCCTCATTGCGGACGACCCAGAGCTGTGAAGATTCGACGAGCAAAGCCTGAGGACGCCGCAGCCCAGGCCCGGGTGCACGTGGCGTCGTGGCAAGCTGGGTGTGCGGGGATCGTGCCGGATTCTCGGTTGCGACATTGACATCCAACCAAGTGCTGCCTAACATGAGGTAGATTCCGGGTAGCTCACATCCGTATATCATGAACACCTCCACCCGCCTGGACGCCATCGATCAGTACCGTGGTTTGGCCGCCATTCTAATGGTCATAGCCAATTACGCGGTCCGGATCGAGACGCTGCCCGGATTCTTGCGGCACTCGTCCGACGTGGGTTTGACGCTGATGGATCTGGGGGCCCCGGTCTTCATCTTCGCCATCGGATTGACCCACGGCCTGTCGGTTCGGCGGCGGATCGGCCGGGTCGGGCGCGGGAAGACCATCGAGCATTTCCTGCGGCGCTACATGGCGCTGTTCGGCATCGGAGCCCTCATAGCTTATGGAGAGGTGCTGGTGGGCCAGAGCCAGAGCCCCGTCAGCTGGAACGTGCTGCAATCCATCGCGGTAGCCGGTGTGCTGACCCTGCCTGTCATCCACCTGCCGTGGAGGTACCGGATCGGGATCGCCGTAGCCCTGCTGGTGGTGTACCAGATACTGCTGGAGGTCTGGTGGCTGGATCTGGTTCGGAATGCCTCTCACGGTGGGCTGCTGGGTTCCCTGGGTTGGGGAGCGATGCTGATCCTGTCGACGGCCCTGGCGGATCTGTTCCATGATGAACAGCGGCGGAAGATTTATCCCTGGGCTATCCTGTTCGTTCTACTGGCAGGTATCGGGGTATCCCTTCCGGTACCCATCGCCATGAAGAGTGTTTCCGCCAGCTATGTGGTATTCAGCATTGGTACCAGCGGTTTGCTTTTCTGGATCTTTCACCGTCTCGTTGACCAACTGGGTATGCGGGTGCAGCTGTTCACAGCCTGGGGCCGAAATCCTCTGCTCCTGTACCTGATTCACTTCCTGCTGCTGGCGGTATTCGTTCTGCCAGATAAACCCGGCTGGTATCCTTACGGGCCACTCTGGCTGGTGGTTGTACAGCTGGGGATGATGGTGGCGGTCCTGAGCTGGATCGCGTGGCGGCTCTACCGCCGGGACTGGATCTTCTCACTATAACCGCGGCCATCACCTCAGTTCCGAGCACCCCTGGGCACATCTTATGGAGTAAGCTAAAGCCTTGTCTGGGTGCTGCAGCCGCGTTAAAATCCGCCCTGCCACCAGTCTTGGATTTATATATTCTGAGGTAATTATTATAAGGAGGACAGCCTCGTGAACCGCTTGCGCAGTCAGCAACGAATCTTGTCATTTCTACTCCTAGCCGGACTTTGTCTTGCTCTGGTCACACCCATTTATGCGAACATGCGTTTTTTCACCAACGTCATGCGCAACCTGCAGCACTACAAGGTATCAGGCGAGCTGGTTGAGTTCAACCTGGAAGGCCAGGGGACGGGTAATCTCACATTTCACCTGACCCTTCCCAGCCGGCGTGGTAACGTGGAAGAGGTAGTCATGACGGGGTATTTGTCAACAGGTTACGCCATCGACCGCACCGGACTGAAGGTCGGTACAGTCTACGTGAACGCTGTGATACCCTCCGACGATAACCGCGTGGTGGTTACCAAAACCGACGCGGCCTTATTGGCCCAGTTAATAGCGCAACAGATCGATCCCCACAAATTCTTGGGGAAAATTGAGTGGATTAAATAAGGAGTAAGAGAATGCTATCGTTTGGTGATACTCTCATTCAGTACCTGCGGACCATCGGCTGGGCTCTGGCGGTCTCAATCGGATTCTCACTGGGAACGGCCATCGCTGTATGGATCTTCGCGATCATCTCAAGAGACATTGACGAGTGGGCTGAAATAAAGAACAAGAACTACGGTGTAGCTGCGATCTTCGTAGCCCTGATCGTCATGATCGGGCTGCTGGTGAAGAGCGTGGTTTAGAAGCCGCTCGCCCGAAAGATACCTCCGGTATACAAAGCCTCACCAGTGTGTGGGGCTTTTTGTGATGCGGCCAGCACTAGGCGCTCAGTGCTCAGCCTTGCGGGAATGAACCAGAATAGAGGTGGACATGAACGTGCAGGGGGTCACATCCTTTTTGAACAGGTAGGTCCGCAGCAGGTGCTGGAGGGTATCATTGTGCACAACGTCCATGGGTGCGGTGACATAAGCGGCGCTGACGACATCGAAGCCGTTGGCTTCCAGGATGTTGATGATATCCCGCTTGCGGTAGATGCGGGCCCGGGCGTAGCGGCGGTGGACAGCGGGAGGAAGCCAGGAGAAGAATGGCACCCGATGCCAGGGCAGCAGGGGGAGGTGAGCTCCATGGGTCTCAAAGAGCCAGCCCTTATTGGGGACGGACAGGACCAGATCACCACCCGGTTTCAGTACCCGATGGAGCTCCTGCAGTGTGCCCGTCTCACTGCTCACGTGCTCCAGCACCTCGAAGCTGAGCACCGCGTCGAAGCAACGGTCCGGGAAGGGCAGCCGCTCGCCATCGTACAGCAGTGGGTAGATATGGTGCAGATCATGCTGCCGCAGATAGGTTTGCAGTACGGCCAGGTTGCGCGGTTCGACATCCACGGCAGTGAGTCGGCATCGGGAAGGAGCGAACTGCACAGTCTGGGCGCCATTCCCGCAGCCGAAGTCCAGGACCAGCTTGCCCTCCAGTGCGACTCGCTGTGCAGTTAGCCGCGAGCGGCGCTTGACGATTTCCTGGTCGTAGCCAGCCGGCTTGCCACGTGCGATGGTGCCGAGTTTATCCATGATCCGATCAGACTACAGGATGGTTCCTGGCAGACATTGGCGGCCGGCCGGATCAGCGAGCCAGTTCCTCGATCCGTTCGAGGACACCATCCACATTTGCCGGTGTGGCGAACGCTGACAGCCGCACGAATCCCTCCCCCGCCGCTCCGAAGCCGGAGCCAGGAGTGCATACGACGTGAGCCTTATCCAACAACCAGTGGAAGAAGTCCCAGGAACTCTGGCCGTCCGGCGTCTCCATCCAGATATAGGGAGCGTCAGTGCCCCCGTACACGGTATAACCCAGGTTGGTGAAGGCTTTACACAGCCGGTCGGCGCTCCGCATGTAGGTGGCAATGGTCTGCTGACATTGTTTCCAACCCTCGTTTCCAAGGGCGGCCGCCGCGCCACGCTGGGTGATATAGGACACGCTGTTGAATTTCGTGCTCTGCCGCCGGAACCAGAGTGGATTGACCGCGACGGGTGAACCGTCTCCATGGTAGGCCTGGAGGTCCTTGGGCACCACGGTATAGGCGCATCGGATGCCGGTAAAACCGGCGGATTTGGAGAAGCTCCTGAACTCGACGGCGACCTCTTTGGCACCCTCAATCTCATAGATGGATTGTGGAATGGCGGGATCGGCGATGTAGGCCGCATAGGCGGCATCGAACAGAATGATGGACCGATGCTCACGAGCGTGGTTGATCCAGGTTTCCAAGGCCTCTTTGGTGGCCACTGCCCCGGTGGGATTATTCGGATAGCACAGGTAGACCAGATCGGCGTGCGTGCCGGGCAGCTCCGGTGTAAAATCATTCCCCGGTGTACAGGGCATGTAGATGATTCCCTCGTATTGTCCGTTTTCCCGGCGCTCACCCGTTCGACCGGCCATGACGTTGGTGTCGACGTAGACCGGGAACACCGGATCGGCCACAGCGACGACATTATCCGGACCGAAGACCTCCTGGAGATTGGCGAGATCACACTTGGAACCGTCGCTGATGAACACTTCGTCCAGATCCAGTTCGACGCCGCGGGGATTGAAGTCGCGCTTGATGATGGCCTCCCTGAGAAAATTGTAACCCTCCCAGGGACCATATCCGTGGAAGGTTTCCTGCTTCGACATTTCCTCCACAGCCCTTTTCATGGCCGCAACCACCGCGGGAGCCAAAGGCTGGGTGACATCGCCTATTCCCAAGCTGATTATGTGCGCTTCTGGATGGTTGGTCCGGAAATCGCGAACACGTTTCCGGATTTCCGAAAACAGATAATTGGCTGGCAGTTTGAGAAAGTGCTCATTGATGGTTGCCATGATCACCTCATGCTGATAAATCCTTAAATATGCCCGCAGAAAGCTAGCTGCGTGGAGAGAAAGATAATCGGCACACCCGACGTTTCCAAGCGCTGTTGTGGACACGCTCCTTTATAGCCAAGAAGAGTCTTGATAGCATTCGGTAGGTCCGTTAGTTTTAGGTCCTTATTCGATATCGCGATGATATAGACGATTAGCTGGAATCTGAATGCAGGATCTGAATACGATAGATAAGGAGAATCCATATGCGCACGCGGCAGTTTGGACGACTGGGTTGGGAAGTCAGCGAAATAGGCTATGGCATGTGGGGCATGGCGAGCTGGAGCGGCTCGGATGACGAAGAGTCCCTGATCTCGCTCCAGCGGGCGGTGGAGCTGGGCTGCAATTTCTTCGACACGGCCTGGATTTACGGTGAAGGCAAGAGCGAGAACCTGCTGGGGCAGATGATGAGGGCGAATCCGGACCGGAAGCTCTACACGGCTACCAAGATCCCGCCCAAGAACTTCAAGTGGCCCAGCAAGCGTGAATATACCTTGGAAGACTGCTACCCACCCGACCATATCGAGCAGTACGTGGAAAGCAGTCTGAAGAATGCCGGACTGGACTCTTTCGACCTCATGCAGCTGCACACCTGGGAGGACCTGTGGCTGGACGACGACCGGTGGTATGCCAAGCTGGGTGAGCTGCGGTCATCTGGCGTGATCAACGGGATCGGTATCAGCATCAACCGCTGGGAACCCTGGAACGGTGTGCAGGTGGTGGAGAGCGGGCTGATCGATGCCGTGCAGGTGATCTACAATATCTTTGACCAGAATCCCCAGGATGAGCTGTTCCCGGCCTGCCGGGAGCACAACGTGGCGGTCATCGCGCGGGTGCCGTTCGATGAGGGCACCCTGACTGGTACCCTAACCAAGGACAGCCGCTGGCCGGCGGAGGATTGGCGCAGCACCTATTTCGTTCCGGAAAATCTGGCGGCCAGTGTCGAGCATGCCGAAGCGCTGAAGCCCCTGGTCCCCCCCGGCATGACCATGCCCGAAATGGCCTTGCGTTTCATCCTGGCCGAGCTCACGGTGAGCACGGTCATCCCCGGCATGCGCAAGACGCGCCATGTGGAGACGAACCTGGCGACCAGTGACGCTGGACCGCTCGATGAAGCCCTACTCAAGGAGCTGGCGAAACACCGCTGGGACCGGAAGCCGACCGACTGGTCGCAGTAAATAGGCCACAAGCAAAAAGAACCTTCTCGACCCAGATCAGAAATATGCATGCTGGTCCCTCTGCCAGCTCTAGCGAACTGGATTTCCCGCCCTAAAAAACAAACGGGCAGTTGTATCCAGCCATTACGACCAGTCACGTACGCAGTCCTGCTGCCCTCTTAACCTTTCCTCCCATGGGGCGTCCAAAAGACAGAAATTGATGCAAAAACACAAA
Source organism: Fidelibacterota bacterium (assembly GCA_020355065.1). Taxonomy (GTDB): domain Bacteria; phylum Fidelibacterota; class Marinisomatia; order SCGC-AAA003-L08; family TS1B11. The sequence goes on along the minus strand of CP070656.1, from coordinate 1,879,646 downwards.
TATTGCACACATTGAAGGAGACAAACCATGATGAAGAAGCTGATACCGCTGTTGCTGATGCCGTTGGCTGTGACGCTGGCCCAGCCAGGCCTCGGCTTCGGTGCCCGCCACAAGGCCTGGGATAAGGATCTGGACCTCACCAAGGAGCAGCAGGAGAAGATTACCGACCTGCGCACCGATTTCCAGAAGGAAGCCATCGATATGCGGGCTGATATGCAGAAGCTGCGCCTGGAGTTGCAGGAGCAAATGCGCACGGACAAGCCCAACCGGAAGGCCATCGAGGCGACGGTGGACAAGATCACCGCCCAGCAGAACGCCATCATGAAGGCTCGCGTGAACACTCACCTGGGTGTACGCGAAGTATTAACTCCCGAGCAGCGGGAGAAGTTCGACGCGCGGCCCATGAAGCAGGGATTTGGCAGGGAACGCGGCCTGCGTCCCGGCCGGGGCTTCCGCCGCTGGTAGCTACCATGAGGATCCGGTCGACTCTAAGCGCTGAAGGATTGACCGGTGGCCTGATGAATCTGCAATAGTTCCGGATTTACTCCCAAGCTTTTCTCACTTTAAAGTTGGATAGACCAAGAAGCCCCAGGGATCGGATGATCCTTGGGGCTTCTATCGGAGGAGTGCGGCTTAACGGACTACGGGTAGTCCGTCACCCCTCTTAAAACAGCGATAGAATCAGCTGCGGGGCCACATTGGCCTGGGCGTAAGCCGCGATGCCCGTCTGCTGAATGATCTGGGATTGGATGAGCCGCATCTGGG
>CP070656.1:1873463-1878781 GCA_020355065.1 Fidelibacterota bacterium | reverse complement strand
GGCCGTCAGGTATTCGTTCAGCAGCTCCACCAACTTCGCTGCTGTGAGCACTTCTGAGAACGCCGAGAAGCTGGCAATATCGGTAAAATACGCCGTGCGAATCCCCGACTCGCCACCCAGCTCCGGTGTCTGCTTGCTCTCATACATCTCGTCGATCAGCTCCGGTGAGACGTAGGTGCCGAAAGTGTTCTTGAGGAACTGCTTGTCCTTGCGCTCCATCAGGAAGCGGTACAGCACGATGCTGCCGTAGGTCAGGGCAATCGAGGCAACCCCCGGTATGATCGGTACATACATGGAGCCGCCAATTTCCGGTTTTGCGATGGTGAAGAAATTGGGCATCGACTCAACAAGTGCAATCGCAAGCGCACGCGGTAAATGCCCTGCTACAAACTTGATGAGCCAGAGATAGTCACTGGTAAAGTACCCCAGGGCGACATCCACGAAGACCAGGATTTCCACGAAGATCAGCAATCCACCCAGGATCGGCGAGGTGCGTTGGACCATTAAAAAGGTGAAAAGCGCTAGGACAACGATGATTAGCAGGTTGGCCCCTAACGATGTCCAGGTCAATTCCAGCGTGCCACCTGCTACCTGAATGTAGTTCTCATCCAGTACGGTCTGAACGGCATTGGCATGGTATTCCACTCCCGGCATCAACTGCTGGATCCCCGCATAGTTATAGTACGGTGTGGTTTTGACGTCTAGCAGCACGTTCACCGAAACCCCGATCAGGATAATCTTGCCTTCAAACGGACTTTCCGGCACTTCGTATTCCGGATCGATCATCTGCATCATCATGTTGATGTCGCTGTTCGGATCGAATAGGTCCATCCAGTCCGAGTCTTCTTCGATGGGGTTGAGATCAAACTCGGCGTCATCCAGAACATTCGATAGGGGATACCGGTCATAGGTTTTCCAGGACTCTTCTCCGGGAAGTGAGGAACCGGAGGGCGGGCCGTAGAAATTGACTAAATAACTGGCGTTTTTGCCGTAAGTCCGAATGGCCGCTGGACCGTAGTTGATGATGCTATTGTCCCAGTCAATTCCGGGAATGGTTGAGTCTGGTATGCCCCAATACTCCTTGATGGCCTTCAGACCCAGCGGCAAATACCAGGTACCCGGCTCGTGCGACATCTCGTAGAAAATGGCGTACTTCCGGGTTGTGCCGTCGAAATCCTTGATCTCATTGATCAAGCCCGGCTCCTGATCAGCCGTCATGATGCGCGGTACCGGGTACGATATGTACTGCGGAGGCAGCCGCGTCGGTTCATGGACCAGCTTGGAGGCCAGCACGATGCGGGTTCCCTTGGACTGCGCGTAACGCACCGCATCCGCAAACACCTCGTCCCCGTGGCGGAACTCGATGGTATTCCCACGGGCATTGACCTTCTCCAGGATGTCAGACACCTGGTCGGGACTGTCGAACTCAATATCAAAGGCGATCACCCGGGCTCCGGCGTCCGCCAGGTTGCGGATCACGCGCGACCAGATGTCGTCCCGTGGATATGGCCATTTGTAGGGCACCAACCGCCACGTCTCGTCATCCACGTCCACGATCACCACCTTCATGCTGTCCCTGGGAATCGGGTCTGGGGCCTTCGGACCAGCAATCGGACCGCGAACACTTGTGAAGGCGAAATCCAGCACCTTGTAATTCAACAGATCGAATAAACCGAGGGAGTGTAGAACCGTGGCGAGGATGATCGATACACCGGCCCAGATGAGGCCCGCGCCGTATCCTGAAATGAGTTTCTTCAGATTCAACTTCGGCTAGGGATCAGAAAGTGTATTCCAGTCGGGCTGCTATCCTGGTATTCGGGAGCGATTCCATCGTACCCCCCACTTCCACTTCCTTGTTCTGAAACTTGAAGTCCGTAACCATGTTTAAGTTCTCGATCAATTGGTAACTCACACCACCCTTTAAACCGGTGCGCGTGAACGGCGGCGGTGCCAATGCATTCTCATCCTGATTGGTCTCGCTGGTCGTAAGACTGAAACCGCCCCTGACTCGCAACTTCCCACCCATGAGCCGCAGCCTGGCCATCAGCTCCGCATTGACAATGTTCTGAACTACCAGGCTGGTATCCTCGCCAATCTCCGAATCATTGGTCGCCAGCGCCACCTGGGTCTCCAGACGATCCGAAAACCTGGAGGTAACACCGAGAGAAAGTATCCTTGAGGTCGCCGTCGGGATCACCAATAGCGGGTCGTCCTCAGGACGGTCGGTCACCAGATCGCTGATATCTGTAGTATTCAGGCTTAGACTCAGATCATGGGTGGACGTGAGCAGCTGTAAACGATAGGTTAGTCCGAGATTGATCGCCTTCGTTTGCGAATGCTCCCGGCGGTCACGTCTTTGCTGCTCACCATCTATCTCCGTGATGTCTAGAGAGTCGATACCGTTATTCCGCTCATAGATCCTCTGGCCGAGCGTCAGGGTGGGCAAGCCCATGCCGAGATTCACGTTGGCGCTTAGATTAGTTGTCTTGGTCGTGGTAATGGGATCACCCTCGTTCTTGACGATATCGTCGTCCGTTTTACGATACGCTGCGGTCAGGAAAAGCTTATTGCGGAATAGACGGATGCGGTCCGAAATGGTACGAATCCGCACGTTCTTCTGCAGGTTAGGATTCGCCAGCGAATTGTACTGCGGACCTACCTGCTGGTATTCCAGCGTAATGAAGTTCCGCAGGTAATTCAGCTTCGTCGAGGCATAGTAGGCCAGTGATGGCATCTTCGCCACCAACTGCAGAGGATTGCCGAGGGCTTCCTCGTCCGTCGCAATGGGAACCAGCGGTACTTGATTGAGATTCATGTGAAAATATTGTTCGAAATCCGCAGGATCGGGAAAACCAGCCAGATCGATGGATTCCAATACCATGCCATCCTCTAGTGTATCCCCTGGAGCAAACGTGTCCAGATCATCCAGCGTCAGTACCGGGTCCCAGATATTCTTGTTCAGCATACTTAAACTGAACCCGGACTGGATAACGAATCGGCGCTGATTGAAGGCCAGCGAGAGATCGGTCCCGATAACCAGATTGTCTTCCGGGCTCTTGCCCTCCCAGAAGGCCGTGTCCAGAAACACGTTCTGGGTGCCCAGGTGACTGACCAGATCACGATACTTGATGGTCCCCGCTGTCTCATCGATCCAATTGGCACCGGTAAAGCCATCATCGGCCGCATCGGCACTGTCGATGGTCACAATGGCATCGGTGATGACGCGGTCCACCGTTGGAATCTTATCCTTGGCCTTGATAACCGAGAACGCCAATTCAAACTTCTCGCCATCCCCGAAACTGGGCCGGATAGCCACCACATCCCGCCGGAATGTGTAGCCGGCACGCGAAATCGATAAGCTGTCGGCCACAGCGTTATACTCGGTTACTTCGTACGCCGCTTCCGGTCGGCCCTGGATCACCCGCTCCAACTCACCTTGCGCCACCCGAAGGTTGAAAAAGCCCAGGGTGAGATTGGCATCGTAGCCCCGCAACCGCTTCCCATCCATACCAAAACGGTTGATCCGCGGAGTAACATCTCCAAGACCCAATTTCAGCAGTGGAGTCTGGAAGTTGATCGAGTAGCGGTTACGCGGGGGCTTGTACGGATCCTCTTCACTGGTCAACTTCAAATTGCTGCGGAACTTCAGCCAGTCCCAGCCTCCACGATACGATACCCTTAGGCTGCTGACTTCCAACACCTGCTCGTCCACATTGTTGTTCTCATAGGCCGGCGTTATCCTGCCCGAGTGATTGAAGGCCCGCTCCGTCGTCAGCGTCGCTTTCTCCGTGACCAGGAATCGCCACGCCAAGGGGGTATAGGCCGCCCCCGACGTCTTGTTCATATGGACCTCAACCTGGTGCGCACCGGAAATCAGCCCCGGCGGACTGTAGGTGACCAGGTCCATGCTTACTTCCGCCTGGGCGGTTACATCCTGGCCGTCAATCAATAGTCGTATGGACGACTCATCCAGATCCTGAATGTTGAACAGTGAGACTCCGATGACCACATCCTCGGGTAAGTAGAACTCGCGCGGCTCGGGGGAAAGGATGATGGCAGTTAATTCCTCACCCTCAACCGTGATATCCTGGAACGGGTCCACGGCCGCAGCTTCCTCAACGGACTGGCGTACCACGACCTGAACCGGGGCCACGCCGGGATCATCGGCCGGATATCCGATCACACTACCATCATCCAGAATCGCGATCAGGTAGTATTCCAGACCAGCCTCCGTAACGTCCCCCGCCGGAATGGTGCCGAAATACAGATTCCCACCCGCTGAAGACATGGGCGCCTCCAGGTACACGGACTGCCCCCTGACCCGATAGTAAATACTGGCCGAAGTCACCGTCGCGGCCTCGACCTCTACGATCGCTTCCAGGGTCAGGGGCTCCAGCGCCACCGCGCTCGATACCTCCTGATGGTAGATGATCCCATCAGCCGAACTGCTCGCGCTGAGACCCGTCACAAATAAAAATACCGCTACTACGCAACAGACACGAATGGTCACTTTGCCTCTACCTCCGAATTTGCTGAATGGATCGAAAACTTAATGCGGCTTACTGGTAAAAGATAATGACTTCTTTGATATTACCTTCACTATCTTCCAGCTGAATCCGGAGCTCATTAGGAGCCTCTTCGATCGCTCCAACGGCCTCTTCTTCCACCACCACTTGAATGGCGTTCACGGAACCATCGTCGTTGGCAGTACCTGATACGGTAACCGTACTTCCTACTGCCGGGTCCGGGCCCGCGTAAGTCGTCTGACCTGTCAACAGCACCTGGCCGTTAAACTGAACACGGGAATCACCCTCACCAACTTCCGCCGGCTCCAGTCCAAGTGTGTTGTCGGATACACTCAGCAGCTCTCCCGTGAGCAGAACATAGGTGGTCACCTCGGTTGTACCGTCTGGCTCCGAGGTCCCCATTTGGCCCCCGCCCACTTCGATCACGCCACCACTGATGAGATTCTCCACCTCGATCAAACCTTCCACACCCAGGAATATGTCACCCAGAATCGGATCTGAGGTCGCCCAGAAATCGGTACCCTTCACCGACGCCACCGAGATGGGGGTTGTGATCTGGAACTCGCCCCGGCGTTGCCGCGATACCTCCGCCCGCAGCTTCCCGAACTGCATGTCCACCTGCTTCGAAATGGCGGTCGCTGAACGCTCCCCACCTACAGTAAGGGTTGTATTCTTCTGGATGCGTAGAATACTCTTATCATCCAGGAACATGATCACTGCCGTTCCATCGGACAGCGTGACAACCTTCTCGCCGTTATTGAGTGCGGTTCCCCGCTTCAACGGCACCGTCTG
>CP070656.1:1867377-1873363 GCA_020355065.1 Fidelibacterota bacterium | reverse complement strand
TTGAAACCGCTGACGGTCCCCCTCCCTCAGGCTAATGTCCATGACCGATGATAACCGCTCACCATAACGGGCCGGGAATGCGCCAGCGTAAAAGTCGATCCGTTCGATGAAATCAGTGTTAATCACGTTGATGGCACCGCCGGATCCACCCGGTTCGCCAAAGTGATTCGGATTGGGAATCTCCAGGTGATCCATCACGAACAGGTTCTCACCCATCCCGCCGCCGCGAACAATGATCTCATTGTGCTGGTCCGATCCCAACACCACGGCGGGTAAAGCCTCCATCATCCGCTGAATATCATACGCACCCGCCGGGTCAGACCGGATCTCTTCAATGTCCACACTGCGCGCGCTGGCCACCGCATCCCGGGCCCGATCGAAAAACCGGCCCGTCACTACCACCGCCTCACCTCGGACAGGCTGCATCTCCAACCCAAAGTTCACCACCGTCTCACGTTGCGGCAGAACATGGACGTTGGCTCGCGACTGGGATCGGTAGCCGATCACTTCCACCCTCACCGTATAACTCCCCACCGGGATATGCCGCAGGATGAAGACCCCCTGCCGGTCTGAGGCGGCACCAACGTCTATACCTTCCAGCAGAATATTCGCACCAAAAAGTGCTTGGGACGTGGCTTTGTCAGTTACCCGACCTCTTAATATCCCCACAGGAGCCGCGGGCGAGTCATACCCAACGGTCGTTTGCCCCCCTACTGCTAAAGGATTTATGGCCGCGATGAATCCCAGAATGAGAACCGGCCGCAGCGATGATGAGATCGATTGGAAGGCCAACATGTCCTGTACGGCCTGGACTAGTAGAGTGGATACCACTCTGAGCGTGGTCTCTTATTGGTGGAGACGGGCTGTAACTCCCAGAATGGCATGCTTGAACTTCTGCACCTGATTTCGTGTGTGGAATAGGTCATCAACGGGATGCAGAACGTCATGGGGGTAGATATCAGGATCCAGCTCCAGCAGGAATGTGGATTCCATCTTCAGCTGGTAGTCTCGCAAAATCTCGCGCGCTACCTCCTTCTCTCTCAAGTAATTGATAAATAATTTGATATGACCATCTGTGGTCAGGTTGAACAAGGGCAGCAGTCCCTCATCAGAACGTGCTCTAAAGGTAACCATTCCGGTCTCGTCCCCCCGCCCCCAACTGACGGCATCTGATTCCTTCACGGTAAACTTCACGAGGTCTTCCAGCACATTGACCACATGTGCCGGGCATTGTTCCTTAGCAAATTGGACGAATGTCAGAGGATCCCACTTAGCCATCGGATTCCTTAAATGTTGAGGATTTGATTATCTGTCGCTGGACCGCAGCAAAACCGGAAAAATTGTATTCTGAGAGGGCTAAAAGTTAATCAATTCAGAGAAGGTAATCCGTACCTATTTAGTGCTGGCCCGGACGGCAGGGCCCATATCCTCATGCATTAAGAGCGGTCAGTCGGTGAAAATGCCTGGGGGTGGAAGCGTTCGTCCACCCCCGGATACCAGGTGAAACGAGGCTAGGTATCGTTGCCTTTTACTAGGAAATAGAGCGCTACAGCGGCGGTGAAAACCTGGAACTCCATCCCTCCCATCGGCTTGGCCTCCGTGGCCACGAAGAACCAGCGGGGCCAATGCACCATAAAGGTGGCTCCCAGCATCACTATCGTGATGATCAAGCCACCCAATCGCGTGAGGATATCCCTTGTGATCGGCCCGATGAAAATAAAGATGCCCCCCGTGACTTCCATCAATCCCAGGATGAATACCAGCACCGCGGGCATACCCATCATCCCACCTGGATTCAGGAGCTTGACAACCCCGTGGGGAATGAAGATCCCCACAAGGACCAATCTCGGCAACCAATGCACGATGCCCGTATAGCGATTTACGAAATCCATAAACGACTCCTCATATGTAATGAATCAGCCTTGATCAGCGTTATCGACTTCTCGTTGTAATCGTTCCGCAAGCGCTTGCTTGGAGTACTTCCCATAGCGCCAGAGCCTCTCACCAATATATGTCGCCGGGATAATGATGCCCTGGGCGAAGGATGGCGGAGATTCCCTATCCATATCGATGACCTCAAACTGGGCGGCTAGGCCGTTCTTCATCGTCTTGAGCTCTTGGATTAGCTCCTGACACGATGCGCAGTCATTCCGACTTATAACTGTTACGATAGTCAGTTTCTTGGTCTTGGGGCGCTGTTTCATGCGGGGAAAGTACCCCCGGAATCCCCCCCATCACTGTCTTAGAGCGGACAGTATAGCGGGCGGCTAGGCAAGTTCCTCCAGATTCCTCACCCGCAGAAACTGACGGGTGAAATCGATCCTCCCCTCTTCCTTCAACTCGTTTAAGATGGCGTTCACCGTCTGTCGGCTGGTGGCCGTCAACTCGGCTATCTCCTGGTGCGTCAGGAACGGCCGTACTTCCCACAGATCTACCAGCTCCTTACCGAACGTCTCCGCGTAGCGCTTGATGAACGCGACCACTCGCTCCCGGGCATCCTTGAATACCAGATCCTCGATCTTGGACTCAAATTCACTCATACGCTTACCGATATGTGTGCTCACACGCCTGCTCAGGACATTGCTATTCGCCAGCAGATCCTGAAAATGGTGCTTGTCGATTGCGCAGATCACCGCCTCTTCCACGACCTCGGCAATGTTCTGCCGGGTTTCCTGGCCCAGGATAGCCGACTCGCCGAATATCTCACCCGGCCCCAGCAAGGCCAGGGTCACGCTCTGCCCATCGGGAGAGATACGGGAAATCTTGATCTTCCCCTGCTTCAAAAGATAGACTGTGTTGGAGGGCTCCTCCGGAAAATAGATCACTTCCTTCTTCTTGGAATGCGTCATGTGGCTGCTCACAGCCATCTCGATCAGGGTATGGTCTTCAACCTCCTTGAAAAGATTGAAGTTCTGCAGATACCAGAGTTTCGTCTTCTCGGCCATGATCCCTCTATCTCATCCTCTCTTCATTGTAGCTAAGGTTCTCTGTATCCGATCCGCCACCAGCTCCGGGGTCAGTCCCACCTTGGCGCCCAGCTCTTTCCCCGGCGCTGATGCACCAAACCGGTCCACGCCAATACTCAGACCGTTCAATCCGGTGAATTGCCCCCATCCCTGGGTGACACCTGCCTCCAGGGAAACACGCAAGCTCCCATCATCAGTCAGAATACCGCATCGGTAGGCCTCCGGCTGCTCGAAGAACAGCTCCCAGCAGGGCAGGCTTACGATGCGAACGGCCAGATCACGCAAAAGTTCACTGGCCGCCATGGCCAGTGAAACCTCCGAGCCCGTAGCGAACAAGGTAACCTGCGGAGGATCGTTCGGATCCTTCAATATGTATCCACCACGAACCACGCCCTCCAAAACGATGGAGTGCAACTCCGCGGAAAAAACCGGTACTCCCTGGCGCGTCAGTAGTAAGGCGGACGGTCGGTTCGTTTGCTGAAGGATCAACTCCATACAGGCCTTGGTTTCGATGGCCTCAGCAGGCCGGAAAACCAGCAGGTTGGGGATACTTCTCAGCGCCATGATGTGCTCGGTCGGCTGGTGCGTCGGTCCATCCTCCCCGACAAAGATCGAATCATGTGTCAGAACACTGAGCACCGGCAGCTCTTGCAGCGCCCGCAGGCGGATACTGGGCCGCTCATAATCGGAAAAGACCAGGAAGGTAGCTCCGAATGGCCGCAAGCCCCCATGCAGCGCAATACCATTATTGATGGCCCCCATGGGAAATTCCCGTACCCCATACGACAGCGAGCGGCCGGTGCGGTGGCTTGCGCTGAAATCGCCGTAGGCTTTGGCGAATCCGGCAGTATTATTGGAGGGCTCCAAATCCGCCGAACCCCCCACTAGGTTGGGCACCGCCTCGGCCACCGCTTCCAGAGTCTTCCCGAACGCTTTCCGCGTCGCCACGCCGGCGCCCGGCTCGAATTCCGGCCAGGATACGGATTCGAGTTGGGCGGGGCCGAAAAAGGCCTCCCATTGCGCTCGAAACTCTTCGCCCTCACCCAGTTTCTTCACTCGCCCCTTCCATTCCCCAACTAACTGCCGCAGATCCTTCTGACGACTATGGATATCCGCCAGCGTCTCCGGCGATAGGTGGAAAAACTTGTCGGGATCAAGTCCCAGCTTGGCCTTGGTCGCCGCGATCTCCTCCGGCGGTAGGGGTGCCCCGTGGGTGTCAGCGGAACCCTCCATACTCGCCGTACCGTGCGCCATGATCGTATGTCCGATGATCAACGTCGGCCGCTCGGCCTCGGCTTGACCTTCTGCAATGGCCTCCTCAATGGCCCCGTGATCATGCCCATCGATGTCCAGAACCCGCCAGCCGAATCCTTTAAATACTTGATCAATGGCTGTAGAGTCCACCCGGCTGGTCGAACCGGAGATTTGCACCTGATTGCAGTCATAGTACATGATCAGCCGTCCCAGGCGCCAATGGCCCGCCAGCGAGGACGCCCCTAGGGCCACCGGCTCCTGTAGGTCACCATCGCTACACAGGCAGTAGGTGGCGTGATCCACTACTTCGGCGCCCAACCGGGCCCGTAGCATCTCCTCCGCCACTGCCATGCCCACCGCCATGGCCACCCCCTGACCCAAGGGCCCCGTCGTGGCTTCTACTCCCGGCGTAAGGTGCGCCTCCGGATGGCCGGCGGTGCGGCTCCCCAACTGCCGGAATTGAAGCAGGTCCTCCATCTCCAGGTAACCGATGAGATACAACATGCTGTACAGCAGGGCCGACTCATGTCCTGCCGATAGAACGAATCGATCCCGATTCATCCATTCTGGATCATCCGGATCATAGGTGAGGTGATCTCGGTACAATAGATAGGCAAAGTCCAGGGATGAAAGTGCCCCGCCCGTATGGCCCGAATTAGCCTTCCGGACGATGTCCATAATCAGACCCTTGACTTCGTTGATGGCGTGCTGGGTGGTCATGTGATCTATAGTCCTGGATTGATTCCGTGTAGTTATGTCCCGTTGAGACGGGTAGAATGAGCGACAATTTACCCACTCGGTCATGTGGATTCCAGCACGGGATACGGGATTGCGATCGCAACCCGGAAAGGATAAACTTCCCCTACCGACTGTAAGGGATCATGAATCAATACCCTCACAGCAACTCAGATCGGATAGGTCCATCTGCAATCGGGGCTGTCATTGTAGCATCATGAGGTATCTATGAACTCAGCCTTCGTCGCACTTCTCGGTCTCCTGGTCTTCTTCTTCGGCTACCGCTTCTATAGCAAATTCATCGGCCGGAAGATATTCGGCATCGAAGAAGAACTCACCACGCCCGCCCATGAGCTGTACGATGACAAGGATTATGTCCCCACCAACCGGCATATCCTGTTCGGTCATCACTATGCCTCTGTAGCTGGTGCGGCACCCATTCTGGGACCGGCCATCGCCGTCATCTGGGGCTGGGTGCCGGCCATTCTGTGGGTGATCTTCGGTGCCGTCCTCATCGGAGCCGTCCATGACTTCGGCTCCCTGGTCGTGTCGGTGCATCATAAGGGACAAAGCATCGGCAAGATCAGCGAGAAACTCCTCTCGCCCCGCGTGCGTACGCTCTATCTGAGCATCATCTTTCTGCTCATCTTCATGGTCATACATGTGTTCGCCCGGGCGATCGCCAAGCTGTTCGTCAACTATCCCGGCTCGGTTCTGCCGGTCAATTTCCAGATCCTGGTGGCCGTTGGCATCGGGATCTATGCCCACCGGAAACAGATCCATCTGCTCATACCTTCCTTGCTGGCCTTGGCGTCCCTCTATGTGATGATCTTCGTAGGCTGGAAGATCCCGGTGCACATCAGCGGTTTTGCCCCCTGGCTGGTATCCATGTTCGGTCCGGTGGGTGATATGGCCGCCGAGGAACAAGCCTGGGTGGTTCTGCTCATGATCTACGGCTTCATCGCGGCCACCCTACCGGTATGGTTGCTGCTCCAGCCCCGCGATTATATCAACTCCCACCAGCTCCTGCT
>CP070656.1:1864544-1867277 GCA_020355065.1 Fidelibacterota bacterium | reverse complement strand
GAGCAGTTGGTGTGGGAACAGCTGAAGACCTGCTATGATCCCGAGATCCCGGTGAACATCGTGGATCTGGGTCTCATTTATGATTTGCGTATAACGCCGATGCAAGACGGCGCTGGTCTACGTGTGGACATCAAGATGACACTGACCGCCCCGGGCTGCGGGATGGGTCCCATCATCGCCGAGGACGTGCGGCATAAGGTACTGGCGGTGCCGGGCGTGGCGGAGGCCTACGTGGAACTGGTCTGGGATCCGATGTGGAACCAGAGCATGATGTCCGAGGCCGCCCAGCTGCGGCTGGGGATGCTGTGACACCTGCCGCAACCAAGGCCGCTCCCTCAGAGGATAGACGCGCGGCGGGTCCTGCCGTAACCAAGCCGGTGTCCCCTTGGGATATCAAGAAGCTGCGCCGCGATTTCCCTGCCCTGCACCAGAAGATTCACGGCAAACCTCTGATTTATCTGGACAACGCCGCCACCACGCAGAAACCGCGACCGGTCATAGATGCTGTCACCCGCTTTTATGAATTGGATAATGCCAACGTCCACCGAGCCATCTATGAGCTCGGTGAGCGGGCCACCCAGGCCTATGAAGCGGCCCGGCAGAAGGTGGCGGCCTTCATAAACGTTCCCGATTGGCATTCCATCGTGTTCACAAGGGGTGCTACCGAGGCCATCAATCTGGTGGCCTATGCCTGGGGGCGCTATAGCCTGGGTCCCGGGGATGAGATCCTCGTCACGGAGATGGAGCACCACAGCAACCTTATCCCCTGGCAGCTGGCAGCCCGGGATACCGGTGCCACGCTGCGTTACGTTCCGCTCAAGGAAAACGGCACCCTTCAGATTGAAGCCCTTGATGACGTGTTAACCGCGCGCACCAAACTCGTGGCGGTGGTCCATAAGTCCAATGTCCTGGGGACGGTGAACCCGGTGCGGGAGATTGTTCAGCGGGCTCGGGAGTTGGGAGCCCTCGTCTTACTGGACGGTGCCCAGAGTGTGCCTCACTTCCAGGTAAACGTCCAAGAGCTGGACTGCGATTTCCTGGCGTTTTCCGGTCACAAGATGCTGGGACCGACCGGAGTCGGTGTGCTTTACGGCAGGCCTGAGCTGCTCGAATCCATGGAACCTTTCCAGGGCGGGGGAGAGATGATCAGCATGGTGAGCATGGAGCAGGCCACCTGGAATGACATCCCCTGGAAGTTCGAAGCCGGTACGCCCAACATCGCGCAGGCAGTAGGTTTGGGTGCGGCTATCGATTATCTGGAGAAGCTGGGGATGGACCGCATCGAGGATTATATGCACCAACTCACCGACTACGCCCGGGGTGTCCTATCCCAGCTTCAAGGCTTGACACTCTACGGGCAGGATTCTAACAGCAGTTCAGCCATAGCCTTCAATCTCGAAGGGGTTCATCCCCATGACCTGTCCCAGCTGTTGGATCAGGAAGGCATCGCCGTGCGGGCGGGGCACCACTGCGCCCAACCGTTGACGCACCGGCTAGGGGTATCGGCTACCACGCGGGCCAGCCTGTACGTCTACAACACCCCCGATGAAATAGATCGTCTGGCGGAAGGGATCGAGCGGGTCAGGACGTTTCTGGGCGTTTAAAGCCCAGCTCTCCACAACTAAGCGGCAATTAAAAGGCGGCCTCGGAGAACAACGCGAGGTAGAGTCCTTTGAACCACACTTTAACCCCATCCAAAGGAACAACTGTCAACGATATGTTGCCCTGATCCATGACCGCCGTGGTCTTTTCGGTAATGTCCTGAATCAATGTCGCCGGTTCACCCTCCCAAAGGTGAATGAACTCCGCTACACAGCGAGGATCATCTGCGGGAGTTGTGCTGCTGGCGTCGGGGTGGTTCATGAAAATACGGACCCTCGCGACATGACCATACTCAATCCCTGAGAATCCTGCTCCAGAGAGACGCACAACCGACCGGCTGAGCTTAGGTCTGAGTAATCTACTGTCAGGGGCGATGGAACCGGTAAACCTGTCCACGGGCTCGTCCTTGCTACCCCCGGTTCCATAGTGCAAGTCAAACAGGTTCTCACTCTGTTCACCGCGCTGATTGATCTGCAATTGAGCGGCAATACCTGGTCCCGTCTGAGTGCCGAGTGTCCAGAAGAGTTTCGCCATGGCGGCCTCACCGGTCATGTCTAGTCCACTGATGACACCCCGCTCGAGAAGAGCGATACTGGCGGCATACATCCCCATCTCTACCATGCCCTTCGGGCATTTGGTCACGCTCAGGATGGTGCAGGGATCCGGACCATTAATAGCATCATCAATAACCTGAAGGAATTGCGGATTCCCGGGTGCATTGCCGTTCCCAAACGTTCGCAAGACAACTCCTTTGACATTTGGTAGTCCCAGAATCGTTTTCAATTGAGAGGCCTTGAATCCCGGGAACAAGCCCAGCTCCAATACTTCGATCTTCCGCATGACCTCCGTGGCGATCTCTTCGTTGATAAAGAAGTCCTTCCCTTCCTTAGGGCCTTCCCAAATGAGCTTGGTATTGATCTTGATATGCTCTCCAATAGTTCCAAGTGGTGGAAAATTCGGGGAGTCGAAACCAGCCCAGTCGTGCGTACTGATCTTGGTAACCCGGCAGCCCCGCAATACCTTATCCGCGAAACACAGGACCACTTCCGGGATACAAGGCAGATCGACGGCTTTGTAACCCGCGATGTGGATCGCCGCCACGAGATTCTGGACCGCGTCCGTACGAACTTC
>CP070656.1:1861583-1864444 GCA_020355065.1 Fidelibacterota bacterium | reverse complement strand
GGATACGATACCGGCCCCCAGAGCACCTCCCAGTATACCACTCATGATCGTCAGCCCGGCCTCCATAAGACCCGGCTTCAGGGTCACCGTCGCCACCTGCTCAATGGGAATCACCACCTGCTTCTGCTTTCGGTCCAGTGTGAAACTGTAAAAGTCGGCCCCGATGAATTCACCGACCAGCTGGCGGCCGTCGGTCAGCGTGAGCTGGATTTGTTCCCCCTGCCAATGCTGGGCCAGCTTCCGGGCCCGTATGTTCCGGGCCGAAAGAGTCTCCTCCTGGGTCTGCGCATTCACTGGGATTGGCCACGCACCCGCCAGGATGATCATCAGAGCAACCGCTAAAAAACGTACCCTGTCCATAGTTCCCTCCTTCAGGGTCATCCCTGTGCAGCTCCTATAGTTCGTAGAACTCCCAGTAGAGCAGCAGATACGGCTCCTGGAAGTGCAGGCCCAGACGCAATGTTTCGCCGAAAGCGTACAGGAATCCGAAATCGAAGTCGACCATGCGGTACTCTCCGCTGGGCGAATCGAGTACGAAGGCGGTGCCGTCAGCTAAGTAGTCGTCGATTGTCTGGCTCACGGTGCGGAACTTGTGCCCATTATCGGCCCACATCTTCATCTGCAGCTTCAGCCGCTTCGACAGGTCGTACTCGAACGCCGCCCAGGCGTGGAACGGGACGACCAGACTCTCCATATCCCATGAATAGCCCGAAGCCAATGCCGGCTGGCTGAGAATCAGGCTGTTGGTCTTGATCCCCAGGTGCCAGCCCATCTTGCCCCGACCGGTGGCCAGTGACCGCCGGGATGACAATACCAGGTAGGTCTCCCAGTAGAAATCCTGTTGGTCCTCTAACATGACCTCATTCACATCCAAATCCAGTGAATCATGGAGGGATACCCCACTAGTATGCATAACATACTTGGCGTACTTGGCCACCAGCGTCTCCATCGGGTGATGGTTGAACATGTGAAACCCGATCGCGGCTCCTACCTCGGACACCCCCGTCTCGCGGCTGTAGAACTGAAACATCGGGTGCAGGTTCAGATCACCGGTGAAATCGCTGCCGAAACTGCTGCGCACCATGAAACGGTCCGTGAATGCATACCCCAGCGACAAACCGCTGAGGTAGACCGTGTTCGCCGGGAGCGGAAATGCCGTCGGGTCCATGAGGACATCCGTGAGCACGGCCTCACCACGGTAGAACGTCCTCCGCTCCTCGGCCCAGCGCACCTTCCGGCCGCCGTGATAACGGTCCATATCCTTGATATCCTTCTTGCTGATCACCACGTCGCCGTAAGGCGAGCGCAGTAGGATCTCCTCCGGGGTCTCCTTCATCACCGGCCCCACGTACCGCGTATCGTTCTTCTTGGTGATATGCGCCGTCTCCGCCAGGATCTTTTCCGCCGGTATCTTCAGCAGTCCATCGATGGTCTCGATGTGGCACACATCATCCTCCTTGCGGACAATAGTACCCTGGATGAGGTTCCCATCCACCAGGTGGAACCGCTTGGACATGCCTACCTCCAGGATCTCGGCCAGGATCGGCTCAATGGGAGGTGGGGGTTCTTCCTGCCTGGGGGCACTGACCGGTGTTGGTTCGGGTATTGTTACTGTGGCCGTACGCTGAGCCGGCGGCGCAGGTGGATTATCCGACTGAAATAAGCGGATGAGCTCGGCCCCGTCCTCCCGGCTCAAACTATACAGCGGTGCACCCCATTCTGTGGTCAGGTACGTGTTGAGTTGCACCAGTGTGAAGCCCTGTTCACGGGCCAGGCTCCGGATGGCCTTGGCCTGCGCCGGAAGGATACCTTCCTCCTGCTGACCATAGGCCAATCCCGACATGGATATGCTGATTCCAAGCATCAGATAGATCGTAACTTTCATGACTCTTCCCTCCTTGTATCTGTGATCTCTGCTCCGCTGTTCCACGGATGCAGCTGGAATGGGGCCAATCCTTTTGGCCCCATCGTCATTCCTCTGTTTCGTGATCAAGTTCATTGGTTCCTCAATTCTGCTCGAATCTCCCCTTTTTTTAGGGCAGTGTTGTCAGGGAATTGTCAAGATCTGGTAAAAGGTTCGTCATAGCAGACCTTGGAGAATGCACAGTCTCCTGCCGACGGGGTGGACCATGACGTCCGCGATGCCTGATCAGGTATGTCTGACTATGGGGGAGAGATGTGGGAAAGGGGGCGGATTACTTCACGAATTTGTAGCCGACCGTATGAGCTGTGAGCAGGTGGGACGGCTTGGAAGGATGGTCCTCGATCTTCTTGCGGAGTGATAGAATGAAATTGTCCACGGTTCGCGTGCTGGGGAAGGCTTCGTACCCCCATACCTCGTCCAGTAGCGCGTTCCGGGAAACGACCTCGCCCTCGCGCTCGATCAAGTATTTCAGCACTTCGAACTCTTTGGCTGACAATTTGAGCGGCTTGTCGCCCTTGATGGCCACCATTTTCTTGAAATCGATGTGTACGTTACCGAAGGTGGCTTCGTGGACCTCTTGCCGGATGGCGGCGGGACGCCGCAGTAGGGCCCTGATGCGGGCCTGCAGTTCCCGAATGCTGAACGGCTTGGTCACGTAGTCGTCGGCACCCAGCTCCAGACCCATGACCTTGTCGACCTCCTCCTGTTTGCTCGTCAGCATGAGAATGGGGGTCTGCACGCCGGCGGCTCGCAGATCTCGGCAGATTTCGTCGCCGTTCTTGCTGGGAAGCATGATATCGAGTATGATCAGGTCGATGTTTTCGCCCTGTGCCATCTGGAAACCCTCCGCTCCATCCATGGCCGATTTCACCTCGTAGTGCTCCTCGGTCAGGCTCTCTTCCAACCCTTTCAGGATGGCGTGATCATCCTCAACGAT
>CP070656.1:1858031-1861483 GCA_020355065.1 Fidelibacterota bacterium | reverse complement strand
TGATAAAAATCTTGTCATCGTAATGACAAGCGAACCATACGTCGAAGAGGAATTCTCTCTCGAATCGGATTTCTTTAATCTGGCACCAAAGATTATTAATTCCATCATAGATTAGAAGTCATTATCCTGGCATACAATACCGCTTCGATTCAGGTACCTCTGGCTCAGCTGGCTACCGACACCCTGGCTGCCAAATAAATCCACTGGTGCCATCAAGATGCCTTTGTCCCGCAGAAAGCGGGGCTGCTATTGAAATAGCACCAGAGTAGCCCCGTCCATAGTCCCGCCTACGGCGGGGTTCAGTTCGTTGCTCTCCCGTTGCTACGGCACAAATGGGGTAGGAAAAAGGGGAAGGGATTTGCCCTATGGTGACCACACTTGATCAGTTACTGTCTTGGAAGCTCTTGAAACCTATGAGTTGGGAGAAATGAAAACCCCCAGCAATTGCCGGGGGTTTCATAGATTGAGTTGCACTCTTGTCAGTCAAGGTCAAAACGATCCGCATTCATGACCTTGTTCCAGGCTGCGATAAAGTCGTTGACGAACTTCTCCTGGTTATCGTCCTGTGCATAGACTTCAGCAATGGCTCGCAGCTCGGAGTTGGAGCCGAAGACGAGATCCACGCGAGTACCCGTCCATTTGGGGGCACCAGTTGATCGATCGGTACCCTGGAACGCATGTCCCCCCTCATCCAGAGGCTTCCACTCGGTTGCCATGTCCAACAGGTTCACGAAAAAATCGTTAGAGAGAGTACCAACCTTGTCGGTGAAGACGCCATAGTTGGTACTGTCGAAGTTGGCACCGAGCACACGCATACCACCGATAAGTACCGTCATCTCAGGGGCTGTCAGGGTCAACAGCTGGGCCTTATCAAGGAGCATCTCTTCGGCAGTAACAGCGAAAACTGTTCGCTGGTAGTTGCGGAAACCATCAGCTTCGGGTTCCAGAACGGCGAAGGAATCAGCATCCGTCAGCTCGATGTTGGTATCGGTACGACCGGGTGTGAAAGGAACCGGAACATCAAAACCGCCAGCCTTGGCCGCCTGTTCAATGGCGGCACACCCACCGAGGACGATGAGGTCAGCCATAGAGACCTGTTTGCCAAAATCACCCTGGATACCTTCCAGAACGCCCAGAACCTTGGCCAGTTGGCCGGGCTGGTTCACGGTCCAGTCCTTCTGAGGGGACAGACGAATGCGGGCACCATTGGCACCACCCCGGAAGTCGGAACCACGAAAGGTGGATGCCGAGGACCAGGCGGTGTAGACCAGCTCTGAGATGCTCAAGCCTGCAGCCAGAATCTTCCGCTTCAGCCCGGCGATGTCCTGCTCGTTGATCAACTCATGATCTACCGCCGGGACAGGATCCTGCCAAATCAGATTCTCTTCCGGAACCTCTGGGCCCAAATAGCGTGATTTGGGTCCCATGTCACGGTGAGTGAGTTTGAACCAGGCGCGTGCGAAGGCATCGGCGAACTGATCCGGATTCTCATGAAAGCGACGGGAGATCTGCTCGTATTCAGGATCCATACGCATGGCCATATCGGCCGTGGTCATGATAGTGGTAACCTTTTTCGATGGATCATGGGCGGCTGGAGCCAGATGCTTCTCGTCAGGATTGACGGGAACCCACTGATAAGCTCCAGCGGGGCTTTTCACCAATTCCCAGTCGTAGCCAAACAGCAGGTCAAAGTAGCCGTTATCCCACTTAACGGGATCCGGCGTCCAGGAACCTTCGATACCACTGGTGATGGTGTCATCACCTTTACCGCTGCCATGATTACTGATCCAGCCAAAACCCTGGTGTTCCATGTCAGCGCCTTCAGGTTCGGGTCCTACATGGGCAGCGTCGGCGGCACCATGGGCCTTGCCGAACGTGTGACCGCCGGCGACAAGGGCGACGGTTTCTTCGTCGTTCATGGCCATACGGGCGAAAGTCTCACGAATATCCCGAGCGGACTTCACGGGATCGGGTTCACCGTTGGGACCTTCCGGATTCACATAGATGAGCCCCATCTGGACGGCTGCCAAGGGATTCTCGAGCTCGCGGTCACCGCTGTAGCGCTTGTCTCCCAGCCATTCATCTTCCGCGCCCCAGTAGACATCGATCTCAGGTTCCCAGATATCGGGGCGACCACCACCAAAGCCGAAAGTCTTGAAACCCATTGATTCCAAAGCAACATTGCCGGTGAGGACCAGCAGGTCCGCCCAGGATATCCTGTTGCCGTATTTCTTTTTGATGGGCCACAGAAGCCGGCGAGCTTTATCCAGGTTAGCATTGTCTGGCCAGCTGTTAAGCGGGGCAAATCTCTGGTTTCCAGTGTTGGCACCTCCCCGCCCGTCACCGTTGCGATATGTTCCGGCTGCATGCCAGGCCATACGGATGAAGAGCCCACCATAATGACCGTAATCGGCCGGCCACCATTCCTGGGAGTCGGTCATCAGCGCATGGAGGTCCTTTTTCAGGGCTGCATAATCGAGTTTCTTGAACTCCTCGGAGTAATTGAAATCCTCACCCATAGGATCGACTTCACTTGCATTCTGGCTGAGAATCTTCAGGTTCAGTTGATTGGGCCACCAATCGCGATTACCTTGACCACGGGCAGCTGACGTGCTTGCTCCGCCCGTAACAGGGCACTGGTTATTCTCATTCATTGTTTCCCCCTTTGCTACTATTCACGTTCTTCATTGCGGCACGTATTGCATATTCCACTAACTTCGACTTGTGTCTGCTGAATATCCCCATATTCCTGTACAGAATCAGGCGGGGTCAGAGCATCAAAGTCCTCACTATGGAAATCCCTGGTATATCCACAACGAATGCAGACAAAATGATGATGCTGATCGAGATTAGCGTCGAAGCGAGCTCTTCTTCTCCCAGGACCCATGGTCTTGACCAGACCCAGATCCACCAGTACCCACAGCGTTCGATACACTGTATCGAGTGATACCGTTGGTAGTCGCTCTCGCACACCCCGGAAGACCTGTTCAGCGTTGGGGTGCTCACCTGTATTCGCCACTTCACGGAAGATCTCAAGACGCTGGTGAGTCACCCGCATGCCTGCCTGTTGGCAGACAGATTTCAGGTGCTTAAGCCGTTGTTTTAATTCTGTGGAGTCTATTTCCAAGATCGGTTATTAAGAATGTATTCTTATTTACTAATTTAACGTCATTAAGCAACAAGTTCCAAGCCAAATGCTCTCTTCGTGATAGGTTAATTCGGTCAATATGGCAAGATGCCGGGCACCTCAAAGAATGTGGAACCCGGGCAAGGGAGTACAGCCAGGACTATTCTGTAATGACCAAGCCCCATTCCCGGTGCTTTTTCGCGCACCCGGCGACCGACAAACACCCTGCCGACACACTTGTCCGGCGCAGCGCAGCAGGTACATGGATTTCAGTATTCTTTGGGATGGGCATTAAAGAACCTCCATATTTCCCGATAACATTCAT
>CP070656.1:1854248-1857931 GCA_020355065.1 Fidelibacterota bacterium | reverse complement strand
GCCCGATGCGCATCTGTCCCCTCTGTTTCAGCCTAACCACGCGGATGCGCTCCTTGCCCACCACCCCCGTGTAACGCAGGTAGCGCTGGACCGGTTCAGGCAGGCCGTCCAGGTCCGCCTCCGTCACCAACTCCGGTTTATCCGCCTCAGTTTCGGTGAACATCTCCCTTACCTCGGACTTGTATCCCTGCCCCATAACCGCTCCCACCATCAGGATTACGAGACCCAACACGGCACTCCACGTGCCCATATAGCGTGCCATCATTCCAGTCCCCTCTAGCCGCTCAAGGGCTTCCAACTTTGCATCTGAGCAAGCCAACCGAAAGTGATGATTCCCCCTCTTCACTAATAACCGACAGCTGCTATTCCCCCATTAGCCCGATGAATTCCTCAAACAGGTAGCGCGCATCGTGCGGCCCGGGACTGGCCTCCGGGTGGTACTGCACGCTATACGCCGGCAGCTGCACGCACCGCAGACCCTCCACCGTATCGTCGTTCAAGTTGATATGCGTCACCCGTGCCACCTGTTCGTCCACGCTCTCCCCATCCACCGCGAAGCCGTGGTTCTGGCTGGTCACTTCCACCTGACCCGTCTCCAGGTTCTTCACCGGGTGGTTGATCCCCCGGTGCCCGTACTTCAGCTTGTAGGTGGCAAAGCCCAGTGCTAGGGCCATGATCTGGTGCCCCAGGCAGATGCCGAACAGCGGCACCTGCCCCAGCAGCTCCCGCACCGCCTCGATGGCGTAGGTCACCGGCTCGGGGTCGCCGGGACCGTTGCTCAGGAACACCCCGTCCGGTTGCATGGCGAGTACGTCCCTGGCAGGAGTTGAGGCGGGCAGCACGGTCACCGCGCAGCCGTGATCCTCAAGGATGCGCAATATATTCCACTTGATACCGAAATCGTAGGCAGCCACCTTGAACCGGCCCTTGCCCGATCCCCACGGATACGGCTCACGACACGTCACCCGCGCCGCCAGGTCCAGCCCTGTCATGGAGGGTACCTCAGCCAGCCGCGCCTTCAGCGTCGACTCGTCGTCCGTCTCACTGGAGATGATCCCGTTCATGGCCCCCTCTTCCCGGATCATCCGCACCAGCATCCGCGTGTCGATGCCCTGGATACCCACGGTCCCCTGCTCCACCAGGTAGTCTTCCAGGGGCTGGGTCATGCGCCAGTTGGAGGGGCTGGACACCCCGTCCCGCACGATGAACCCCGCCACCTGCACCCGTTCGCTCTCCACGTCCTCGGGATTCAACCCCGTGTTCCCGATGTGGGGATAGGTCATGGTCACCAGTTGTCCCGCGTAGGAGGGGTCGGTGAGGATCTCCTGGTAGCCCGTCATCCCCGTGTTGAAACAGACCTCCCCGGCGGTTTCCCCCACGGCCCCGTACGCCCGGCCGTGAAATACCGCCCCGTTGTCCAGCAGCAGGGTGGCAATAGGACGCTCGTCAGTCACGATCTATTCCGCGAGATGCGCCGGTTTCCGCGACTTGAATGAGAGCACACCGATCAGCCGCCAGATGATCATCAGCAGGATGCCGTACCCCAACAAAATGCCGGCGGTGATCCAGTACCCCGTCTGGGGATTCTCGAACAGGTTGGCGAATACCGTCATGGGCATGTTCAACACGAACAGCAGCGGTATCCCGATGCCCAGGGCGATGCCGCTGGCGTACACAAGGTCCTCCGCCACCGGCGTGTCGAACTCGGGGTCCGTCACCCGTACCAGCACCAGCCCGCTGTTGATGGTGCCCGTCAGGTCCCCGAATATGCCGACGAAGCGCTCAAAGTGGTAATTGTCAAAGGCGCGCCACATGAGCCAGCGGTGGAAGAAGTAGGTACCCACACCGGCCAGTACGCACATGATCAGGATCGGCACCCAGTAGTCCCACACGATGGAGAAGGTGATGGCCGCGATGGAGGCGCACACCAGGTAGTCCATGAACACGCCCGTGACGCGTGTCATCAGCCCCCGGTCGATGACGTACCCGCGCCCCTGCATGTCCATGATCTTCCGGGCCCCCATGGCGATCAGCGCCGCCCACACGAAATGGAACGACCACACGATCCCCGGGAAGTCGAAGTCCTCCAGGAAGGTACCCTTCATCAGCTCGGTCACGCCCCAGGTAAATCCGTAGGTGATCAGGTACAGCGCCCCGATCAAGCCGATCTGGAATGCCATGGGCTCCATGGCCTCAGTGGCGATGGTCAGCTTCCCCGCGGACTTATAGGTCGGCGGCTCTCTCAGGATACCACGCCGCACCTGCTCATCGATCCCATCGATGCCATCGACCAGCGTGGTTTCCCGCTTGCGGATGCCCCGCTGAATCAGCGGAATGCCCACAAAATAGGCGATCAAAAAGCCCACCGCGGCGAATGTCAGCCCCACCACGCCCCCACCTTCGAACCCAAGCCGCTCCCAACTATGGCCCATGCTGTAGGCCAATCCGGGCCCCATTCCGAAGCCCAAAGGCACCAGCAGGCCGATCCCACCGAACAGATCGGGCATGAAAGTATTGATCAGGATCAGCGCCACGATCAACCCAATGGTGCCCTGCACCACATACGTGTTGATGAACGAGAAGGCCATACTGGCGGGGCCGGTACCCCATTCCTTCTTCTCCTGCCGCAGCCCCATGGCGATGAAGGTCAGTGCCAGCAGGTGATAGACGTACATCCCCAGCCGCTCGCTGGAGAGGTCGGCAATGCCCAGTATCTGGGCCCCGATGAGCAGTCCCAGGAATCCGCCGAGGATATTATTCGGGACCAGGTATTTCTGGAAGAAGGGGATATATCGGCGGAGTATGGCGCCTGCGATGAGCAGAATGCTCAGCCACGTAAAATCAAGTACGGCATCTTTCAGATTGACCGTGAGATCCCAGGGTGTGGACATGATTCCTCCTCGGTTGGCGCGGTTTCAGGTCAGGTCGATTTCTTTTCCAAGGGGGCCAGGTAGTATTCCTCCATAGACCGGATCAGAAAGTGGTTCACCTGCGGCAGCATCAGCTGCAGGTAGACCTCCCACTGGATGGCGCTGCCCTTGCCATGGAGATGCATTTGATAGAGGCGGCCCTTGAGACGAACTTGGAAGCGGTAGTGTTTTTCCAGAGACAGAGAATGAATATCGTCGAAAGGAACCGAGATCGGATCACCCTCGCCTACCGGAATGAAATCGATCCGGTCTTCCCGCATAATGATATCGTAATTGCCGAGCAAGTCCTGTTTGGGAAAGTCCACCTCCAGATATACGGGTACATCCAGAGCGCGGATGTATCCTTTTCCCTGCGGCCCGAAGTCCCGCTGTTCACGAGGGAAGGTGAGGATATGACGGAAGGCCTCGGTAGAAGTGCGACGTTCACCAGTGCGTTCGTTAGTGAGGGAGGAATCCCCACCGACGCGCCAGCGGGATTTGCAGAGATTACAGTCCAGATAGCGGCCACGGATAACCTGAAGCCCCTCCTCTTCCCCGCAGTCGGGGCAGCGAAATATCAGGTTGTTGATGCCGGAAGCCGGACGAATGCCCCGGGGAATGCGGCCTTTATAGTCGGCGAGATCCCAATCCATGTTCCACCGGATCGATTCATCCACCAGCAGGGCTACTTCCTCATCGGACATGTCGGGCGTGAAGTGAAGGGGTGGGCGGAACTCAATATATATCTTAAAGGTCCGGGGCCAGTAAGCCCAG
>CP070656.1:1849074-1854148 GCA_020355065.1 Fidelibacterota bacterium | reverse complement strand
TCCTTCTTGGCCGCCACGATGGAGCCCACCCGTTCCCCATCGAGCTCGGCGATCCAGATATGGTCCTTTTTATGGTCATAGGTCTTGACCAAGTCGGCCAGGATGCCGGCCACCAGGGCCTCGAAGGTCTCGTCGAACCGGTACTCCTCATTGTAGAGAACACCGTGCCGCTGCACGATCCAGCCGATATCCCCGGACCGGTGTGACCGGATCAGAATCGGGCCATCGCCTGGCGACCGGGGGGTGAGGGTGTCGTGGATGGCGGACATGGCCTTGAGCAGCCGGAGCTGGTCTTCCGCGGTCAGGTCTTTCAACATGGCCTGCACATCGACGCCAGCCTGACGGTCCAGATCGTGAAAGACTTCCTGTCCCCGGCGGGTCAGGGTCAGGATCCGCCGGCGGCCATCGGATTCCGGTCTCGTGCGAGTGATCAGTCCATCGCGCTGGAAGGAGGAAATGATACGACTCATATACCCGGCATCCACCTGCAGCAGGTCGGCAAGCCTGGTGACGGTCAAGTCCGGTTGCTGGGCCAGTTCAAAGAGGACCCGGGCCTTGGTCAGAGAATAGGGTGTATCGAGCAGGCCTTCGGAAAGGATCCCGATTTTGCGGGTATAGAAGCGGTTGAATTGCCGCACGGCGGCTATGCGCTCACTGATTTCCTGCTCAGACCTGGCTACCTCCGTGAACAGCGTCCCGCTGCATGCTGTACCAAGCGCAATATAGCCCATATAGTTGCTTCAGGCAATTATATATATGTTCTAGGCATGTATGTAGGCCACCAGGCGGTGAAAACCCGTATCGAGCGGGACCGCGCGGCCAGCTATCGCAAGCGATGGGCCTCAGCGGCTCCGGCCCGCTAGTCGGAAGTCAGGGGCTCATATTCGAACGTATAGGTCTGGGTCTGGCCTGAGGAGAGCACCCAATGGATGGTGACCACATTTCCGTTGGCATCGTGTTCGAAGCTGAGCTCGGCATCAAAGCCGTCCCGGCCCACAAAAGTGCCCCCGGTGAGCCGGCCATCGTCGGTGTGCTGGAAGGTGATCGTTCCCGTGAGCCAGGTGTCAAAGTTATCATAGACGGCAGAGACCAGCCGGCCTTTCAAATCGTATTCATAGGTCTCAACGCCGAGGACGCCATCCGACCGGGTAAAGGCCCGGTGGACCAATCTCCGGTTGCCATCGAACTTATAGGAGAAAACCGCACTTAGTCCATTGGAGTACTCGCGGAACGATTGCAGCAAGATTCCCGCATGGTCGTATTCATAGGTGGTGGCGGTCTCGAAATCGTCGGAGCGAACGAAGATTTTCTTAACCAGCCAGCCGCGGGCATCGTACTCATAGTAGGAGGGTCCGCCGATGGTGCCGTTGTAATCATACTGCTCCCTGATAACGCGGGCGTCACCGGTATTGCGGATGAACACATTGGACGAGGTGCAGGTTGGAGGCGGTGCCGTCTGGTATTCATAGGTAAAGGATTGACTCCACACACCCGGGAAATCCCAGTGCTCGGTGCTCAGGTTACCATACTCGTCGTAGGTATAGGTGATATGACCGGTGCGCTTTCCGGCCTGGTCGATGGCGCCCCCGATCCGGTTGCCAGTCTCGTCATATTCATAATGGATCACGCCGATGAACCAGCCATTGAGACCCTTGCAGCGGGCCGTGATCAATCGTCCGGCCGGATCATAGTCATAGTGCGTAATGCCCGTCACGCTGTCGGACCGTTCGAAATGTTCGGTGACCAGGTTACCGGCATTGTCATACTCGAACCGCTGCAGGGAGGTGATTCCATCGGAGAACTCCCGATACTTGGCGGTCATATTTCCGCGCGAGTCGAAGGTATGATAATTCCGGGAGTGCCGGGTTCCATCGAGCAGCTCCCAGAAGGCCCGGACCATGACACCCCCGGGGTCGTACTCGAAGGTGGTCAGACCCTGTTCGCCGCTGGCGTTGGTCTAGTGCAGCTTGGCCAGGCGGAGGTCCGCCTTGCCAGGCTGGTCCGCGGCGGGTGCCTGCCGGGAGCCAATGGTGGCGCAGGAGATAAGCATACACATACCGGCGAGGAGCATAGGCGGACCCAGAGGATTGTTTTTCATGATCACCCCCTTATTTCCGTGCAGGGCTGCTGTTCCAGAGATCAGCATGCAGCTGCCAGGCGCCATCAGGCTGGCGCCTCCAGATGTGGATGTTCTTAGTGGGGTACCATACCGAATCATCATCGGGCATATGATAGGCGTACTCGTAGGCATTGACGGTGTAGGCCACATCGTTCCAGACCGCCATATCCAGGATTTCGCGGTTCCGGATGCGGAAGATGGCGTCCTGGCTGGCGGTGAGCATGTCCCGGATCGCCTCCCGGCCCTGGATGGGGCTCCCGCCATTGGGCAGGAGGAGAGCTTCTTCGGTGAAGAACCGGGCCCTGGAGGCGGTTTCACCCGAATTGATGGCCGCGTAGAAATCGGTGATGGTTTCGTCCAGCTTCGCGCGGCTGGCAGCGTCCGGTTCGAAGTTCTGACAGGCTGGACTGCCCAGCAGAACAACAGCGAAGGCAAGGGATATACAAGTAGGTCGATTCATGGGTCTTCCTGCGGTGTAGTTAAACGGATATGAGAAGAATGTACCCACCGATCTCGTTCCGCACCAAGTAAAGCCAGCTCCTGAGGACGGGATGCGTGTGGTAGAGATGGAGACCGGTCAGTCCTGAGCGTGTCGCAACAGACGTTTGACCAGATGCCGGGCGGCCTTATCAGCAGCCAGGAATTCGGCCTCCCGTCCGGTGGCAGAGCTGCGCCTTGATGCGTGCCAGAGGGTATCACCTGAGCAACAATCGATCAGTTTCAGGTTTAAGATGGCGGTGGACACGTTATAAGTGATGGTGCTGGTTCGAGTAAATTCACCCGTCTTGGTGACCTCTGAGGATTCCAGATGATCGATTGAGCCGGTGAGTATGGCTTGCACATGGGCATCTGGAGCGTGTTCCACTGTCGTCTGCAAGTCGGCGAGTTGAGCGCTTGGGAGACGATCCGCAGCGAGGTAAAGTGTATCGTCGCGTGGTTGCAGCACACGAATGTCGGAGCGCTCCAGCCGATCGTGGATCCGGGCAGTAACGCGATCACCCAAGCCCTGAAAGGCAGGATCATCCTGGATGGGGACCAGGACAATGGAATCGTAATGGTCGATGGACGCTGCGGAGTTAACATATTCCCGTGTCCCTACGCAACCGGCTATGAGTAAGGAACCGGTTAGCATCCAGCTGGAGAGCCTGTAAAACATCGCTGAGCCTTTCGAATTGACGCCGTGGTGAGGGGTCATCTTGCTACCATGAGTGTTCATCGGAACGGCAGAACCGTTCAACAATAATATGTGGGGTATTAGACGTACTACGGCCAGGTTTGGTTGTCTAACAGAGCCAGAATACCGATCCGGCATGTAAATCGTCTATCGGGCGGGTCAGCTTGGCCCATAGCCGATACCCCATTCCAATCCGGGGCATAGAACTCATTCAAGTCAAGCATTCGAGCCTATTATAACAGCAGCCCCGCATGAAGCGGGGCTGCTACAAGAACGCCTATTTCAGTAACAGTGCTGCGGGAGTCCTCAGGCGCTTATTTCAGCAGCACCCCTGCCTGTGGCGGGACCACTCTAATGCTATTTCAATAATAGCATTTTAATGGCCCGGCTGAATCCCGGTGCCGTGAGTCGGGCGATATACACCCCGGTGGGGACCTCCCGGCCGTCGCCGTCCCGTCCATTCCATATCGCTACCGCCGTCCCGGCCGGCCGATAGCCATCCACCAGCCTGATCACTTGGCGGCCCAGCAGGTCATAGACCACCAAGGAGACCGGGGCGGCAGTCGGCAGGTCAAAGCGAATTGTGGTGGAAGGATTGAAGGGATTGGGGAAATTGGCATGCAGGGCATACCCATTGGGCAGGTTCCGGCCGTTGGCATCCGCACCCAGGGGTTCAGCACTGCCGACCTCGCCCACGATGGCCAGGGAACTGAAGTGGGCTACGGTGGAGAAGATGCGATTCAAGGCCAGGTCCACGGTAGTGTAGCCGATTCCGGTGGTGTCGAAGGCCACGGTATCACCGTCGACGGTGGCGAAATAGAGGCCCAGGGTAGCGGGATCGATATCCAGATTCTTGAGCAGACCGCGCTTGAAGACCAAGCCAACGATGAGGGGGGTTTCGAAGTCATAGGGTTCCGACACGATGTCGTCGACCATGACCTGGAAGTCTATACCGCTGATGACGCCTTCATGTGTAAATCCGACGGTATCGCCCTGAACCTTGGTAAAGCCGGGTAGGCTGATGTGGATGCGGATATCCTGCGTGAGGCAGCCGACGGGGAAATAGACGTTGCCCCCATTCAGGATATTCATGGGGTGGGGCAGTCCACCAATGGTCCAGAGTTCACCTTCGTTCAGGACACTCATGGTGGTATAGCCCTTCTTGCTGGGTGAGTCGCGGGTGATGGTGATCTCGTTGAGCCCAGTGGGGTCAGCTGAGGAGTCGACGACGACGATAAAGGCGGAGCCTTCCCACTCATCCAGTTGGGCGCGGACCACACCGTAGCCGGTGGCCGTGGCGGTGAGGAGACCATCCTCGCTCAGGTCCCCTACCGGCATGCCCGCGAGGGTCCAGGTGAGGGTGGTGTCCATGGGTTCACCGGGAAAGTCGGTGCTGTCGGGCTGGTAGGCCTGAAACTGGATTTCCGCTCCCAGAGCCACGACGGTGTCGCGTGGTAGGATGACCAGATGCTGGAACTCGTACTCATGGCCCGAGGTATCCTCTTCTTCCGCTTCGATGGTTACCATGGCCCATCCTACGAGGGTATCCAGGGTGGCGGTGACGGCGCATTCACCGGGCAGAGCAGCCACGAAGAGGCCTGTAGTATCGATGGTGCCCAGGGAGTCGGCTGAAACGGCCCAGGTGAAGGACG
This sequence comes from Fidelibacterota bacterium, assembly GCA_020355065.1. Lineage (GTDB taxonomy): Bacteria > Fidelibacterota > Marinisomatia > SCGC-AAA003-L08 > TS1B11. Next base: position 1,849,203 of record CP070656.1, on the reverse strand, counting down.
TATCGTGCTCCACGCCCGCGGTATCAATATAGACCGCCTGAAACTGCTGTGACTGGCCTACGGTGAGCTCGGCCTCGTCGGGGGTGATGACGATGGCCGGATCTTCACCCTTGGCAAATCCAAGCAGGG